>NZ_CP072113.1:1901641-2535522 GCF_017654605.1 Yimella sp. cx-51
CAGTACACCTAGCGGTTCAAATCGCACCTTCTGCGGCTACAAGCCTCCCGTTCAGGAGAAGCAGAAGTCTGAGGCCTGGTTCATCAAGGGCGTCGGCAGCAGCCAGATGGCACTGACATCGACCCTGCGGCAGTTCGCCAACTCATCCGAGGCGAAGAAGTCGTTCGATGCCTTGGCGAACACGTTGAAGACCTGCAAGCAGGAGACCTACCAGGGCGAGACTTTCACCTACCGCCTGATGTCAGCGCCGAAGCTCGGTAACGCCCCGCTGGGCGTCCAGATCAGCTCCGGCGGAACGACTGCTGAGCAGAACTTCATCCTGAACGGACCGGTGCTGATCTCGGTGGGCGGCGTCGCCCTCACCTCCCAATCCCGACATCCAGCCGATGATCAAGGCGCAGGTGCAGAAGCTGGACACCGCGCAGACCCAGCCGTAGTCGATCAGATCAGCTGTCGCGTCCAACGCCCGGACTGCCGCGGTTACCGGCAGGTACGCCCGAGCCTTAGGCTGTCACCAGCCCACGCCTTGAGGAGAACCATGTCTGCGAACCTGTCCACCTCCGTCGACATTGCCGCCACCCCGGAGAAGGTCTGGGCAATCGTGTCCGACCTGAAGCGGATGGGCGAATGGAGCCCGAGCACCGTGAAGGTGATCGTGCGCGGCGGTGAGGTGAAGAAGGGCGCAACGATGGTCAACGTCAACCGTCAGGGCTTGAAGGTGTGGCCGACCCAGTCGAAGGTCACCGAGTTCGAACCACAGCGCAAGCTCGTCTTCAAGATCCGCGAGAACAAGAGCCGCTGGATCTACGAACTCCAGCCCACCTCGGACGGCGGCACGCGCCTCACCGAGACCCGTGACGTCTCAGGTGGGACGACCAAGCTGTCGTCCACGCTGATCGACAAGTTCCTGGGCGGCAAGGACCGCTTCGAGGCCGACCTCATGACCGGCATGAAGCAGACCCTGGCCCGCATCAAGGCCGAGGCCGAGAAGGCCTGACTCAGAGCGCCCCGATCTGGTCGAGCAGGAACGCGAACTCAAAGGCGTCCTGCTTCCAGGAGTCGTAGCGTCCGCTGCTGCCGGCGTGGCCGGCGACGATCTCGGTCTTGAGCACGATCGGTCGCTGTGCCGGATCGTTCAGCACGGTCTCGCGTAATGCCTGCACCCACTTCACCGGCTCGACGAACGAGACCCGGGTGTCGTTGATGCTCGTGGTCGCCAGCACGGCGGGATACACCTCGGCACGTACGTTCTCGTACGGCGTGTAGCTCTTCATGACCGCGTAGACCTGGGCGTCCTCGATCGGGTTGCCCCACTCCTCCCACTCACCCACCGTGAGCGGCAAGGTCGGGTCGAGGATCGTGGTGAGGGCGTCGACGAAGGGCACCGCTGCATGCACCGCACGGTAGAGCTCCGGCGCCTGGTTGACTGCCGCTCCGATGAGTAGACCGCCGGCCGAACCCCCTTCTGCCGCAAGGCGATCGGACGCGACCCAGCCCTGGTCGATCAACCAGCGGGAACTGTCGACGAAGTCGTTGAAGGTGTTGGTTTTGGCGAGCATCTTGCCCTCGTCGTACCACTTACGACCCATCTCGCCTCCACCACGCGGATGAGCGAGGGCGTAGACGACGCCGCGGTCGAGCATCGACAGCCTCAGCGCCGAGAAGGCCGGATCAAAGCTGGCTTCGTACGAGCCGTAGCCGTAGATGTAGCCCGGGTTGCTGCCGTCCGGTTCGACGTCGGCCCGCCGCGCGATGTCGAGCGGCAACTGCACCCCGTCTCGACCGCGCACCCACACACGCTCCTCGACGTAGTCGCTCGGGTCGAAGCCAGGCACCTCCTGCACCTTCAGCACGCTCGCCGCACCCGCTGCGTCGACATCGACGACAGTGCGCGGGGTCAGCAGAGAGGTGGCCACCAACTGCACCGCGGACGCCTCGTAGCTGGGATTGGACCCCGCGCCGAGCCGGGTTGCGGCGCCTTCGAGGACCACAGGTTTCGGTGCGCCGTACGGCTTTTCACTCGCCGTCTTGGCGATGAGATCGGCGGTCGGCAAACCACCACGCCGCAGAAACATCGCGACGAACCCGGCGAATGACAGCGCACCGATCACACGTTCGCCGGCCGCGGGCGCATAGACAGATCGCCAGTTCGCGCGACCGGGAGCCTCGATCGGAGCCCAGGCGAGTTCGAAGTCAGCGTGATTCCCGTTGTGCGTCAACAGAATCCGGTCGCCGTCAACCTCCACCGAGTAGTCGAGCCCGCGGGTGCGGGGTTCGACGAACACCGGCTCGGACGTCGGGTCGGTCAGGTCCAGCAGCCGGACCTCGGTGGTGAGGCGCGATTCGGTGTGAATCACCAACCACCGGTCATCGCGCGAGGAGTCGATGCCGAGCGAGAACAGTTCGTCCGGCTCCTCGACCACGAGCACGTCGTCTGCTGCCGAGGTGCCGAGTTCGTGACGCCACACCTGGTGTGCCCGCCACGCGTCGTCCCGCCGCACGTAGAACAGGTGCGCACCGTCGAATGACCAGGCGAGGTCGTAGCTGGCCTGCTTCACCGCATCGTCCAGCACTCGTCCGGTCGAGATTTCGCGCACCTCGAGGTCGTACAACTCGCCGCCGGTGCGGTCGACCAGGATCGCCATCCGGTCGCCGGTGCGATCGATCTCCAGTGCGGCCAACTCGAAGAACTCAGAGCCTTCGGCTTCACGGTTGCCATCAACCAGCACCTGCTCCCCCGGCAGCGCCACACCCGACTGCGGATTCGGACGTGCGTCACCGGAATACGGTGCACGACAGTGGATCTCGTACTGCTCGCCCTCGACCGTGCGCACGAAGTACCACCAGTCGCCCAGACGGACGGGCACTGAGACGTCGTTCTCGACGATGCGCGCCTTGAGCTCACCGAAGATCGTGTCGGTTCCCTCACGCAGGTGCTCGGTCATCGCCTCGGTGTAGGCGTTCTCGGCCTTGACCAGCGGCAACAGTCGCGGGTCTTCGTGGTCGCGCATCCAGGCGAAGTCGTCGACGAACACGTCGCCGTGGAAGGTGCGCTCGGCGGGCACCCGGTCAGCCAGCGGTGGCTGCGGCGTCGTCGAGGTCGGCGCCGATGTCGATGTCAATCCAGTCACCCCGACACGTTAACCCCGCCTGAGTAGCCGCAGGACTCCCGGGTCAGGCCATGAGGCAGGTCGGGCCGAGCAACGCCTTGAGGTCGCCGAAGAGGGCCGGTGACGCAGCCACCTTGAGCTTGTCGTCGAGTTTCACCGTGACCTGCCGCCCGGGCTGGGTGAGCTTGATGTGCACCTCGGTGCCACCAGGGTGCTCGGCCAGCACACTCTTCAACTTCACGGCCAGACCGTTGTTCGCCCGGGCCAGTGGCATCGTCAGGACGATGGGTCCGCGCAGATCACCCTTCAGCTCAGGGATGGTCATGTCCTGGGCACTCAGGCTGACCGAATCATCCCGCGACATAACTTGACCTCGGATGACGCACACGGTGTCGGTGTTGAGCATCGTCGAGACCGTCATGTACGTCTTGGCGAAGAAGAGCACCTCGATCGATCCCTCGAGGTCTTCTACCTCGGCGATCGCCCAAAGTTCGCCCTTCTTGTTGCGTTTCAGGGTGAGCCCGGTGACCAGACCGGCGATGGTGACGGTGGAGCGATCCTTGGGGGCGTCCTCCCCCAGCAGCTTGGAGATCGGGGTGTCGGCGTGCTGCGCCAACAGGTGCTCGATGCCGAACAGCGGGTGATCGGAGACGTACAACCCGAGCATGTCGCGCTCGAAGGCCAGCAGCGTCTGCTTGTCCCACTCGATGTCGGGGATCTGCGGCAACGCCGCGAAGGTGACGGCCTCCTCGTCGCCGAACCCACCGAAGAGGCTGTCCTGGCCGTGGGCCTCGTTGCGCTTCTCCTCCACCAACGAATCGACGTAGGTCTCGTGCACGTGCACCAGGCCCTGCCGCTTGTGCTGCAGATCGTCGAATGCGCCTGCCTTGATGAGGGATTCGATGGTGCGCTTGTTGCAGACCGGAGCCGGCACCTTGCGCAGGAAGTCTTCGAAGGAGGTGAACCGCCCCTTCTCCTCGCGCGCCTGCACGATGCCGTCGACGACATTGCCGCCGACATTACGGACGGCCGCCAGCCCGAACCGGATGTCTTCACCAACAGCGGCGAAGTCGTCGATCGACTCGTTGACATCGGGCGGCAGCACCTTGATGCCTAGCTTGCGGGTGTCGGCCAGGTAGATGGCCATCTTGTCCTTGGAGTCCTCGACCGAGGTCAGCAAGGCTGCGGCGTACTCGGCCGGGTAGTTGGCCTTGAGATACGCCGTCCAGACCGACACGAGCGCGTAACCGGCGGCGTGCGACTTGTTGAAGGCGTAGCCGGCGAACGGGAGCATGACATCCCACAGCGCCTGGGTGGCCTCGGGCGAATAGCCGTTCTTCGCCATGCCGGCCGAGAAGTTGTCCCACTCCTTGGCCAGCACCTCGGGCTTCTTCTTGCCCATCGCCCGCCGCAGCAGGTCTGCACCACCGAGGGTGTAACCGGCCAGCTCACGGGCGATCGCCATGATCTGCTCCTGGTAGATGAGCAGGTGGTAGGTCTCGCCAAGGATGGGGTCGAGGGCGTCCTTCAGTTCGGGGTGGATCGGTGCCACCGGCTTGCGGCCGTTCTTGCGATCGGCGTAGTCGGTGTGGGCGTTGGCGGCCATCGGGCCGGGGCGGTAGAGCGCCAACACAGCGGTGATGTCCTCGAAGCCGGTAGGCGCCATCTGCCGCAGCAACGTGCGCATGCCGCCACCGTCGAGCTGGAAGACGCCGAGTGTGTCGCCGCGGCCGAGCAGTTCGTAGGTCGTGGGGTCGTCCAGCGGGATCGTCTCGGTGCTGAGGTGCTCACCGCGGTTGGCCTCGATGTTCTTGATCGCCTGGTCGATGATGCCCAGATTGCGCAGGCCCAGGAAGTCCATCTTGACCAGACCCATCTCCTCGCACTGCGGGTAGGAGAAGCCGGTGATGATGGTGCCGTCCTTGTCGCGGCGGTGCATCGGGATGAGCTCGAGCAGCGGCGCGGACGACAGGATGACGGCGGCGGCGTGCACACCCGTCCCCCGGATCTTGCCTTCGAGACCGCTGGCCGTCTCGAAGATCTTCTTGACCTCCGGCTGGGCCTCGATCATGGCCCGGAAGTCGCCGCCCTCGTTGTAGCGCGGGTGCTCCTTGTCATAGGTCGAGCCCAGCGGTACGCCCTTGCCCTGGACATCCGGTGGCATGGCCTTGGAGATCTGGTCACCGAGGCTGAACGGGAAGCCGAGGATGCGGTTGGCGTCCTTGATCGCGGCCTTCGCCTTGATCGTGGAGAAGGTGTTGACCTGCGCGGTGTAATCGGCGCCGTACTTCTCGGTGACGTAACGCACCATCTTGTCGCGCTGACGATCATCGAAGTCGAGGTCGACATCGGGCGGGCTGATGCGCTCGGGGTTGAGGAACCGCTCGAAGAGCAGTCCGTGCTCCAGCGGGTCGAGCTCGATGATGCGGGTGAGGTATGCCACCAGCGAACCAGCAGCCGAACCACGGCCGGGGCCGAGCGGGATGCCGTTGTCGCGGGCGTACTTGCAGATGTCGGCAACCACGAGGAAGTAGGAGCTGAAGCCCATCGGCTCGATGACCGACATCTCGGTCTCGATGCGCTCCCACACACCCTCGGGGACGTCGTCGCCGTAGCGCTCGACGACCCCCAGTTTGATCTGCTCGCGCAGGTATTCGCCCTGGGTCTGCTCCTCCGGGACGTCGGGGAACTGCGGCATACGGTCGACGTGGTTGAACACCTCGTCGTA
This sequence comes from Yimella sp. cx-51, assembly GCF_017654605.1. Lineage (GTDB taxonomy): Bacteria > Actinomycetota > Actinomycetes > Actinomycetales > Dermatophilaceae > Yimella. The sequence continues at coordinate 1,907,480 of NZ_CP072113.1, forward strand.
CGACTCGATCTGCTCGGCGATCGCCAGCGTGTTGTCGCAAGCCTGCGGCAGTTCACGGAACAGCTCGCGCATCTCGTCGGCAGACTTGATGTAGTAGCCGGATCCGTTGAACTTGAAGCGAGTTGGGTCGTCCTTGTTGCGACCCACACCGACGCACAGCAGGTCGTCGTGGCTGTCGGCCTGGTCTTCAGTGACGTAATGGGAGTCGTTGGTGGCCAGCAGCGGGAGGTCGAGCCGCTTGGCCACCCGCAGCAGGTCTTGGCGCACTTGGCGTTCGATGTCGACGCCGTGGTCCATCAGCTCGAGGTAGAAATTGCCCTTGCCGAAGATGTCCTGCAACTCGGCTGCAGCCGCGCACGCTTCCTCGAACTGGCCGAGGCGGAGCCGGGTCTGCACCGCACCCGACGGGCAGCCCGTGGTGGCGATGATGCCGTCGGCGCGCGCCGCCAGGATCTCGTTGTCCATACGCGGCTTGCCGTAGAAGCCCTCGAAACTGGCCAGCGAGCTCAGCGCGAAGAGATTGCGTAGACCTTGGGCGTTCTTGGCCCACATCGTCATGTGCAGGTAGCGACCGCCACCGGAGATGTCCTTGCCGCCCTCACCGTCGACGTTGTTGTCGCGCTGACCGCTGGTGGCCCAGAACTCCTGCTTGCGATTACGCCGGTCGGACGGGGCGACGTAGGCCTCGATGCCGATGATCGGCTTGACGCCCGGGAACGCCTTGGCGGCTTCTTGGAAGTCGTAGGCGCCGAACATGTTGCCGTGATCGCTCATCGCGACAGCCGGCATGCCGAGGCGTTCGACCTCCTTGAACAGCGGTTTCACCTGAGCTGCGCCATCCAGCATGGAGTACTCCGTGTGGACGTGTAGGTGGACGAAATCGTTGCGGGAGGCAGGTGAGCTGGACATCGCGACGAGTCTAAGTGCGACCTACGACAGCCGCCTCCTCAGCGCGCAAGGTGGGACGAATGAGGCGCGTGTTATGGGCCTTGCCGCTTCACCGAAACGTCCTCAGCCCGCTCACGCATAGCCTCGGCCGTCGCACCATGAACAGAGGCCGCAAACAGCAAGAACAGCGACACCGCGATCACCACACCCGCCAACTGCAGCAGGAAGATCCAGTCGGGTACGCCCCGGAACCACTGGACAACAGCCGCCACAACGAGTCCCCCAGCGCCCAGGAACGCCAAGCGTGACAGCACACGAGCGACCTTCGCGTGGAAGCTCTCGACCCCAATAAAATCCACGTCGGGTGACTTCCTACGCACAGCCGTCAGGCTCGGACTATGTCGAGCGCCCGTTGCAGATCAGCCGGGTACGGGCTCTCGAACGTGACCCAGTCGCCCGAACCGGGGTGGGCGAAGCCGAGCTTGACCGCATGCAGCCACTGGCGCTCCAGGCCCAGTTTCTTGGCCACGGTCGGGTCGGAGCCGTAGAGCGGGTCGCCGACGCACGGGTGGTGCAGCGCGGAGAAGTGCACTCGGATCTGGTGGGTGCGGCCGGTCTCGAGGTGGATCTCCATCAAGGACATCGACCGGAAGGCCTCGAGGAGTTCGTAGTGGGTCACGCTCGGGCGGCCCGCCTGCATCACCGCGAACTTGTAGTCGTGGTTGGGGTGGCGCCCGATGGGCGCCTCGATCGTGCCGACCACCGGGTCGGGCAGGCCCTGGACGAGAGCGTGATAGGTCTTGTCGACGGTGCGATCGCGGAAAGCCTGTTTCAGCACCGTGTAGGCCCGCTCTGACTTCGCCACCACCATGAGGCCGGAGGTGCCGACGTCCAGTCGCTGCACGATGCCTTGCCGCTCTGGAGCCCCGGACGTGGAGATGCGGTAGCCGGCACCGGCCAGACCACTGACGACATCGGGGCCGTCCCAACCCACGCTCGGGTGGGCGGCGACACCGGCCGGTTTGTCGACGACGACCATCTCGGTGTCGTCGTGGACGATGCGCAGGTCGTCGATCTTCTGCGGCTTGACCTGTGGGGTGCGGTCGACCACAGCCGGAATCGCCACCTCGAGCCACTGGCCCGCGCTGACCCGGTCCGATTTGGCCACCGTCCGCTGGTCGAGCGTCACCGCGCCGGTCGAGACCAGCTCAGCGGCTCGCGTCCGGGAGAAACCGAGGACGCGCGCGATGGCGGCGTCGACCCGCTCCCCCTCCAGCCCCTCGGGAATGGACAGGGCTTTCAGATCGTCAGTCATCGTTGTCGGTGTCCGTCGTTGCGTGCTTGGTGTTCTTGGTGGAGTGCTTCGTGCTGGATTTGTCGTCGTCGAGCCGGGTGCCGTCGAGCCCCATGCCCCGGATCGAGAGCAGGGCGATCAGGCAGGCCGCCGAGACCACGCAGATGTCGGCGACGTTGAAGATCGGCCAGTGCGGCAGTTGCAGGAAGTCGACGACATGGCCCTTTCCGAAACTCGGCTCGCGGAAGAACCGGTCGGTCAGGTTGCCCAGCGCTCCACCGATGAGCAGGCCGAGGCCGAGGGCCCACGGCTTGCTGCGCAGCCTGCGGGCCGAGTAGATCGTGAACGCGATGACGACGCAGGCGATGATCGTGAGCACCCAGGTGGCATTGGTGCCGATCGAGAAGGCGGCTCCCGGGTTGAAGGTGAGGTTGAGCCGCAGCAAGCTGCCGATCAACTCGTGCGGATCACCCGGATCCAGTGCTGCCAGCGCCCACTGCTTGGTGACTTGATCGAGGGCATAGCCCACGACCGCAACGGCCACCAGGACGCTGATCGAACTACGTCGGGTCGTGCGGGTTTCGGCTGATGAGGTCAGTGCCTCTTCTCCTGCTGCTGTTTGCATTGCATGCACAGTGTCGCACGCGGGAAAGCCTGCAGCCGCTCCTTGCCGATCGCCTGGCCGCAGTTCTCGCAGATGCCGTACGTGCCGTCGTCGATCCGGGCCAGCGCACGCTGTGCCTGCTCCAGTGCCCGGCGGCTGTTCTGGGCGAGGTTGTACTCCGATTCGCGGTCATAGGCCTTGGTGCCGAGATCGGCCTGGTCATCACCCGCGCCGCTGCTGCTGTCGGTGATCAGCCCGGCGATATCACTCTCGATCGACTTCAACTCGCCTTCGAGCCGTTCGACATCAGCTGAGAGCTCGTCGCGCACCTGCGCCAATTCCTCTGCGGTCCAAGGAGATTCGTCGTCGCGGACCGCGAGGGATACCGATGCGTCACTGCTCTTGTTCACTGCTGCTCTTTTCGTAGCCGGGCTCTTCGCCGCCATCGGAGGTCCTCCCGTCAAGGGCGTACTCCACGCCCGCCATGCTCGTCCAGCACCGGGCGAACGGCCTGAGAATAGGCGACGAGTGCCCGCGGCAGGCGCGAAACGCCCAGCAATCCTGAAGTTTCGAAACGTCGAGGCAGAACGCCGGAGGCGGCCGCCCCGATGGGACGACCGCCTTCGGTCAGCTAGCTGAAGCTTCCTCCAGCTGCGGTTCAGCCCTGCTGGTTGTCGCGCTTGACGTCGTCCAGACCGACCGACTTCAGCTGGTCGAGCTGGCCTTCGATGTAACCGCGCAGCTTGCTGCGGTAGTCACTCTCGAAGCCACGCAACGAATCGATCTTGCTCGTGAGCGCATCGCGCTGCGAGCCGAGGTCGGTGAGCACGGTGGTGCGCTCGTCGTTGGCGGTCTTGATGAGGTCGTCGTGCTTGTGCTGACCTGTGGAGATCAACTCGTCGTGTCGCGCCTGGCCGGTCTTGACGAGGTCGTCGTGCTTGGCCTGACCGCTGTTCACCAGCTCGTCGTACTTGCTCTGGCCACGCTGCACGAAGTCGTCGAACTTCGCCTTACCGGTCGACAAGAACTCGTCGTACTTGCTCTGACCGGTGCGCACGAGCTCCTCGCTCTTGCTGTTGGCGTCGCCGACCACCTTGTCGTGGTGGTCCTGCGCGTCACGAATGAGCTTGTCGCGAGTGGCCTCACCTTCGCGGACGTGCTCGTCGTGCAGCTTCTGGGCCAGCGCAATGACACCTGCTGCGCTACCGGCTCCCGCACCCGCGGCGCCTGCGCCAGCGGCGAAGCCGTGGGTCTCACCCTGCTGCGGCTCGGGCCGCTTCGGAGCAGGAGCCGCAGCGGCCGCTGCGGCGTTGTCCTGCGCCGTCTTCAAGTCGCGCTCGGCGGCGGCAACCTGCTCGCGCAGACCGTTGAGCTTGTCCTGCTCGGCCTTGGTGTCGTGCTGCGCCTTGGCCAGCTCGTCACGAGCGGTCTTCAGGCGGCCTTCGATGTCCTTGAGTTCGCGCTGGGCGGCGTCCACCTTGCGCTGGGCAGCGGCGTGATCGGGCGCCGGGGGCGCGGGTGCGGCCGGCGTGATCGCCGGGACGCTCTGCGTCGGGGCATCGCCCACCGGCACTGCTGTCGACGGGTCGCCCTTGGCGAGGTTGGCCGGCTTGCCTGAGGAACGACGGCAGTCGGCCAACTGGGTGGCGAGCTCCTCGTTCTCAGCGTTCAATCGGCGCAGCTCAACGACGATTTCGTCAAGGAAGTCGTCCACCTGGATCTCGTCATAGCCGCTCTTACCAAACCCCTTGGGCTTGGTGAACTCCTTCTTGACTACATCCTCAGGCGTCAACGCCATGTGTTCACCTCTGGCTTCAGGTCGCATCCGCCCCGCGCGCAGGCACGACGAAACGACGGTTGAAATACGTCGTCTCTCACCTTATGACACTCAGCAGGAAACTCACACCCAGCATCAGGATCAGGAACGCCAGATCGAGACGCACCTGCCCCAAGCGAAGTGGCGGAATCACCTTGCGGAGCGCTTTCAGCGGTGGGTCGGTCAATGTGTAGACGGTCTCGGCCACGATGAGCAAGGGGCCCCGCGGACGCCAGTCACGCGCGAAGACTTGGATCCAGTCGAAGACCAACCGCGCCAGCAGCACGATGAAATACAGATACAACACCGTGGCCGCGATGGCCCTGAACTGCTCCACGAAGACACTCTCCAGACGATGGCGGCAGGCCCCCGGACCGGGCCCGCGCCATCATCATTTCAGCTCTGGTTGAACAGCCCGCGCGAAGACTTGCCGTCGGTGCCGGTTGTTGCAACTTCGACACCTGCCGGCGAGAGCAGGAAGACCTTTGCCGTGACTCGCTCGATCGTGCCGTGCAAGCCGAAGACCAGACCAGCCGCGAAGTCAACCAGCCGCTTGGCGTCGGTGTCGTCCATGTCGGAGAGGTTCATGATCACCGGGATTCCGTCGCGGAAGCTCTCGCCGATGTCCTTGGCCTCGTTGTACGTACGCGGGTGGATCGCGTTGATCCGGCTCATGTCGCCTGCCTTGGGGTGGCCCGCGACCGCAGCCACGGTGTTCTTGCGCAACGGTGTGACAGCGGCGGGCTGCGGCTCGAAATCGTGCTCGGTCTCGTGACCGTGATCGGCGTACTCGTCGTAGCCCTCGGAGTAGTCCTGCCCGTACTCGGAGTACTGGTCGTACTCGTCCTTGTAGCGGTGGTCCTCCTCGGCCAGGCCGAGATATGCCATCGTCTTGCGCAGTGCGCCTGCCATCTTCAAGCTCCTAGGTGCGGCGAGCCGCTGTGTCGTCCGGCGGTGTCGCCGCTGACGCTACCGGCGAGGTAACCCAATCCCGTGGATTACCGGCAGCGACACGCGAGGCGTGTCGCGTGTCGCTCAAGCAGTCGGCCGCGCACCGAGCACCGCGGTGCCGATCCGGACGTGCGTGGCACCGTGGCGGATGGCGGTTTCCAGATCGCCACTCATGCCGGCCGACATGGAGGTGGCCGACGGATGATCGACGCGCAGGGCCTGCGACAACCCCGCCAGACGCTCGAACGCGTCGTCCGGATCTGCGTCGCGGGGCGCGACCGCCATCAATCCGCGCAGATTCAAGTGCGGTGAGGCAGTCACGAGCTCGGCCAGCTCCTCGATCTGATCGGGTGCGGCGCCGCCACGTCCGGCCTGGCTGCCGTCGAGGTCGACCTGCAGCATCACCTCGAGCGTGCGACCGTGACGCTGCGCACCGTTGGCCAACGCCCGCACGATCTTCGCGCGGTCGATTGACTGCACGACATCGGCATAGGACGCCACGTGCCCGGCCTTGTTCGACTGCAACTGCCCGACGAAATGCGCCGTCACCCGCGCTCGTTCGTCCTCGGTGAGCTCAGCGATTTTGGCGCCTGCCTCCTGGTCCTTGTTCTCGGCGATGTCGGTGACACCGAGTTCGATCAATCGCCGCAGGTCGTCGACCGGGAAGAACTTCGTCACCACCACCAACTGCACGCTCTGCGCGTCACGCTGGGCGGCCTCGGCCGCCCGGGCAATGCGCTCGCGCACCTGCTCCAATCGGGAGCTCAACTCTCCTGTGCGCTGCACGCTCAACCCTTCTTCCGCATGGAGACGATGCCGGCGAACCGGCCTGCGTCGTGGTCGCGACGATGGGAGAACAGGCGCGGTTGTTCGCGTGTGCATCCCCCGATCCACTCGATGGGCACACCCAGCGAGTCGAGTTGGGCGACCACGCCGGAGGCGACATCGATCGCCGGCGTGCCGGTCCAGCTCACCGCGTAGGCGGCGGGGTTCGCGGCAGCAGCATCGGCCCTCATCTGCTCGGGCACCTCGTAACAGCGCGCGCAGACCGATGGGCCGACGACCGCGCGCAGCGAGGTGGACCCGCGGCGGCGCAACTCCTCCACGATCCGTGGCACGACACCGGCGACCATGCCCGGGCGTCCGGCATGCACGGCCGCGACCAGCGGGCGCTCGGTGTCGTAGAGCAGCACCGGCGTGCAGTCAGCCACCAGCACCACGAGCGCTTCGCCGAACGAGTCGGTGAGCATGCCGTCGGCAGTGGGCGGGGTGGGCGCGGGCACCACCGCGACATCGGCGCCGTGCACCTGTGCCATGAAATGGAGTCGCCCGGTGGGCACCTCCAGCGCCTGCGCGAGGGCCGCACGGTTGGCCTGCACGTGGGCGGGGTCGTCGCCGACGTGGGCGCCGAGGTTGAGCGAGGCGTAGCCGTCGCGGCTCACGCCACCTTCGGAATCGGTGAACGCGAGGTCGACGACCCAGTCGCCGACCTCGCGTTCGTCACGCCACCAGAACATGGGTGCGCAGTGCTCCGATCACTTCAGGAAGTCAGGCACGTCCAGGTCGTCGTCGCCGTCATCGAAGGTGACCTCACGCGGCGGACGCGAGGAAGCAGCCTGCTGCACCTGGCCCGGCTGCTGCGGACGACCCTCGCCGCCCTGGTTGCCGCCGCCGGCCGGAGCCTGCTGGTGACCGCCCTGCTGGTTGCCACCCTGCTGACCTGTCGTTGCGGGTGCTGCCTGCTGCGGACGCTGCCCCTGGCCCTCGTTGCTACCCGTCTGGGCGGGAGCCTGCTGACGGGGTGCCTGCTGCTGGGCCGGCATCTGCCGCGCGGAGTTGCCCTGCACCTGACCGAGCGCACGGTCGTCGGTGCGCTTGGTCGGTGCACCACCATCGAAACCGGCGGCGATCACGGTGACACGCACCTCGTCGCCGAGGGCATCGTCGATGACCGCACCGAAGATGATGTTGGCCTCCGGGTGCGCAGCTTCCTGCACCAGGCGGGCCGCTTCGTTGATCTCGAACAGGCCGAGGTCGCTGCCACCCTGCACCGACAACAGCACGCCCTGCGCACCGTCGATGCTGGCTTCGAGCAGCGGGCTGGAGATCGCGAGTTCGGCTGCCTGCACCGCGCGGTCTTCGCCTCGGGCCGAACCGATACCCATGAGGGCCGAACCGGCGCCCTGCATGACCGACTTCACGTCGGCGAAGTCGAGGTTGATCAGACCCGGGGTGGTGATGAGGTCGGTGATGCCCTGCACACCGGACAGCAGCACCTGGTCGGCGCTACGGAAGGCGTCGAGCATCGAGACGTTGCGGTCGCTGATCGACAGCAGACGGTCGTTCGGGATGACGATGAGGGTGTCGACCTCTTCGCGCAGCGCGTTGATGCCGAGGTCGGCCTGACCGGCACGGCGGCGACCTTCGAAGGTGAACGGACGGGTGACGACACCGATGGTCAGTGCACCCAGGCTCTTGGCGATCTTGGCCACGACGGGAGCGCCACCGGTGCCGGTGCCGCCGCCTTCGCCGGCAGTCACGAAGACCATGTCAGCGCCCTTGAGCACCTCCTCGATCTCCTCGAGGTGGTCTTCGGCCGCCTTCTTGCCGACCTCGGGATCGGCGCCGGCGCCGAGACCCCGGGTGAGCTCGCGACCGACCTCGAGCTTGACGTCAGCGTCACACATGAGCAGCGCCTGTGCGTCGGTGTTGATGGCGATGAACTCAACGCCCTTGAGCCCCTGCTCGATCATCCGGTTGACGGCGTTGACGCCGCCCCCGCCGATACCGACGACCTTGATCACTGCGAGGTAGTTCTGCGGAGATGCCACGAATGTTGGCCTTTCCTTCTTCGATGTCTGAGGTCGTTGCTTGCCAGGTGCTGGTCGCCGCCCGACGCCACGGTACTTCGCCGCATGCTACGCGTTCGTTCGGCCCTTCGCGACTGTCAATCTTGAGTTGAAGTTGATGCCTCGAGGCGTTGCAGGATCTGCGGTCCGAGGTGGGTCACGTCACCGGCGCCGACGGTGACCACCAGGTCACCGGGACGGGCGGTCGCCAGGACGAGGTCGACGGTCTCCTCCGCGGAGTGCGTCCGTGTGCACGGCCTGGTCATCGCTGCAGCGATGAGATCGCTGCTGACCCCTGGCATCGGGGCCTCGCGCGCGCCGTAGATGTCCATGACGATGGCGACGTCGACACCGTCCAGAGCCGCCGCCATACCCACCGCCTGGTCACGCGTCCGGCTGTAGAGATGCGGCTGGAAGACCACGATGAGTCGACCTTCGCCGCGCAGGTGTCGGCCGGTGCGCACCATGGCCTCGAGCTTGCCCCGGTTATGGGCGTAGTCGTCAACCACCCGGATGCCCCCGACCTCACCCCTGAGTTCAGCTCGACGGCTGGTGCCGTGGAAGGCGGCCACTGACGCCACGGCGTCCGGCATCGACACACCGAGCCCGTACACCAGCGCGGTCACCACGCCGGCAGCGTTCTCGAGGTTGTGCACACCTGGAACGTTGACTTGAAGGTTATGGTGCTCGCCGTCAAGATCCCGCAGCACACAGCGTCCCGACCAGCCGTGCTCGGTGAGTTTGCTGATGCGGATGTCGGCCTGCTCGTGGGTGCCATAGGTCAGGACGCGGCGCCCTTGATCGGCCGCCCAGTTTCCCAGTGCTGCACTGCCCGGGTCGTCAGCGCAGCACACCAACAGTCCGTCGGGGTCGACCGTCAGCGCGAACTCCCGATAGGCAGCGACGAGGTGCTCGGTCGAGCCGTAGAAGTCGAGGTGGTCGTCCTTCACGCTGGTGACGATTGCAACCTGCGGGTGATAGACGACGAACGATCCATCGCTCTCGTCGGCCTCGACGACGAAGTCGTCCCCCGCCCCCACGGCGGAGTTGCTGCCGACACCGACGATCTCGGCACCGATCGCGAACGACGGGTCGCGCTCGAGTGCACGCAGTGCTGCGGTCGCCATACCGGAGGTGGTGGTCTTGCCATTGGCGCCGGCCACCGCGAGACCGCGACGGCCGCTCAGCACCATCGCCAGACCTTGCGCCCGGTGCAAGACCGGCAGGCCGCGTTCGCGCACACGGAGCAGCTCGGGGTTGTCCTCCTTGATGGCCGTCGAGATGACCACGAGGGTGCCGTCGGGCAGCGCGTCCGCCGTCTGCTCGGAGTAACCGACCGTGATGGCGATGCCGTCCTGCGCGAGCTTGGCCAGCACCGGCACCTCGACATTGTCGGAGCCGCTCACCTGAAGGCCACGGGCTCGCATGAGTCGGGCGATACCCGACATCCCGGATCCGCCGACGGCGATGAAGTGCACCCGCTCGACCTCGTCGAGACCCGGAAGCGCTGCAGAGAAGTCGAACCGCTCGTTGACGCCGTTGCTCACTGGTGCTCCTGCACAGCCCGCTCAGCGAGGTCGACCAGCGCACCGGCCGCCGCTGCGTGCTGCTGCGCACGCATGCCCGCCGACATCGCGGCCAGGCGATCGGGATCGGTGATCAGCGGAATCAGCTGGTCGCGCACCCATGCCGTCGTGTAGTCGTCGTTGTCGACCAGGAGCGCGCCGCCAGCCGCGACGGTGTCGGCTGCATTGAGCTTCTGTTCGCCGTTGCCGATCGGCAGGGGCACGTAGACCGCGGGCAGCCCGACCGCGCTGGTCTCGCAGACCATGCCTGCACCGGACCGGGTGACGACGAGGTCGGCAGCCGCGTAACAGAGGTCCATCCGATCGGCGTACTCCAGCACAACATAAGGAACACGCGAGGCGGACGATGCATCGAAGGCCTTGCCGCGGCCGGTCACGTGCAGCACCTGCACCCCCGCGTCGGCCAGTGCGTCCCGAGCCCCCCACGTGGCCTCGTTGAGCGACAGCGCGCCGAGCGATCCTCCGGTGACGAGCAGGGTCGGCCGGTCGGGGTCGAGACCGAAGTGTTCGCGCGCCGAAGCGCGGCCGCTTACCCGGTCGAGGGTGGTGATCTCGGTGCGCAGCGGCAACCCGATCACCTGGGAGTGGGGCAAGGAGGTGCTGGAGAAGGTGGTGGCGACATAAGGAGTCATCCGGGCACCGAGCCGGTTGGCCAGGCCAGGGCGGGCATTCTGCTCGTGGATGACGAACGGGGTGCCGCGCCCGCGGGCCGCGAGGTAGGCCGGGGTGCTGACGTGACCGCCGAAGCCGATCACGACCTGGGCGTCGTTGCTGTCGAGCAGTTCGCGGGTGCGCGCCACCGCCCTGCGGAAACTGCCGGGGAAACGGATCGCGGCGCCACCCGGTCGGCGCGGGAAGGCCACCTTCGGAATCACCGTGAGGTCGTAGCCGCGAGCGGGCACGAGGTCTTCCTCGAGACCGCCGGCGCTACCGAGCACATCGATTCGGATGTTCGGGTAGCGCTCTCGGAGAGCGTCGGCCGTGGCCAACAGGGGCGACACATGGCCGGCGGTTCCCCCGCCGGCCAGGACCACACGTTCGATTGTCATGGCTTCATTTTCCGCCCCGCCCGGTCGGCAGGATCGCCCGGGTGCGCCGCACCAGCTTCGGACGCTGTGCCAGAGCCGCCTTGCACTCCGGCTCGTTGCGGGCGAAGGACATCAGCATGCCGAGCGCGATGAGGCTCGACACCAGCTGTGACCCGCCCTGGGAAACCAGCGGCAGGGGCACTCCGATGATCGGCAGGAGCCCGAGAACGGAGCAGATGTTGACGATCGCCTGCACCATGATCCAGGTCATGACGCCGGCGGTGGCGAGCCGGACGAAGAAGTCCTTGCTCGTCGCGATGAGCCGGTAACACGCGTAGGCGATGACGGCGTACAGGCCGACCACCGTGATGGTGCCGGGCAGGCCGAGCTCCTCGCCGAGGATCGCGAAGATGAAGTCGTTGTGCGCCTCCGGCACCCAACCCCACTTCTCGCGGCTGGCGCCCAGGCCCACGCCCCACCAGCCGCCGTCGGCGAGCGCGTACTCCCCGTGCACCCTCTGCCAGCAGCCGTCGGCCTGCGAACTGCTGCAACCGGCGATCCAGGTGGAGATGCGACCCATGCGGTTCCCGGAAGTGGTGACCAGCGCCAGCACCGCGACGGCAGCCACGGCGGCCGCGATGGCGAAGATGCGCAACCGGATGCCGGCCACGAACAGGATGACCCCGAGGATCGAGACCAGCACGAGCGTCGTACCCAGGTCGTGGCCCGCCATCACCAGCCCGATGAGCAGCAGAGCCGCCGGAATCACCGGGATGACGACGTGCTTGAACTCCATGAGCCGCTTGCGCTTCATCGTGAAGACCGACGCTGCGAGCAGCACGAGGGCGAGCTTGCCCAGCTCGGAGGGCTGGGCGGTGAATCCGCCGACACGAATCCAGTTGGTGTTGCCGTTGACGGTGACCCCGAGCCCGGTGAAGACCAGCATCTGCAGCCCCAGCGCGACCAGGAACAACGGCGCTCCGAGCGCCTTCCAGATCCGCAGCGGGGTGCGGGCCGCCAGCACTGCCAGCACGACTCCGATCGTGGCGAAGATGGCTTGGTTCTTGAAAACCGTGAACGACGAGCCGCTGGCAACGTAGGACGTGACAGCGGACGCCGACAACACCATCACCAGGCCCAGTGCGGTGAGCATGGCGGTCGCCCCGAGCAGGAGGTAGTACGGAGCCGTCGGCGACTCCATCCGCCGCCATGTTGCGCGAAGGTCGAATCGCCCTGAGTGAGCGGGCAGTTCGGTGGTCACTGCTCAGACTTTCTCGGCCCAGGCGCGGGCCGCACCGGCGAAGGAGTCGCCCCGGGCTCCGTACGAGGGCCACATGTCCAGGGACGCGGCCGCCGGGGCGAGCAGCACCACGTCGCCGCCCTGGGCGAGGTCGACTGCACGCTGCACCACTTCGTTCATGACTTCAGTGTCGGTGCGGTCAATGACAACCACCGGCACCTGCGGCGCGTGTCGTGCAATTGCCTGCGCGAACTGCTCACGGTCGGCGCCGATGAGCACTGCCGCACGCAATCGCGCAGCGTTCGCAGCGACGAGTTCGTCGATGTCGGCGCCCTTGAGCTGGCCACCGGCCACCCACACGATGTGCTCGAATGACTGCATCGCGGCCTGTGCTGCCGGCGGGTTGGTCGCCTTGGAGTCGTCCACGAAGCGGATGCCGCTGTGGGTCAGTACATTCGCGAGCCGGTGCGGCTGCGGCTGGTAGGCACGCAGGCCATCACGCACCGCCAGCGGTCGGACCTCGAATGCCCGGGCCAGTGCAGCAGCGGCGAGGGCATCCGAGACGTAGTGCGGCGCTGGCGGATTGCCGTCGCGTCCGAGGTCGGCCAACTGACACAGCTCCGCGGCCTGACGTGTCCGTTCGGGCACGAAGGCCCGGTCGGCCAGCACGTCGTCGACCAGCCCCAGCATCGAGGGATGTGGGAGTCCGAGCGTGAACCCGACCGCTCTGCAGCCTTCGACGACATCGGCCTCTTGCACGAGCGCCTCGGTGGTGGGGTCGTCGACGTTGTAGATGCAGGCGACCTGGGTGCGCTCGTAGACCCGCCCCTTCATGCGGCGGTACTCCTCGAAGGACCCGTGCCAGTCGAGGTGGTCGGGGGCGACGTTGAGGCAGCAGGAGGCGTAGGGCGAGATACTGCGCGACCAGTGCAGTTGGAAGGTGGAGAGTTCGACAGCGATCACGTCGTAGGGCTCAGGGTGCAGCACCGCCTCCAGGATCGGAAGCCCGACATTGCCGGCAGCGGTGGCTCGCAGGCCCGCCGAGCGCAGGATCTGCTCGAGCATCGTCACCGCGGTGGTCTTGCCGTTGGTGCCGGTGATTGTCAGCCACGGCGCCGCGCCCTCCCGCGGACGCATCCGCCACGCGAGTTCGACCTCACCCCAGACCGGCACCCTGGCCTGCGCCACGGCGACCATGAACGGGTGGGTGGGACGTACGCCCGGTGAGGTGACGACCAGATCGGTGCCCTCGGGCACCGACCGCTGGTGCTCGTCTCCGTAGCGCACCTGCGCTCCCAGGATGTCGAGGATGTGGGCGCGTTCCTGAACCGCCGTCGACTGGTCGGTCGACAACACGGTGACCTGCGCACCGCGCTCGAGCAGGGCGTCCGCGGCGGCGAAACCGCTCACGCCCAGGCCCATCACGACGATCTGCAGACCCGCCCAGTCGGCGTCGCGATGGGTGAGGTCGCGGGCACCGCCGAGTGGTTCGTAGGACGGGTCGACCGGCCAGCCGGCGCCGTCGGTCATGCCCCGACGACCCATTCGGCGTAGAAGAGCCCGAGGCCGAGAGCCACGCAGAGGCCGGCGATGATCCAGAACCGGATCACCACGGTCACTTCGTTCCAGCCGACCATCTCGAAGTGGTGATGCAGTGGCGCCATCCGGAACACCCGTTTGCCGCGCGACTTGAACGAGCCCACCTGGATGATCACCGAGAGCGTCTCCAGCACGAAGAGGCCGGCGAGGATGACCACGAGCAGTTCGGTGCGGGTCATGATCGCCAGGCCCGCCAGCGCGCCGCCGAGCGCGAGCGAACCGGTGTCGCCCATGAAGATCTTCGCCGGGGTGGCGTTCCACCACAGGAATCCGAAGCTGACACCCATGACGCACGCCGCGACCAGGGCGAGATCGTGGGGGTCACGGACGTCGTAACACTTGTTGCTGCCGATGGTTTCGCAGTTCTGGTTGAACTGCCAGATGCCGATCAGCAGGTAGGCGCCGAAGACCATCACGCTGGCACCGGTGAGCAGACCGTCCAGACCGTCGGTGAGGTTGGTGCCGTTGGAGGTGCCGGCGATGATGAGGTTGGCCCACAGCACGAACAGCACCATGCCCAGCGCAGTGCCAGCGAACGCGAGGTTGAACCACGTGTCACGCACGAACGAGATGCGATAGCTGGCCGGTGTGCGGCCACCGCTGTCGGGGAAGTTCACCGCCATCACCGCGAAGCTGATGCCGACGAAGGACTGACCGATCAGCTTCTGCCACGACCGCAGACCCAGTGATCGCTGGTGGCTGATCTTGATCCAGTCATCGGCGAAACCGACAGCACCCAGACCGACGATGAGGTACATCACGAGCAGTCCGGACGCGCTGGGCTGCGTCCACAACACCAGGTGCGCCAAGAAGTAACCCAGGACGCTTCCGGCGATGATCACCGCGCCACCCATCGTCGGGGTGCCTCGCTTGGTGTGGTGGGTGGTGGGTCCGTCGTCGCGAATGAACTGGCCGTAGCCGCGGCGCACCAGGAACTTGATGAAGGCGGGAGTGCCCACGAGTCCGGTGGTGAGCGCGATCAACGCGCCGATCAATATGGCCTTCACGCCGGGGTCTCTCCGTCCGCTTCGACGATGCGATCGCCAAGGTAGCGCAAGCCCGAATCGCGACTCGACTTCAACAGGGCCAGATCACCTGACTGCAAGGTAGCCGTCAGCAGGCCGTAGGCGGCATCCACGTCGGCGGTGTGTTCCCAGGCGACGCCCTGCTCGCGAGCCGCGACGCCGATCAGATCTGCACCCTGTCCGACGGTGACCAGTCGGTCGATGCCGTACTCGGCGACCTTCGCGCCGACGGCTGCGTGCTCCTGCGCGCTGGCCTCACCCATCTCCAGCATCTGTCCGAGCACCGCCACCCGACGTCCGTCGGTCTTCATGGTCGACAGCGCCCGAAGGGCAGCTGCCATGGAGTCGGGGTTGGCGTTGTAGGCGTCATTGACGAGGGTGACGCCGTTGCGCAGCTCGAAGACTTCCATTCGCCAGCGACTCACCGCGGCTGCAGACTCCAGCGCCGAGACGATGTGGTCGGCGTCGACACCGACGTGCCGTGCGGCGGCGTAGACCGCGAGTGCGTTTCCGACGTGGTGAGTGCCGAAGAGCCCCAATGTGATTCGCCGTGGCTCGCCGTCACCGACGAGCGTGAAGGAGGCGCGGGACCGTTCGTCCAGCATGATGTCGGTGGCGCGGAGGTCGGCGTCTTCGGACGTCCCGACGAGCTGCACGCGGGCCCGGGTGCGGGATGCCATCGCGCGCACGGCGGGGTCGTCGGCGTTGAGCACCGCGAGACCGTCGTCGGGCAATGCTTCGACCAACTCTCCCTTGGTGCGGGCGATCGCCTCGACGGAGCCGAACTCCCCCACGTGCGCGCGCCCGACGTTGAGCACGATGCCGACCGACGGCGGTGCGATGCGGGTGAGGTATTCGATGTGACCGACGCCGTTGGCGCCCATCTCGGCCACCAGGAACCTCGTCTGCGGTGTGATGCGGCAGACGGTCAGCGGCACACCGACCTCGGAGTTGAGCGAACCTTCGGGGACGACGGTGTCGGCCACGGGGGTCAGCACCTGACCGAGGAGATCCTTGGTGGAGGTCTTGCCCGAGCTGCCGGTGATGCCGACGATCGTGAGCTGCGGAGCACGGTCGACGACCGCCCTGCCGAGCGCTGCGAAGGCATCCTGGACGTCGGACACGACGACGGTCGCCATGCCCTCGATCTCCCGCTCACCCAACGTGGCGACGGCCCCGGCCTGCTGCGCTGCCCCGGCGAACTCGTGCCCGTCGGCGAATTCACCGACCCGAGCGACGTACAGACCGCCTGGTCCGGCCTGTCGGGAATCGGACACCACGGGTCCGTCGACCACGACCTCGCCCTGATCGGCCGGCATCAGCCGACCCGAGACCGCCTCAGCGATCTGCGCGAGTGTCATCGGGATCATTGCTTGCCCTTCTTCGGGTCGTAGACGAGGTCGTACAGCTGCGGCTTGGCCGAGCTCGGCGGCACGTGACCGAGGCGTAATGCTGCCTGCATCAACTGCGAGAAGACCGGTGCGGCCAACTCGCCACCGTACGTGCCGGCCTGCGGCTTGTGCACGGCGACCGCCACGATGTAACGGGGCGCCTCGGACGGTGCGAATCCGATGAACGAGGCGGTGACGCCGTCCTGCTGCGATCCCGAATAGCGCTGGGCGGTGCCGGTCTTGCCGGCCACGTTGTAGCCGGGCACGGCCGCCTTGGGCGCGGTGCCGTCCTCTGTGGCGACGGCGTTGAGCATGCGGGTGACCTGGGTCGCGACCTGCGGAGTGACCGCCTGCACCGCCACCCTGTCGTCCTGCGGAGGGGCGAAATTGCCCGAGCCGTCGCCGACACCCTTGATCAGCTTGATCGGCTCTCGTACACCACCGTTGGCGATGGTCTGGAACACCCCTGCGAGTTGCATCGTGTTACTGCTGACGCCTTGTCCGAACAGCGGCACGTACCGGTCGCGACCGACCCACGACTGCGCGGGCTTAACGAAGCCGGCCGACTCTCCGGGCATCCGCACACCCGTCGAGGCACCCAGCCCGAACTTCTTCATATAGGAGACCATCGTCTGCGGGGACATCTTCTCCCCGACCATGATCGTGCCGGTGTTGGACGACTTGGCCAGGATGCCCGCGGTGGTCATCGTCTCGGTGGGGTGGGTGTGTGAATCGGCGAACTTCTCGCCATTGCGGGTGAAGGAGTAGGGCACGCTGAACGGGCTCGTCGCCGACACCTTGCCCTCCTGGAGCGCCGCCGCCATCGTGATGACCTTGCCGGTCGATCCGGGCTCGTAGACCTCGGTGAACGGGCGGGCGAGCAGCGAACCCTTCGCCGCTGCAATCTGGTTGTTGTCGAAGCTGGGGTAGCTCGCAGCCGCCAGCACGTTGCCCTTGAGGTCGAGCACGACAGCCTCGCCGGAGGCTGCCTTGGCCTTGGTGGTGGCAGCGGCGATGAGGTTCTGCGCCGTCCACTGCAGGTCGTTGTCGATGGTCAGCTGCACCGGACGTCCGTCGACGGCGGGGGTGTCGCTGTTGCTGGCCGTGGCGATCACGGTGCCATCGGGAGCGCGCTCGTAAATGTGCACGCCTGGCTTGCCGTTCAACACCTTCTGCTGGACCGCCTCGATGCCGCCACCCGGGGTGCCGTCGGCGCTCACCCATCCGACCAGGGGGGCAGCCGCCGTTCCCTGCGGGTACTCACGCTTGACGACGCGCTCGCTGAAGATGCCCGGGATGCGCAGGTCGTTGATGCGGTTCCATTGGTCCGGGGAGATGTCCTTGACGAGGTACATGAACCGGCGCTTCTTGTCAGCGGTCTGCTGCAACGCACTCAGCAGTTCGGTCGCATCCGCGCCGACAATGGGCGCGATCGCCTGGGCCGCACCCTTGAGCCCGACCTTCGTCCGCTTGCCCGTCTGCTTGTCGCGCACCTTGTACTCGGACGCCGCGAACGGGTCGGCGGTGACATTGCGGCGCTCGACCGAGCGCGCAAGGGTCGTCCCACCGGCATCGACGATCTGCCCGCGCAGCGCCGGGATCGTCGTGCGCTGGGCCCGCTCGGAGAATGCCTGTGCCGAGACCGTGGAAGCGTCCAGACCTTGCACGCGCAGCAACTGCGCCAGGATGACCGTGAAGATCATCGCGATCGCCACGAACACCACCCGAGCGCGGCGACGCGGGTGCCCCAGGCCGAGTTGCACCGGCAGGCGCGGCTTCGCGGCGCCACCGCCTGAGCGCGCCGCCGGCGGGGCCGGGCGGGTGCGGCGAGTGGACTCTGAGCCGTTGCCTTGCGCGCGACGCCGTGCGCGAGCAGCTGCCAGATCGATGGATGAGGAGGGCTCCCCACCCCGCACCGGCCGGGCCGGACGCGAAGAGTTTGCTTTGGGAGCCGGACCCGTCGACCGGCCGCCCGCCGTTCGGCGGCTCGCGGCCGGTCGTTTCGTCGTCGGGGGTCGCTGACCCGGTCGACGAGACTGCGTCACAAAGTCACCTCGCGGACGTCGGCTGAGCCGGCGTGGTCTTCTGGTCGGTCGTGGTCTTCTTCTCGGCACTCTTCGGGCTGGCGCTCGAGGTGGGTGCGGTGGGGCTGGACGGCGAGGGTTTCGCGCTCGGCGAAGCCTTCGTCGACGCTGCCGGCGACGGCGACGAGGGCTGCGGGGACTCCGCGGCCTTCGGCTCCGGCTCCTTGATCATGATGGACTTGTCGGCCGTGGTGACGGCCAGTCCGGCAACCGAGGAAGCCGCCGTCTTGGGCAGCGTGCCCACCGTAAACGGAGCCCCGGAGGCGGTGCCGTTCGCCACGCCGAGGAGGCGGTGATCGGACTGTCGCACGTACCGGATGGAGCTGGCCGGCACCAGGCCGAACTCCTGCGCCTTCAACGCGAGTTGCTGCGGGGCACGCACGCTGTCGAGTTGGGAGTCGAGGTCTTGGCTGGTGCCTGCGAGGCGGCTGGAAGCGGCCTGCAGATCACCGATGGTGTACTGCTGCTGCGCGCGGGCAGTGTTGAGCAGCAACACGGTGAGCAGCCCGCTAACGACCAGCGTGACGCACAACGCGACGAAACCGAGGCTGCCACCGGAAGCAGCTTGCGTCTGCGGCTGCACCAGCTTCAGGCGCGTTCGGGCTGCCGTCGGGTTGGTGCCGCGCGGCGCACGGCGCACCGGCAACGGACGAGCAGCGGGGGCCTGGCTCATCGCGTACTTCCCTTCGTGGATCGGGTTCGTTCGGCGACCCGCAGGCGGGCGGACGCCGCGCGCGGGTTGGTCTGGATCTCTGCGTCGTCCGGCACCTCGGCACCGCGGGTCAGCAGGGACAGGTACGGCTGGTGCTCGGGGAGTTCGACCGGCAGGCCGGCAGGAGCGGTGGATCGGGCACCGGCCTGGAGCGCACGCTTGGTGATGCGGTCCTCGAGCGAGTGGTAGGACAGCACCGCAATGCGCCCACCGACGGCGAGTGCATCTACCGCCGCCGGGAGGGCGGCCTGCCAACTGGCCAATTCCTGGTTGACCTCGATCCGCAGCGCCTGGAAGGTGCGCTTGCCGGGGTGTCCCCCGGTGCGCTGGGACGCAGCCGGGATAGCCGCGCGCAGGATCTCCATGAGGTCGTCGGAGGTGCGGATCGGCGACTGCTCACGCCTGCGGACGATCGCTTTGGCGACCCGGCCGGCGAAGCGCTCCTCGCCGTACTCACCGATGATCCGGCGCAACTGCGACTCGGAGTATTCGGCGAGGACGTCCGCGGCGGTCATTCCGCTGGTCTGATCCATCCGCATGTCGAGGTCGGAGTGCTGGCTGTAGGAGAAGCCGCGATCGGTCTCGTCCAACTGCAGCGAGCTGACCCCGAGGTCGAAGAGCGCTGCGTCGATGCTCGTCACGCCCAGGGCGGCGAGTTCGTCGATCGCATCGTCGTAGCGGGCATGCACCGGCACGAAACGATCACCGAAAGGTGCCAGCCGCTCCCCCGCCAACCGAAGAGCATCGGTGTCGCGGTCGACGCCGAACGCGCGAACGTTCGGGAAGGTCTGCAGGATCGCCTCGGTGTGACCGCCCATTCCAAGGGTGCCGTCGAGGTACACCGCGCCCTGCGCGCCCAGCGCCGGTGCGAGCAACTCCACGATGCGATCGCGCATGACCGGCACGTGGCGCTGCGCCACAGTCCGGTCCTCGCTCATCGGTGTGCCCTTCGTGTCGGAGGTCGGTAGTAGTTGTTGTGGTGGTGATCCCTGTGCGGTGTCGTGTCGTCTCGTGGATCCGGTTTCTGGGTTCTGGTCCCCAGCCGCTGGAGCTTCGGCACCGGGGAAGTGATGCCGAGCGCTCCTGGGAGCGGATGGAGGCCGGAGCCCAGAAATCAGAAGAGGCCGCCAGGGATCACCTCTTCGGCCTGATCGGCGAAGTCGTCCTCGGTGTTGGCCAGCAGGTCGTTCCACGCCTGCGTGTCCCACAGCTCGACGCGGTTACCCGCACCGATCACGGTGCAGTCCCTGGTGAGACCGGCGTACTCGCGCAGGATCGCCGGAATCGTGATGCGGCCCTGCTTGTCGGGGATCTCGTCGGACGCCGCTGAGAGCAATACCCGCTGGAAGTTGCGGACGGCCCGGTTGGTGACGGGGGTCGCGCTCATCTGCGCAGCGAACTTCTCGAAATCGGCCATCGCGAAGACGTAGAGGCATCGCTCCTGACCACGGGTGATGACCAGGCCGGCCGCCAACTTCTCCCGGAACTTCGCGGGCAGGATCATCCGCCCTTTGTCGTCCAGTCGTGGCTGATGGGTGCCGAGAAACATCGTCATCGCGCACCCTCCTCACCACTTTTTCGCACCAGACTGCTCCCGACAGCCCCACTTTACTCCACCACACCCCACCTGTCGCCCCTGCGAGCCCACTTTCTTAACAGGATTCCAGCGTTTTCGCAGGTCAGCCCCGGTGGAGTGGAGTGGAGGGGAATTACCTGTACACGGGGCAGAAGGGCCGGGTCGGACAGTCGCAATGGGCTCGAATGACCGGATCAGCGGCCAGATCCGGTGAACACACCCATGCCGGAAGCAGGGGTGGAGGAAAGTGGAGAAGGTGGTTCGGGCAGATTTCCTACCGGGTCGCGCAGCGACCCAGCGTCTTGGTGAGGCACGATCTAGGCATGCATGACGCGCGCCCCGCGACCCATCAGTCCGCCGACCAGCTCCCCCTGGAGCGGGTGCATGAGATAGCCGGCCGGATCCACCAAGCGGTTTCCTCGGTCATCGAGGGCAAGTCGGACGTCGTCCGAACGGCATTGGTGGTGCTGCTGGCTGAAGGCCACCTGCTCATCGAGGACGTACCCGGCGTGGGCAAGACCATGCTCGCCAAGTCGCTCGCCCGCTCGATCGACGGCGAGATGCGGCGCGTGCAATTCACGCCTGACCTGCTGCCCAGCGACATCACCGGCGTGAGCGTCTTCAACCAGGACACCCGCACCTTCGAGTTCCGCCCCGGTGCCGTGTTCGCCAATCTGGTCGTCGGTGACGAGATCAACCGCGCTTCCCCTAAGACGCAGTCAGCGCTTCTGGAATGTATGGAGGAAGCGCAGGTGACCGTCGACGGCACCACCTACCCCATGGCGCGCCCCTTCATGGTGATGGCGACACAGAACCCCATCGAGATGGAGGGCACCTACCCGCTGCCCGAGGCACAGCGTGACCGGTTCATGGCGCGCATCTCGATGGGCTACCCGACCGCAGCGGCCGAGGTGGCGATGCTCGACACACACGGCGAGGGCAATGCGCTCGACAAACTGCGTCCGGTCACCGACGCTGCCACCGTTGCGCGCGCGATCGCCCGGGTCAACCAGGTGTACGCCAGCCCCGCGCTGCGCCAGTACATCGTCGATCTCGTGACCGCCACCCGCACCACCTCGGCCTTCCGGCTCGGCGCGTCTCCGCGGGCGGCGCTGGGAATGCTGCGTGCGGCTCGCGCGAACGCCGCTCTCGAGCAGCGTGACCACGTGATCCCCGAGGACGTCCAGCGCATCACCCTGCCGCTGCTGACACACCGGGTGATCGTGAGTTCCGACCACCAACATCTGCGGCACAACGCCGCCGACCTGCTGGAGCAGATGATCAACCGGGTGAGGGTGCCTTCCGGCAGCAACTCATGAGAAGCACCCGCCTCACCGCGCGCGGCCGGGCGTTCGCGTCAGCAGGGCTCACGCTCGTCGTGGGCGGCCTGGGACTCGGACTGCTCGATGTCACCCGGCTGGGCTGTCTGCTGCTGGTGTTGCTGCTCATCACCTGGCTCTTCGCGCGCCGCCGGGACCGCGCGATCGTGGTCGACCGCGCGGTCGAGCCGTCCGTGGTGACCGCAGGAAGCAGATGTGCGGTCAGCGTCGGGTTCACCAACAACGATCGACGCCGGTCCCGTTTCGGCATGGCCCAGGAGAATCTCGACTACACCCTCGGTGACCCGCCCCGTTTCCTGCTGCCGGGAATGGCACCCAGGGAACGGCGCGTCGTGCGTTACACGCTCCAGCCCAGGACCCGCGGTGAGCACCGGATCGGCCCGATCGAGGTCGCGATCCGTGATCCCTTCGGACTCACCCGCAGGAATGTCACCATCCAGGCCACGGACGAACTGCTGGTCCTGCCCCGCATCGTCCCGCTCGGATCCGCCCACCCCCCGGGCGCTGGCGCCGGACAGGAGGGGACGACTCCGGCGATGGTCGCGCTCCACGGTGAGGAGGACGTCAGCCTGCGGATGTACCGCGACGGCGACGACCTGCGCAAGGTGCACTGGCCGGCGACGGCTCACCGCGGCGAACTGATGGTGCGTCAGCTCGACCGCCCAGCCCGTCGCTCCTGCATCCTGCTGCTCGACCCACGTGCGAACGCCCATGTCGGCCAGGGCGACAACTCCAGCTTCGAATGGGCGGTCACGGCGTTGGCCTCCATCGCCGTCCGCATGCACGAACTCGGCTACCTGATCCACCTGCTCACCACCGAAAGCGTGAGTGTGGGCGCGCACGAGAGCCATCTGCCCGGTGAACAGATCCAACTCCTACTTGCCAGGGCCCGCCTCGGCTCCGACGACGACTTCGCAGCTGTGATCGCAGCGGCACATGACGTCGTCGACACCGGCGCGCTCACCGTCGCGGTGCTCGGCAACGACTTCGTCGGCATCGAGAGCGACCTCGGCTCGCTGCGTCGTCCCGGCGCTTCGGCGCTGGCGCTCCAGCTGACCGATGAGCGCCCGGCGCCGGACGATTCGCACTCGGCGCCTGCCCCGAGTCTGGCCGACTTCGGTTGGCGCGTGCTGAGGGTGCCGCCGGGCATGCCGGTCGACCACGCCTGGGCCACGATCAGCGGACGCGACTATGTGCGGGTGGGTGCGCTATGAGGTGGGAACGAGCGGCGTTGTCGGTCCTGGCCGGAATCGCGGGCTTGGTGGCGGCCTGGCCGCTGACCACCCTCATCGAGGGTGGCCAATGGGTGCAGGGCGCGATGCTGCTCATCGTGGTCGCACTCTTGCTCGGCATCGCGATGCGTGCGCTGCGTGTGCCGGAATGGCTGCTGCTGTGGTTGCAGATAGGCGCCGTGCTGATCGGCCTGTGGTTCATGTTCATCCGCGGGCACGAACTCGGCACGATCGAGGCGGTCCGGGCGCTGATCACCGAGGCCGACCAGACCATCCGCAAGTTCGCCGCGCCGGCGCCGGAGACCACCGGCCTCCGCTTCGCGATCGTCGCGCTGGTGACGCTGCTGACGGTGTTGACCGATGCCATCGCCGTCGGACTCCGATCACCGGCGATCGCCGGTCTGCCCCTGATGAGCCTCTACCTCGTCAGTGCCGCCAACTCCCCCGAAGGCATCGGGCCGTGGTACTTCGTCGCGGCCAGCACCTGCTGGTTGTTGATGGTCATCCTCGATGCTCGCGCGGGCGTCATGGGATGGTCGAACACCACCGCCGAACCCACCAGGCCGATGCTCATGTCGGATCGTCTCGGCATGGGCGGCTTCTCCTCCATGGCCCGCACCGCCGCAGTCGTTGCTGTGATCGGCGCGCTCGTGGTGCCCCAGGTGCTGCCCAGCGGTACGCAACGCTTCCTGGGCGAGGGCCTGGGTCGTCGACAAGGCGGCGTCGGCACGGTCGGTCTGTCGAACACCGCCGACCTGAGTCGCAGCCTGGTCAGCAACGACCGCACTCCCGTGCTCACCTACACCACGGACGACCTGTCGGCGCCGCCGCTGCGCGTCATGGTCGCTTCGAGTTACAGCGATGGGCAATGGACGGCGGACGACAGCACCGCACAGGTGCCGGGTGCCAACAACGAGGAGATGCAACAGCCCGCCGGTCTGCGCGACGGCGTCTACGACTCACAGAAGATCTCGGTGCGATCCAGCACGCTCGTCAGTGGCCTGCTGGCGACGCCGTCGCCTCCCGTGCGCGCGAACCTTCCCGACGTCACCTGGAGCTACGAGCCCGCCACCTCCTCGATCAGCCCACGCCGCACGGCGTCGAAGTACGCGGTCGAATACGCACAGTTGAAGCCCTCGGCGATGCCCACGTCGACGGCACCACAGCAAGGATTCGAGCGCGACCTCGCCCTCGACCCGCGAGCGCTGGGTGAACTGCGTCGGACGTCCTCGCAGATCTCGGGCGGGTCGACACCCTTCGACCGCGCGGTTGCGATCCAGGACTACCTGCGGGGTGCGGGTGGCTTCTCCTACTCGCTGACCCTCGCACCGACCAGGCAGGGCGAGGACGGCTCGCCGGTCGACCCGCTCACCAACTTCCTACTCACCAAACAGGGCTATTGCGTGCAGTTCGCGTCGGCGATGATCATGCTCGCCCGCCTCGAGGGCATCCCGGCCCGGATGGCGCTCGGCTTCTTGGCCGGCGCTCCCGACAACCAACGCGTCTACACGGTGTTGCAGTCGGACGCACACGCGTGGCCCGAGCTGTACTTCCCGGGGCTGGGGTGGACGCGTTTCGAACCGACACCTGGAAGCCGCTCCGGCACCGTCCCGAACTACGCGATCACCCCCGACCCGGGCGAGCAACGCTCCGAACGTCCCGAATCCACCACCTCCACGAGCTCGGGCGAGACCGCATCGTCGACGTCGTCGAGTTCGGCCGCGACCACGCAGGCAGGCGCCGGCAACGGCGGTTCCTCCTCCATCGGGACGCTGGTCCGAGCTCTCGGATGGCTCGTGGCCATCGCATTGTTGGTCGGCCTGTTCGGGGCACTGCTTCCGATGGCGGCCCGACGTGAGGCCGATCGCCGTCGCCGCCTCGCAAGCGACGAGGCGCAACGCGTGGAAGCCGACTGGGACGGACTGCGCGATGACCTCCACGACCTCGGCGTGCCCGACCCACCGGCCGTCTCTCCGCGTGCGGCTCGCACCCATTACAGACGTGCGGCAGGCCTTGGACCCGAAGCCGACCAGGCACTCGATCGAGCGGTCTCCACGCTGGAACGGGCGCGCTACGCCCCGCCCGGCGAGGAACTCGACCTCCGTCAGGATGCGCAGGTGGTGGTCGATTCGGTGCGCCGCAACGCCGCCTTCCGCAATCGGGCGCAGGCTCGCCTCGCCCCACGGGCGGGCCGACGCTGGCTGGTGCGCCTGCTGCAACCTTGGCGGCGCTGAGCATTCGGACCGGCGGCGCACAATCAACGTGCAATCGCTGAAGGGCTCCCCTCCTGGTGGTGAGGGAAGCCCTTCAGCGATTTTTCACGTGGATCAGTCGAGGTAGTCGCGCAGCACCTGCGACCGCGACGGGTGACGCAGTTTGCTCATCGTCTTGGACTCGATCTGCCGGATGCGCTCACGCGTCACGCCGTAGACCTTGCCGATCTCGTCGAGCGTCTTGGGCTGGCCGTCGGTGAGACCGAAACGCATCGACACCACGCCGGCCTCACGCTCGGACAACGTGTCGAGGACGCTGTGCAACTGCTCCTGCAGCAAGGTGAAGCTCACGGCGTCGGCCGGGACGACCGCCTCGGAGTCCTCGATGAGGTCGCCGAACTCGGAGTCGCCGTCCTCGCCCAGCGGAGTGTGCAGCGAGATCGGTTCGCGACCGTACTT
The DNA here is from genome assembly GCF_017654605.1 of Yimella sp. cx-51. GTDB lineage: Bacteria > Actinomycetota > Actinomycetes > Actinomycetales > Dermatophilaceae > Yimella. The sequence goes on from NZ_CP072113.1 coordinate 1,933,367, forward strand.
CTGCACCTCGACGACCTTCTCCGGGGTCATGTCGAGTTCCTTGGCCAGCTCCTCCGGCGTCGGTTCGCGGCCGAGGTCCTGCAGCATCTGGCGTTGCACGCGGGCCAGCTTGTTGATGACCTCGACCATGTGCACGGGGATACGGATCGTGCGGGCCTGGTCGGCCATGGCGCGGGTGATTGCCTGACGGATCCACCAGGTGGCGTACGTGGAGAACTTGTAGCCCTTGGTGTAGTCGAACTTCTCGACTGCGCGGATCAGACCGAGGTTGCCTTCCTGGATGAGGTCGAGGAAGAGCATGCCGCGGCCGGTGTAACGCTTGGCCAACGAGACGACCAGACGCAGGTTGGCCTCGAGCAGGTGGTTCTTGGCCTTCTTGCCGTCCTGGGAGATCCACCACAGCTCGCGCTTGAGCGTCATGTCGATCTTGTCGCCGGAGTTGAGCTTCTCCTCCGCGAACAGGCCAGCCTCGATGCGCTTGGCGAGTTCGACCTCCTGCTCGGCGTTGAGGAGGGCGACCTTGCCGATCTGCTTGAGGTAGTCCTTGACCGGGTCGGCGGTGGCACCGGCGACAGTGACCTGTTGGGCCGGGGCGTCCTCTTCGTCGTCCTGACGGATGACGAAAGCTCCGGAGTCTTCCTCGGCGTCCTTCTTGGCGGGGGCGGCAGCATCGTCGTCGCCCTCGGCGTCGGCCTCGGGTGCTTCGCCGGCGGCCTCGACCACGACGTCGTCGACCTCGACCTCTTCCAAGGTCACGTCTTCGTCGTCGGCGATCTCAGGGTCGGCGTCCTTGGCGGCAGCGGTCTTCTTGGCGGCCGTCTTCTTGGCAGCGGCCGTCTTCTTGGCAGCGGCGGTCTTCTTGGCCGGAGCCTTGGCAGCTGTCTTCTTTGCCGCGGTCTTCTTCGCGACGGGCGCTTCGTCGACCTCGACCTCGACCTCGGCGTCCTTGGCAGCGGCGGTCTTCTTGGCGACGGTCTTCTTCGCAGCAGTCTTCTTGGCCGGAGCCTTGGCAGCCGTGGTCTTCTTGGCCGCGGTCTTCTTCGCGACCGGAGCCTCCTCGCCCTCAGCCTCCGCTTCGGCAGCGGTCTTGGCTGCCGGAGCCTTCTTGGCGGCGGGAGCCTTCTTGGCGGCGGTCTTCTTCGCGGTCTTGGCGGCGGTCTTCTTCGCCGGAGCCTTCGTGGCGGCCGCGACGGACCGGGCTTCGCCGACCTCGACCGTGATGCCCTGGTTGTCGAGCGCCTTCAGCACAGCCTTCATGCGGCGCGGCTCGAGCGCAGCAGCTTCCAGCGCCGTCTTCAGCGAGGTTCCATCAACCGAGCCGTTTGCCTGGCCGCGAGCCAGCAGTTCCTGCAGCGCGGGGTGGGCGAACTCGGGCGGAAGCTGCGACGCAGCAGTCGTATTCGACAAGGAAGTCACCAACTACCTTCCATCAGACCAGGCTCGTGGCAAGGCGCACACGGGCAGCACGAACACCGCGCATTCGACGCGGAAGACGATTGGGATTCGGGGCAATTCGCGGTCATTCTTCGGATCGGGCCCGAAGGCGACGCATACTTGCCCTCCATTATAAAACTATGGCCCGCCCAACCCTGAAATCGAGGGTCGGAATGGGTGCGGAGAAGGCGTCGCTCCTCGGCCTCAGCGGTGGTCGGCCTTGACCGTCAGCACAGGCACGGACGCATCGAGCAGAATCCGCTGGGCGTTGGAGCCGAGGATCAACTTGCCGATGGTGCTTCGACGACGCAGCCCGAGCACGATCAACTGCGCATCGAGTTCGATGGCACGCGTCAGGAAGGCGTCGGCGGCATCGGCTCCGCTCAGCGCCGCCGTCACCTCGGTCTGCGGGGCGGACGCCTGCAGGTCACTCGCGCGGGCGACCGCTTTCTCGTCCAGCGGCACCACGACGACTTTGGTGTCGAGCGCCTTCGCGTAGGAATGAGCGGCAGCCCACGCGGCCTCCCCCTCAGCTGTGCCGAGAAACGCCACCACGACCGACATCGTGCCCTCCCTTATGGACCTGTGCGAGTACTGCTCCGACGCTACCCGACCTGCCGCCGTGACAGCACTGCCGAAGCCGACGGAGTGCGCGCCAACGACGCCCGGATGATCGCATCGATCTGGTCGGTCTCGATCAGGAACCCGTCATGGCCACAGTCGGACCGCACCACCTGTACCTGCTCGTCCACGGCGTCCGCGATCTCATTCGACAGGTGCAGCGGGAACAACCTGTCGGAGTCAACGGCAGCGACGTGCAAGGCACCGGGGTAACGCTGGAGCACGGCTCGCACGCCCCCTCGTCCACGGCCGATGTCATGCGTGGCCATGGCCCGGGTGAGGTGGACATAGCTACCCGCGTCGAACCGTCGCACGAGCTTGCCCGCCTGGTGGTCCAGGTAACTCTCGACGGCGAACCGGCCGCCCGACAGCGGGTCCTCCTCGCCCTGGGACCTCGTGCCGAACCGTTGGTCGAGCTCTTCGGCGCTGCGGTAGGTGGTGTGGGCGATACGCCGCGCGATGCCGAGTCCGGCCTCGGGCGCGACGCCGTCGTAGTAGTCGCCCCCGCGGTAATGCGGATCGGAGGTGATGGCCAGAATCTGCGCCTGACCCCACGCGATCTGATCGGCCGTGGCCCGGGGGGTCGTGGCGATCGCCAGCACCCCGGCGCAGCGATCGGGATAGCTGGCCAACCACTCAAGGGCTCGCATGCCGCCCATCGATCCGCCGAGCACGAACTGCCACCGCGTGATGCCGAGCAGATCGGCCAAGGCGGCTTCCACCGCCACTTGGTCGCGCACGCTCACCCGAGGGAAACGAGAACCCCATGGACGTCCGTCCGGCGCGAGCGAGGACGGACCGGTGGTGCCCCGACAGCCGCCGAGCACGTTGGGTGCGAGGACGAAGAAGCGGTCGGTGTCCAACGGCTTGCCCGGCCCGATCAGGTCGGGCCACCACCCGGCCGTCGGTTGCCCTGGGCCGATGTCACCGATCACATGGGCATCACCGGTCAGAGCATGCTCGACCAGGATGGCGTTGTCGGCATCTGCCGACAGCGTGCCCCAGGTCTGGAACGCGACCGTCGTGTCAGGGATGACGCTGCCCGATTCGAGGGTGACCGCTCCGACGGAGCGACGCTGCAGCGCCGGATTGGCAAAGGGATCATCGACCGAGACCGCTGGAGTGCCTATGCGTCGAATGCTGCTCATCGCCTCTCCCGGAACCTCGGGGGCTGTGGCAGCCCCGCGCTTGTCGACGACCATTCGGTCGACGACCTTGTCCTCACCCGGGGCACCCCACGCGGTGGAGGGTTGCCGTCCAGCAAGCCGGGGCTATGCGCTGGAACTCTTGACGAGCGCGACGATAGCAGCGGGGTCGGCGCGAATCTAGGCCGTCCGCACCTCGGTCAGATCGCGCGGCATGGCACCGTGATGCAGGCATCGGCGCACCAACCCGGCGAGTCGGTGCTCGGGATCTGCGGTCAGCGCCGCATCGAGTGCAACGGTGGCCAGCGCTCCCCCACCACCGGCCCATTCCAGCGCCGCCACCATGGCCCACACCTGCGCTGATCGGGCTGTGGGCACACGCCGCGCCACACCCGCGAGGTGCTGGGCCCATTGCGCGCCCGAGGTGTCAGAGAAGTCGTCCGCAGGCGCCAACCCCAGCAGCGGGTCGTCACATCCGGGTGCTCCGAACGCGAACTCGCGCGGACACATGCGGTGCAGCACGGCGTCCCTCACCTGGATGTCGTCGAGCGTCTCGACGGCCGCGGCGAGGGTTTCGGCCGACCACGGTGCGTCCGTCGTCAACACCGCACCCAGTGCATCGAGGTCGGCTGCGGTGTCGCCGGTGGCCAGCAGTCGGCGCACCTGCTCAGCCAAGGCTGCCTCGGCGCGGTCAGGACGGGCGAGCGCTTCGATGTCGGCGCGGTCGATGCTGGCATCGGCTCCGGAAACGATCGCACGCACCGCGGGTGCGACCTCCTCGGCCGCCGGCAGGAGCACCGGCCTGCGCGGACACTCACCGCAACTGCATTCCAGTGCCCACCAGTGGTCGTCCTGCACGGCGCACAGGTGTGCCACGAGCGCGCCGGAGCTTTCTAGGGCGTCGCGCAGCACCTCGACCGTGGTGCACAACGGCTCGACCTCGCCGAAAACGACCAAGGTCGCGAAGTCGAGTTCGGCGAGCTTGCCGGAGGCAAAGAGTGCCTTCGCATCCGCCGCGTCCTGGATGTCGAGCGGATCGAATCGGGCCACCACGAGCAGGAGGCCGCGCCGGTCGAATCCGCACAGCACCACACTGTCGAGCGGGCGGAAACGCAGTTGGTAGGGGATGTAGGTCAGCAGTTGTCCCTGGCCGCGCAGGGGTCGATGGGTTCGCATCGCCCCAGCGCAGCCTGTTTCACCTCACCTGGGAACAGCCGGTGGTCGCTTGTGGAAAACCGTGCTCGATCCGGCTCGGGGGGACAACTCCGGTGGAGGCTCAGCGCCTCGGGAACTGCGCCTTTGCGTTGTCCGCGACCTTGTGCAACATCCACACGTCGATGCCCGCACCGACGAAGCCACCCGCGAACGGGATCGCCTTGCCGAAACGGGTGACCACCTTCTCGCCCACTTGACCGATGAGCCGGAAACCGACCGCCTTGTTGACCACCATGAGGGCAGGCGGAGGCAACTGCTGGGAGGCCAGGCCCGCGAGGCGGCCGGTGGCCACCACCCCGGCCTTGCTCATGATGTCGCTGGCGTCAGCCCCCACGAGCGTGAGCAGGATTGCCGACCGCAGCCCTGGGTCCTTGAGGTCGTAGCCCCGAATGCGCGCAATGGCCGCGACCATTCGCGTCGACAACAAGTAGAAGCCGGCGACATTGGCCGGAAGCGCGACCGCCATCGTCACGAAACCGCCAATACCTGTCACGAAGCCGTTTGCGGCGCTCAGCCGGCGGTGGTCGGAGATGATCTCCTTGATGGCCCGCTCCGGGTCTGGGTACTCCTGCAGGGCCTTGGCCGCGACCTTCTCGGCAGAGTCGAAAGTTGCCTTGCCGTCGATACCGACAGCGATCAACTTCTCGGCGAAGCCGAGCGCCGAGGCACCCATCGGACCGCTGTCGAGCTTGACGGGCTGGTTGCCCTTGGCAGGGAGGTTGTCGTTCTTGTCACGACCGAATCCGAACATGTGCACATCATGACACCGGACAACCCCCTGCCATGGGCGAAGCGAAGGCTCAATCGATGTGGCACGCGCAACGCAGAATTGCGCGCGGGTGAGCCGCGGGCAGACACCCTCGATGAGCTAGTTTTGTCGGCATGTCCAATTCTTCCGGCAACAAGAAAGCGCTGTTGGCCGTTCCGGCCGCGCTCGCAGTGCTCGGCCTGATCCTGTTGATCGTCAGCCTGGTGTCGAGTCCGAAGGTCAGCCTCAACGGCTTCAACTCCGGGCAGAGCATCGAGGCGTCCGACAAGGGCTTCTCCATCTACAGCACCGATCAGTCCGACCGTGGGACGGCCGTGTGCTCGGCGGTCAAGGGCGACACCAAGGTGTTCAACCAGCCCACCAAGGACTTCTCGGTGGAGGCCGACGGCACGAAGTACTGGGAGATCGCGCGCAGCCCCGACGGTCTGGCAGCCGGTTCCCAGCAGGTCAACTGCGACAAGCAGAAGGGGCAGCTGTACGCCGGTAACCGCGCCGACAAGATCGGTGGCGGATGGCGCACCCCCGTCATGATCCTCGGTCTGCTCCTGCTGCTTGGCGGCATCATCGGCACCGTCCTGATGTTCCTGCGCGGCAAGAAGAACGCCACGTCGAACACCTCCGGTTACAACCAGGGCGGCTACAACCAGTACGGCCAGTCGGGTTACAGCGACGGCTACGGCACTCCTGGCTCGTTCGGCGTCTCCTCCGGTTCGCACACCCCGGCGCAGGGCACCCCCGGCTACGGACAGCAGCCCCAGCAGGGCGGCTACGGCCAGCAGCCCCAACAGGGCGGTTACGGACAGCAGCCCCAACAGGGCGGCTACGGCCAGCAGAGTGGCTACGGCCAGCAGCCGCAGCACGGTGGTTACGGCCAGCAGGGTGGCTACGGACAGCAGCCTCAACAGGGCGGCTACGGACAGGGCCAGCAGGGCGGTTACGGCCAGCAAGCCGGATACGGCCAGGCTGGTTACGGCCAGCAGCCCCAGCAGGGCGGTTACGGACAGAGCCAGCAGGGCGGTTACGGTCAGGGCCAGCAGGGCGGCGATGTCTCCGACGCTGCTACCCAGGCAGTCAACCGTGACGACCTGCGCGGTGCCGGTTCGGCCGATGCCCCCACCCAGGCGCAGCCGCACCAGCCGAGCCCGCAGCAGAACCAGTCCGGCTGGGAGCCTCCCCAGGACGGTCAGCGCTGAGCGATTTGCTCGACACCACGGCAACCCCGCAGCTCCTGCTGCGGGGTTCGCTGTGTGCTGTGGTGGTCGCGACAGACGGCAGGACGACCGTCGCGGACGACGACGGGGTGCGGCACTACGCCTCGCCGGCGGATCTGCACACTGCGGAGCAGTTGGATTCCGTGCGACTGGTGTGGTGGTCGGCGCGTGACGTGCGTGCCTTGGTGGAGGTGCTCTCAGTGCAGCGGTGCTGGGACCTCGCGGCGGTCAACCGCTTGATCCACGGCGGCGCACGCGATGATGCCGGTGCGGTGTGGGCAGTTGCTCATGCGATGACTGTGCCGCCGCCACCGCGTGAATCGCCCAGAACCACGGCGCCTGACCTCTTCGCCCTGGACAACTCCTGCGCAGCGCCGATCCGGCCCTGGGAGCAGCTGCCACCGGGCGCAGGAAGCGCCACGTGGCTGGCCGAGCCGGACAACCGCGAGCAGTGGGCACGTGCCGCACTCCACGTCTCGCGTCTGCAGGCGCAGATCCTGCACGAGCGGAGCCCCGGTCTCCAGTCTGCCTACAGCGAATCAGGGGCGGCGTGGCTGTGCATCGAACTGAGCGCCGAAGGGCTGCCAGTCGACCGGCCGGTGCTGGAGACGCTCATCGAATCGGCGGCGGGCCCGCGTCCCCTCGACGAGGCCGATGCCCTTCGGATCCGCCGGCAGCGCGACGGCTCGGTCTGGCGCCACACCCCCCGTGGACGAGAGGTCGATCTACGCAACCCCTCCGCCGTCCGCGAGATGCTGCGCCAATCGGGCATCGTCGTCGAAGACACCAGGGCATGGCACCTGGAGCCCTACCGGGCCGGCTCGCCGCTGGTCGACGCACTGCTGACGTGGCGCAAGGCCGAACGGATCGCGACGACCTACGGCTGGCACTGGCTCGACCGGTTCGTCGGGCCGGACGACCGCTTGCGCGGTGAGTGGGAGGCATCCGACGGCGGCGCCGGACGCATGACCGCGGGCTCTGGCCTGCACAGCCTGCCCACTCCCCTGCGCCCGGGTGTGGCCGCAGCCGACGGACACGTGCTGGTGCGCGCCGACCTGGGGCAGATCGAACCCCGGGTGCTGGCTGTGGTGGCCCGTGATCGGGCGCTGGCGCAGGCGACCCGGCAGGACGACCTGTATGCGGGCGTCGCTGCCGAGCTCGGTGTCGAACGCCCGACCGCCAAGATCGCGATGCTCGCCGCGATGTACGGCCAGACCAGTGGCACTGCGGGGCAGGCCCTCGCTCGGCTGGAGCGTGCGTACCCGGTGGCCATGGGGTACCTGCAACAGGCCGCACTGCAGGGTGAGCAGGGCGAGGACGTCTTCACCTACGGCGGACGACGGGTGCCGGTGACAGCGAATCCGGACGACCAGCTCGCGACCATGCGAGCACGCGGACGCTTCACCCGTAACGCGGTGGTGCAAGGGGCAGCCGCGGAGTTGTTCAAGGCGTGGGCGTTGACCGTCCGGTCAGCCGTCCGGCCGATGGGTGGGCGGGTCGTGCTCTGCTTGCACGACGAGTTGTTGGTGCACGTGCCGGAGGCACACGGCGAGGCCGCCGCAGCGGCAGTCGATCAGGCTCTCGACGACGCAGCGCGCCGCTGGAGTGGCGGCGCGCCGGTGCGATTCGTCAGTGATACCAGCGTGATTCGTCGCTGGAGCGAAGCCAAGCCGTGAGGCGATGGCTGTGGCGGTTGGTTATTCCTCGCCGGTCTCGGCGCGCAGGAACTCCTCGAGTTCTGCGCCGATCTCTTCGGCGCTGGGCAGTTCGGACATCTCGGTGGCGAGCAGGCTCTGCCGCTGCTGCCCCTCGACGAAAGCGTCGTACTGCTGCTCCATACCGCTGACGGCCTCGGCGATCTCGGGGTTGGCCTCGATCTGGCGGGCGATCTCAGCCCGGTGCACCTCGGCCTGCATCGCGAGGTCGCTCACCGGCAATGACAGGCCGGTGAGGCCGACGATTGCATCGGCAGCGGCCACGGCGGCGTCGCCGAAGTCCATTGCGGCCAGGTAGTGCGGCACGTGCAGCGCGAAACCAACGGCGTCGACCTCGGCTTCTCCCAGGCGCAGGTGCACCAACGACTCCAGGCTCCCCGGCACCTGCATGGCTGCGAAGACCGGGGTGTTGTCGGGGATCAGTGCCGGGTCGGTGGCGTACTTCGTCATGCCCACCGGACGCGTGTGCGGCACGGCCATCGGAATGCCGTGGGTGCTGACCACGAGTTGCACGCCGAGACGGCGCACCAGGAATTGGATCGCCTCGACGACGCGCTCCCATTGGTAGTCGGGCTCCGGACCGGCCAGCAGCAGGTAGGGCGTGCCCTCGTCGTCCCCCAGCCGGTAGAGGTTGAGCGAGGGGTCGTCGTAGCTGGCGAAGTGATCGCGGTCGAAGGTCATCATGGGGCGACGGCCGCGGTAGTCGAGCAACTGATCGATGTCGAAGGAGGCGACGACCACCGGGTCGCCGTGGGCCAGCAGGTGCTGCACCAGCAGACGCTGGGTGTTGCCAGCGTCGATGAGACCACCGAGAGCTACGATCATCGTGCGGGCGCCCAACTCGCTGGCGTGGGCGTCCTGCTCGAACCGAATGAGCTCCAACGGATCCCGCATGGACTTGCCTCCTGAACAGTCATGGCTACGTGCTTCTGCCTGGGTCCAACGTGACTGCCGAGGCAGTCATTCCCGAGTTCGTCGTGAGCCGTGTCCCACCCGGGGCGGCGTCAGGCCGCGCCGCCGGCTTCGACCTCGTCCATGGCCTTGAAGATGCGCTTGATCGACACCGGGCCGGCGGTGCCGAGCTTCTGGGCGAAAAGACTCACCCGCAACTCCTCGATCATCCAGCGCAGCGCGACGACGTCGGGATCGGTGTGCCGGGCAGCGGGCAACGCGGCAAGCAGCTTGTCGAGTTCTGTGCGCACGTGGTCTACATCGCCCTGCCGCTGCTGGTCACGGGCAAGATCGCCGGGTGCCTTCTCGATGCGTTCGAGCATCGCGCGCAGGTAGACCTGCACACGACGCAGCCGGGCGACGCCGGTGTCGGCCACGAAACCGGGATGGATCAGCGCGGCGTACTGCACTTCCAGGTCACGACGCAGGTCGGCGACCGCGGGCGAGGTCAACCGATCGAGGGCGAGCCGCACCTCGCGCGCTGCATCCAGGCACGGGCCGACCAGGTCGACGGCGGCGATCACCTCCGGCACCACCTGCTGCTTGACCACCTGCTTGGCGTGTTCGAACTGGGCGGCGTCGCGCACCCGTCCGCCGGGGAGTTCGCGCTCGATGATGGCGTCGACCGCCGCGGCAAGAATGTCGTCGTGCAGTGCCTGCCGCGACGGATGCGGGTGATGGGCCAGTGCGAGCTTCTGCCGGTTGGTCAGCAGGCTCAGGATGCGATTCCACGGCACATCGGTGGCCAGCAGTACCAGGCGCCGCACCCCGAAGTGGGTGGCGTGGTCACGCTCGGACGGCGTGGGCAACACCGTGAGCGCCACCGAGGTTCCGTCGTCCACCAGCGCCGGGTAGCCGACCACCGTGCGACCACCGCTCTTGCTCTCGACGCGGTCCTGCAGCTGCAGGGCGCCCCATTCGCGAATCCCGTTGCGCTCCAGCGCTTCTCCGACGCTCGACATTGCCTGGCGCACCGAGCCCTGTAGTTGTTGCTGGAGCAATGGCAGCTCCTTGCCCTGGGCGAGCTTCTTGCCTCCCTTGCCTTCCACCCGGAAAGTCATGCGCAGACGATTAGGCACACGCGACCAGTCCCACTCATCGCGCGGCACACGCACCCGAGAACGCGCGAAGAGCGCGTCTGACAGCGCATCGACCAGGTCTTCACCGGACGCCGAATTCATCTGTGCCACAGCGGCTCTGGCGTGATCAGGGGTCGGGACGAAGTGCTTGCGGGTGGCCTTCGGAAGCGACTTCAGCAAGGCGGTCACCAGTTCTTCGCGCACCCCCGGCACCAACCAGTCGAAGCCGGCGTCCTGCACCTGGTTGAGCTGCTCCACCGGCAGGTGCACGGTGACGCCGTCAGCGTCCGAGCCCGGGTCGAACTGGTAGCTGAGCCGGAAGGTCAGGTCGCCCTGGTGCCATTCCTTGGGGAAGTCGGAGACGTCGAGATCACCGGCGTCGTCGGTGAGCAGGAAGTCGCGGGTGAAACTGAGCAGCGTGGGGTGCTTTCGCGCCTGGCCCTTCCACCACCGGTCGAAGTGGGCGCCGGAGACGATGTCGTCGGGCAGCCGCTCGTCATAGAACTCGAACAACACCCCGTCGTCCACGACGAGGTCGCGGCGCCGGGTGCGTTCCTCGAGTTCGGCCACCTCGCGCAGCAGAGCTCGGTTGTCGCGTAGGAAGCGGTGATGGCTCTGCCACTCCCCCTCTACGAGCGCGTGCCGGATGAACAGTTCACGGGCGTAGGCCTGGTCGATCCGCCCGAAGGAGACGGGCCGACCGGCCGCGAGCGGGACGCCGTAGAGCGTGACCCTCTCGCTGCAGATTGCCTGCGCCTGCTTCTTCTCCCAGCGAGGATCGGAGTAGCTGCGCCGCAGCAGGTGCTCGGCGGCGTTCTCCACCCAGGCGGGGTCGATGCGGGCATTGGTGCGCGCCCACAGACGCGTGGTCTCCACCAGTTCACCGGCCATCACCCAGTCGGGTTGGGCACGGAACAGCACCGAACCAGGCTGGATGCCGAAGCGCGCATTGCGAGCACCGAGGTAGTCGCGTGAATCGCGGTCACGCAGACCCACGTGCGAGAGCAACCCCGTCAGCAGGGCTTGATGGACGGTGTCGTCCGAGGCGTCGTTGCCGCTGGTCGACAGCTTCAGCCGCTTACTGATGTCGCGCAGTTGACCATGCAGATCCTGCCATTCGCGCACCCGCAGGTAGTGCAGGTATTCCGCCCTGCACATCCGCCGAAAAGCGCTGCCGGACAACGCTTTCTGTTGCTCGCGGACGTACCGCCACAGGTTGAGGACGGTGAGGAAATCACTGTTCTCGTGCTTGAAACGCGCGTGATGTTGATCGGCCTGGGTCTGTGCATCGGCCGGACGCTCCCGGGGGTCCTGGATCGACATCGCAGCCACGATCGGCAGCACCTCACGCAGCGATCCGTTGCGGGACGCTTCCACGATCATTCGCGCCAGACGTGGGTCGACCGGCAGTGCGGCGATGGCGCGCCCGTCGGCGGTGAGCCGTTTGCGGCGGCCGGGCCCGGCGTCCTCGATGGCGTGTAGTTCGTCGAGCAGGCGCAGACCGTCGGCGATCTGGCGGGCGTCCGGGGGTTGCACGAACGGGAAGCGGGAGATGTCGCCCAGGCCGAGGGAGATCATCTGCAGGATCACCGAGGCGAGGTTGGTGCGCAGGATCTCGGGGTCGGTGAACTCCGGCCGAGCCTCGTAGTCGTCCTGCGAGTACAGCCGGATGCAGACACCGTCGGCGAGGCGCCCGCAGCGGCCGGTGCGCTGCTTCGCGCTGGCCTGGGAGATGGGTTCGATCGGCAGTCGTTGCACCTTCGTGCGCTGGCTGTACCGCGAGATGCGGGCGGTGCCGGTGTCGACGACGTACCGGATGCCGGGGACGGTCAGCGAGGTCTCGGCGACGTTGGTGGCCAGCACGATGCGGCGGCCCTCGTGGCGAGTGAAGATGCGATGTTGTTCCGCGGCCGAGAGGCGGGCGTACAACGGAAGCACCTGTGTGCCAGGCAGATTCAGCCCCTGGAGGGCGTCCGCGGCGTCCCGGATCTCGCGCTCTCCGGAGCAGAAGACGAGGATGTCCTGCGGTCCGCCGTCGCTGACCGGCTCCGACCACAGTTCTTCGACCGCGTCGACGATGCCGGCCACCTGGTCGATGTCGACCGTCGCCGGCGCGGCGTCCGCCCCCTTGCCGGGCACTTCCCGCTCCAACGGTCGGTAGCGCACCTCCACCGGGTAGGTGCGGCCCGACACCTCGATGATCGGGACGGCACGCTCAGGTGTGGCGAAGTGATCGGCGAAACGCTGCGGATCGATCGTCGCAGAGGTGATGATCACCTTCAGGTCAGGACGCCTCGGCAGCAGTTGCTTGAGATAGCCGAGGATGAAGTCGATGTTGAGCGAGCGTTCGTGCGCCTCGTCGATGATGATCGTGTCGTACTGCGACAACATACGGTCGTGCTGCAGACCTGAGAGCAGGATGCCGTCGGTCATCACCTTGACGAGGGTCTTGGCGCTGGAGGTGTCGGTGAACCGCACCTGGTAACCGACCACCTCACCGAGTTCGGTGTGCAACTCCTCGGCGATGCGCTCGGCCACCGAGCGGGCGGCCAGTCGCCGAGGCTGCGTGTGCCCGATGACACCTTCCACCCCGCGCCCGAGTTCGAGGCAGATCTTCGGGATCTGGGTGGTCTTGCCCGACCCGGTCTCACCGGCGATCACCACCACCTGGTGATCACGGATCGCCGCTGCGATGTCGTCCTTCGCCTCGGCCACCGGCAGGTCAGGGTAGGTGACCTCAGGCACCAGCGAGCGCCGGTGTTCCACTTGCTGGGGCGACATCCGGCGTCGCTCCTGGCTGCGCGAGGAAGGAAGCCGGCGTCGTCGGCTCTTGGCGGGTGTCTTGTCAGTCATCTCAGTCATCGTGGGTCGGCTGATTCTCCCAGACGATCACGGCGTCGGCACCTCGATAAACGTCGGTCTTCCCAGGTTCGGCTCGGCCAGCACCCGCTGCAGATCCTTGGGGTTGCGTGACACCGACACCAACAACTGCCCGCTCGCAAGGCGGATCTGCGGATGGGCCAAGGGTTGGTAGGTGACCACCGAGTTGCCCGCGTCGTAGGGCATGAGGTGTTCGTGGACGACCGTCCACGGCCCGGTGGGTGACGGGGCCGACCAGACTGCGACGGTGTCGCTGAGGTCGCCGCCCTTCTTCGACACCGCGACGAACTTGCCGTTCACCTGGTGCACCGTGAGTGCTTGTGACACACCGGGATTGCGATCGATGACCGGCTGGGCGTGGTTCGCCGACGACGACCAGGTGCGGCCGTTCCAGAAGGTCCAGGTGCGCTGGTCGGACGCTGTTTCCCAGGTGGTGCGGGCCACCACCAACCGGCGGGCCCCGAACTGACTCTTGCCCTGCTGCGACCCGTAGAGGTAGACCCAACCCTGGTCGAGCACCATCGCCGCTCCCCAGTTGACCTGCCTGCTGTCGTCGCGATCCGGGGTCACGGTGTGACCCTCTGGCACGGTCGAAACCTTGCCCGGTGACACCTCGAAACGCACCAGGCTCATGCCGAGGTAGGTGAAGTCGAACAAGCCGTGTCCGCTCCCCCGGCGCACTCGCGAGCAGGCAACGAGCACCTGGTCGGCCGATCCCACCTTCCGGGCGACCATCGAGGAGGGCCAACAGACCGACCCGGGTTCGTTGGGCAGGAAGGGACCATCTGCTGCAGAGGTCCATTGCGAGGTGCAGTTGCCGTCGGTGACCAACGCTGAACTGCTCACCATCCGCGGAGTGAACCCAGCGGCACGACCGGTGTCGCCGAAGACCCACACCACCCGTCCGTCGGAGAGTGGCACGCTCACCCCGACGTCGGCGGAGCGCCAGGCGGGAAGGCCGTCCAAGCCGCCCATCCAACGGTTCGCCGCAGCTCCCGAGGAGAATCCTTCGCCGGGAGTGCACGAAGCACCCGCACCCGTGGGCCGGGCGTCCGACACCGTGGGGGTGGCCACGCCATCGGTGCCGGCCGACCACGACGCCTCGGGATACCTCGGCGGGCTGGGTGTGCCGGCGCAGGCCGCGAGCAAGACGCAGCCCAGTGCCGCTGCTCCCGAACGCACCCGACCGATCACCCGGGCAGCCTATGCGGCCACCGGATCATCGATCACAACGCGAACGCCAGCAGCTCGGCGAACAGTTCGTCGCCATCACAATCGAATCCCTTGGACGCAAACCACGTGCAGACGTTTACACAGTCGCGATGTAGGAAGTCGGTGCCGTTCGGATTGGCGATCAGGTCGAGGGTCTGGGGCAGGTCGATGAGCACCACCCCGTCACGTCCGGCGAGGATGTTGTACGCCGACAGGTCGCCGTGCACGATTCCCTTGCCGCTCAACACGATCAGCGCCGACCGCAACTGTTCGAACCACGCCGCGAGCTGATCGGAGGTCGGCCTGGTAGCTGCCAGCCGCGGTGCGGGGTCGCCCGCTTCATCGACAACGAGTTCCATGAGGATCTCGCGTTCGTCGATCTGCACCGGGTACGGCACAGGCACCCCGCTGCTCCAGAGGTCGACCAGCGCACCCCACTCGGCTTGGGCCCAGACTCCAGCGGCAACCTGCTTGCCGAAACGGGTCTTGGTCGCGACCGCGCGGGCCTCGCGGGTGTCCTTGATGCGGCGGCCCTCGGTGTAACCCGCGTGCCGGCGAAACGACCGGTTCTCGGCGTCGCGGTAGCGCTTGGCTGCCATCACGGCGGAGGTTCGCCCGTCGGCGGATCGGCGCTCGACGAGGAAGACATCTGCTTCCTTGCCGGTCTTCAGCACGCCGAGCTCGGTGTCGATGGATTCGTCGTGGGTGACCACCCAGGACGGTCGTGGTGCGGGCCCGCGTTGCAGGCGTTCGATGCTGCTCCAGGTCGACCAGCGTTGTCCTGCACCGAGTTCCGGCGGTGGGACGAAGTCGAGGTCGGTCAGTGGAAGTGGAGCAGGCGTGGGGCAGTGCAGCGCAGAGCGCTGACTCGGTGTGCGATTCGGCACGGGAGATTCTCCATCGTTCGAAAAGTGGTGGTGCGCGTACGGCAGCTCTGGGCCATTGCTCTCCTCCTTCGAACGGGCGCGCTCGCAGCGTGCATGAACTCTCGACGTGCCTCAGCTTGGGGCCAGCGCGGCACACCCCGCAACCGAATTACCGGCTGTCCGTCATGAGAGATCGCCCTTCAGATTTCGGACACCTCGTCCTACCCTGCTGGCAGGTCATGAGTGTCAGCGACAAGCCCCGGCTCGCTGGCCGGCAACCCTCCACCGCGGTGGGGTGCCCCGGGTGAAGACCTGGCCGACGGCGCCGATCGCCGCCCGGCAAGCGCGGAAAGGCCACACCCGATCCGCTGCAGGCGGATGCTCCGCCTGCACCCGCAGGAAGGAAGCGCTGATGAGCGACAACCAGACCGGATGGTCCTTCGAGACCCGGCAGATCCACGCCGGGCAGAGTGCCGACGAGGCGACCGGCGCACGCGCCCTGCCGATCTACCAGACCACCTCGTACGTCTTCCGTGACACCGAGCACGCTGCAAACCTGTTCGCGCTCAGCGAGTTCGGCAACATCTACACCCGGTTGATGAACCCGACGACGGACGCGGTCGAGCAGCGGATCGCCAGCCTGGAGGGCGGCGTCGGTGCGCTGCTGGTCGCGTCCGGACAGGCCGCCGAGACGCTCGCGATCCTCAACATCGCCGAGGCCGGGTCGCACATCGTGGCCTCCCCCGCGCTGTACGGCGGCACCGCCAACCTGTTGAAGTACACGCTGCCGAAGTTCGGCATCGAGGTGACCTTCGTGCAGGACGCTCGCGACCTCGAGCAGTGGAAAGCCGCTGTCCGCCCCAACACCAAGCTCTTCTTCGGCGAGTCGGTGTCGAACCCGAAGGCTGAGGTGCTCGACATCGCGGGCGTGGCGAAGGTGGCCCACGAAGCAGGTGTGCCGCTCATCGTCGACAACACGGTGGCCACCCCGTACGTACTGCGCCCGATCGAGCACGGCGCCGACATCGTGGTGCACTCCGCCACCAAGTACCTCGGCGGCCACGGCACCTCCATCGCCGGGGTGATCGTCGACAGCGGCAACTTCGACTACGCCGCCGACCCGGAGAAGTTCCCCAACTACAACACGCCCGAGGAGAGTTACCACGGACTGGTCTACGCCCGCGATCTCGGCGTGGGCAGCGCGCTCGGCGCCAACCTCGCGTTCATCCTCAAGGCTCGTGTGCAGTTGCTGCGCGACCTGGGCGCCGCGGTGTCGCCGTTCAATGCCTTCCTCATCGCGCAGGGTGTGGAGACCCTCAGCCTGCGCATCGAGCGTCACCTGGAGAACACCCACAAGGTGGCGGCTTTCCTCCAGGGCCACGAGCAGGTGGAGCGAGTTGTGTGGGCGTCGCTGCCGGACAACGAGTACTACGACCTCGCCCAGAAGTACACGCCGCAGGGATCAGGCGCAGTGATCTCGTTCGAGATCGCGGGTGGCCTGGAGGCCGGCAAGAAGTTCGTGGAAGCGCTGGAGTTGCACTCCCACGTCGCCAACATCGGCGATGTGCGCTCGCTGGTGATCCACCCGGCCTCGACCACCCACTCGCAGGGCTCGGACGAAGACCGTCTCGCAGCCGGCGTCACGCCGGGCCTGGTGCGCCTCGCCGTGGGCATCGAGCACATCGATGACATCCTCGCCGACCTGGAGACCGGCTTCCGGGCGGCCAAGTAGCACGTCAGCCAGAACCGGCAAACACAGCGCAGCCCCGTCACCGTGCTCGGTGACGGGGCTGCGCTGTGCAGGTGGGTCAGAGGAACTGGCTGACGGTGTGGATGAGCAGACCGACCAGACCACCGACGACGGTGCCGTTGATCCGGATGAACTGCAGGTCGCGTCCGACGTGGAGTTCGATCCGCTTGGCGGCCTCGTTGCCGTCCCACCGGTCGATCGTCTGGGAGATCACGGTCGACAGTTCCCGGCCGTAGGTACGCACCGCGTACCCGACGACGTCAGCCAGGCGATGGTCCAGCGACTCCCGTAGTCCGGCATCGCTGACGACGCGGGCACCGAGATCCTGCAATGCGACCGCCAGGCGTGCCCGCAGCGCGCCGTCCTGATCGTCGAGGGCTTCGACGACGGCCCGTTGCACCGAGCCCCACAACGACACCATCGAGTTGCTGACGGACGGGTGCTCCAAGAACCGCTCCTTGATCGCCTCGGCCTTGGCGATCGTCGGTTCGTCGTGCTGTAGGTCGTGGGCGAGAGTTTCCAGGAAGTTGTCGATTGCCTGGCGTGCCGAGTGGTGCGGGTCGTCGCGGACGTCGGCGAGCCAGTTGACGATCTCGGTGTGCACCCGGGAGGTCACCGTGTCATCGAGCCACTTCGGCGACCACCACGGGGCTCGTTGACCCATGATGTCGGTGATCGTCGCCTCGTTGTCGCGTGCCCAGGCGTGCAATTCGCGAATGCCGATGTCGACCAGACCGTGGTGCGATCCGTCCTGCACCACACCTTCGAGCAGATGGCCGACGAGCGGCCCGACCGGCTCACGACCCAGGCGGGGCAACAGCACCTGATCGAGCAGGTGCCGTACCTCGTCGTCCTTGATGGAGGCGACGCCCTTGGCGAGCGCCGGCGCTGCTTCGCTCACGACGCGCTGGGCGTTGCCGGGTTGCTGCAGCCACTCCCCGAGACGCAAGGGCACCTGGGCGCTCTCCAACCGGGTGCGGACGTTGGATTCGGTGAGGAAGTTCTCGGTGACGAAATCTTCCAGGCTGGTGCCGATGGAGTCCTTGCGTTTGGGAATGATCGCGGTGTGCGGGATCGGCAGCCCGAGCGGGTGCCGGAAGAGTGCGGTGACGGCGAACCAGTCGGCGACCGCGCCGACCATCGCGGCTTCGGAGGCGGCGTTCACATAGCCCCACGCGCCGTCCTTGCCGTGGGTGAGCACGAAGACGATGGCGGCGAAGACCAGCAGGCCCAGTGCCACCCCGCGCATCCGCCGTAGCGCGCGGGCTCGCCCTTCGTCCGCCTCGGACAACACCGGCCCCGACTGTGCCTGGGTTGCTTCGTTCAGCGCGATGGCCGTCTCCTTCTCATCAGCGGGCCGGACATACGAGATCGGCCCCCTCCGGCGAACGCGCGGAGGGGGCCGATCATTCCGTGGGTGGGTCAGCCGGCCCAGCCGACCTTCGCCTCGTTGCCATCCTCGGTGTCGTAGGAGAACAGCAGGGTGTACTTGCTGTAGTCCTTGCCCTTGGGCACCACGAAGGCAACCTGGCCCTGGAACTCAGTCTTCTGCTCGTTCAGCGACACGACGCTGATCTGCTTGTCGATGACCGGGCTGCTGCCGCCGGAGTCTCGGCGGCAGTTGTTGCCCTTGTCGTCCGACAGCGACCACTGCAGGTAGCTGAGCACCGCGTAGCCGCTGGTATCGGTGAGCTTGAACTTGATGTCGAACAGCAGCGCCTGCTTGCCGTCCTCGTAGGGGTAGCTCGATCCGCCGTCCTTCACCTGACCCTTGCTGGGGGTGATCTCAAGCTTGGCGCCAGACCGGGCATCCGTGGTGACCGCAGATCCCGCCGGCTTCACCTGGGTGCCCGAGCCCTTCTTCGACCAGTACAGACTGACGCTGTCGTAGCACTGGCCCGGCTGCTCCGAGCCGGACGATGAGCTGGTCTCGGACGTCGTGGAGCTCTCCGACGAAGTCGAGCTCTCGGTGGTGGAGCTCTGCGTGGTAGAAGTCTCGGACGAGGATGACGACGGCGAGCTGGACGTCGAGGTGCTGCTGGGGGCAGCGACGGTCGGCGCGCTGTCCTGGCAAGCGGTCAGACCCAGAGTGGTGGCAGCGGCGAGCGCGACGGCCAGGGTGCGGTGACGGATGGTGCTCATGGTTTGTTTCCCTCCTGGTGGATCCACGCCCGCGCGCAGTCCTGATGCTGTGCGAATTCTACTGACCGGCGCATGACCGTGCGGCTTCGGCAGCCCCTCAAATTCGCCGATGATCCGCTGTGTTCGTACGTCGGATGGTGCAACGAAGGTCTGACCACGCGTGCATGGAAAAGGTTCCACCAGGGCCGAACATTTCGAGGACCGAGACGGTGCCGGACTGACTGGCTCAGTCGATGCAGCGCAACCGGATTGTTTCCGGCATTGCGGCCAGTTCGGCGAGCGCCTCCCGCGGGAAGTCACGGACGTCGGTGACCACGTAGCCGATTCCGCCGAGGGTGCTCAGCAGTTGCCCCTCGATGTTGACGCCGTGGCCGGCCAGGATGCCGTTGACCGTGGCGAGCACGCCGGGGGTGTTGGTGTGGAAGTGCACGATCCGCCGGTCGCCGGGGCGGTCCTCCAGCGAGATGGCCGGCAGGTTGACGTTGAGCGTGGTCGTGCCGCGGTCGACGAAGTCACGCAGCTTGGTGGCGACGAACCGTCCGATGTCTTCCTGCGCTTCCTCGGTCGACCCGCCGACGTGCGGGGTGAGGACGACATTGGGAATGCCTTGCAGCGGCGAGGAGAACGGGTCACCGCTCACTTTCGGCTCCACCGGGAAGACGTCGACGGCGGCACCGGCGATGTGACCGCTGAGCAGGTGCTCACGCAGCGCGTCGTAGTCGACCACGAAGCCGCGGGAGAGGTTGAGGAAGAGCGAGCGCGGACGCATCTTGGCGAACTGGTCGGGGCCGAAGAAGCCGGCGTTGCCCGAGCGTCCGTCGACGTGCAGCGTGACGACCTCCGCCACCTCGAGCAGTTCGTCCAGCGACTGGCAGCGGCGCGCGTTACCGAGAGCGAGTTTGTCCTCGGTGTCGTAGAAGTAGACCTGCAGGCCGAGCATTTCGGCCACGACCGAGAGCTGGCTGCCGATGTTGCCGTAGCCGACGATGCCCAGGCGGCGACCGCGGATCTCGTGACTGCCCTTGGCGTTCTTGTCCCAGCGCCCCTCGTGCAGGGCGGTGTCCTTCTCGGTGAGGCGGCGGGCCATCACGATGATCTCGGCGATGGCGAGTTCGACGACGCTGCGGGTGTTGCTGAACGGAGCGTTGAACGCGACGATGCCCCGGGCAGCGGCGGCGTCCTTGTCGATCTGGTTGGTGCCGATGCAGAAAGCGCCGATCGCCTGCAGCTGGTCGGCGGCCTCGATCACACGGGCCGTGACGTCGGTCTTGGAGCGGATGCCGAGCAGGTCGACGCCCTGGATGGCCTCGATGAGCTCGTCCTCGTCCAGCGCGCCCTTGTGGGTGACGACCTCCATGCCTGCGTCACGCAGCAGGGCTTCGGCCAGGGGGTGGATGTTTTCCAGAAGCAGTGCCTTCACGGGCGCCATTCTTCCAGCGAGTTGCGGGAATCCCGGTCAGGTCCGTGATGCGGGCGGTGTGAGAAGAGACACCCTCAGCTCCCGCAATCCGCGGATCACGAAGGTCGGGTGGTAGGTGGGCACCTCGACCAGCCGCAGCGGTGCCGGGCGAGTTGCCAAGCGGTGCACCATGGCCGAGATCTCGGCTCGCGCCAGCGGGGCCCCGATGCAGAAGTGGACGCCCGCCCCGAATCCGATGTGGGTGCCGTCGCCGCGACCGACGTCGAAGGTGTCGGCGTCCTCGAAGCGCTGCGGGTCGCGGTTGGCCGAACCGAAGAGCATCGCGATCCGCTCCCCCACGCCGAACTGTCGTCCGGCCAGTTCCACCGGCTCCAGCACCCAGCGCTCGAACATCTGTAGCGGTGGGTCGAAGCGCAGCATCTCCTCCACCGCGGTGAGCGCGTCGACTTCTTGCGCCGCCACGCGGACCCACTGCTGCGGCCGCTGGAGCAAGGCGTTCATGCCGTTGCCGAGCGTGTTGACCGTGGCCTCGTGGCCGGCATTCAGTAGGACGATGACGGTGCACACGATCTCATCGACGCTGAGCCGGTCGCCCTCGTCGGCCACCATCACCAGTTCGGAGATGAGGTCGGTGCCAGGCGTTGCGCGGCGCTGCTCGATGAGGGCGGAGACGAAGTCGATGAACTCACCGGCGGCGCGTTCGGCGTCCTGCTGTTGCTGCGCGGTGGGCGCGATCTCGTACATCTTGACGATCGCGTGCGACCAGGCGAGCAGGTCGGAGCCGTGCTCCTGCGGCACCCCGAGCAGTTCGCAGATGACGGAGATCGAGTAGGGCTGGGCGAGCTCACTGACGAGGTCGAAGTCTTCGCGGTCCTGAATACGCGCTAGCGCAGCGTCGGCCAATGCCTCGATGCGCGGGGTGAACTCCCGGATGGCCTTGGCGGTGAAGACCTTGGTGACCAGTCGCCGGATGCGGGTGTGGTCCGGCGGTTCGAGGTTGAGCAACGACCAGCGTTCGGACTCCACGAAGCGCGGGTACTTCTCCGCTAGATCGGCGATACCCGCCCGGCCGAACTCGGCCGGGGTGTGGCGATGCTCGAAGGAACGCCCCAGCGCACGGCTGCGCAGGGCCTGGTGGACGTCGGCGAAATGCGGGATCAGCCACACCTCGCGTTCGGCGTACGGGATCGCCCGACCGGCGGCACGCAACTGCGTCAGCACCGGGTAGGGGTCGGCGATGAAATCGAGGTCCTGCGGTTCGAACCCGAGGTGACTCGCGTCCACGGGATCGGTGGAGCGGTCTGACTCACGTCGCCATCCGGCCGATTCCAGTCGCCGGCTGACCCGTTCGACATCCTCGTCCGTCGGCAGGGCGTGCGCGACCTCACTGATCGACCGGCGAATCTCGTCGGTATCGACCTCGGCGCCCCGGCTGCGGCGCAACTCGGTGACCACCTGCTCGATCTCGTTGTCGGTCAGCGACCGCTGCAGGACGGCGAGCAGCGGGCTGTAGTCGGACGGTGGCACCCCTTCGGGGTAGCCCTCACGCAACCAGTTGACGAACTGGCTCAGCGGGTTGGTCATGTCAGAAGACCTCGATACCGAGGTAGTGCCCCAGCGATTTGCGGGTGATCCACGCAATCGCGACGAGCACCATGAGACCCACCGCCGCAAAACCGGCCCACGCGGCAGCCTGAGCGCCGCGCCGCTCGACGACACCGTCGAGGCGGTCGGAGATGTCCCACATGCGCAGCGACATCACATAGATGACCGGCAGGCCGACACCGAAGACCAGTCCGGCCAACACGACCTTGGCCAGCGACTCCAGAATACTCATGCCGCACCACTTCCCACACGCATTTCGGCTTCGGCCTCGACCTTCTCCGGCTCCCAGTCGTGGTTGACGTTGTGCGCAGTGACGGCCTGGCGACGGCTGCGGACGTACATGTGGGCCGAGAGTCCGACCAGCGCGGCGAAGATGACCAGGTCGCCGGCCAATCCACCGATCATCCGCGACACGAACAGACAGAGTGCACCGACGGCCCCGGCGCAGGGCAGCGTGATCAACCAGGCGACCACCATCCGCGCAGCCACACCCCACCGCACCTGGGCGCCGGGACGTCCGACGCCTGATCCGAGGATCGAGCCGGTCGCGACGTGTGTGGTCGACAGCGCCATGCCGAAGTGGCTGGAGGTGAGGATGATCGCCGCGGACGACGCCTGGGCGGACATGCCTTGGGCCGGGGCCATGTCGACCAGACCCTTGCCGAGCGTCCGGATGATGCGCCAGCCGCCGAGGTAGGTGCCGAGGGCAATGGCCACCGCGCAGGTGACGATGATCCAGATCGGCAGGCCGTTCTGGTCGATGGAGGCGACGGTGAGGTCGCCGTGCACGATGAGGGCCAGCGCGATCACACCCATCGTCTTCTGCGCGTCGCCGGTGCCGTGGGCCAGCGACACCAACGATGCAGTTCCCACTTGCCCCCAGCGGAAGGCGCTGTCCTGCTTGGCCTGGCTACGCACCGACCGCGACAGGAAGTAGACCAGGGCGGTGCCGAGGGCTGCGACGGATCCGGCGATGAGCGGCGACATGATCGCCGGGAGGAGGATCTTGGCCGAGACACCCTCCCACTTGACACCGGAGATGCCGATGCCGGCCAAGCCTGCTCCGATGAGCCCGCCGAACAGTGCATGCGAGGAGCTTGAGGGCAGGCCCAGCAACCAGGTGAAGAGGTTCCACAGGATGCCGCCGATGAGGCCGGCGAACACGATGGTCATGGCCAGCGATGGACTGATGCCTTCGAGGAGCGAGCCGTCCTTGGCCTGTAGTCGCAGGATGTCCTTGGTGACCGTCACCGCGACTTCCACCGACAGGAAGGCCCCGACGAGGTTGAGGATTGCGGAGATCGTCACGGCGGTCTTGGGCCGCAATGCGCCGGTGGCGATGGAGGTAGCCATCGCGTTACCGGTGTCGTGGAAACCGTTGGTGAAATCGAAGGCCAGTGCGGTGATGACGACCAGCGCCAGCACGATCACCTCGGGGATCATGGGACGAGTCTGGCGACCGCGCGCCGATCACGCAAACCTGCTGTTCACGCTCCGGTTACCCGTCGTTAACTACGTGCCCCTCGACCCGTTCAAGGGCTCAGGTCGAGCGCTTGCGACGTCCCTTGGCGGTGTTGTCGGCGATCGCCTGCTCGATGGCCGGCAGGTCGGCCTGCGGGATCTTGCCGCCGGGGTAGGTCGAGGCCACCTCGTCGATGCTCGTGGGCTTCAGGTTCTTGGCATCCTTGGGCAGCTGCGCCGAGATCGCGTCCATGATGCGCCTGGTGTCGGCCTTCTCCGAGCGGTACTTCAGCTCCACCGGGGTGCCGATGTTGACCACGATCTTCGGCGGGTTGAGGAAGCTGAGGACGTTGGGCATCGAGGCCGCCCGTGGCCACACCACCTCGGTGCCGCTCAACGCGAACGGGATGACCGGGGCTTTGGTCATGGCGGCCAGGCGTGCGGTGCCCGGGTAGCCCTCCAACTGATCGGAGAAGAAGTCGAGACCGCGCGGGATGGTGCCCTGCGGCATCACACCGACCAGGTCGCCTCCGGCGAGCGCCACCGCTGCTTCCTCCAGCGGGTCGGCAGCGTTGGGGTCCCTGTGGTCGCGGTCGACCCGCACCCCGCCGAGCAGGCGCATGACCCCGCCGAGCACGGGGACGTCGAAGATCTCGCGCTTGGCCAGGAAGCTCGCGCCGCGACCGGTGCGGCCGACGACGACGGCCATGGTGGCCATGTCGAAGTAGCTGCGGTGGTTGCCGGCGAGGATGACCGGGCCGTCGGCGGGGATGTTGTCCAGGCCGTTGATCTCGAAGCGGACGTAGGGGAAGGTTTCGGGGCGGGTCAGCATGAGGGCCAGTCGGCGGGCCTCGATGTCGACCACCGGGAAGGTGAGGGTGCCAGGGGGTGCGTCGAACGACAGGATCGGCCAGCGCTTGGCGATCGCCACCATGAGCAGCCGCGGGTCGGGGTTGACCGCTCCCGGGTTGCCGACCGCCGACAGCAACGGGATGTCGAACACCGAGTCTGAGTAGGCGAACGATTCCTTGAGGTCGATGTCGTGCTCGCGGGCCCAGTCCTTGACGGCGCCGAGCTTGCCCCATGACCACACGAAGCGTCCGTCGTGGCGCCCGTTGTACTTGCCGTTGTCGCCCACGGCGTAGCGCGTGGCGATGACGTCGTCGAACCCGAGTGCGTCGGCCAGGGGCTTCACCAAGTGGTAGGGCGTCGTGGTCGCCATGACGACCTTGCGGCCCGCCGCGTGGTGCTGATCGATGAGGATGCGCGCGAACGGACCCACTTGGTCGACCAGGACGTCCGCCGCGGCACGGGCTGCGTCGTCGAAGGCGCCGTCCGGCTTGCCGGCCGCCACGAGCACCGCCTGACGCGCGAGGGCGATCGATCCGAGTGTCTCGCCGAAAGCGTTCATCCACCAGTAGAGCAGCGACTCACCCGGCAGCTTGTTGCTGACGACGCCGCTCTCGCGCATCGCGCGCGAGAGGGCCGGGCCCGAGGCCTTGCGGACAAGGGTGCGGTCAAGATCGAAGAATGCTGCGGCGGCCATGGCAGGAGGTTAACCTCTCGGGTGCCGCAGCGGCAGCGCGTCCACTCCGAGCCGCTGCGCGATGAGGTTGTAGACCTTCGGGTGGTTGAGCAGATCCATGTGGTTGACGCCGCCGACGAACTCGGTGTCCCAGCCGGAGCCACGCAACCCGGCGGCGGACGAACGCGAAACCACCAGATCTCCCAGCGGGCGTCCCCACCACGCGTGCGGGTTCGGAGTGACCGAGCCGACGACGGCGAGGTGCCGCACCGGCAGGTGATGCCGACGGTCGCGAGCGCGGTGGTCCTCGGGGTCGTCGGGGTCGAAACCTTTCCAGTCCGATTCCATGAGGTTGCCGTGGCGCAGATCCTTGATCCCTTCACTGCGGAACTGGATCAGCCCGGCGGCCCACCGGCTCACGGGGTACTGCCCCAACTGGTGCGCGACGGCGTTCGTGCTTTTCTCCAGCAGCGCGCCGTGGTAGGGCGTCCCGAGGCTGATCGTGTCGGTCACCAGGCCGGCCCACGGAGCCGTCGGAGCGGCTTGGAGCAACGCGCTGTGGATCACCAGTCCGCCCATCGAGTGACCGATGAGCACTACCCGGTCGAGCGGGACGGGCCAGCGGGCCACGACCCGGGCCAGCAACCTGCCCAGATCGCGCCCGTTGGTCGACACCCGCTGGCCGGTGTTGTAGCGCACCCACACCGCCGACCAGTCGCCCAGGGATTCCATCCGCCGGCCGTAGGAAACGCGACGACCTTCGTCGTCACGGGTTGCCCGCCGCTTCCACATCTGCTCGGTGCCGACGAAGCCGTGCACGAATACGACGAGGTTGGAGCTGGCGTCCGGGTAGGCGTTGGCGAGCCCCGCCTTGGTGATCGGAACGTCGTATCCCGACCGGCGCAGCGTCATCGGATAGGCCAGCGGCAGGTCGGTGGAGGCGAGCCGGTCGCCGGTGAATCCTTGGAGGAAGGCCGCCACCGAATTCGCCCGCCGAGCCACGGTGCGGGTCGGTGCGTGTTTGGCCACTTCTTCGGCGAGGGGTTCGGCCACCATGCCGAGGGCGTTGAGCGTGATGCCGAGGCTGTTGTAGAGCCCGAACGCGAAGGTCTTGTGGGCCAGCTCCACCGGGGTCACGGCGGGCCCGAACTGCCCGCGCGCCTTGCTGAACAGCTTGGTCGCCGCGGCGCCGTGCGCATCACGCAGACCGGCCACGACGCCGCGAGCGTCCTGTCCAGCGGCTGCAGCCCGTTGCTGCTTCACAGTGCTCACGACTCCGATGCTACTCATCAGTAGCGATTATGTGGGCTCCGGGCGAGGTGCACTCGTTCGCTTCCCCTGCCCGCCTCTATAACGTTCGCGGAGTGCGGACGAAACTGCCCAGACGACGCCTGGTCGCCGCGATGGTGGCGCCTGCCCTGCTCGCTGGCTGCTCAACCGGCCACGGCGACGACCTACCGGCGTCGTACAGCGCGTCCAGTTCATCCGTCACTACGTCGTCGCCGGCTGCCTCCACCCGTGCACCCGCCGTGACGACTGCCCCCGGAGTACGCGCGGCCGACTGGAGCGGTGTCGACGCCGCCGCCCGCAACGTCGCGAGCAAGGTGGCATTGATGGCCGGGGTCGTCACGCCGTCCGGGCATTTGCAGATCGTGCATCGCTCGGGCCCGCAGGACGCTCAGCCGATCGCGTCCGTCATCAAGCTCTACGTCATGGTGGCGGTGCTGGACGCCATCGGATCGGGAGCGCTCACGTGGGACCGCACTCTCACCGTGCAGCGCGCCGATATCGCGGCCGGCAGCGGCGCCCTGGGCGGCCGAGGTGTCGGTACCCGCATCACCGTG
Source organism: Yimella sp. cx-51 (assembly GCF_017654605.1). Taxonomy (GTDB): domain Bacteria; phylum Actinomycetota; class Actinomycetes; order Actinomycetales; family Dermatophilaceae; genus Yimella. Next base: position 1,960,212 of record NZ_CP072113.1, read on the forward strand.
CGGGAGGCAGCACGGATGATGTTCCAGATCTCCGACAACACAGCGACCAGCCTGCTCATCCGCACACTCGGGCAGGACGCACTCGCGAAGGCCGTGCAGGCGAGCGGTCACTCCCGACCCGAACTGCTCAAGCCCTTCCTCACGATCCGTGAAGACCTCTGGCTGGTGTATTCGGGTAGCCGGCGTGCTGCCGATGCTCGGGCGGACTGGGCGACTGCCGACACGGCGACCCGGGCCCGGTTGGTGGAACCTGCCCACGGTGCGGCCGGCGACGAACAGTTGGGTGCTGCACATCTCGCGGTGGGTATCGGCTACTGGGCGACCACGGTCGACGTTGCACGGGCGTGGGTCGCGATCGCTTCCCGGATGAAGACGCTCGGGCAGCGATCCGGACAAGCGGCCACCTTCATGCAGGTGCCTTCGGATCCGTTCCGGAAGCCATCCGATTGGAAGACCGTGTGGTTCAAGAGCGGTTCGATCGGAGCGGCGCAGAACGGCGCGTGGTACACCCCCGGCGATCAGTCCGATCAGGTGCTCGTGGTGTTGACCACCGGCGGCAGCGAGGCCGGGGTGCGCGGGTTCGCCAGTACCGCTGCGGCACAACTGGATCGGTACGCGCAGAGCCATCGCTGAACCGCACGTACGGCTTCCAGCTCTGACCCGGCGATGACACGAAGAACCGCCGGCCGCTTTCGCGGGCCGGCGGTTCTTCATGCGTTGGATCAGGATCCAGCGCGGTGACGATCAGCTGCAGCCGGAGGTGCTTCCGCAGCCTTCGCAGACGTAGCAGCTACCGGCCGGGCGCATCTTGGTGCCGCAGGTCATGCACATCGGCGCGTCGGCAGCCTTGCCCTGGAACTTCTCCATCAGCTCGGCCGAGGAGTGCACCTCCGGGGAGACCTCACGAGCATCGGCGGCACCGGCACCCGAGATCACCTGCAGCGCAGGCTTGGCCGGCTCCTTGGTCGGTTCCTTGGTCGCGGCCGACTGCGAGAGGGTCTCGAGTTCTTCCTCGAGGTCTTCGTCGGAGTTCGGTGCGTACGAACCGGTCTCGAGCTGACGAGCACGCTCGTCTGCGCTGTGGATGCCCATGAACGAACGGGTCTCGAAGTCCATGTAGTCCAGCGCCAACCGGCGGAAGACGTAGTCCATGATCGACTGCGCCATGCGGACGTCCGGGTCATCGGTGAGGCCGGCCGGCTCGAAGCGCAGGTTGGTGAACTTCTCCACGTAGGTGTCGAGCGGCACGCCGTACTGCAGGCCGACCGAGACCGCGATCGAGAAGGCATCCATGACGCCGGCAAGGGTGGAGCCCTGCTTGCCGAACTTCAGGAAGATCTCACCGAGTTCACCGTCGTCGTACTGACTGGCCGTCAGGTAACCCTCTCCCCCGCCGATGGCGAACGAGGTGGTCTGGCTGGTGCGACGCTTGGGCAGACGGCGACGGACGGGGCGGTACTCGATGACCTTCTCCGTCTCGACCTTCTCCTCTGCCGCAACTGGCTTCTCCTTGGCCTTGGCGTCCGAGAGCGGCTGACCGACCTTGCAGTTGTCGCGGTAGATCGCGATGGCCTTCAGGCCCAGCTTCCAGCCCTGCAGGTGCACCTCGGCGATCTCGTCGACCGTCGCGGTCTCGGGCAGGTTGACCGTCTTGGAGATCGCGCCCGACAGGAACGGCTGGCAGGCAGCCATCATGCGAACGTGGCCCATCGGGCTGATCGCACGCTCACCCATCGCGCAGTCGAACACCTCGTAGTGCTCACGCTTCAGGCCCGGTGCGTCGATGACGTGACCGTTCTCGGCGATGTGCTCGACGATCGCCTCGATCTGCTCGGTCTGGTAGCCCAGCTTCTTCAGCGCCCGCGGAATCGTCTGGTTGACGATCTGCATGGAGCCGCCGCCGACGAGCTTCTTGAACTTCACCAGCGAGAAGTCGGGCTCGATACCGGTGGTGTCGCAGTCCATCATGAAGCCGATGGTGCCGGTGGGTGCGAGCACCGAGGCCTGCGCGTTGCGGTAGCCGTTCTTCTCACCGAGCTCGACGACCTCGGCCCACGCCTTGGTGGCGTAGCGGTGGATGTCGGAGTCCATCGCGTCGAGGGTGCGCACCTGGTCGTTGGCGGCCTGGTGCTTGCGCATGACCTTCTTGTGCGCGTCGGAATTGCGGGCATAGCCGGCGTACGGGCCGACCACACCGGCGATCTCTGCCGAGCGCTTGTAGGCAGCGCCGGTGAGCAGCGAGGTGATCGCCGCGGCGAGGCTGCGTCCGCCTTCGGACTCGTAGCCGTGACCGGTGGCCATCAGCAATGCGCCGAGGTTGGCGTAACCGATGCCGAGCTGGCGGTAGTCGACAGTGGTCTTGCCGATCGCCTCGGTGGGGAAGTCGGCGAAGCAGATCGAGATGTCCATCGCGGTGATGACCATCTCCACCACCTTCTGGAAGGTGGCGGTGTCGAAGGTGTCGTCGTCCTTGAGGAACTTCAGCAGGTTGAGGCTGGCGAGGTTGCACGAGGAGTTGTCGAGCGACATGTACTCCGAGCACGGGTTGGACGCGGTGATGCGGCCGGTCTCGGGGTTGGTGTGCCAAGCGTTGATCGTGTCGTCGTACTGCAGACCCGGGTCGGCGCACTCCCAGGCAGCCTTGTTGAGCTTGTTGAACAGCTCACGGGCGTCGACGGTCTCGATGACCTCGCCGGTGCCACGGGCACGCAGCCCGAAGGGCTTGCCGTCCTCGACCGCACGCATGAACTCGTCGCTGACGCGCACCGAGTTGTTGGCGTTCTGGTACTGGACGGAGGTGATGTCCTTGCCGCCGAGGTCCATGTCGAAACCGGCGTCGCGCAGGGCGCGGATCTTGTCTTCCTCACGCGCCTTGGTCTCGATGAACTCCTCGATGTCGGGGTGGTCGACGTCGAGGACGACCATCTTGGCCGCGCGACGCGTGGCGCCACCGGACTTGATGGTGCCTGCGGAGGCATCGGCGCCGCGCATGAAGCTGACCGGGCCGCTGGCCGTGCCGCCGCTGGAGAGCAATTCCTTGGAGGAACGGATACGGGAGAGGTTGAGGCCGGCACCGGAGCCGCCCTTGAAGATGAAGCCCTCTTCCTTGTACCAGTTGAGGATGGAGTCCATCGAGTCGTCGACGGCGAGGATGAAGCAGGCGGAGACCTGCTGCGGGCTCGGGGTGCCGACGTTGAACCACACCGGGGAGTTGAAGCTGAACACCTGGTGCAGCAGCGACCAGGTCAACTCGTGCTCGAAGAGGGTGGCGTCGTCCTCGGAGGCGAAGTAGCCGAACTCCTTGCCGGCCTTGACGTAGGTGAGCACGACGCGGTCGATGAGCTGCTTGAGGCTCACTTCGCGGGCGTCGGTGCCCAGCGCACCACGGAAGTACTTCGTGGTGACGATGGTGGAAGCGTTCAGCGACCAGAAGTCGGGGAACTCGACACCCCGCTGCTCGAAGATGGTCTCGCCGGTCTTCCAGTTCTGCTGGACGACGTCGCGGCGTTCCCACTTGACCTCGTCGTACGGGTGCACTCCGGGCGTGGTGAAGATGCGCTCCACCTTCACGCCCTTACCGCCTCGACGCGTCTTAGCACGCGCGTTGGTCGTCTCCGTCATGATGCTCCTTCGTGACTACTGTCTTGAACTGGTCGTTGCTGGGCTGAACTGGTCTGGCTGACTGGTTGTGCTGTGGTGCTTGAGCAGGTGAGCCGAGGCTCAGGTCTTGGTGACTCGGCGGGTGCGGACCCCTGGTGAACCAGTCTCGCCGTCACCACCGACAACCTCGCTCGCGTCGCTGTCGGCCGCAGCGACCGCGCGCTCGGCCCGCAGCAGTTGGATCGCTGCGTCGAAGTCGTCGAGATTGTCGAAGGCCTGGTAGACCGAGGCGAAGCGCAGGTAGGCCACCTCGTCCAGGTCGCGCAACGGCCCGAGGATCTCCAGGCCCACGTCGTGCGCGTCGATCTCTGCCACGCCGTGCGAGCGGATGCCTTCTTCCACCTGCTGCGCCAACAGGGCGAGCTGGTCTTCGGTGACCGGGCGGCCCTGGCATGCCTTGCGGACTCCGACGAGCACCTTCTGCCGCGAGAAGGGCTCGCTGGCACCGGAACGCTTCACCACGGTGAGGCTCGCGGTCTCCACAGTGGAGAAGCGCTTGCCGCACGAGGGACACGCGCGCCGCCGCTTGATGGTGGTGCCGTCGTCGCTGCTGCGACTGTCGACGACCCGCGAATCGTCATGCCGGCAGAACGGGCAGTGCATGGGTCACCTCCGGACGCACATCGAGGCGGTTCGAGGCATGGGAATGCCCGAGCTGCTCATCAGCAGCCGAACCGATCTTGGGGATCAATCTGTGGAGAACCGGTGTAGAAATCGTGGAGACCCTGGGGATCGCCTGTGGACGACTTACATCGGTGTAACTACTAGATGTAGGGATGCTATTCCTCTTCGACCCCAAGATGCAAGAGTCGTGTCGATCCCTTTGCCGCTGGGTGCGAATGCGCAGGTCACGCCCCGAACCATCGCGACGACCGATGGCAGGTGGCCGAAGAGGTCGCTCACAACGCAGTTCGGACGCCCCCAACGGGAGGCGTCCGAACGAACGGGATCGAGGGCGGCTCAGCGCGGAATCGACAACTCCTGGCCAGGGTGCACATGCAGGGAGTTCATATTGTTCGCCAACTGCACCCGCACCACGGCCTCGGCGACCGGCAGGCTCGGGTAGGCCTCGTGCGCGATCTGCGACAGGGTCTGCCCGGACTGCACGGTGACCGAATCGATCGCAGCCGGGCCGCCCGCGACGGCCTGGGCCGCACCCCAACCACCGGCGCACACCAGCGCCAGCACCAGCGCCGCCAGCACGCGGCGCCCCCGGACGGTCAGGTGCAGGCCGGCATCGCCGGCGATGTCGGCCGGCAGGGCCCGCTCGGTCACCAGGGACAGGTGCCGGCCGTCGCGACGAGCAGGGCTCGCGATCGGCTCGGCCCAGTGAGCGACTGCACTCATGATGTCCTCCGTCTCCGGCGCGTCTGCGCGCCGCTCATGTGCTCGAATCGCACAGGTGTGCGATAGAACGTCTGTACGATGTATAGCACGACTGTTCGAAGAATGCGAGACACGCCTCGTACACATGTTTGATAACTGTGTGCGAACCACATAGCCTCGACTCATGCTCCGCAGCCTGGCATCGACCACCGACAACGGCCCTTGTGGCAACTCTGGGTCGAGCTCGGACACACCCGGTCAGCCCAGACGTGGAGCGGGTTTCAGCGCCGCTTTCTTGAGGAGCGGCGCGCTCGTAGTGCATGCATTTCCCGCCATCACCACCACGACGGCATGACGAAGGACGCAGACATGGCCAAGATCCACCACCTGCCCGACGACGACGGCGGCCGAGCGCTCACCACCCGGCAGCGCAAGGTGTTGGAGGTCATCCGCAACTCCGTCGACCGGCGCGGATACCCGCCGAGCCTGCGCGAGATCGGTGAAGCGGTCGGGCTCACCAGTCCCAGCTCTGTGGCGCACCAGTTGTCGATGCTCGAGCGCAAGGGCTACCTGCGACGCGACCCCAACCGTCCGCGTGCGATCGAGGTGATCTCCCCCGACCGCGACAAGGACAAGCGCGGAGTCCGCGGTGGCTCCAGCGTCACTGCGGCCAGCGAGTCCGTCGTTGACGAGACCGCCGTGGGCGACCAGCGTCCGGCAGCTTCCTACGTGCCGGTGGTCGGCCGCATCGCAGCCGGTGGCCCGATCCTGGCCGAGGAAGTGGTCGAGGACATCTTCCCGCTGCCCAAGCAGATCGTGGGTGAGGGAGATCTGTTCCTGCTCAAGGTCGTGGGCGACTCGATGATCGATGCAGCCATCTGCGAAGGCGACTGGGTGGTCGTCCGTCAGCAACCCACCGCCGACAACGGCGACATCGTGGCCGCCATGCTCGACAACGAGGCAACCGTCAAGACCTTCAAGCGCAAGGACGGCAAGGTCTGGCTGATGCCGCACAACCCCGCCTACGACCCCATCGACGGCGACCACGCGGTCATCCTCGGCAAGGTGACTGCTGTCCTGCGTCGCGTCTGATCGTCGTTGCTGCATCGCGGCCCGTCTTCTCCAGGAGAAGGCGGGCCGTTCGGCATCTCAGCCCCGATCGGTGATGCCGACGTCCGCGACCGCTTCGGCGAGCACTTCCTGCAACGGCCGGTGCAGATGACGATCGGCCAGCTCTTCGGCTCGAGACCATCCGGTGTTGACCAACACCACCGGGATGTCGTGCGCAGCGGCCCGCCGGGCGAAGCGGTAACCCGACATGACGCCGAGCGAGGAGCCCACCACCAGGAGGGTGCGGGCACGCTCCACGAGTGCGAAGCAGTACTCGACGGTCTCCTTGGGCACGGACTCACCGAACATCACCACATCGGGTTTGAGCAGATCGCTGCCGCAGGAGGGACAGTCGACCAGCGCGATGTCGTGGATGAGCGATTCGTCGATGTCGACGTCGCCGTCGGGTCGCAGCGGCAGCTCGCGGGCACGCTCGGCGTCCGCCGCGAACGCAGGGTTGAGAGCGCTGAACTCTTCCTGCATCCATTGCCTGTCGACCGTGCGGCCGCAGTTCAGGCAGATCGCCCGACCAAGGTTTCCGTGCAGCTCGATCACATTGGTCGAACCGGCTTCCTGCGCAAGGCCGTCGACGTTCTGGGTGATAGTCGCGGTGATGAGCCCCGCCTGCTCCAGTGCCGCCATGTGGCGATGAGCACCATTGGGCGCCGCTTGCCGAAACCGTTCCCAACCGACGTACGAACGCGACCAGTACCGCCTGCGGGCGTCGGCGCCGGTGCGGAACTGGGCGATCGTCATCGGTTCGACGCGACGCTGACCATCGGGGCCGCGATAGTCGGGCAGTCCGGACGCAGTCGACAGGCCTGCACCGGTCAGAGCCAAGACCTCACCGTCGCGCAAACGCTCCGCAAGATAGGTGCGGTCTGGGTCCATCAGATTCTCCTCGCGGGGCTTCCATGGCGCGTGTCGGACGTTTGTACGCTAGTGGCCATGATTGACGCTGCCGGACTCCGGGTGATTCGTGCCATTGCTGACGAGGGCAGTTTCACCGCTGCGGCCTCGGCGCTCGGATACTCCCAGCCGGCCATTTCGCAAATGGTGCGCCGCCTGGAGGAACGTCTCGGCACGCCGTTGGTCGAGCGGATGGGCCGCAATGTGCGGTTGACGGAGGCCGGCGAGGTGTTGGCCCGCCACGCCGGTGCTGTGCTCGGCGCGATCAGCGCGGCGGAGTCGGAAGTGGCGGCCATCGCCGGACTGCAGGCGGGGCGGGTGCGGCTCATGGCTTTCCCGTCCTCGTCCTCGACTCTGGTGCCGAAGGCGCTGGCACTGGTCAAGAAGCGTTTCCCGCAGGTGCACGTCACCTTCGCCGAGGGCGAACCGCCGCAGTCGTTGGCCGCGCTGCGCGCCGGTGAGTGCGACGTCGCCGTGGCCTTCACCTACGACGGCTTGCAGATCAGCACTGACAATCTCGACGACTTCAAGGTGCGCGAGCTACTCCTCGACCACGTTCGCGTCGCCCTCCCGCTCGACCATCCGATGGCGAAGCAGGACAGCGTGAACCTTGCCGAGCTGTCGTCCGACCCGTGGATCGCCGGCTGTCCGCGTTGCCGAGGGCACCTGCTCTCCCTCGCCGACCAGGCCGGCTTCCGCCCCGACGTCGCATTCGAGACCGAGGACTACGTGGCGGTGCTCGGCCTCGTGGCTGAGGGGCTCGGAGTCTCGCTGGTGCCCGACCTCATCCTGCGTTCGGCGCCGAACGCCCGGGTGAAGGTGCTGCCGATCGACCCGCCGTCCCATCGCACGGTGTACGCGGTCACCACCCCGGATCTCACCCGTGTGCCGGCCGTTGCAGCCACCATCGAAGCCCTCGTCGAGGCAGCATCCGACGCATCGTGCGTCGGCGCACCGCACTGACCCGATGCATCACCGGCTGGTCGCCAGGACCCCAGCGCGCAAGTGGAGCACGACCGTGCCGCGCTGATCGGTGCGCAACACCGCACATCCTGATCGCGCCAGCAACTGCAGAGTTCTGGGAGCGGGATGCCCGTAGGAGTTGTCCCTCCCCACGCTGATGAGGCAGACCTGCGTGCCAGCGGCGAGCACCAGCGCGTCGTCCTGATTGGACGATCCGTGGTGCGCCACCTTCAGCAAAGCGATCGGACGCCGGTCGGGCGACCCGGCAAGGGCCCGACGGACGTTCGCTGCAGCTTCTCGTTCGATGTCGCCGGTGAGCAGCATCCGTTGGCCGCGCAGATCGACGTCGAGCACCAGGCTGCCGTTGTTCTGCACGGATCCTTCGGTGAGTATTCGAGCGGGCCACAGCACTCCTGCCGTGAGGCCGGGCCAGGACAACTGGTCACCCTGACGTAATGAATGCACTGGGATGCGGCGGCGGGCCAGCAGCTCCAGGGTCGGCCCGCGTGCGCTTGCTTCGTCGCTGCGCGATGCACCTTCGTCCTGGTCGACCGAGGTGATGAAGACCTCCCGCACCACTCGTCCGCGCAACGCCCCGGCCAGACCCGCCACGTGGTCGGCATGGAAGTGGGTCAGCACCACGGCGTCCAGCTGCGCCACCCCGAGGCGATCGAGGCAGGTGCCGACGGCCTCCGGGTCGGGTCCGGTGTCGATGAGCACGGTGTGCCCGACACTCCCCCGCAGCACCATCGCGTCGCCCTGGCCGACATCGCACATGGCGGCCACCCAGCCGCCGGTGACCGGCCCGGGCGGCACCGGCGCAGTGACCGCGAGCGCCGTGAGCGCAGCTGCAGCCGCGGCCCAACGTCGGCGGAGCGCTTGCGCCCACCACCAGGGGCCGGTGACCAGCAGGATCGAGATCACCGCCACCAGCAACGCCACGCCCCACCATCCACCGATCCACGGCAGCGCCCCGAACGGCACTGCTGCTGCAGCGTGCGCGATCAACGCGATGCCCCAGGCGGGCAGACCGGCCACCCACGCGAGCAGCATCGCCACGGGCGCAAGGATCGGCGCGGTGACGACGACGAGCACCCCCGCAACCGTCGCGATCGGCACCAAGGGCGCGGCGAGCACATTCGCCGGCAATCCGACCAGACTCACCATGGGTTGCAGGAGCACCGTGACCGGTGCGCAGAAGACCTGAGCGGCCAGAGGCACCGCCGTCGCCTCAGCCAGCGGCTTGCACCGTCGTGGAAGGCGGGCCGCCATGACGTCTGCCCACCGCCGAGCGAACAGCAGCAGACCCAAGGTCGCAAGGCTTGAGAGGATGAATCCGAACGACCTCGACAGGCCGGGGTCGATGATCAACAGCACCAGGATCGCGGCGGCCAGCGCCGGTGCACCGGCCGGCCGGCTTCCGGTGCGAAACGCCAACAGACCGACCACCCCCATCGCGGAGGCACGGACGACGCTGGGCTCGGGGCGACAGAGCATGACGAACAGCCCGAGCCCGACGAACGCGAACGGCATGCGCCACCGTCGTGGAACGCGGATCAGCCCGGCCAGCCACTGCACGCACAACAGCACGACGGTCACGTTCGAGCCGCTGACTGCGTTGAGGTGAGTCATCCCGGTCGCGCGCATGTCCTCGTTCAACTGCTCCGGCAGCCGGCTGGTGTCGCCGATGACCAAGGCGGGGACGAGTCCGGCCGGGTCTTGCGGTAGGCCGGCGGTGCTGGACCGGAGGCCGCCGCGCAGGTGTTCCACCGCTTGTTCGATCGGTCCGGCACGCGAGGTCACCTCGACCGGACCGCTGATCCGCAAGGTGGCCCGGACGTCCGCACCGTCTCGTGGTGGCTGGAGCCTGCCGACGGCCCGCACTCGTTCGTGCCAGCGCAGGGTGCTCAGCGCCTCGCCTCCGAACGCCAGCACCGGGGTGCGGGCGCTGGACACCTCACCGCGCCCGGAGATGCGGGTGATCTGCAGCCGTACTCGCCACATCGGCTCCGCAGTTGCCTTCGGCGGCAGTCGCACCGGGTCGGAGATCACCTTTGCCTCCACCCGCACCGTCGCCGACCGCTGGGCGAGTGAGGGCACCAGCCCGGAGTCCGCGACGCTGCGATGCCCGAGGAGACCGACCAGCAGAACGGTCATGGCGACACAACAAAGCACCCACGCCCAGGATCGCCTGCTCGCACTCACGACAGCGGCGGCGAGCGTGCCGACTCCGACAGCGAGCACTAGACCGGTCGGTGCCGACAACAGCGCCGCGCAGACCGCCCAGGCGAGCAGAGCCGGGAGCAGGAGCCGCAGGTCGAGCACGGAGCGCTCACTCGCGGCGCTCACTGATCAGACCGCGACGAGCGGACGTAGTTGTGCCAACAGTTTGTCGCCGATGCCGCTGACCTCACCGAGATCGTCGACGGAGCTGAACCGCCCGTTGGTGGTGCGCCACTGGACGATCCGGGCGGCCAACACCGGCCCTACTCCGGGCAGTGAATCGAGGTCGGACTCGGAGGCGGTGTTGAGGTTGACCGGCCCACTCGCTGCGCTGCCGGATTCCTTGACTCCACCCGAGCCGGCGGCCGGCGGAGCTGCGGGTGGCGGCGCAGGCATCTCCCCCGGTTTGGGCACGTGGATCTGTTCACCATCGGACACCGGACGCGCCAGATTGACAAGGGCCAGATCGGCGGACCGCGTGGCGCCGCCCGCTGCTCGCAGCGCATCGTCCACGCGCGACCCGGCCGGCAGACGCACCACTCCGGGACGGTGCACCTGACCGACGACGTGCACCAGGAAGCTCGACGCGCTCGGCGGCGCTCCGGCGCTCGCTTGTCCCCGGTTGGTGCCGGCCGCCGACATGGGTGACCTAGCAGGAGTCGAACGACTCACCGCCGACGAGGTGGAGGCAGCGCTCGCGGCGCCGGCCAATGGCACGGGTTCGGAGCTGCTGCGAGCCGACCACACGCGAAATCCGAAGACCGCCGCGACCACGACCAGCACCACCAGCGCTCCGGTGAGGGCCGACCGGCCGGGATGCGATTCGATCTCGGTGTCGGGCAGCGGAGATCGGAACAGCGGCGTATGTGGCTGGATGTCGCGCCCGGGCAGACCGCGGGCCCGGCGATCGGCGCGTGAGGTCGGCTCCGGCTCGTCGCGATCAACAGGATCGCTGGCGAAAGGCAGTGCCTCCAGATCCTGTGTCTGTGTCGACGTCTGCTCGGCGCGCCCCCTGCGCCGCGGCCACAGCGGGCGGCGGTCGATGATCTCGTCCTCGGCCGGCACCCACGGGGTACGTCTCCCCTCGTCGAGTTCGGCGAGGATCGCGGCGAGTCGATCCGGTGGCTGGTTGTGACGGGCTGGCATGCGCGCCACGGTAGGCACGAGGTCAGGGGACGCGCTGGCGTCCGAGCGAGCCCTGTGGACAGCCGCCGCAGCACCGCTCCGCTGTGGAGAACGCCTCTAGTCCAAGACGTCCGACAGGCCGCTTTCGGGCCGAGGAACGATCGCCACCGACACCGTGCCGGGCCCGACATGTGCCCCGACCGCGGCGCCGAGCTCGTCCACGAGCACCCGGCGCACACCCGGCACCGTTTCGGCCAGCTGCTCGGCGAGCTGCTCGGCACGCTCACGGGCATCCAGGTGCTGCACGGCCAGGTCAATGCCCTGCTCGGTGTCCATCGCGTCGGCTGCATCGACGCTCAGCGCCAGCATGCGGGCCAGGGCGCGCGAGGTCGTCCGCACCTTCTCCAAGGCCTCGATGTGCCCGTCGGTCAGCGTCAACAGCGGCTTGATCGACAATGCCGAGCCCACGAGCGAGGACGCCCGACCGACCCGTCCGCCACGGCGCAGGTGTTCGAGGGTGTCGACGTAGAAGAACGCACGCGCGGCGCCGGCCTGCTGCTGCACAACCCGCGTCACCACGTCCAGATCTGCTCCGTCAGCTGCGGCCTGGGCCGCGGCGAGCACCGGAAAGCCCATGGCCATCCCGATGACACCACTGTCGACCACCCGGATGTCGGCGGCACATTCCGCGGCGGCGATCTCGGCCGACGACACCGTGCCCGACATGTGGCCGGAAAGGTGCACCGAGACGATGCGGTCGACACCGCGCGCCAACAGCTCCTCGTAGACCTCCAAGAATGCTCCCGGCGACGGGCGGGAGGTGACGACGGCGCGATGCGCGCGCAGTGCGTCGGCGACGTCGCCGGGCGAGATGTCGACTCCCTCGTCGTGGGAGACGCCGTCGAGGGCGACGTGCAGCGGCACCACGAAGACGCGCGCACGGGCCGCGATCTCCCTCGGCAGATATGCCGAGGAGTCCGTGACCACCGCTACCGTCATCGCCGCTCAGCCGACCACGATGTTGACCAGCTTCGGTGCCCGCACGATCACCTTGCGCACCGACTTGTCACCGATCGTGCTCTGCACGCGATCGCTGGCCAGCGCGGCGGCCTCCAAGTCGGCGTCGCTGATGTCGGCGGCCACCTCCAGGCGGTCGCGCACCTTGCCCAGCACCTGCACCACGCAGGTCACGGTGTCGTCGACCAGCAGGGCGGGGTCGGCCTGCGGGAAGGGTTCGAAGGTGATCGAGGTGTCATGGCCCAGGCGCTGCCAGAGTTCCTCAGCGATGTGCGGGGCCAGCGGCGCCACCATCTGCACCAACGGCTCGACGACCGATCGTGGTGAGGCGTCCAGGCGGGTGAGGGCGTTGTTCAGCTCGATCAACCGAGCGATCGTGGTGTTGTAGCCCAGCGTCTCGAAGTCGCCACGCACAGCCTCGATCGTCTTGTGCAGCAGGCGCAGCGTGGCCTCGTCCGCGGGGTCGTCGCTGACCACCGACTCACCGGTCTCCTCGTCGACGACGTTGCGCCACAGCCGCTGCAGGAAACGCTGCGAGCCCACGACGGCGCGGGTCTCCCACGGGCGCGACTGATCCAGCGGACCCATCGACATCTCGTAGACCCGGAAGGTGTCGGCGCCGTACTGCTGGCACATCTCGTCAGGAGTGACGACGTTCTTCAGCGACTTGCCCATCTTCCCGTACTCACGAGTGACCGGCTGGCCCTGCCACGTCCAGGTCGACTCACCACCGGAGGCGCTGGGGTGCTCCTCCACCTCGGCGGCTGGCACCGGCTGACCGCGGTGGTCACGGAATGCGAACGCCTGGACGTATCCCTGGTTGAACAACCGGCGGAAAGGCTCCTGCGAGCTGATCTCGCCCAGGTCGAACAACACCTTGTGCCAGAAGCGTGCGTACAGCAGGTGCAGCACCGCGTGCTCCACGCCGCCGACGTACAGGTCGACACCGCCCGGGTCGTTCGCGACACCCTTGCCCGCGCCCCGGCCGGGGCCCATCCAGTACTCCTCGCACTCGCGGTCGACGAAGCGGTCGTGGTTGTCGGGGTCGGTGTAACGCATCTCGTACCAACAGGATCCGGCCCAGTTGGGCATGGTGTCGGTCTCGCGGCGGTAGGTCTTGGGGCCGTCTCCCAGGTCGAGTTCGACGCTCACCCACTCCTGCGCGCGCGACAACGGCGACTCCGGCATGGAGTCCTTGTCGTCGGGTGCGTAGGTCTTGGGCGAGTAGTCGGCCACCTCGGGCAGTTCGACCGGCAGCATCGAGTCGGGCAGCGGGTGTGCCACGCCGTCCTGGTCGTAGACGATCGGGAAGGGCTCACCCCAGTACCGCTGGCGACTGAACAGCCAGTCGCGCAGCTTGTAGTTGATGGTGCCATGGCCGAAACCTTCTGCCTCGACGAACTCGATGATCTTTGCCTTGGCATCGGCAACACCCATGCCGTCCAACGAGATTCGCCCGTTGGCGGAGTTGATGGCGGGGCCGTCGCCCAGGAAGGGCTGGTCGTCCGGGTGGCCGTTGGCGGGCTGCACGGTGCGGACGATGGGAAGCTCGAAGGCGGTGGCGTAAGCCCAGTCGCGGTCGTCCTGTCCGGGCACGGCCATGATCGCTCCGGTGCCATAACCCATCAGCACGTAATCGGCGATGAAAACCGGAATCGCGTTGCCGGTCAACGGGTTCGTCGCATAAGCGCCGGTGAAGACACCCGTCTTGGTCTTCTCGTCAGCCTGACGTTCGACGTCACTCTTGCGCGAGGCAGCCAGTCGGTAGTCGGCGACGGCTGCACGCGGGTCGGCAGCGCCGCCGGTCCAGACGTCCTTGGTGCCCTCCGGCCACTGCGCCGGCACGATCTGCTCGACCAGCGGGTGCTCGGGAGCCAGCACCATGAAGGTCGCACCGAAGACGGTGTCGGGACGGGTGGTGAAGACCTCGATGGAAGCATCCGAACCATCGACCTGGAAGCTCAGCGCCGCACCCTGGGAGCGACCAATCCAGTTGCGCTGCATCGCCTTGATCGACTCGGGCCATTCCATGCGGTCGAGGTCGTCGATCAGCCGGTCGGCGTAGGCGGTGATGCGCATCATCCACTGCGACAGGTTGCGGCGGAAGACGGGCATGTCGCCGCGCTCGGTCAGGCCCTCGTTGGTGACCTCTTCGTTGGCGACGACGGTGCCCAGGCCGGGTGCCCAGTTGACGGGCACTTCCTTCTTGTACGCCAGGCGGCGCGCGTCCACGGCGGCGGTGCGCTCGACGGCATCCAGGTCGGCCCACGCACGGCCGTCCGGGGTGGCGATCTGGCCCGACTCGTAGCCGGCGACCAGCTCCTCGATCGGACGCGCCTTACCCGCCTGCTCGTCGTACCAGGCGTTGTAGATCTTCAGGAAGATCCACTGCGTCCACTTGTAGTACTCCGGGTCGATCGTGGCGAACGAACGCCGCAGGTCATGCGACAAACCCAGGCGGCGCAGCTGCCGCCGGTAGGTGACGATGTTGTCCTCGGTGGTCTTGCGCGGGTGCTGCCCGGTCTGCACCGCGTACTGCTCGGCCGGCAGACCGAAGGCATCGAAACCCATCGTGTAGAGCACGTTCTTGCCGGTCATCCGCTGGTAGCGCGCGAAGACGTCGGTGGCGATGAACCCCAGCGGGTGCCCGACGTGCAGGCCGGCGCCGGAGGGGTAGGGGAACATGTCCTGCAGGAAGTACTTGTCCTTGCCCAGCGCGTCGGGGTCGGCCCACGGACCGCTGGGGTTGGGGGCGTTGAAAGTGCCTTCCTGCTCCCATTTGTCCTGCCAGGCCTGCTCGATGCGGCCAGCCAGTTCGGCGGTGTAGCGGAACTTCGGGGTGTCCGAAGCGGTCTTCTGTTCGTTGGTCATCGTGCCCTCACGTGATGTCGTCTGCGTAGTTCTGCGGCGGCACCGAACAGTGCCAACAAGAAGCCCCTCGCTGGTGGGCAAGGGGCGGCCGCGCTGAGGTCCGGTCTGATCAGCGCGGCAATCGAAGCAGGAGCAGACAATGCATAGCGGCAACGATATCGCAGCGCGATCCGCCCGACCGACCGGCGCTGCCGCACGGAGGCGCTCGAATTGGCGCTACGCCGCCCCGCTGAGAGAATCCCCCCATGCCCTCTTCGACCCACACGGATGTTCTTGTCGTCGGGGCCGGTCCCGCAGGTTCGGCGGCCGCCACCTGGGCGGCACGTCACGGCCTGGACGTCGTCCTGGCCGATGCTGCGGTCTTTCCCCGTGACAAGACCTGCGGCGACGGCCTGACCCCCCGAGCCATCGGCGAACTCGACCGGCTCGGCCTCACCGAATGGGTCTTCGCCCACACCGAGAACCACGGCCTGCGCGCGCACGGTTTCGGCCAGCGGCTCGAACTGCCCTGGCCCGACGTCGAGGGCCTGCCCAATCGCGGCTCAGCTGTGGCCCGCACCGAACTGGACGACCACCTGCGCACCACCGCGCTCAAGGCCGGCGCGGTCGGCGTCGAAGGCGCCAAGGCAGTCGATGCCCGGCTCGAAGGTGGACGCGTGCGCGCAGTGACCTTTCGCGGCAGCGAGGGCACCTTCGAGATCGAGTGCGAACGGCTCGTCGTCGCCGACGGAGTGCGCTCCCCGCTGGGCAAAGTGCTCGGACGCGAATGGCACCGCGACACGGTGTACGCCGTGGCCGGGCGCTCCTACGTCACCTCGACGATGAGCAACGACCCGTGGATCTCCTCCCACCTCGAACTACGCGGCGAGGAAGGCCAACTGCTGTCCGGTTACGGCTGGGTCTTCCCGCTCGGCGACGGCTCGGTGAATCTCGGCGCGGGCACCCTCGCCACCACCAAACGTCCGGCCGATGTCGCGATCAAGCCGCTGATGCAGGTGTACGCCGACACGATCGGCGACCAGTTCGGTCTGTCCGGTGAACTGCGGCAGCCCACTTCGGCGCTGCTGCCGATGGGTGGCGCGGTCTCCAATGTCGCCGGCCCCAACTGGGCACTCATCGGCGACGCCGCCGCATGCATCAACCCGCTCAACGGCGAAGGCATCGACTACGGCCTGGAGGGCGGACGTTTCATCGCCGAGATGCTGGTGGCCGGTGACCCGCTGGAGACGGCATGGCCCGCGCTGCTGACCGAGCACTACGGCGAGGCCTTCTCCATCGCGCGCCGCCTCGCAGGGGTCTTCAGCAACCCCAAACTGCTCACCGCGCTCGGCCCGGTCGGGATGCGCTCCGACCTGTTGATGACGCTCGCGCTGCGCTGGATGGGCAACCTGGTCACCGCGGAAGACCGCGACCGCGCCGCACGGGTGTGGCGCTTCGCCGGACGCCGCTCGGTGGCGCTCGACGCCCGCCCGCCGTTCAGCTGAGCTGAACCAGCTGGTCCGGCACCGCAGAACACACAGGAACGCCCCGCACCGTCACGGTGCGGGGCGTTCGCTGGTGGTTCAGTGAGAAGGCTGCAATCAGTTGTTGATGCCGTTGACAGCCTTGGCCAGTGCCGACTTCTTGTTGGCGGCCTGGTTCTTGTGCATGACACCCTTGCTCACAGCCTTGTCCAGCTTCTTGGACGCGGTGGCCAGGTGTGCCTGTGCCTGCTCGGCGTCACCAGCGGTGACGGCCTCACGGGTCTTGCGGATCCAGGTGCGCAGCTCCGACTTGTACGCCTTGTTGCGCTCGGTGCGAGCGGCGTTGGTCTTGATGCGCTTGATCTGGGACTTGATGTTTGCCACGAAAGTTCTTCCTCGTTCGGTCTGATGGGTGTCGTAGAGGGCGACGACGCACCGGAACGGATGGGGCGTGGGGACGACCCTGGCGAGTTCGATGCGTTGGTACTACTGCGAGCGCGCACGACCAATGCGCGCACGCAAGGCGCAAATCTACACGTGGGCCGCTGCGCACCCCAAATCGCGGGTGTCACGCGGTCGCGCGGATCAGCGCGCCTGCCGCTCCTGGCAGATCGTGAGCACCGCGCGTTCCGCCGCGTAGACCGGGTCGCGGCCGCCGCCCTTGACCTCGAAGTCTGCTGCTGCGACGGCCTGGATGGCGCGGCCGAGCCGCTCACCGTCCCACCCGCGGGACGCCTGGCGGGCCCGGTCGACCTGCCACGGAGCCATGCCCAGTTGTTTGGCCAAGGCTGCCGAGGATCCGCCGCCGGCCGTGGCCACCCGCGCCACCTGTCGCAGCTGACCGGCGAGCACGGCGACGATCGGCACCGGGTCGACCCCGGAAGCCAGGGCGTGCCGAAGGAGGCGCAGCGCCTCGCCGGCGTTGCCGGCCACGGCCATGTCGGCCACGCGGAAACCGGTCGCCTCGACCTTGCCGCCGTAGTACTCCTGCACCTGCTCCTCGTCCACGAGGCCGGTGGTGTCGGCGATGAGCTGCGAGCAGGCCGCCGCCAACTCCCCCAGGTCTTTGCCGACCGCTTCGAGCAGGGCCCGCACTGCCTCGGGCGACACCTTGCGCCGCGCACTTCGGAACTCATTGGTGACGAAGGCCGACTTGTCTCGGTCGGACTTGATCGCCGGAGCATCGATGAGCCGGGCGCCGCCCTTCTTCAGGGCGTCCAGCGCACGCTTGCCGCGATTGCCACCCTTGTGCGCGACGATCAGCACCGAACCCTCGGCGGGTGCCTTGGCGAGCGCGACGACCTCGTCGAGGAGCGCGTCGCCTGCTTCGTCGAGCCCGCGCAGCACGACGATCTTCAAACCACCGAAAAGACTCGGGCTGGTGTGCAACATCAGCTCACCCGGTTCGTACGCAGCGGCCTCGATCCGCACGACCTCCGCGTCGGGCTCGGTCTCACGCACCAGATCGATCGTGCTGCGCACAGCCCGATCGGCCAGGAGTTGCTCCGGGCCAATGATCAGCACCAAGGGCGGGACGGCGGTCATGGCCACACTCTTGCATCACGCGCCGACACGAGCGAGATGACCCAGCGCGCACGACGCGCATGCCCTATGTTCACAGGGCTTCACCCTCACTGCCAGGAGCCTGCTTTGAACCACGAACCGAACGATTTCGTCCTCACCGCCACGTGCGTCGACCGGCCGGGGATCGTGCACGCCATCACCGGGTTCCTGGTCGAGCAGGGCGCCAACATCAGCGAGTGCCAACAGTTCGAGGATCCGACCACCGGACGCTTCTTCATCCGTCTGGTCTTCCGCTGCGAGCAAACACCGTTGGACGATCTGCAGGACGGATTCGAAGCGGTCGCAATGCAATTCGGCATGGAGTGGGGTCTGTGGCCGGCCGGGCGTCCGGTGCGCACCCTGGTGCTGGTCTCCAAACTCGGTCACTGCCTCAACGACCTGTTGTTCCGCCAGCAGGTCGGTTCGCTACCGCTGGACATCGTCGCGGTGGCCTCCAACCACCTGACCTTCCAGAAGACCGTCGCCACGCACGACATCCCGTTCCACCACGTGCCGATCACCGCAGCGACCAAACCGGTCTCGGAGGCCCGCATCCTGGAACTGGTCGAGGAGTACGACGTCGAACTCGTTGTGCTGGCCCGCTACATGCAGGTGCTGTCGGACGACCTGTGCCGCGCGCTGCAGGGCCGCGCCATCAACATCCACCACTCGTTCCTGCCCAGCTTCAAGGGAGCCCGGCCCTACCACCAGGCCCACGACCGCGGCGTGAAGCTCATCGGCGCGACCGCGCACTACGTCACACCCGACCTGGACGAGGGCCCGATCGTCGAGCAGGACGTCGCCCGCATCGATCACACCTACTCCCCCGAGCACATGGTGGTGGCCGGCCGCGACGTCGAGACCCAGGTGCTGGCGCGGGCGCTGACCTGGCACGCCGAGCACCGGGTCTTCCTCAACGGCTCCAGCACCGTCGTCCTGCGCTGAGGCGTCAGCGACACCTCGGCGCCGGAGGCCACGACGGCGACAATGGGCGCGATCCGGCGTCCTGGATCGGGTCGATCAGCCCGACCCTGATGAGCAGCGCGATGATCAGCAGTGACACACCGAGCGACAGCAGGATGCCGACCGTCACGTCACCCAGGTAGTGGGCACCGACGACGATGCGACTGAGGGCGACCATCAGCACGAAGGGCACGCCGATCAGCAGGGCGGTGCGGATGGATCCGCGGGCGTACCAGACAGTCAGCGTGAGTGCGGCGGTGAGCGCAGCAGCAGCCGCGGTGTGCCCCGAGGGCATGGTGTTCGGGTCGTGCAGCGCGATGATGCGATCGACCGGCGGATCGGGTGGACGCACCCGGTCGTAGGCATGTTTGGCAAGGGTCGTGGCTCCCCAGGTGCCCAGGAACACGATGACCTCGATCACCAGATCCCAACCTCGCCCGCCGACCCAGAAGATCAACAGCGCCAGCCCCATCAGCACGTAGACACACAGCGGTTGGATCGCGACATCAAGGAAGACACTGAGCGAGGTGAGCGGTTCGAAGCGGTGCTGCGTCACCCAGACCGACACGTCGAGTTCGCCGGTGCGGGCCGATCCTCGCGCAGTGAGCACCCAGCCCAGCCCCAGTGCGACGAGGCTGATGAGCGCGCCTGCGATGACCATACGGCGCAACAGGTGGACGGGCGGGTGCCAGGCCTGCTCCTCGTGCACCTCCAGTTCGGTGTGCTTCATGAGGCTGCCAGTCCGAGCGCTGCCAGCCGGGCAGCGATCTGATCGGGGTCGCGGTCGAGGTGGTCGGCAAGCTCGTCGACCGACAGACCCAACGACACGCCGTCGGCGAGTTCTTCGTCGTCCTCGGCAGTCCATGCCGAGCCCGCTTGCTCGTCGGGAGTCGTGGGTTCAGTCGGGACAACGTCCACCGGCTCCGCGGGGGTCGGGTGCTCCTCGGGTGCCGCACGTTCGGGCGTCTCCACCGCGTCGGCGTCCTCATCAGTGAACTGCAAGGCGTCGTACTCGGCCGTGTCAGCGCTGGCGATCTCTCCTGCTTCACGCGAGAACCGTTGCTGCGGTGAGGGTTTGATTGCGGCCGCGGCTGGTGCCGGCGGCGTGATCGGGGTCGGGGCGTCGGCGGTCTCGTCGAGGCGGCGCAGGGCACGCAGCACGAGTTCGCGGTCGGTGGTGGGCCAGAACGGCGGCAACGACCGCTGCAGGAATCCGGCATAGCGCGCGGTCACCATGCGGTTGTCCAGGAATGCGACGACGCCACGGTCGCTGGAGCGGCGGATCAGACGTCCAGCTCCCTGCGCCAGCCGCAACGCCGCGTGGGTGGCCGAGACCGACATGAACCCGTTGCCGCCGCGCTCGGCGATCGCCTGGGAACGAGCCGAGGTGATGGGGTCGTCGGGTCGCGGGAACGGAATGCGATCGATGATCACCAGCTGACTCGACGAACCAGGCACATCGACGCCCTGCCACAGGGTGAGCGTGCCGAACAGGCAGGTGCGGGGGTCGGCAGCGAACTGCTTCACCAGCGTGCCCATCTGGTCGTCTCCCTGGCAGAGCACCGGGAACTCCTCGCCCAGTCGTTCACGCATCGCCTCGGCTGCTGCCTCGGCGGCGCGGCGCGAGGAGAAGAGCCCGAGTGTGCGCCCACCGGCGGCACGGATGAGCGTCTCGATCTCGTCCATCGTCTGCTCGGAGGTGCCGTCGCGGCCGGGTGGCGGAAGATGCTTGGCCACGTAGGCGATTGCCTGCTGCGGGTAGTCGAAGGGTGATCCGACGTCCAGCCCTTCCCACATCGGACTGCCTTCGCCGCGCAGACCGAGGGTGCCCGCGACGGCGTCGAAGGTGCCGCCGAGTTCGAGGGTGGCCGACGTCATCACCACGGTGCGGTCGCCGAAGATCTTGTCGCGCACCAGCATTGCCACACTCATCGGCGCGACGTGCAGCATCGAACCGCGGTACTCACTGCGGCTGATCCAGGCGACATCGAGTTCGCGCTCCTCCAGCAACCGCGCTGCATTTTCCTGCACCTCATCGACGGCGGCGCGGGCCATCTGCCGTGGACCGTCGTTGTCGGCCGGCTTGTCGGGTTTCAGTTCGGTCTGGGCCGAGCGGGCGGCGTCGTGCACCCGCTGGACGGCGAGCGCGAGATTGTCCGGAATACCCAGCAACCGGCCCTCGGCCAGCTGGTCGAGCACTCCCCCGAGGAACACGCCGGTGTCAGCAAGCTCGTGGGTGTCGAGATAGCGGGCCGCCTTCTTGGCAGCAGCCGCCACCATCGGCGCGGTGAGTTCGTCGGTGATCGTGGAGGTGACGCGGTCGACGAGTTCGTGCGCTTCGTCCACCACCAGGGCGTCGTGCTCGGGCAGCATCTGCCGCCCTTCGAAGGAATCGATCGCCATGAAGCTGTGGTTGGTGACGACCACGTCGACTTCCTTGGCGGCAGCACGTGCCTGCTCCACGAAGCAGTCCTGCACCACCGGGCAGGTGGAGCCCAGGCACTCGTGCGCCGACACCGAGACCTGTCGCCAGGCCCGTTCGCTGACTCCGGGCACGAGGTCGTCGCGATCACCGGTGTCGGTCTCATCGGCCCATTCGCGCAGTCGGACGATCTCCTTCTCCAGCCGTCCGAGTTGCTGGTCGACGGCGCCGACACCGAAGAGTCCTTCCTCGTCCTCGTCGGGATACCCACCGACCAACTTGTGCTGACACAGATAGTTACGGCGGCCCTTGACCAGCCCGTAGGTCGGACGTCGGCCCAGCACGGGCTTCAAGCCCTCGGCCAGCACCGGTAGGTCGCGGCCGACGATCTGCGCCTGGAGCGCAAGGGTGGCCGTGGCGATGATCACCGGCTTGCCGGTCTGCTGCGCGTGGACGATCGAGGGCACGAGGTAGGCCAAGGATTTCCCGGTGCCCGTGCCCGCCTGCACCAGCAGGTGGTGCTGGTCGGCGAATGCCTTGGTGACCGCCTCGACCATCTGTTGCTGGCCAGGACGCGGCGATCCACCGACCGCGGCGACGGCCGCCTGCATGAGTGCGTCCATCGAGTTGGTGTCGTCGGCGGGCGGCATCCCTACAGAGTACGTCCAGCGAGCCGGCCACGACCCGAGCCCTGTGGACGCCCGCGCTCCACCCATATGCGACGATGTCGCATATGGGAAAAATGGGGCCGCCACCGTTGGACGACACCCCCGAACTCGCGACCACCGGGGCGCAACCCACTGATTCCGTAGATGCCCGCACCCTGCTGGGCGTCCACCGCACAAGCCGCCGCCACCGACTGTGGGTGCTCGGGTTGAGCACGGCGCTGCTGCTGGCCATACTGCTCGCCGTCTCCCTCGGAGCAGTCACCACCCCTGTCAGCACGATCGTGCAGATCATCGGCCACCACACCATCGGTGCGCCCGGCGTCGCCACCTGGTCTCCGGCGTTGGACGCGATCGTGTGGGACGTGCGGCTGCCACGAGTGCTCCTGGGCGCCGTCGTGGGCGCCGGACTGGCTATCACCGGAGCGGTGCTGCAAGCGATGGTGCGCAACGTGCTGGCCGATCCATATCTGCTCGGCATCAACTCCGGCGCCTCGACAGGTGCGGCTGCGTCCATCCTGTTCGGCATCGGAGCCGGAATGGGTGAGTACGCACTTCAAGGCAGCGCATTCGCCGGCGCACTCGCAGCCGCCTTCCTGGTCTACTTCATCGCCCGCGGCGCAGCCCGGGTCACGTCGGTGCGCCTGTTGTTGGCGGGCGTGGCGGTCGGGTACGCCTTGTCGGCGCTCACCAGTTTCCTGGTCTTCGCCTCCGGGTCGGCCGAAGGTGCCCGCTCGGTGTTGTTCTGGCTGCTCGGTTCGCTGGGCCTGGCCGCCTGGGACATCCCGCTGCTCGTCGTGACCGTCGTCGTGCTCGGCAGTGCGGTGTTGCTGATCGTGTGGTCCCGTCGTCTGGATGCTCTTGCCATTGGTGACGAGACGGCCCTGACCCTCGGTGTCTCCCCGGCGAAGCTGCGATCACGGCTGCTCGTGGTGGTCTCGCTCAACGTGGGAGCGATCGTCGCGGCCTCGGGCAGCATCGGCTTCGTCGGGCTGGTGGTGCCGCATCTGGCACGCCGTGCCGTTGGGTCCGACCATCGCCGGGTGCTTCCCGTCGCGGCGCTCATGGGCGCCACGCTGCTTGTGCTCGCTGATCTGGCGGCACGCATGATCCTGCGTCCGCAAGAAATCCCGATCGGCATCATCACCGCGCTGGTGGGTGCCCCGTTCCTGCTCGTCCTGTTGCGCCGCATGCCCGGCGCACGCTGAAACCCAAACACTGAGGAAGACATGACGATTCGTCGTACCCGCACGTTCATCGCAGCCTCCGGTGTCACCGCACTCGTCATGACCGGATGCGGCCAGGCCGGCCCCGAGGAGTCCGCTGCGAAGGCGGAGGGCTACCCGATCACCGCGACGAACTGCGGCTCCACCTACACCTTCAACAGTGCACCCGAACGAGGCGTGCTGTTGAAGTCGGCATCGGTGCCCTACCTGTCCGCGATCGGAGTGCTGGACCGGATGGTCGCCAAAGCCGGCCAGTACCCCCGCGAGTACTACGACGCGACCACACTCGCAGCTCTCGACAAGATTCCGTCCCTCACCGAGAAGACCGACTCCTCCGGCCACCTGCAGATCTCCAAGGAAACGGTGCTCGAACAGCAGCCCGATCTGGTGCTCGGCCACACCGAGACCGTGAACAACAAGACGCTCGCCTCCGCCAAGGTGCCCCTGTTGGAGGTGCCGGCGCTGTGCGAGGGTCACAGCAGCAAGCCGACCTTCGAGGACATCTACGCCGAGCTCACCACGTACGGAAAGATCTTCGGCAAGCCAGCTGAGGCGAAGAAGGCAGCCACCGATCTGCGCACCGAGATCGGCACGATGACCGCCGGCGCACCCGACCGGAAGGGCGCAACAGCGGCGGTGCTGTTCCCCACCCCTGGTGGCGGCACGACCTACGCCTACGGCAACCGTTCGATGGCCGATCCGCTGCTGAAGGCGGCGGGGTTCACCAATGTCTTCACCGGCGTCGACGAGCGGGTCTTCGAGATCTCACCGGAACAGTTGCTCGCCAAGAACCCCGACGTCATCGTGCTCCTGCACAGCGACGGCAAGCCGGAGACCGTGCGCAAGTCGCTTACCGGTCTGCCCGGCGCTGCACGGCTGAAGGCAGTGCAGAACGATCGGGTGTTGGCGCAGCTGTTCAACTACGTCGAGCCGCCGTCGCCGCTGGCGCTCACCGGCCTGAAGAACATCGTCAACGCCTTCCCCGACGTCAAGTGAGCGGGTTGTCGGCTGAGGGTGTGCGATTCCGGTACGGCCGCACCGACGTCCTGCACGGAGTCGATCTGCACGCTGCACCGGGCAAGGTCACCGGACTCGTCGGCCCCAACGGCAGCGGCAAGACGACACTGCTGCGCCTCCTCTTCGGAGCTCTCACTCCAACGGCTGGCACGGTGAGCATCGACGGCCGCCCACTGCAGACCCTCGAACGCAGCGAACTTGCGCGGTCGATGTCGGTGGTGGTGCAGGAGGATTCGGGCGATACCGCGCTGAACGTGGCCGAGGTCGTCCTGCTCGGCCGGCTGCCACACCATTCCGTGCTCGGCAGTTACACCACCGACGACCACGACATCGCCTACGACGCGCTGCGCCGGGTCGGGGCCGACCACCTGGTCGAACGGGACCTCAGTGAACTCTCCGGCGGTGAACGTCAACGAGTGATGGTCGCTCGCGCACTCACCCAACAGCCGCGGTATCTGCTGCTGGACGAACCGACCAACCACCTCGACATCCGGTTCCAGCACGAGATCCTGGGCCTCACCGCGTTGGCCGACACCACGGTCGTCGTCCTGCACGACCTCAACCTCGCCGCCCGCTACTGCGATGACCTGGTGGTGCTGCAGCAGGGACGTGTGGTGGCCTCCGGCACGCCGACCACCGTGCTGACGCCAGAACTGATCGCACAGGTGTACCGGGTGCGAGCCACCGTCGTCGCCGACGGCGACATCCCACAGTTCGTGTTCGCGCCCCCGAGGTGAACTGACGGCGCTCGCCGCGGATCTGCGCGGCTGGAACTCAGCTGGTCGACCGGATGGCGAAATCGGCGAGTGCGGCCTCCAGGCCGGGGTTGACCTTGGCGTGCACATGCGTGCCTTCGCCGGTGTGCTCGCTGCTGATCACTTCGGCCTCGTCGTGCAACCGGCTGAGCAGGTCGCCGCGGTCGTAGGGCAGCATCACCTCGACGCGGATCTGCGGACGCGGCAATTCGCGGGCGATGAGTTCGCGCAGTTCGGCGAAACCGGCTCCGGTGCGGGCCGACACTGCGATCGCGTACTTCTCCTCGCGCAGCAGCTGGTCGACGACCTCGGGGTCAGCGACATCGGCCTTGTTGATGACGATGACCTCTTTGACGTCGGTCGCACCGACCTCAGCCAACACCTCTCGCACGGCGCTGATCTGCGCCCGCGGGTCGGGGTGTGAGCCGTCGACGACGTGCAGCAGGAGGTCTGAATCAGCCACCTCTTCCAGCGTGGAGCGGAAGGCCTCGACGAGTTGGTGCGGCAGATTGCGCACGAATCCGACGGTGTCGGCAAGCGTGAACAGGCGTCCGTCGTCGGTCTCGCTGCGGCGCACCGTAGGGTCGAGGGTGGCGAAGAGCTGGTTCTGCACCAACACTCCGGCATTGGTGAGCCGGTTGAGGATCGAGGACTTGCCGGCGTTGGTGTAGCCGGCGATCGCGACGGACGGCACGTGCCCGATCTTGCGACCGTGCCGCTTGGTGTCGCGGATTGTCTTCATCGAGGCGATCTCGCGCTTGAGCTTGGCGATGCGGGTGTTGATGCGGCGGCGGTCGAGTTCGATCTTCGTCTCACCCGGACCACGCGAACCCATGCCCTGACCGCCTGCGGCCTGGCCACCGGCCTGCCGGGACATCGACTCACCCCAACCACGCAGACGCGGCAGGAGGTACTGCAGCTGGGCCAACTCGACCTGCGCCTTGCCCTCCTTCGACTTCGCGTGCTGGGCGAAGATGTCGAGGATCAACGCGGTGCGGTCGATGACCTTCACCTTGACCACGTCCTCGAGCGCGCGTCGCTGACCGGGGCTGAGTTCACCGTCAGCAACGACGGTGTCAGCACCTTCGGCGATCACGATCTGGCGCAGGTCGGCGGCCTTACCCGAACCCATCCAGGTGCCGGGGTCGGGCTTGCTCCGGCGCTGCATCACGCCGGCGAGGACGGTCGAGCCGGCCGTCTCGGCAAGTGCGGCGAGCTCGCGCATCGAGTTGTCGGCCTCCTCGACCGTCCCCTCGGTCCAGACCCCCGCGAGCACCACTCGCTCCAGCCGCAGCTGGCGGTACTCGACCTCGGTGACGTCCTGCAGTTCGGTCGACAGGCCCTCGACACGGCGAAGCGCCGCGCGCTCGGCACGGTCGAGTTGGTCACCGTCGGTGCTGGCGCCGTCGTCAAGCAGGAAGCCGTCCTCGTCGTACTCCAGGTCGAGGTCGGAGTCGGCGAGGGCGTCGGCGCGGCGGTTGAAGAAGTCGTGTTGCGAAGTCATGTTCTCCTCAGTCTCGCAAGAATCAACCGCTGCGGCGACTGCTTTATGCCGGTCCGTCCTGCGCACCCGGTGCCAGGCGGCGGTCGAGGTCGGCCGCAATCACGCCGGTCCATTCCCTCTCCGGCACCAGGCTGAGTTGGCGAGCCAGGTCGTACATCTCCAGTCTCCGCCCGTCCTGCAGCACCAGCGACCGACCCTCGATCGTTGCCGAGTGCCCGAGCCCGAGGCTGTAGATGCGGGCGCCCAGCAGCAACGAATCTGCCTGCCCGACCGTCAGGAAGGGTAGTTCCGGGTCTGGCTCGTGACGACGACGGCGCTTCTCGGCCCGCCCTCGAAGGAATCCCATGCGGCCATTCTCCTCACCGCTTAGTAGGTTGACCGGCGATGACATCGCACGATCACTATTTCTCCGCCGAGCCGGCCAGTGCCGACGAACGGCGCACGATCAACGTGCCGCTGGCCGGGGTGACGCGTGCCGTGCAGGTGGCTCCGGGCATCTTCTCCCCCGACCGCATCGACCAGGGCACCTCGGTGTTGCTGCAAAACGCTCCCCAACCTCCGGCAGAGGGCACCTTCCTCGACCTCGGGTGCGGCTGGGGGCCCATCGCACTCTCCCTGGCACTGCACTCGCCGAACGCGACGGTGTACGCCGTCGACGTCAACGAGCGCGCTCTCGATCTTGCTCGTGTCAACGCAGAGTCCTTGGTCCTCAAGGGAGTTCACGTGTCCGCTGCTCAGGAAGTGCCGGCGGACGCTCGCTTCGACCTGATCTGGTCGAACCCCCCGATCCGCGTGGGCAAAGCCATTTTGCACGACCTGATGCGTACGTGGTTGCCCAGGCTCACCGATGGCGGCGCCGCTTATCTGGTGGTGCAGAAGAACCTCGGCTCCGACTCGTTGCAGAAGTGGATCACCGAGAATCTTGACGGCCTGGCCGCCGAGCGCTTCACGAGTGTTCGGGGCTTCCGCATCCTGAAGGTGACGCGCGACTACTGAGGCGGCAGTTCGGCCTCGCCGTGTGCGACAAGCACTGCAGGTCCGGACAACGCGACCCGGTCAGCGGAGATGATGACGCCGAGCGTTCCTCCGGGCAGGTCGACCCGCCAGTCGAGCTGATCGGCAGGCTGCCCGCCCCACCACCACGTCGCCAACGCTGCTGCAGCAGCGCCGGTGCCACAGCTCAGTGTCTCGCCGGCACCACGTTCGTGTACTCGCATCGCGATGTGGCCGTGTTCGATCGCGCGCACGAAGTCGACATTGGTGCCGTGCGGTGGGTGTGGATCGACATGCGGAGCGGACGTGAGGTTCAACTGGCTCAGGTCGATGCTCGGCGGCAGCGCAACCACGGTGTGCGGAACGCCGGTGTCCAGGCTGAGCGCCGGAAGTGGGTCGGGCGCGCCGTGCACCTGCACCACCGAATCCATGCCGCGCTCCTGCGCCTCGGTCTCCCGCGAAAGGCGCCATGGTCCGAGGTCGGTGGCGAAACCCCCCGGCACCGTGGTGATCCGCTTCTGCCCGGCGCGGGTCGCGATCTCGAAGGTCTCATCGCTCACCAGACCGTGCTCGACGAGGTATCGGGCGAAGACGCGCGAGCCGTTGCCGCACATCTCGCCGATGGAACCATCGCTGTTGCGGTAGTCCATGAACCACTGCGCCTCGGGTGCCTGCGCGCGCACTTCGTCCGGCGCCGCAGCGATCGGCGCCACGCGGATGACTCCGTCACCACCGATACCGGCCCTGCGGTCGGCGAGGTAGACGACGTCCTGCGGGGTGAGGTCGAGGCTGCCGTCGAGGTCGGGCACGACAACGAAGTCGTTCTGGGTGCCGTGGCCCTTGCTGAACTTGATCGTGGTCACGATGGCCATTCTGCCTGCGGTGGTCGCTGCGACGCAGTGGTGTCCGTCGCAGCGCGCACCACCTGCAGGGCACGATCGATGAGATCCGGTGCGTCATGCGGCAACCAGGTGATCCGTGGATCGGGCCGGAACCACGAGAACTGTCTGCGTGCCAAGCGCTTGGTGGCCTGAGCGGTCTGCTCGATCGCCGCCTCCTGCGTCAGCTCGCCGTCCAGGTGGCGCAGCACCTGGGAGTAACCGATGGCCCGCGAGGCGGTGCGTCCATCACGCAGGCCGAGACCCTCCAGGCTGCGCACCTCCTCCTCGAGCCCGTCGTCCCACATCTGCCGGGTGCGCCGGTCGATCCGCTCGTCCAGCACAGACCGATCTGCATCGAGGCCGAGCATGACTGTGTCACGGACAAATTCGCGCTTAGGCATGCTCGCGCTGAAGGGGCGTCCGGTCAACTCGATCACTTCAAGCGCGCGAATCACCCGTCGCTCGTTGCTGGGCAAGATCTTCGCGGCCGCAGCCGGATCTTGTTGTGCCAGTTCTGCATACAACACGTGGATGCCTTGCTGCGCGGCTCGTTGCTCGAGCCTGACGCGCACCTGCGGATCGGTGGGAGGTATGTCGAGCACGTCGAGTGCGGCTCGCACGTACAAGCCGGTGCCGCCGACCAGGATGGGCACCCCGCCTCGGCCTGTTACGGATTCGATGTCGGAGCGTGAATGCTGTTGGTAGGCAGCAACACTCGCTTCGTCGGTGATGTCGAGCACATCGATCTGGCGGTGCGGAATCCCGGCTCGCTCGGGCTGCGGCACCTTCGCGGTGCCGATGTCCATGCCGCGATAGAGCTGGGAGGCGTCGGCATTGATGATCTCTCCGCCCAGCCGCCCCGCCAGTTCGATACCGAGATCCGACTTCCCGCTGGCCGTCGGGCCGACCACGGCAACCACCGGCCACGAGGTCATCGCGCAGGCTCCGGGGTGATCTCTTGAGGCATGTGGACGTCGTCAGTGCCGGTCGACGTCGAAGCCTTCGGCTCCGATGGGCGCGACCTTGCTGACTTCGACGTCTTCCACGTCAGCGCGCCGCGGCCCCTTGCGGCACCATTCCAGGATTTCTTCGATGGAGGTCCAGCCCCCCTCGAAGTGGGCCAGCACCGAACCGTCCGGCTCGTTGCGCACCCAGCCCCGCACTCCCAACTGCCGCGCGTACTCGGCGCAGGACGCACGGAAGAAGACTCCCTGCACTCGCCCGGTGATGCGCACCTCGACCGCTCGCAACATGCATCCAGACTAGATCTCGCGCGACGTGCAGCGCTTCCTACCCGGCCGAACACGCGGACCCGGGACGGTCAAGGGCTGCCTTCCGGAACGCTGACCATTAATCGGTTGCATCGATGTCGCACGCTCGGCACAGTTCTTCCCATGTCCATGACCACCTCGACCGTCCTGGTCGACACGCTCAACCCTCGCCGCCGCGAGGGCTACTTGGGCTGCCCCGAACTGGGGCCGACCACACGGACGAGGTGCGCGACCGACTGAGGTCGACGTGACCAGACATGCCCGGTGGTTACCCACCGGGCATTTCCGTTGTTCGACAACCATTTTCATCACCCCGGGATCTGCAGACGGCACCGTGCCGTCAATCCTCGGTGGCGAAGAACCATCCACACGCGGGATGAAACGAAAGGAGTACGACCATGCAGAAGATCAACGACCGGCTGTTGAACTGGGCAAGCATTCTGGAGGAGAACACACGCCAGCAGGCGGAGCTGACGGCGTCGATGCCCTTCATCTTCCCGCACCTTGCGCTCATGCCCGATGCCCATCTGGGCCGGGGTGCCACCGTCGGGTCGGTGATCCCGACCCAGGGCGCGATCATCCCGGCCGCGGTCGGCGTCGACATCGGCTGCGGCATGATCGCGGTGCGGACGCAGTTCACCAAGGCCGACATGACAGGTGACCTCTCCACGTTGCGGGAGCAGATCGAGCGGGCGATTCCGCTGTCAGCCGGTGGCGTGAACCGCAAGGTATCGCGGGAGCACACCCAGCAGCGGATCGACGAACTGGCGACCATGGCTACCGACGCAGGCTTCGACCCCACGCAGTGCGCCGGCAAGTGGCAGCTGCAGCTCGGTTCGCTCGGCTCGGGCAACCACTTCATCGAGGTGAGCCTGGACGAGAACGACCGGGTCTGGCTGTTCCTGCACTCGGGCTCGCGGGGTGTCGGCAACAGGATCGCCCAGCACCACATCAAGGTCGCGCAGCGGCTGGCGCAACAGTGGTGGATCCCGTTGCCCGACAACGACCTTGCCTACCTGGTGGAGGGCACGGACGAGTTCTGGGCCTACATCCGGGAGTTGCGGTGGGCGCAGCACTACGCCCTGCTCAACCGGGAGGAAATGATGGACCGGGTGATCACCCAGTTGGAGCACTGGATCGGCGCGCCGGTGCAGCAGCAGGAGCGGATCAACTGCCATCACAACTACACCGAGCAGGAGACCCACTTCGGCAAGCAGGTGTGGTTGTCCCGGAAGGGCGCGATCAACGCCGAAGCCGGCCGGCCGGGCCTGATCCCGGGTTCCATGGGCACGGCGTCCTATGTGGTGGTCGGCAAGGGAAACCCGTTGTCACTCAACAGCTCTCCGCACGGCGCTGGCCGGGAGTACTCCCGGAGCAAGGCCCGCAAGGCCTTCACCCGGGAGCAGCTCCAGGAGGCGATGGCCGGCATCGAGTACCGGGACACCGATGCATTCATCGACGAGATCCCGCAGGCGTACAAGGACATCGACCAGGTGATGGCGGACGCCGACGACCTGGTCGAGGTGCGGCACACCTTGCGACAGATCGTGAACGTCAAGGGCGACTAACCTTTTTGGTGGCTCCTTCGACGTTCGGACCCCTGGCGGGCACTTCGTTTCCGCCAGGGGTCCAAACCGTCCCACCACCGCGAGCCTCCCGCACAGCTCACCGTGGAAGCCACCACTGGCAGTCCTCAGCTCGTGGCTCTGCTGATTGACTGAGGTCATGGCACTCTTCCGACGCAAGAAGAAGGACGAATCCTCCGGGCAGCCGGGGCGCCAGGAGCGAGACGCGCACCTACCCGCCCTCACCGTCGACGAGGCGCGCCATCTCATCGAACTGGCGGCAGGCAGCTTGGTTCGCCGAGGCCATCTGGTGCAAGCCCACGGCGGTGTGCTGCAGGGCGATACCGGGCAGCATGTCGGGCTGGAGAACCTCTCACGCACCGTCGCGTCCGCACCCATGGACGACTGGCCCGCGATCGTCGATTCGCACATCAGCGCCCTCGCCGACACCTGGGACACCGAGGACACACCCGCCGATCCGCAGACACTGCTGATCAAACTGCGGCAGCGCGCAGACATCCCCGAAACCTTCTTCACCTACTCACCGCTCGAACCATTGCCCGGCATCGTCGGGGTGCTTGCTGCCGACCTGCCCCACGTCGTGAAGGAATTCGGCAGTCTCGATCTCGTCGGCGATCGCGATGAGGCGTACGACCGAGCGCTGCGCAACATCGCCGCCCTCCCGCTGCCCACGCACAGCACCTATTTGATCGACGAGACCAAGCCGAGCACCCTCCTGCACTTCTTCCGCTCCGCCGACTATTTCGGAGCGGCGCGCGTGGTGGTTCTGCCCGACCTGCTCCGCCGGGCGCTCGACACAGCGATTCCGCCGCACGGCGTCATCGTGGCGTTGCCGACCAGGCACTCACTGAACGTGCATGTGCCCCAGGACGCCGACACGCTCCAGGTGATCAACACCTTGGCCGTCGCCACCGTCAATCAGTACGACGCCGAACCCGGACCGGTCTCCCCCCACCTGTTCCACATCGGGCCGGACATGATCGCAACACAACTCACCCGTCTGGACGACGAGGGCAAGGTCATCGTGACAGTGGACGGTCCGATTCGCGACATGTTCGTCACGCTCGGACTCATCACCGACGGTGATCAGTAGTCCATCCGCATCACTGCCCTGACACTCGCCAAGGTGGCATCTGCAACCGACCGTGCCCGTTCATTTCCGTCCCGAAGCACCTGGTACAGGTACGCCGCGTCCTTGGCGAATTCCGCACGCCGTGAACGGTGTGCGGCCAGACCTTCATTGACCGCTTCGGTGACGACTCGCTTGAGAGCGGCAGCACCTCCATCACCGATCTCGGCTGCATGCTCGGCCGGTGAACGCCCAGCGAAACCGCTGGCGATCTCGAGCAACGACGCAACGTGCGGACGACGCCCCGGCTCGTAGGTGATGGTGCGCTCGGCATCAGTGCGAGCCTTCCGCACAGCCGCCGCCGTCTCGTCAGCCGACATCCCCAGGGTGATTGTGTTGCCCTTCGACTTGCTCATCTTCGTGCCGTCGAGCCCGAGCAGCAGCGGCGATTCGGTCAACAACGCGTCTGGTTCGGCGAAGACAGTTTCACCCCCGGCGTACCGATGGTTGAATCTGCGGGCGATCGCCCGGGTCTGTTCCACATGCGGCAGGTTGTCCTTTCCGATCGGGACGACATTGCCGTGGCAGAACAAGATGTCGGCAGCCTGGTGCACCGGATAGGTCAGCAACAGCCCTGACATGGGTCGGCCCCCGGTGGCTGCCAGTTCGTCCTTGACCGTCGGGTTGCGACGTAGTTCGGCATCGGTGACCAGTGACAGGAAGGGCAGCACGAGTTGGTTCAGCGCGGGCACCGCCGAGTGGGTGAAGATCGTCGTGCGGGTCGGATCGATACCGGCCGCCAGGTAGTCGAGCACGCACTCCTGCACGATGCGCTTGAGATCGCCTACGGCGTCCCGATCGGTGATCACCTGGTAGTCAGCGATGATGACGAACGAGTCGATTCCCTTGTCCTGCAGCACGACTCGATTTCGCAGGCTGGCGAGGTAGTGGCCGATGTGCAGTGGGCCGGTCGGCCGGTCGCCGGTGAGGACACGCAGCTTTCGACGCGCCGGGGTGTCTGGGCCGTCGATGACAGCTTGCAGGGTGTGGCTGCGGACGAGGGCTGCCTCGAATGATTCGTCAGACATGTGAACTCCTGATCGAAGTGATGACCGTCTCGCTGGGAGGTGTCCGCACATGCAAAACGCCGCCTCGTACGAGACGGCGCGAATGAACTGGGTAAGTCGATGCGGGCCGTCTAGGAGGGCGGCCACCACTGGGTGCGAGTGTTCGACATGGCGATCACAATACGCCCGGCTCCGAGCGTGCCGCACGACGCCGGCGCAGCAAGGGGATGATCGCGGCGAAAGCCAGCGCCAATCCGAACAGCGCCGCCACGTAGACAACGACACCGTTCCATCCGTCGGCGGTGAACCACACGCCAGCGAGCGCGCCGAGCACCGAACTGCCGAAGTAGTAGGCGAACAGGTAGAGCGCGCTGGCTTCGGCACGGTGTTCGGATGCGATCGCCCCGACCCAGCCGCTGGCGACCGAGTGGGCCGCGAAGAATCCGGCGGTGAAGAGCAGGACGCCGATGAGCACGGCCGTTAGGGCGGCGGGCAGCGTGATGAGCAGGCCGAGGACTGCGACGATTTCGGACACGACGAGCACAGGTTTGCGTCCGAACCGGTCGGCCAGGCGACCGGCGGCGGCAGATGACACCGTGCCAGCGAGGTAGAGCAGGAAGACCAGTCCTACTGCTGACTGCGGAAGGTGGAATGGCGCTGCGATCAAACGGAATCCGAGCATGTTGTAGACGGCGACGAAGCCGCCCATGAGCAGGAACGCTGTGAGGTAGAGCGCGATCAGACGTCCGTTGCGCAGGTGCCCGACCACGTTCGCGGTGGTAGTGCGCAACCCGACCGGTGCGCGGACGAAGGAGCGGGACGCCGGTGCCTTCCAGAGGAAGAGTCCGGTGAAAGCCAAGGCAGCCAGGCCGGCTGCTTCGAGTGCCCACCGCCAACCGGAGTGGTCGAGCACGAACGCGGCCAGCACGCGTCCACTCAACCCGCCGACGGTCGTGCCGGCGATGTAGCGGCCCATTGCTCCCCCGAGATGCTCGGGATCGACTTCCTCGGCGAGGTAGGCCATCGCCGTCGCGGGGATCCCGGCGAAGCAGACCCCTTGCAATCCGCGAATCGTCAGCAGGACACCCATCGACGGAGCGAGCGGCACGAGACACCCCAGAAGCGCCGAGGCGAGCGCGGCCGAGGCCATGACCCGCACTCGTCCGAATCGTTCCGACAGAGCGCTGGCGGGCACGATCGCGAGTGCCAGCGTCCCGGTGGTTGCCGACACCGCGAGGGCCGAGGTCGCCGGGCCGACGCTGAACTCGTCGGACAGTTCGGGCAGCACGGCCTGGGCGGCGTACATCGCCACGAAGGTGGCCATTCCCGCGGCGAACAGCGCCCAGGTGATGTCGCGGTATCCGGCTTCACCGCGCCGATACCCCTGGTCACTCACAATCGCCAGTCTGCCCCGCCCCCGCTTCGCAGGACGCACGGGTCAACTCGAGCGATCTGCTCGATGCTACGACGTGGCTCCTTCAGGATGAGCTGGTCCGGTGCCTGGACGTGCGAACCCTCAGAGTCCGCAAGAGGGTGCTTCCACCGGAGCCGGCTGGCCGATCGAGGGCATCCCGAGCGTCACCTTGGGCTTGGCGGTGGCACCGTCCGCTTTGCCGGCCTGCAGCGCCTCCCAGGCGTCGCCGCCACGCGAACGGCGGACGCTGAACGTCCCGCCGTCGAGCACCCCGTCGGCGATGAGGTGGTGGCCGGCGCCGTAGGTGACGTCGACGGTGGCGAAGTCACCCGGGCGGGGCAGTTCGACGCCTTCGGCGGTCGGGAGTGCGAAGTGCACGAGCCGGTTGTCCTGTGCGCGGCCCGACATGCGTCCGGTCTGGCTGTCGCGGCGCCCCTCGGTCGGGGCGACCAGCACCTCGATCGTTCGGCCCTCGATCGTGCGGTTCTCCTGCCAGGAGATCTCCTCCTGCAGCTCCAACAGACGCTCGAAGCGTTGCTGCACAACGGCTTTCGGCAGCTGGTCGGGCATCGTGGCGGCAGGAGTGCCGGGGCGAATGGAGTACTGGAAGGTGAACGCCGAAGAGAAGCGTGCCTCGCGGACGACGCGCATCGTCTCCTCGAAATCGTCCTCGGTCTCGCCGGGGAAGCCGACGATGATGTCGGTGGTGATCGCGGCGTGCGGGATGCGGTCGCGCACCCGGTCGAGGATGCCGAGGAACTTCGCCGAACGGTAGGAGCGCTTCATCTCGCGCAGCACCTTGTCCGACCCAGACTGCAGCGGCATGTGCAGCGACGGCATGACGTTGGGCGTCTCGGCCATGGCGTCGATGACGTCGTCGGTGAAGGCGGCGGGGTGTGGCGAGGTGAAGCGCACCCGCTCCAGGCCCTCGATCTCACCGCACGATCGCAGCAGCTTGCTGAACGCCTGACGGTCGCCGAACTCGACGCCGTAACTGTTCACGTTCTGACCCAGCAGCGTGACCTCGACGACGCCTTGGTCGACCAGGGCTTTCACCTCGGCCAGGATGTCGCCGGGTCGGCGGTCCTTCTCCTTGCCCCGAAGTGCGGGGACGATGCAGAAGGTGCAGGTGTTGTTGCAGCCGACCGAGATCGACACCCATCCGCTGTAGGCGGAGTCGCGCCGTGTCGGCAAGGTGGACGGGAAGGTCTCGAGCGATTCGACGATCTCGACCTGGGCCTCGGCGTTGTGACGCGCACGCTCTAGCAGCACCGGCAGTTGACCGACGTTGTGGGTGCCGAAGACGACGTCCACCCATGGGGCTCGCTCGACGATCTGTGCGCGGTCTTTCTGCGCGAGGCAGCCGCCGACGGCGATCTGCAGATCAGGGTTGATGTCCTTGGCCGGGCGCAGGTGACCGAGGGAGCCGTACAGCTTGTTGTCGGCGTTCTCGCGCACCGCGCAGGTGTTGAACACGACGACGTCGGGCACCTGTGGCCGCTGCTCCGGGGCAAGCGAAGCGCTGTCGACGAAACCGGCCGACTCCAGTAGGCCGCTGATCCGCTCGGAGTCGTGCACGTTCATCTGGCACCCGTGGGTGCGCACCTCATAAGTCTTCGCCATGACCGATCAAGAGTACGGCGTCGGATCGGGGCTGGCCGAATCGTCAGTCGCCCGACAACCGTTGCTGGGCCGCCCACTGCGCCAGGTCGTCATCACGTCGCGGCGGAGCAGGCGCGTCCTTGTCGAAGGCGAACCAGATTCCAGCCGCCAGAGCAGCCATGGAGAGCACGATGCCAGCGATGCCGTAGGGATCGCTGAGACCACCGAGCAGCACAATGGCCACCACCTGAGCGACTGCTGCCGCCGCCAGCACGAAGCCGGCGGCCCGGCTGCCCACCATGGCGACGACGGCGGCAATCAGACTGAGCACGACGACCAGGACGTACACCGCCAGGGGCGAATCGACATCGTTGGACATCGTTGCCTCGCCGCGCGGCGACCGCTCGCTGTCCTCGATGCCGTGTACCACAGCGCCCGCCAGCAGCAGAACGGACAAGACTGATGCGAGGAGAAACGACGGGACCGCAGCGCACACGCACAACACCCTGGACGGCCGCCATGCCTTCCGTTGCTCCATGTCGTCACCGTATCCCCGGCCCGCCGCGTGCACGCCGAAGCGAGGTCGGCCCCCCGTGAACGCGGACGGATATCGTGGTGGCCGGACCGGGATGCTGGTCAGCAGTTCAGTTCCAGACCGCACCAGCCTGAGGTGACCTCACATGAAAACCCTGCTCAACATCATCTGGTTCGTGTTCGCCGGCTTCTGGCTCTGGCTCACCTACATGATCGCCGGCGTGATCATGTGCATCTTCATCGTCACGATCCCCTTCGGTATCGCCTCGTTCCGCCTCGGCAATTTCGCGGTGTGGCCCTTCGGTCGCACCGTGATCGACAGACCGGACGCGGGCACGGCGTCGGCGATCGGCAACGTCCTGTGGTTCATCTTCGCTGGTATCTGGCTGGCCTTTGCGCACGTCGCGACAGCGTTCGCGCTGGCGATCACGATCATCGGCATCCCGTTCGCGTGGGCCAACCTCAAGATGATCCCGGCCGCCCTGGTGCCGCTCGGCAAGCAGATCGTCAAGAGCGACAACAACAGCCAGGGGTACTACCAAGTGCCCCGCTGACTCTGCGGCAGCGGGCGCCCTGAACTGCTGACGCCTGGTTCGGTGCGGGGCATCCCCTGCCCGAAGCTCTGCTGGTACGCCCAGTGCTGGTGCTCAGCCATCCGCCGCGCCTGCAGTTCTCGGTCGCGCGGTTTCGGTCCTCGCATGCGCCCGAGATTACGGAACTGTGGGGCGCACTCTGCGGT
Source organism: Yimella sp. cx-51 (assembly GCF_017654605.1). Lineage (GTDB taxonomy): Bacteria > Actinomycetota > Actinomycetes > Actinomycetales > Dermatophilaceae > Yimella. The sequence goes on from NZ_CP072113.1 coordinate 1,998,150, forward strand.
TGCGCGAAGCGCTTTCTTGCCGATCAGCCCAGTGTCTCAGTCGCGTTGGTGCTCATCTGCTTGCGCGATCGCCTCGCGGATGACCGACCACGACACCGACGAGGAGTAGCCCTTGCGCGCGAGCATGCCAGCCAAGCGCCGTGTCTGCACTGCTGCATCCAGGCCGTGCATGGACCGCATCTTCTTGGCCACCAGGGCGCGGGCTCGTTCTTTCTCCGCTTCCGGGTCGACCTCGTCGAGCGTGGCCCGGGTGATCTCGTCGTCGATGCCCTTCTTGCGCAACTCTTGCGCCAAGGCCCGTTTTGCCAAACCACGACCAGCTTGCTGGGAGCGCACCAGCATCGCGGCGTAGGCCTCATCGTCGATCAACCCGACCTCGGTCATCCGGTCGAGCACTGCGTCGGCGACCTCCGGGTCGCATCCACGCTGGGCGAGCTTGTCGGACAACTGCTTTCGGCTCCGCGGGGCCATGGTGAGTTGGCGCAGGACGATCGCCTTGGCGACGTCGTAAGGATTGGCCTCCGGATCCTGCTCCGGCGCAGGTGGCTGCCGCCGCGAGCGTGGTGGAGCATCACCGTCCGCCGAGCGCCGCGACCGCCGCTTCGAGGGGCGCCGAGGGCTGCTCGGCACCGGGCCCGGGTCGAACGGATCGACGTCTTCGACCTGCTCACGGCGCGTGGATGCGGGCAGGTCCGCCGGATCGACGAAATCCGGCGGACCTGCGACATCCCGATCAAAGGGATTGGTCATGACTGATCTCAGAAGTCGACGGCGACTTCTTTCAGGGCCGTCACGTTGTCGGCTTCTTCGCGGGCCGCAGCCGCCTCGGCGCTCTTGGGACCGATGCCGAGCTTTTCCTTGATCTTGCGCTCGAGTTCGTCGGCGAGGTCGGGGTTGTCCTTGAGGAAGTTGCGTGCGTTCTCCTTGCCCTGGCCCAGCTGGTCACCGTCGTAGGTGTACCAAGCACCGGCCTTGCGCACGAAGCCCTGCTCGACGCCCATGTCGATCAAGCCGCCCTCGCGGGAGATGCCCTGGCCGTAGAGGATGTCGAACTCGGCCTGCTTGAACGGCGGCGACACCTTGTTCTTGACCACCTTGACGCGGGTGCGGTTGCCGACCGGGTCGGTGCCGTCCTTGAGCGTCTCGATGCGGCGGACGTCGAGCCGCACCGATGCGTAGAACTTCAGTGCCTTACCACCGGTGGTGGTTTCGGGCGAGCCGAACATGACACCGATCTTCTCGCGCAGCTGGTTGATGAAGATCGCGGTGGTGCCGGTGTTGTTGAGCGCACCGGTGATCTTGCGCAGCGCCTGGCTCATCAGGCGAGCCTGCAGACCAACGTGGCTGTCACCCATCTCGCCTTCGATCTCGGCGCGCGGCACGAGGGCGGCGACGGAGTCGATGACGATGATGTCGAGCGAGCCGGAGCGGATCAGCATGTCGGCGATCTCCAGCGCCTGCTCACCGGTGTCGGGCTGGCTGACCAGCAGCGAGTCGATGTCGACACCGAGCTTCTTGGCGTACTCGGGGTCGAGCGCGTGCTCGGCGTCGATGAACGCTGCGATGCCGCCGTTCTTCTGCGCATTGGCCACCGCGTGCAGTGCCACCGTGGTCTTACCGGAGGATTCGGGGCCGTAGACCTCCACCACGCGGCCACGCGGGAGCCCGCCGATGCCGAGCGCGACGTCCAGCGCGATCGAGCCGGTGGGGATGACGTCGATCGGCGGACGGACGTCGTCGCCCAGTCGCATGACCGAGCCCTTGCCGTGGGCCTTCTCGATCTGGGCCATGACCGCGTCGAGCGACTTGATCTTGTTGGCGCTGTTGTCGACCGGCGTCTTTGTTGCTGCTGTTGCCATGAGGGTTGACTCCTACCTCGTTGCCTCGTGATGACCGCGCCTACCGGCGACCGTCCGAGCCCTGCGTACGTGGCCCGGTTGAGATCAGACGCTAAGTGCCACCACCGACAACCACCGCTGCCGTCCGCACGCCTGTGGACGAAGTGGCCTTGGTCGGGCACCTGTGGAGAACCCTACGACACATGATCGAACACTCGTACGAAGGTCACGTCCGCGTGTCGCGCCCGGATCAACCCGGTTCTTCAGGCTGCCAGACGTTTCAAATGTCTCGGCGCTCACGGATCGGCCGGTCGATACCGAGCCAACGTTCCTGCGGGATGTCCATCTCGCGACAGAGTGCCAGCCACACCGCGCGGGGCGACTCTCCCTCGTCCAGTGCAGCAGCGGCGGTGCGGCTGCCGAGGCCGTGCAGGGTGTGGCCGTCAACCAGCACCCGGCCGTAGCCGCTGCCGAACTCGTCATCGACCAATTGCCAGAACTCGCTCATGCGCACCCCCACAGTGTTGCAAGGTGCGGGGGCTGCGCCGAACCGCGTCGGCCATACTTTGCGACTATGAAGTTGATCACAGCGCAGCAGGTGCCCCCGTCGTTGGCTCGCGTCGACCAGCCAAACACCGACACCACCGAACCGGTGCGAGTGGGGTTGGTGCAGCACCACTGGCGTGCCGACGCTGATGCACTGCGTGAAGCCCTGCGCGGCGGCATCGAGCAGGCTGCCGAAGCGGGCGCGCGGGTCGTCTTCCTGCCTGAACTGACGTTGTCCAAATACCCCGCCGACGTGCTGCCCGAAGGCGATGCCGATCGCGCGGCCGAAGATCTGCTGGCCGGCCCAACCTTTGAGTTCGCGGCGGCGGCAGCCAAGGACTTCGACGTCCACGTGCACGCCTCGCTGTTCGAGAAGGCTCCCGGCGACGACGGCCGCGGACTCAACACCGCCATCCTGGTCTCCCCCAGCGGCGAACTCGTGGCCCGCACGCGCAAGACCCACATCCCGGTCACTGCCGGTTACTACGAGGACAAGTACTTCCGGCCAGGGCCGGCTCAGGACGCCTATCCCGTTGTGACACTCGATGATCCGGCGGTCAAACTCGGAATGCCGACCTGTTGGGACGAGTGGTTCCCCGAGGTTGCGCGCTCCTACGCGCTCGGTGGCGCACAGTTGTTGGCCTACCCCACAGCGATCGGCTCCGAGCCCGATCACCCAGAGTTCGACACCCAGCCGCTGTGGCAGCACACGATCGTGGGGCACGCCATCGCCAACGGGCTCTTCGTCGTCGTGCCGAACCGCACCGGCAACGAAGGGCTCAACACCTTCTACGGCTCGTCGTTCATCGCTGACCCCTATGGTCGCGTGCTCGTGCAGGCCCCCCGTGACGAGGAGGCAGTGCTGGTGGCCGACCTCGACCTCGCGCAGGGCAAGGACTGGATCGACCTGTTCCCGTTCCTGGCCACCCGGCGTCCCGACACCTATGCCGCGCTCGCCGAGCCCGTGCGTCCCGAACACGTGCGCGAGGACCCGAACCCGTGACCTGGCACATGCCGGCCGAATGGGGGCCGCAGGATCGCATCTGGATGGCGTTCCCGAGCGCGGGCTACACGCTCGGCGACACCGAGGAGGAGGCCGACGCCGCCCGCCGCACCTGGGCGCAGGTCGCCAATGCGATCGCCGGCTTCGAGCCGGTGCATATGCTCGCCACTGCCGACGATCTGGCGATTGCGCGAGAACTGTCGGACGACAAGGTGATTCTGTACGAGGCGGAGCTGGACGACGCGTGGATGCGCGACATCGGCCCCACCTTCGTGCTGGACGAGGCCGGGGAGTTGGCGGCGGTCAACTGGGTCTTCAACGGCTGGGGTGCGCAGTCGTGGGCCACCTGGGAGAAGGACGCCCAGATCGCGCGATGGGTGGCGCAGGAAGCCGACGTCAAGGTGATCGATTCCCCGATCGTCAATGAGGGCGGCGGCATTCACGTCGACGGTGAGGGCACGGTGCTGCTCACCGAGACGGTCCAGTTGGACGAGGGTCGCAACCCGGGAGCCACCAAGGCCGACATCGAGGCCGAGATGGCCCGCTGCCTCGGAGCGACCACCGCGATCTGGTTGCCGCGAGGGCTGACCCGTGACTATGACGACTTCGGCACCCGAGGACATGTCGACATCGTCGCTACATTCACCGAACCCGGCGTGGTGCTGGTGCACGACCAGGAGAACCCCGAGCATCCCGACCACGAGGTCAGTCGCGAACTCATCACCCTGCTCGAGGCGGCGACGGACGCCCGCGGTCGCCGACTGAAGGTGGTGCGAATCCCAGCTCCCGCAACGCTTGTCGACGACGAGGGCCCTGTCGACTACAGCTATGTCAACCACCTCGTCGTCAACGGCGGCGTGATCGCGTGCACCTTCGGGGACGCCCACGACGAACGCGCCTTGGAGGTACTGCGCAGCGTCTACCCCGGCCGCGAGGTCGTCGGCGTCGACGCCCGCGAGATCTTCGCCCGCGGCGGCGGCATCCACTGCATCACGCAACAGCAGCCGGCGGTTCAACCCAACTAGGACGATCGTGCAACTACGTTGAACTCATGACTTCTCATGACGGTCGACGAGTGCTCATCACCGGCGCCGCGCGGGGAATCGGCGCAGCTTTGGCGCGGCGGCTGGCTTCCCAGGGTGCGCGAGTGGCCCTGACCGGGCTAGAACCCGAGCTCCTGGAAGCCGCCGCGTCTCACTGTCCGGGTGCGATCTGGCGCGAACTCGATGTCACCGATGCCGCTGCGGTCGGGGCCACGATCGATGACATCGCCACCATGTGGGGTGGGCTGGACGTCGTGGTGGCCAACGCCGGCATCGCCGGCCAACTGCCTATGGACGGCGGTGACCCGGAGGTGATGCGGGCGCACCTGGAGGTGAACGTCGTCGGCTGTTACAACACGCTGCGTGCGGCAGCGCCGCACGTCAGCCACCCACACGGATATGCCCTGGCGACCGCCTCACTGGCTGCAGCGGTGCACGCCCCGCTGATGGGCGCCTACTCCGCCTCCAAGGCAGCCGTTGAAGCCATCGGCAACACCTTGCGGATCGAACTGGCCCCGACCGGCGCGAAGGTAGGCGTGGCCTACTTCGCCGAGATCGACACCGACATGACCTCCCGCGGCTTCGGCACCGAAGCCGCGCAGATGCTCACCGGCGGCGGCACCATCCTCGGCGTGGCACCGCTGAGCAGCGCCATCGATGCCATCGACCGCGGCATCGCCCGGCGCTCGCGGCGCATCTGTGCACCACGCTGGATCGCACCGATCCTGCCGGCCCGAATGCTGGCGCAACGAGTGATGGAACTGCGCGGCTTCCCGCAACTCTCCCTCGCGCTGCAGGTCGCCCGCGAAGAGCAGGTCGATCTGACCACCCTTCAGCCGCAACGGCTTTCGTCATGAGCGCACGCATCACGCCCGGATCACTCAGGCAGCTCGGCCTTCCCGCGTTTGCGATGAGCCGCATCGCCGGCAAGGTCACGGGCACCACCCCGCCTGCCATCTTCACCACACTCGGCCACGCCAAGGGGCTGTACTGGGGATGGCTGCACTTCGCCGCCCGCCTCATGCCGTTCGGATCTCTTCCACGGCGCGAGAGCGAGCTGGTGATCCTGCGGGTGGCGCACCGGCGCGGCAGCGCCTACGAGTGGGCCCACCACGTGCGGCTGGGCGAGCGCGTTGGCGTCACCCAGCGCGACCTCGAGGCATTGCAGGACGACACCTCCCACCACTGGTCAGCTCGGGAAGCCACCCTGCTGGCATCGGCCGATGCCCTGCTCACGGGACGCGATCTGGACGACTCCCAGTGGGAGCGTCTTTCATCGACACTGACCGAACGCGAGTGCGTCGAGTTCCTGCTGTTGGTGGGCCACTACGACATGCTCGCCACCACCTTGCACACCTTGCGGGTGAGCCCGGACGCCCCGGCCTCGGTGCACTGGCCCGGCCAGGCCGAGACCGACGCGCAAGCCATCCGTTCCTCCCGAGGCTGAGATCGCCCGTCCGCCCGAGGTTGTCGGTCCTGCGTGCGATGCTGAGTAGCGATGACCACCCCGATCACTGAGCGCTTCTCCCCTGCCACCCGTGCGTGGTTCGAGGGGTCGTTCAGCGCGCCGACGACCGCCCAAGAAGGCGCTTGGGAGGCGATCAGCTCGGGCCAGCACACCGTCGTCGTCGCACCCACGGGTTCGGGCAAGACCTTGTCGGCATTCCTGTGGGCGATCGATCGCATGACCTCGACGCCTCCGCCGGAAGATCCGATGGAGCGCTGCCGGGTGCTCTACATCTCGCCGATGAAGGCGCTCGCGGTCGACGTCGAACGCAACCTGCGCGCTCCACTGGTCGGCATCGGTCACGCTGCCGCACGACTCGGTCTACCGCCGTTGGACGTGTCGGTGTCGGTGCGATCCGGTGACACCGCGGCGGCCGACCGTCGCGCCTTCGCCCGCAAACCCACCGACATCCTGATCACCACGCCCGAGTCGCTCTTCCTGCTGCTCACCTCGGCGGCCCGTGAGGCACTGCGCGGTGTCGAGACCGTGATCATCGACGAGGTGCACGCGGTCGCCGGCAGCAAACGCGGCGCGCACCTGGGGGTCTCGCTCGATCGGCTCGATGCCCTGCTGCCCAAGCCCGCTCAACGCATCGGGCTCTCGGCCACGGTGCGCCCGGTCGAGGAGGTCGGCCGCTACCTGAGCGGTGGGCGTCCGGTGACGATCGTCCAGCCGCCCTCGCAGAAGCAGTGGGATCTCGAAGTCGTGGTGCCGGTGCCCGATCTCGCCGATCTCGGCAGTGCGCCCACCGACCTGACCGGCCCCAGCTCCGACGATCCGGCCCGAGCGGCATCGGTGTGGCCACACGTGGAGGAACGCATCGTCGACCTCATCGCCGGGCACCGCTCGACGCTCGTCTTCGCAAACTCCCGACGCCTGGCCGAGCGCCTGACCGCCCGCCTCAATGAGATTTGGTCAGAGCGACTCGAAGAAGCAGAAGACCCCCGGGCAGATTCCCGCTCGCCTGCCCAGGTGATGGCCCAGGCGGGCATCAGTCACGGTGCCGCGCCGATCCTGGCCCGCGCCCACCACGGCTCGGTGAGCAAAGAGCAACGGGGCGAGATCGAGGATGCCCTCAAAGCCGGTCGGTTGCCTGCGGTCGTCGCCACGTCCTCCCTCGAACTCGGCATAGACATGGGTGCGGTCGACCTCGTCGTGCAGGTCGAATCACCACCGAGCGTCGCCAGCGGCCTGCAGCGCGTCGGCCGCGCCGGCCACCAAGTGGGTGCCGTCTCACACGGCGTGCTCTTCCCGAAGTACCGCGGCGACCTCGTGCAGACCGCGGTGGTCGTCGAGGGCATGCGCGCCGGCACCATCGAACAGCTGCGCATCCCCGCCAACCCGCTCGACGTGCTCGCCCAGCAGATCGTTGCAATGTGCGCGATGGACGACTGGAGCGTCGACGATCTCGAACACCTCGTGCGCCGCTCGGCCTCCTTCGCAGCGCTCCCCCGCACTGCGCTCGAGGCCGTCCTCGACATGCTCGCCGGTCGCTACCCGAGCACCGATTTCAGCGAACTGCGCCCGCGCATCGTCTGGGATCGCGCCACCGACACCCTCAGTGCGCGGCGAGGTGCTCAGCAACTCGCGGTGATCAGCGGTGGCACCATTCCTGATCGAGGCCTCTACGGCGTCTTCCTCGCCTCCGGCGAAGGGCCCGGCCGCCGGGTCGGCGAACTCGATGAGGAGATGGTCTACGAGTCGCGAGTCGGCGACGTCTTCACACTCGGCACCAGCAGCTGGCGCATCGAGGACATCACCCACGACCAGGTGCTGGTCACTCCCGCGCCCGGCCAACCCGGAAAGCTGCCCTTCTGGCGTGGCGACTCCCTCGGTCGCCCCCTCGAACTCGGCCAAGCCGTCGGGCGCTTCATCCGCGACGTCAGCGGTCTACCCGACGAGCAGGCGCGCGAGCGCGTCGCAGCTGCCGGCCTCGACACCTGGGCCACCGACAACCTGCTGACCTACGTCCGCGAGCAGCAGGAAGCCACCGGTCATCTGCCGTCCGACAAAACCGTTGTCGTCGAACGCTTCCGGGACGAGCTCGGCGACTGGCGGGTGGTCATCCACTCCCCCTTCGGCGCACCCGTGCACGCTCCCTGGGCGCTGTGCATCGCGGCCCGGATGCGGGAGCGGTACGGCGTGGAAGTGCAGGCGATGCACGCCGACGACGGCATCGTCCTCCGCCTGCTCGACATGGACCTTGAAGAAGGCATGTCGCCCACCGACGATCTCAGCGCGCTGCTGGTGCTCGACCCCGACGAAGTGGCGGCCATGGTCACCGCTCAGATCGGTGGATCGCCACTGTTCGCATCACGCTTCCGTGAGTGTGCGGCGCGGGCCCTGTTGCTGCCGCGGCGCCATCCCGGCAAACGACAGGCGTTGTGGCAGCAACGGCAGCGCTCGGCGCAGCTGCTCGAGGTGGCCAGTCAGTACCCGTCCTTCCCGATCGTGCTGGAAGCCGTGCGCGAGTGCGTCCAGGACGTCTTCGACGTTCCGGGCCTCACGACGCTCATGCGCGAGATCCAGTCGCGCGAGGTGCGTACCGTCACGGTCGACACCCCCACCGCGTCCCCGTTCGCCAAGAGTCTGCTGTTCGGCTACATCGCGCAATTCCTCTACGAGGGCGATTCCCCACTGGCCGAGCGCCGCGCCGCCGCGCTGGCACTCGATCCTTCGTTGCTGGCCGACCTGCTGGGGCACGGCGAAGGTGCGGCGCTGCGCGATCTGCTCGATGCCGAGGTCGTCACGAGCACAACCGATGACCTGCAACGGCTTTCACCCAACCGACGGGCACGCCACAGCGATGACATCGCCGACCTGCTGCGATCGCTCGGGCCCCTCAGCCGACATGAGATCCGCCGGCGCACCATCGAAGAACTCGCAGATGACGACCTCGACGGCAGCCTCGGCGAACTGGTCGAGGCTCGCCGCATCATCCGGTTGCGATGGAGCGATGTCGATCGCTTCGCCGCCATCGAGGACGCCGCACATCTGCGCGATGCACTCGGTGTCGCGTTGCCGCCCGGGGTGCCCGCCGCCTTCCTCGAACCCGTCGAGGATCCACTCTCCGACCTGGTGGCCCGGTATGCCCGCACCCACGGACCCTTCACCGCCACCGAGGTCGCGCAGGCCTTCGGGGTCGGACGCGCCGTGGCACTTGACGTGCTGCGCCGTCTCGTGGCCCGCGGACGCCTGGTCGAAGGTGAACTTCGCCCGCTCGGTCAGAGCGACGGCGGCGTCGACTACTGCGACGCAGAGGTGCTGCGCGTCCTCAAACGCCGATCGCTTGCTGCCCTGCGGTCAGAGGTCGAACCGGTCGCAGCGCCCGACTTCGCCGGGTTCCTCCCTTCGTGGCAGGGAATCGGCGCCGGCCAGCGCGGCACCGACGGCGTGTTGCGCGCAGTGGAACAGCTGGCGGGCGCCCGGGTGCCTGCCTCGGCGTTGGAGTCGCTCATCCTCCCCGCGCGGGTGGAGCGTTACACCCCCTCGATGCTCGACGAACTCATGTCGAGCGGTGAAGTGATCTGGCAGGGCAACGCCAGCTCGCCGGGCAACGACGGCTGGATCAGCCTGCACCTGGCCGACCAATGGGATGCCACGCTCGCCCCGCCGGACGACACCACCCTCACCGAACTGCAGGAGCATGTGCTCGCTGCGACCGACGGCGGCGGCGCCCATCTGTTCGGAGCAATTCAGAGCTCGGTCGGCGCCTCCGAAACCGATGCAGCACAAGCGATCTGGGATCTCGTGTGGGCCGGACGCCTCACCGGCGACACCCTCGCACCCGTCCGAGCGCTCCTCGGCGGCGGACGCACTGCACATCGCAGTCGCACGCCTGGTCCTCGACGTTCACGCTACGGGCGCAGCGCCGCTCTGCGCACCGCACTGGCCGGGCCGGCGTCGGCGATCCGCCCAGTCACCGCGCCGACGATGGTCGGACGCTGGTGGCAGCTACCCTCGCTCGACGGCGTCGACCCCACTCAGCGGTCGCTGGCAACGGCCGAGGTGCTGCTCGATCGGTACGGGGTCGTCACGCGTGGCAGCGTCGTCGCCGAAGACATCCGCGGCGGTTTCGCCGGGGTCTACCGGGTGCTCGCCGCAGCCGAAGAACGCGGACGGGTGCGGCGCGGCTACTTCGTCGAGGGGTTGGGTGCAGCGCAGTTCGCGGGCTCTGGCGCGATCGATCGACTGCGCGCGCGCCCTCCCGCGCAACCCGCTCCACGCAATCCGTGGGACACCACCCCTGCCGCAACGCCGATCGACAACGCGCTGGTGCTGGCTGCGACCGACCCGGCCAATGCCTACGGTGCAGCACTGCCGTGGCCCCAGCGGGAGGGCGACAACGGCCACAAACCAGGCCGCAAGTCGGGATCGCTGGTCGCAATCGTGCGCGGCGAACTGATCGCCTATATCGAGCGCGGCGGCCGTTCGGTACTCACCTGGAACGATTCGCCCGAATACGCCGAGGCCGCGGCTCGTGCCCTCGCGCACATCGTCCGCAGCGGACAGTTGGCCGACCTGACGGTGCACACGATCGACGGCGTCGGCGCTCTGAGTTCCGAGCATCCGTTGGCAGCTGCGTTGCAGAGCAACGGTTTTCACACCACGCCCAAGGGTCTGCGACTGCGCCGATGAAGGCCGGTCATGCCTGAGGGTGATGCTGTCTGGCGGGCAGCCGGACGCCTCGACCGCGCCCTGCGCGGCAAAGAACTTGTGGGCGTTGACCTGCGGTGGGGACGCATGCCGGAGGTCGAACTACGCGGCCGGACGACGCTTGAAGTGGTGCCGCGCGGCAAGCACATCCTGCACCGCATCGAGGGCGGCTGGACGCTGCATTCACACCTTCGGATGGACGGCACGTGGCGCGTCGTTCCAACCGATGCCGTCACTCCACGCGTGGCGCGCGAGACGACCATCCGGGCGATCGTTGCGTCCGAGGCATCAGCCGGCATCGGGCGCAAGCTCGGCATGCTCGACCTGCTGCGCACCGAGCTCGAACACACGCTGGTCGGGCACCTCGGCCCTGACCTACTAGGGGCTGATTGGAATGCTGCCGAAGCGATGCGGCGACTGTGCGAAACTCCTGATCGGGAGATCGGCGCGGCCCTGCTCGACCAACGAAATCTTGCGGGCCTGGGCACCATGTGGACGGCCGAAGCCCTCTGGGAACAACACCTCAACCCCTGGCAGCTCTTGGGCGATGTCGGCCAGGACCAACTGGCGGCGGTGATGACTTCGTCGCATCGATTGCTGGCCGCGGCGATCACAACTGATGAACCGGTCATCCAGGTCTTCGGGCGCCGCGGGTGGCCGTGCGGCAGATGCGGCACGCGCATCCGGACGGCGCCGATCGGCGAGGCACCGCAGCAGCGCGACCTGTCGTTCTGCCCCGGCTGCCAGCGCGCTCCGGCCTGACCAGCGTCCGGCGGAGGGGGCTCGGCGTGGTGCGGTGTCAGGCCGCGGAGACGACCGCGCGATGTGCCGCGATCGGCAGCGGTACTGGCACTGCGATGCCTTCGGCGTCGGCGATACGTTGCGACACCAGCGAGAGGGTCTGCGACAACGGCAGGTCGAGTGCCTCACAGATGGAGGCGAGCAGTTCGGAGGATGCTTCCTTTTCGCCTCGCTCGACCTCGCTCAGATAGCCGAGCGACACCTTGGCGTCGGCGGAAACCTCACGCAACGTGCGACCCTGCTGGAGCCGCTTCTCGCGCAGCACGTCCCCGAGCTCGTGGCGAAGCAAGATCAAGGGCCTCTCCTGACTGCTGGACGACTGACGGACACGCGCTAGTCGGACGCGACATCCCCAACACTAACCGTCGACACCGACGACCGCGCGGCAATACCGATCCGGTGTCGACCTGCGGGACAACACGACGCCGCATCCACTCATTCCCACGAGGCGGCAAACAGCTCGTCGAGCAACTCCACGATTACGGCGTGCATCGTCGCCCGCCTGATCCGGTCGCGGTCACCGTCCAGCTGCAGTTGTCTGGAGCGCACACCGGATGCAGCAGCGACCGCGATGAACACTCGTCCCACCGGCGCATCACCTTGCGGGTCAGGACCGGCGACACCGGTGGTCGCCACCCCGTAGGTAGCGCCGAAGACCCGGCGCGCACCGACTGCCATCTGCTCTGCCACTTCGGCCTGCACTGGTCCACCCTCGGCGAGCAACTCCTCGTCCACGCCGAGCACCGCCATCTTGGTGTCGGTGGCGTAGGTGACCGCCCCGCCGCGCAGCACCGCACTGGCTCCGGGCACCGAAGCGATCGTCGCGGCCACGAGTCCGGCGGTGAGTGATTCGGCGGTCGCCACTGTCTCTTCGCGGCGCGTGAGTTCGGCGACCAGCCGCACTTCAGTGGGCAGCATCACCGGTTGCCGGACGACGGCGCAAAGCCAGCGCCCGGAAGACGTAGTCGATTCCGGTGGCCACCGTGATCACCAGTGCGGCCGCCATGACCACCCAGGCGATCACGACGAAGGCCCCGCCGTAGGGCAACACGAAGAGCCCGATCGCAATCGCTTGCAGGAACGTCTTCAACTTGCCGCCGCGGCTGGCCGGGAGCACGCCGTGGCGAATCACCCACAGTCGCAACAGAGTCACGCCGATCTCGCGCACAAGAATGACGATGGTCACCCACCACGGCAATCGGTCGATGAGCGAGAGCCCGACCAGCGCCATGCCCATGAGCGCCTTGTCGGCGATGGGGTCCATCATCTTGCCGAAGTCGGTCACCAGGCCGCGTGAGCGAGCCAGGTCACCGTCGATGCGATCGGTGACCGAGGCGATGAAGAAGATCGCGAAGGCGACGAGGCGCATCGTGTCGTCGTTGCCGCCGTCCAGCAGCAGGAACCACCCGAAGAAGGGCACCAGGCCGATGCGGGCCATCGTCAGCACATTGGCGATGTTCCAGTTGCTGACGTCCTGACTGGGCACGTCGGCCGGGTCGGGTCGAAGCTCGGGAGCGTGGATGCGGATCGGGGTGCCGTCGGCCGAGCGCCGCACCCGCCCTGGCTCGGACCGGCGCGGGTCGGTCATGACGTGGGCTCCGCGACCCAGTCGATGCCGATCGTGTCGATCACCCGGGCGGTGACGAGGTCGCCGATCTTCGGAAGAGCATCGGCCTCCGGCCAGTTGAGCACCGTCTCGCCGTCGACGTCCGGGCCCTGTTGGCCGGCGCGTCCGCGGATCTCGACCTCACCGGTCTCCTCGTCCTCGACCTGCTCGATGAGCACCTCGACGGTTTCGCCGATGCGCTCGGCGGCGCGCTGGTGGTTGAGCTCCTCGACGAGCGCGCGGATGTGCTCGACCCGGTCGTCGACCTCGTCCTGGGGCAGTTTGGCGCCGTAGGTTTCGGCTTCAGTGCCGTCCTCGTCGGAGTAACCGAAAACCCCGGTGACATCGAGCCGGGCCTGGGTGAGGAAGTCGGCCAGCACCGCGACGTCGTCCTCGGTCTCACCGGGGAAACCGACGATGACATTGGAGCGCACGCCGGCCTGCGGGGAGCGGCTACGCACCTGCTCAAGCAGACCGAGGAAGGATTCGGAGTCACCGAAACGGCGCATGCGGCGCAGGAGCGGCCCGCTGGCGTGCTGGAAGGAGATGTCGAAGTAGGGCACGACGCCAGGGGTGTTGGTCATGACGTCGAGCAGATCGGGGCGAATCTCGGCCGGCTGCAGGTAGGAGACGCGAACCCGCGAAATACCTTCGACCGCAACGAGTTCGGGCAGCATCGTGTCGAGCAGACGGAGATCGCCGAGGTCTTTGCCGTACGAGGTGGAGTTCTCGCTCACCAGGAAGAGCTCGCGCACGTCGTGCTGACCGAGCCAGCGGGCCTCGGCCAGGACATCGGACGGGCGGCGGGAGACGAATGCGCCACGGAACATCGGGATCGCGCAGAACGCACAGCGGCGGTCACACCCACTGGCGATCTTCAGCGGTGCCCACGGACGGCCGTCGAGTCGCGCACGGATCACTCGCGGCGCGGCGACCGGCGATTCCACAGACACGTCGGACGGCTCGCTGATGTCGCCGTGCCCAGGGGTGGCCACACTGCTGCCCTGCCGATCGACCGGCGACAGCGGAAGCAGCTTGCGACGGTCACCGGGGACGTGCGAGGCCACCTTCTCCCCGGCCAGGATCGCGGTGAGATGCGATGACATGTCCTGGTAGCTGTCGAACCCCAGGACGGCATCGGCTTCGGGCAGTTGGTCGGCCAGTTGCTGGCCGTACCGCTCGGCGAGGCAGCCCACCGCGACGACGGCCTGCGTGCGACCGGAATCCTTGAGGTCGTTGGCCTCGAGGAGGGCGTCGATCGAGTCTTTCTTGGCCTGCTCGACGAAGCCGCACGTGTTGATGACGGCCACATCGGCGGCCGCCGCGTCGTCGACGAGGGTCCAGCCCTGCGCCGACAGGCGTCCGGCGAGTTCTTCGGAGTCGACCTCGTTGCGAGCGCATCCGAGGGTCACCACGGCCACGCTGCGAGAACTCATGACGATCACTCTAGTTGCCTGCTGCGACACCACCCGAACACCGTTGCGGGGAGCGTCGTGATTCGATGGCTGGTATGTCGACGACCACTGAACGAATCGCCGAATTGCTGCGCACCCATCCCCTGATCGACGGGCACAACGACCTGCCGTGGCGGGCACGGGCCGACGTCGGATACGACTTCGACCAGCTCGACATCGCCACCGAGCTCGGCGCCCGCAGCCACACCGACATCCCGCGCCTGCGGCGGGGCGGCGTCGGTGCGCAGTTCTGGTCGGTCTTCGTGCCCTCCAACCTGCCGGAGGGCAAGGCCGTCACCGCCACGCTCGAGCAGATCGATGCCGTGCACCAGATGGTCGCGAGGTACAGCGACGACTTCGGCCTGGCCCGCACCGCGGACGAGGTCGAGCGGGTGTTCGCCTCCGGACGCATCGCCTCGCTCCTGGGCGCCGAGGGCGGCCAGTCGATCGACAGCTCACTGGCGTCGCTGCGCATGCTCTACGTGCTCGGGGTGCGCTACATGACCCTCACGCACAACGACAACAACCCGTGGGCCGACTCCGCCACCGACGTGCCGGTGCACAACGGGCTGTCCGACTTCGGCGTCGAGGTCGTACGCGAGATGAACCGCATCGGCATGATGGTCGACCTCTCGCACGTGTCAGCCGACACCATGCGCGATGCCCTGGCAGCAAGCACCGCACCGGTGATCTTCTCCCACTCCAGCGCCTACGCGGTCTGCTCCAGCCCGCGCAACGCACCGGACGACGTGCTGGAGACGCTGCGCGCGAACAACGGCATCATCATGACCACCTTCGTGCCCGACTTCGTGTCGCAGGCCTGCGCTGACTGGCGCGCCGAGTCGCGCGAGGCGGCACTCGCCGCCGGGGTCGACCCCAAAGACCACATCACCTTCACCGCCTTCAACATCGAGCGGGCAAAGAGCACTCCGAAGCCGGTGGCCACGCTCGCGGATGTCGTCGCGCACTACGTCCACCTGCGCGAAGCGGTCGGCATCGACCACATCGGGGTCGGTGGCGACTACGACGGCGTCGACGCCCTCCCGCAGGGTTTGGAGGACGTCTCCACCTATCCCGCTCTGTTCGCCGAACTCGCCGAACTGGGTTGGAGCGATGAGGATCTGGCGAAGGTGGCCGGCGGAAACATCCTGCGTGTCATGCGTGAAGTCGAGGCCGTCGCTGCGCAGGAACAGCAGACGCGTCCGCCGTCGTTGGCGACCATCGATCCTGTCGAGAAGTGACGGACTGAACGAGCCTCAGTTGACCCGGCGGCCGGGGCGCACAAGGGCTGCAACGAATCCGGCGATCCAGCCGAACACCAAGGCCCAGAGCGCTCCCTGGGCGATCGCGCCGTTGACCATTTCGGCGCGGATCGACGACGCCTCCACGAACAGCACCGCAGTTGCTGCGAGCACGCCACCGATGAAGCTGGCACCCCACGTGGCCAGCAGGACCAGCCCTCGGGACGCCGACCACTTGGCGCCGACGGTGGCCAGCAGCACCAGCAGTCCGACGACGATGCCCACCACCGCGGCCGCGATGGCAATATCGGTCGTGCGCGAGGCGTACTGCGGGGCGGTGCCCGAAAGGTTGGTGGTGCGCCACGCGAGACTCGCCCATGCATCGGACGGCGGGTCGATGAGGTTGGCGACGAACGAACTTCCCAAGGCCACCAGAGCGCTCACGATCGCGGCCGTGGCTGCTGTCGGGAAGGCTGAATACCGGCGCAGTACACCAGGCCCGGCGATGGGACCGGTCGGCACCGGCTCCTGGCCGACCCGATAAGGCTGCCCCGCTCCCGGACGGTGCTGGGAATAGCCGCCCTGGGAAGGGGCAGCCGCATAGGAATTCGGACGATCCGCACCGCTGGCCGCGCCCTGCGAAGAGCTCGGCTGACTCGTGGAGCGCTGGAACTCGTCCGTGCGATCGGCACCGACATGTCCGTACGCTGCGGTGGGCATCTCGCTGGTGCGATCGCGATCATCGCTCCACGCGCGCACGTTGCGCGGTTGGTCGCTCATGGTGAGCCTTCCGTCGAGGTTGCCGCTGATCCTGCTCCTGCGAGCCTACGCATCATCGGCACCGCCGTTGGTCGCGACGATCCTCAGCTTCGACCGTTCTCGGTGAGATCCCACGCGTCCTCGCCGGAGCTCTCCTCGACCGGGAGGTCCTGGTCGTAGGCACCATCGCCCGGCACCTCGTCACCCCGCAGGCGGGCGAGGGTGTCAGGCAGGTCGTCCGGCTTGACCAGCACGTCGCGTGCCTTGGAGCCCTCCGAGGGCCCGACGATGCCGCGCGACTCCATGAGGTCCATGAGGCGTCCGGCCTTGGCGAATCCGACGCGCAGCTTGCGCTGGAGCATCGAGGTGGAGCCGAACTGGCTGTTGATGACGAGTTCGGCGGCCTGCAGCAGCAGGTCGAGGTCGTCGCCGATGTCCTCGTCGATCTCCTTCTTGGGCACTGTGACCGCGACGTCGTCGCGATAGTTGGGCTTGACCTGCGACTTGATCGACTCGACGACCTGCTTGACCTCGGACTCACTGACCCAGGCGCCCTGCACACGCATCGGCTTGCTGGCACCCATCGGCAGAAACAACGCGTCTCCCTGTCCGATGAGCTTCTCGGCGCCAGGCTGGTCGAGCACGACGCGCGAGTCCGACAGCGAGGAGGTGGCAAAGGCCAGACGCGAGGGCACGTTGGCCTTGATCAGACCGGTGACGACGTCGACCGACGGACGCTGGGTGGCGAGTACGAGGTGGATGCCGGCGGCGCGCGCCAGCTGGGTGATGCGGACGATCGATTCCTCGACGTCGCGCGGAGCGACCATCATCAGGTCGGCCAACTCGTCAACCACCACCAACAGGTAGGGATAGGGCTGGAGCTGGCGCTCCGAACCGGGCGGCACCTGCACCTTGCCGGCACGAACCGCCTTGTTGAAGTCGTCCACGTGCTTGTAGCCGAAGGCGGCGAGGTCGTCGTAGCGGGTGTCCATCTCGCGCACCACCCACTGCAGCGCCTCGGCTGCCTTCTTGGGGTTGGTGATGATCGGCGTGATGAGGTGCGGAATGCCTTCGTAGGCAGTGAGTTCGACGCGCTTGGGGTCGACCAGCACCATGCGCACCTCGTCGGGGGTGGCGCGCATCATGATCGAGGTGATCATCGAGTTGACGAAACTCGACTTACCGGCGCCCGTCGCACCGGCGACGAGGGTGTGCGGCATCTTGGCGAGGTTGGCGATGACATAACCGCCCTCAACGTCCTTGCCGACGCCCATGACCATCGGGTGGTCGTTGCCGCGAGCCGCCTGGCTGCGCAGCACGTCGCCGAGGCTGACCGTTTCGCGGTCGGTGTTCGGGATCTCGATACCGATCGCCGACTTGCCGGGGATCGGGCTGAGGATGCGCACATCGGCGGACGCGACGGCGTAGGCGATGTTCTTCGACAGCGCCGTGACCTTCTCCACCTTGGTGCCCGAACCGAGCTCGACCTCGTAACGGGTGACGGTCGGACCGCGGGTGAACCCGGTGACCTGGGCGTCGATGTCGAACTGCTCGAAGACTCCCCCGAGCGCGTCGACCACGCGGTCGTTGGCCGCAGACCGGGTCTTGTGCGGCGGGCCGGGCTGCAACAAGTCGCTGGAGGGCAGGGTGTAGGTGACATCGCCGGCCAGCAGGAGTTGCTCGGTGCGCTGCGGGAGCGGCGTGGTTGGCGGCGCTTCGAGCTTGGCCGGCGGTGCGCCCGGCAGCTGAGCCGCCTTGACGGGCGAGTCGCCCTTGGCCCTGGGCTCGACGGTGTGCCTGCCACCGGTCTCGTCGGACGAGGGACGCGCGCCCGGGTCCAGTTGCTCGGCGGCCTCGCTCGCCCTCTCGTCTTGGACGGCCGGCTTCGCACGGCTGCCGCGGCCCTTGCTCGGCACCACGACCGCGGCTTGCTCGAAGGCTTCGTCGCCGTCAAGCAGTTCGCCGTTCTCGTCGCGGCGTTGGCGACGACTGCGCGGCTTGCGGCGTCCGCCGTCGATCTGTTCGCCGTGCAGGTCGAGAGCGACGGCGTCGACCGGACCATCGGTGCCGTCTTCTTCCAGCAACCGGCCGTAGAAGAGGCGATCGAGCACGTGCCGCACGCGGTCACCGATCTGGTGCACCGGTGTCGCGGTGATGACGAGCAGGCTGAAAAGTGCCAGCAGAGCCAGCAACGGCACTGCACCCCAGGTGGTCACTGCGGCGACGGTGGGGCTGGAGGCGAGGAAGCCGATCATCCCGCCGGCAGCTTCGAGGCCCTCGCGCGGCTGGGTGGGCGGCAGGCCCTTGGCGATGCTGGTGAGACCACAGATCGCGAACGACAGCAGGGCCAGGCCGATGCTGATGCGATTGGTGGCGTGGTGCCCCTTCGGGGTGCGCAGGATGTGCGCGCCGAGTGCGAGCAGCACCACCGGCAGGGCCAGCGCAATGAGACCGAACGTGCCAGCAGCGATCGTGTGGACAACGGTGCCGAAGATCCCTCCGACGCCCCACCATTCGACCGCCGCAATGACGATCGCAGCGGCGATCAACGTGAAGCCGACTCCGTCGCGACGAAGTTCGGGCTCGAGTTCGCGGGCGCTGGAGCCGACCCGACGGGCCGTGCCACCGGCAACATGTGCGACCCCCATCCACGTGCCACGTAGAGCGCGCACCGGTAACGGCGAGCCGCCTCCGCTGCGAGCAGGCTGCTTGCCCTTGGCGCTGGCGGCCTGCTTACGCGCCGGTGGACGGCTCGCGGTGGTCTTCGCAGCAGGACGGGATCGCCCACTACTGGAGCGGGCGGAGGGCTTGGATGCGGTCTGACGGGTGGCCACCGGCGCAGCCTATCCGCTTGTCACACCAGTCACAGGGACCACACGCCGTGGAGATTCAACAAATAGGGCCTTACCCGCGGAAGCGGAACCAAGATTATCGACCGCCGCCAATAGTGGCGGAAATCAGCACACTGTGGCTACGGACGGCTGACCAGATGTCGCCCTGGACGTAGCGGCAGGTTCCGTCCGGGTAGACCGTGGACGTATCGCTGAGGTTGACTCCGCAACCAGTGTAGTTCGTCCTATTCCAAGATGCGTACTTCACTGTCGGATAGCAGACTGGACTTCGCTTTTACTGACGAAGTAGTGAGGAAGATTCTGTACGGTGGCGGATCCGTATCTGCGCGGCACCTTCCAATTCAAGCTGCCAACCGTGCTCCCGCCGTTGTAAGAAGTAGCGACGCTCACGGTCACCTCGGGTGTGATCTGCGCGGAGAGCGATGAAGCCGAGTCATCCCACTGCAACGCAATGGACCCGCAATAGCAAGAGTTCGCGGCCGTGGTGGGGACGGTCTTAAACCATACCTTCACCGTCAGCGTTTTTTGATCCGTGCTCTGCTGTATATCACTGCCGAACCATGTTCCGGAACTAATAGTGGGCTCGGGACCGGCTGGTCAAAGGTGAACGTGTACAAGTAATAGTTTCTAGTGATACTTCCGGTCGCGAACGGCGTCGAATCCCGGCACATACCCAATGAAACCTGCATGCGCTGCGCATTAACGCCTCCGGCGCCATAGAAGATCTCGCAGATATTCCCGTAAAGACTTGGCGGCGGCGGGGTCGAGCCCGCGAGGACGGGGGCCGATGCTCCAACCGCCAACACGGGCGCAGCCCAAGCAGCACCCTTCGCCACTGAGCGTCGGGAGACATTCGTCGGTGCAGCCATCGGGGTACCGCAGCCCTTCCTTGGATCATTCAGGCGAATCAGGGCCACCCCTGGCGATGACCCGCGAGAAGCGGAGACCATCCTGTGGGTGCGTTGAGTTGAACAGGCGTTCAGACGAAGTGATTTTCATCTCGCCTCACCTTGCAAACCCGGCCAGCAGTCGCGAATCATGTTGCCACACAGCTATGTTGCGAGCGCCCAGGCCTGCGCCTGCGCGGCTGTCGGGTCGCTGCAACTTGCGTGCCAGCTCCTATATCTCACCATTCAAGACAGCAACTCTCCGCTCTCGGGCCATTCCGAACTGCGAGCGATTTGATTCCGACGCTTGCTCCCTCGGACATCCCTGTGGCAAGGTCAACGCAGGTCAAGAGTCTCAGCGACAAGCCCCGGCTTGCTGAGCGGCAACCCTCCACCGCGGTGGGGTGCTCCGGGTGACGACCAGGCTGATCCGCTCAAGCGGTTCGGCAAGCGCGGATCGCCGAGCGGTCGCCTGGATGAGGTGGCTTCGTCGTCGGTCCCTGACCGACACGGAGTGTGAAGCATGTCTGTTGCCGACGTCCCGACCATCCCCGCGCCGAGTGCGCGCCGGCTGCACCTGGTGCCCGCCGACCTACGTCGCCCTTCCCCTTCCGTCAACGCCGGCCTACCGGTCACCGTCCGGGAGAACCTCGGCGTCCCGACGGTTCACCGGACGGTCGTCGACCTGGCCGATTTCGACCACGGCGCCACCACGCCAGCCCTGCGTAGCGTGCAGGAAACCGTCGAGGCGGTGCACCGCACGTACGGATCGGTGCACCGCGGCGCCGGGCGGACCAGCCGGCTGACCACTGCGTGGTTCGAGCAGGCCCGCACCGAGGTCGGCGAATTCGTGGGCGCCGGGGCCGACGACGAGGTGGTCTTCACCCGCAACACCACCGATGCCCTCAATCTGCTGGCGCACTGCCTCCCGGCTGATGCATCGGTGATTGCCTGGAACTCTGCCCACCACGCGGCGCTGCTCCCATGGCCGGCCGAGCGCACCCAGACGCTGCGGGTGCCACGCAGCGCGGACGACGCGGTCATCCTGCTCACCCGGGCCCTTTCGCAGACCCCGTCCGGCAACACCCTCGTCGTCCTCACCGGCGCCTGCAATGTGACCGGCGAGGTCTGGCCGATCGAGGAGCTCGCTTCGGTCGCAAGGCAATTCGGCGCGCGAACCGTGCTCGACGCCGCCCAGCTCGCCCCTCACCGCGGCGTCAACCTCCAGCAGCTCGGCGTCGACTGGGTCGCTTTCTCCGGCCACAAGGCCTACGCGCCCTACGGCGCCGGAGCCTTGGTGGGACGCTCCGACTGGCTGGACGCCGCTCCCCCGTACCTGCCCGCCGGGGGCGCCACGCGAATCGTCGGGGCGCAGGACGTCGACTGGAATGTCGGACCGGCGCGCCACGAGGGCGGCACTCCGAACGCAGTCGGCGCCATCGCACTGGCCTCCGCCTGCTCTGCACTGCGACGCCACCGCGCGACCATCGAGGCGACGGAGCACGCCCTCTACTCCCGCTTGCGTGAGGGTCTGGCCGGGATCGACGGCGTGAACATCGTCCAGGTGCTCGGAGCCGACCGCCCCAACGTCGGCGTGGTGAGCTTCACCGTCGACGGCGTCGATCCGTCGCTGGTGTCACAGGTGCTCGCTGACGAATACGGCATCGCGGTGCGCGACGGGAAGTTCTGCGCCCACCGCCTGTGCGACGAGGTCGTCGGCGGCAGCGCGATCCGAGCTTCGCTCGGCCTGGCGACGGCTCCACACCACGTCGACCGACTGGTGTCCGGCGTGCGCAAACTCGTCGAGCAAGGCCCGACCCTGCGCTACTACCGAGCAGCGGACGGCACGTGGGTGGCCGAGGGCGACCCTCGTGACCTCACCGAGCCCCGTCCCTGGTGACTTTGACTGCACCTGTAAGTAAATGGCTTCATTTTCATCATCTGAAGCTATGATCTTCATATGGGCCGGTCTGAAGCTCCCCCAGCCGCTGTGGTGGCGGCGCTGATCGCCGACGTCATCGGTTCGCGCAATACGCCCGATCGCCGCACCTTGCACGATCGACTCGTCGCTGTGCTGGACGACCACAACAAGACCACCGAGCTCGTCTCACCGCTGCGCCTGCAGGTCGGCGATGAGTTCCAAGGCAGCTACCCGACCGTAGGGGCAGCGCTCGATGCAGCGCTGCGCCTGCGGTTGCTGTTGTTGCCGGAAGCCGAACTCCGGTTCGGCATCGGGTGGGGCGCCGCCGAGATACTCGACCCGGAGCAAGGCATCCAGGACGGGCCGGGATGGTGGGCGGCGCGGGAGGCGATCGAGGCGACGGCTGCAGCCGAACGAGTGGCGGCCACCTCGCTGGTACGGACGTCGTACCGCTGCGCACCCGATGTTGTCGGACCCGACGTGCATGCTGTTAATGCAGCGTTGCTCACCCGAGACCATCTGTTGGGCACGCTCGACCAACGATCGCAGCGCATCCTGGAGGCACTCATGAACGGCGACACCAAGACAACGATCGCCGAGCGTGAAGGCATCAGCGCGTCGGCGGTCTCGCAGCGCGCCAAGGCCGGTGTCGATCTGCTGCTCCTGGCCGGCGACGAACTGGCGAAGATCACATGAGCGCGCTCGCCGCCTTCCTCATCGCGATCGGCGTGGCCGATCTCGTCCGCACCATTGCCCGCCCGCGAGCACTCCCTCCCATCGCGGCAGTGCTGGCAGTTGCTGCTGTTGCCGTGCTCGCCGCCCATGACTCCCCCGGCGCGGGCGTCATGATGTTGCTCGCGGCCGCTGGTGCCGTCACCTGGCTCCTGCTCAACCAGCGTCCGGACGGCGAAGTGCTCGCCCTGGCGGTCTTCGGCGTCACAACGCTGGTGCTCTTCGCCGGTGGTGGATGGGCCGGTCGTGCAGACGGCCTGCTCGGCGACTGGATGCGGGGCAGTCCGTTCCCGGCTGTGACACGAGCCGACCCCGACCATCTACTGCTGGCCTTCGGTCTGGTGCTCGTGCAACTGGCCACCGGCAACACCATCGTCCGGCTCGTGCTCGGCGCCATCGGTGCGATCAAACCCGGCCCGGCCCCGCAGGCCTCGGACGAACTACGCGGCGGACGCCTGCTCGGCCCGATGGAGCGACTGTTCATCCTCGGCCTGGGCATGGCCGGGCAGGTGACCGCCGCGAGCTTGGTGATCGCGGCCAAAGGTCTGATCCGCTTTCCGGAGTTGCAGGCCAAACGCAACGAGCGTGAGTCGGTGACCGGCGTCGGCATCGACGAAATCACCGAGTACTTCCTCGTCGGCAGCTTCGTCAGCTGGCTGGTGGCGCTGAGCGGATTGGCGGCCTATTCGCTGGTGTGAGCGTGCCGCTCAGGCGTCGATGACGATCGGGATGATCATCGGACGACGACGCAGCTTGCCGCCGACATACCCCCCAACCGCGCGGCGGATCACCTGCTGCAACTGGTGGGTGTCGTTGACGCCCTTGAGTCGGGCCTCCTCCAGGGCGTTCTCGATCTTGGGCACCACCTTGTCGAAAACTTCAGTGTCTTCGGCGAAGCCGCGGGTGCGGATGTCGGGGCCGGCGACGACCTTGCCGGTCGAGGAGTCGCGCACGACGATGATCGTCACGAAGCCTTCGTCACGCAAAATGCGGCGGTCTTTAAGCATCGTCTCGTCGGTGGCGCCCACCGTCGATCCGTCGACGTAGACATACCCGCACGGCACCACACCGACGATCGAGGCCTGACCGTCGATCAGGTCGACCACCACGCCGTCCTCGGCGATGAGTACATTGCGCTCGGGCACACCGGTCTGGATCGCCAGGTCACCGTTGGCCACCAGGTGGCGCCATTCGCCGTGGATCGGCATGACGTTCTTGGGGCGGACGATGTTGTAGCAGTAGAGCAGTTCGCCCGCGCTGGCGTGACCGGAGACGTGCACGAGCGCATTGCCCTTGTGCACGACATTGGCGCCGCGACGCATCAACCCGTTGATCACCCGGTAGACGGCGTTCTCGTTGCCGGGGATGAGCGAGCTGGCCATCAACACGGTGTCGCCCGGGCCGATGTCGATCTGGTGATCGCCGTTGGCCATCCGCGACAGCGCCGCCATCGGCTCACCCTGCGAGCCGGTGCAGATCAGCACCACCTTGTCGTCGGGGAGGTCATTGAGCTTCTTCGCATCGACGACGAGGCCCCGCGGAATGTTCAGGTAGCCCAGATCGGAGGCGATGCCCATGTTGCGCACCATCGAGCGTCCGACGAAGGCCACCTTGCGACCGTGGTTGCGGGCGGCGTCCAGCACCTGTTGCACGCGGTGCACGTGTGAGGAGAAGCACGCGACGACGATGCGACGCTCGGCCTTGTCGAAGACGCGTTCGATGGCCGGGACGATGTCGCGCTCGGGGGTGGTGAAACCGGGCACTTCGGCGTTGGTGGAGTCGGTCAGGAAGAGATCGACGCCTTCCTCCCCGAAGCGGGCGAACGAACGCAGGTCGGTGATGCGGCCGTCCAGCGGGAGCTGGTCCATCTTGAAGTCGCCGGTGATGAGGATCGATCCGGCGGGCGTGCGGACGAAGACCGCGAGCGCATCGGGAATGGAGTGGTTGACCGCGACGAACTCACAGTTGAACGGGCCGAACTCCTCGCGGTCACCTTCACGCACCGCCATCGTGTACGGGGTGATGCGGTGTTCCTTGAGCTTGGCCTCGATGAGCGCGAGCGTGAGGGTCGAGCCGATCAGCGGGATGTCGGGTTTCAGACGCAGCAGGTAGGGGACGGCGCCGATGTGGTCTTCGTGGCCGTGGGTGAGCACGATCGCGACGATGTCGTCGAGCCGGTCACGGATGTATTCGAAGTCGGGCAGGATCAGGT
Source organism: Yimella sp. cx-51 (assembly GCF_017654605.1). Lineage (GTDB taxonomy): Bacteria > Actinomycetota > Actinomycetes > Actinomycetales > Dermatophilaceae > Yimella. The sequence goes on from NZ_CP072113.1 coordinate 2,023,208, forward strand.
CGACGCCCGGGTGGTCCTCGGGGAACAGCACACCGCAGTCGACGACGAGCAACTTGCCGTCGTACTCCAGCACGGTCATGTTGCGACCGACCTCGCCGAGCCCGCCCAGCGCGACGATGCGCGCCCCGTTCTTCGGCAGTGCCGGCGGCGTGCCGAGCTCGGGGTGCGGGTGGCTCATGAAAGTCCTGCCTCGTGGAGTGCATCGCGGACGATCGTCCGCTGTTCGTCGGTGGCCGGCAGCAGCGGCAGCCGGCAGAAGTCTGACTTGATCACGCCCTGGATCTTCAGCGCGGCCTTGGCCATGATGACGCCCTGGGTGACGGTCATGATGGCGTTCATGATCGGCACGAGCTGGGTGTGGATGCGGCGCGCCTCGACCAGGTCGCCGCGGTCGACGGCGGCGATCATCGCGGCGAACTGCGGACCGGCGACATGGCCGGTGACCGCGACGTGCCCGACGGCACCGATCGCCAGCCACGGCAGCGCCAGCACGTCGTCACCGGAGAACCACAACAAATCGGTATCGGCCATCAGCTGACTGGAGGCGTAGAGATCGGCCTTGGCGTCCTTCATCGCACGCACCTGCGGAATCTGGGCAAGCTGGCGAATCGTGTCGGGCTCCAACGGGATTCCCGAACGCCCAGGGATGTCGTACAGCATCACCGGGACGTCGGCCGCAGCCGCGATCGCGCGCACGTGCTCGACGATGCCGGCCTGCGGAGGCTTGTTGTAGTAGGGCGTCACGACCAGCACGTTGTGTGCGCCGGCGTCCACCATCGCCGTGGCAGCAGCCACGGAATGGGCGGTGTCATTGGTGCCGACACCGGCGGTGACCCGCACCCGGTCGCCGACCGCATCGACAACGGCTCTGACGGTGGCGACATTCTCTTCGTCGGTGGTGGTGGCCGATTCACCGGTCGTGCCGTTCACCACGAGCCCGTCGTGACCGTTGTCGGCCAGGTGCGTGGCGAGGGCGGCCACCCCGTCGTAGTCGATGCTTCCGTCGTCGTGCATCGGCGTGACCATCGCGGTGATCATGCGTCCGAAGGGGTTGTTGGTCATGGATCCCAGGCTATCGGTGGCGGACATGACGATCGCGTTGCCACCCGCTCGGGGGTCCGGGTGGCAACGCGATCACTGAGTACATCGAACTGGTCGTTCGTCCGTTACAGATAAATAATGTGACCTGCATCACACTGCCTCTCCGGACCGTGCGGACGCTGTCGGACGCCGCTGCTAACGTCCGGATCCATGCAGCAATACCTCGACCTGCTCGACCGGGTGATGCACGACGGCGCCCGCAAGGACGACCGCACCGGCACCGGCACCCTCTCGGTGTTCGGCCATCAGATGCGCTTCGATCTACGCGAGGGCTTCCCGGTGCTCACCACCAAGAAGCTGCACCTGCGCTCGATCTTCGGTGAACTGTTGTGGTTCCTACGCGGTGACACCAATGTGGCGTGGCTGCACGAACGCGGCATCACGATCTGGGACGAGTGGGCTGACGAGAACGGCGACCTCGGCCCGGTCTACGGACACCAGTGGCGTTCATGGCCGAGCCCGTCCGGGGAGCAGATCGACCAGCTCGCCAAGGTGATCGAGGCGATCCGCGTCAACCCTGACTCCCGCCGGCACATCGTCTCGGCTTGGAATGTCGCCGAGGTCGACGACATGGCGCTGCCGCCGTGCCACACGATGTTCCAGTTCTACGTCGCTCCCCCGGACGCCGACGGTGTGCGACGCCTCTCCTGCCAGCTCTACCAACGCTCGGCCGACATCTTCCTGGGCGTGCCCTTCAACATCGCCTCCTACGCTCTGCTCACCCACATGGTGGCGCAGGTGACCGGCCTCGGAGTCGGCGATTTCGTGCACACGCTCGGCGACGCACATCTCTACTCCAACCACCTCGACCAGGCCCGCGAACAACTGACGCGCACGCCGAAGGAGCTACCCACGCTGCGCCTCAACCCCGCGCGCCGCGAGATCGATGCCTTCGAGCTCGAAGACATCACCCTCGAGGGATATGTCGCCGACCCGTCGATCAAGGCGCCGATCGCGGTATGACGATCAGCCTCATCGCAGCGCGCTCGCGCAACGGCGCCATCGGCCGCAACGGCGACATGCCCTGGCACCTGCCCGAAGACCTGAAGTACTTCAAACGCACCACCATGGGTCACCCGATGATCATGGGCCGCAAGACCTTCGACTCGATGGGCGCACTGCCTGGCCGCCGCTCCATCGTGGTGACCCGGCAGCCTGACTGGACCGCTCCCGGCGTCGAGACCGCCAGTTCCTTCGACCACGCGATGGCGCTGGTCGCCGACGACGACGTCTTCATCGTCGGCGGTGCCCAGATCTACGAGCAGGCGCTGCCATTTGCCGACCAGATCCTGCTCACCGAGATTGATCGCGATGTCGACGGCGACACCTTCTTTCCCTCGTTCAGCGCGGGCGACTGGCGCGAGACGAGCCGCGACCAACAGAACGGTTTCGCGTGGGTGAGCTACGAACGCACTCGCCGGCGCGCCACGCTCGAGCTGGGTGAACGAGTGGGCCGCCGTGCCCGCCAGAAGATCGGTGCGTCGGTCGCCATCATGGACGGCGAGCGCCTGCTCATGTCGCGCCGTGAAGACAACTCGTTGTGGTGCCTGCCTGGCGGCGGTGTCGATCCGGGTGAGACCTTCGCCGAGGCAGCGGTGCGCGAGGCCTACGAGGAAGTCGGCCTGCAGGTGCAGGTGAGCAGCCTGCTCGCGGCCTACACCGACCCGGACATCGCCATTCGATCGCGCGATGGCGACGCCCTCACCCAGGTCTACGGAGTGTGCTTCCGTGCGTCGGTGGTGAGCGGTAAGGCGACCCTGTCGGACGAGGTCACCGAAGTCGCCTGGCTGACCCAGGAGGAATGCGCCCGTATCCCGATCATTCCGCTGCACCGATCATTGGTGCGCGCTGCCTTCGCACCGGCCAGTTCGCCGGCTGGATTCGTCTGATCCGCGTCCATTCGCACCGTTGCGGTGACGTGGCACGATGTCGCCATGAGTGAGCGAGGCTGGCGTCCGGATCCGAGCGACCCCCGCACACTGCGGTTCTGGGACGGCGCGAACTGGACCGACTACACCAAGCCGAACCCCGATGGCACGGCGGCGGCACCTCCTGCGCCTCAAGGAAACTCTGCGGGTAATTCCGGTGGGGCAGTGCGCCTTCCCGGCCATGGGAACGGCGCTCCTGCTGCACCAGCGCAGCCCAGCGCTTCCACTCCGCCCGCTCAGCACGATCCTTACGCAGCATCGCAGCCACACTCCTCGAGCCCGTCCCCGCACGATCCGTACGCCGGACAAGCCCAGCAGCACTCCCCGAACCTGCCGCAACACGACCCATATGCAGCGCAGGGGCAGCAACCGCCCCAACCGATGCAGACGCAGGACCCGCACGCGGGCAATCAGGCCCAGCAGGCACCACCGCAGCCCGGTAACCAGCAGCCCGGCTACCTCCAGCAGGACGCCAACCCGCAGGGCTTTGCCGGTCAGGTGCACCGCTTCAACGACAGCATCGCCCAGGGCTACGGCGACCAGAGCTTCGGCGGCCAGATGAGTGGCCCGGCCGGGCACCGGCAAGCGGAGGCCGGCCGCAACGTCATGAACGAGAAGACCCTCATCGTCAGCCAGAAGCGCAAGATCATCGAGGTGACGAACGAGTACACCGTGTACGGCGCGGACGGCTCGACCCTCGGCGCGGTGGTGCAGGTCGGTCAGAGCTCGATGCGCAAGGCGCTGCGGGTCATGACCAATTACGACCAGTTCCTCACCCACCGCCTGGAGGTGCGTGACAACAATGGGCGGGTGCTGCTGCAGCTGACCCGGCCGGCCAAGTTCATGAAGTCTTCGGTCATCGTGCAGGACGCCCAGGGCCGGGAGATCGGCCGGCTCGTGCAGCGCAACGTGTTCGGCAAGATCAAGTTCGGCATGGAGTCGAACGGCCAGGAAGTCGGTTCACTGAACGCCGAGAACTGGCGGGCCTGGAACTTCGCGGTGCTCGACAACCAGGGCACCGAGATCGCCCGGGTCACCAAGACCTGGGAGGGCTTGCTGACCACAACGTTCACCACTGCCGACAACTACGCGGTCAACATCCATTACGACCTGCCCGAACCGCTGCGCTCGCTGTGCGTGGCCGCCGCTCTCACGATCGACACCGCGTTGAAGCAGGACGACCGCTGAGGGCAGGAGCCCCATCACCCCGGGTCGGTCAGCTCCGGACTACGGGTAGCAAACGGCTGACCCCAAGCCCGTCAGGGTTTCTACCCCCGGAGTGAAGTGCAATCGCTGGCATTATCCACACCGGACGGTCTCCGCATCGCCGACTCACGAAACCTGACGAACAAAAGTACGGCTTCCGACCAGGGACGAACGCTGGGCGCGCTCACTCGTAGGTGATCGTGACCTCGTCCGTCACCGGGTGCGACTGGCAGGCCAGCACCAACCCGGCAGCGACCTCGTCCGGCTCGAGGGCGTAGTTGCGGTCCATCGTCACCTCGCCGGACACAACACGCGCACGGCAGGTGCCGCACACTCCGCCGGTGCACGAGAACGGCGCATCGGGGCGAGCACGCAGGGTCGCGTCGAGGATCGACTCCTGCTTGGTCGGCATCTCCACGCGCGTCGTGCGGCCGTCCAGATTGACGGTGATGACCGCTTCGGCGGGAGCTGAGGTGTCGACGTCGACGCGCTGGCGCGGGGTGGTGCCGTCGTCCACGTGGAAGATCTCGTGGTGCACGTGTGATTCGTCAACACCGTTGTCGGCCAATGACTTCCACGCAGTCTCGACCATCTGGAAGGGGCCGCAGAGGTACCACTCATCGGCGGTGTCGACCGGTAGCAGCGACCCGAAGAGGCGTTCGAGCTTGTCGGCGTCGATGCGTCCGTTGAGCCACTCGACGTCCTGCGGCTCGCGTGACAGGACGTGCATCAGGTGCACGCGTCCGGGGTACTGGTTCTTGAGGTCTTCGAGTTCCTCGAGGAACATGATCGACTCGGTGCGCCGGTTGCCGTAGACCAGCGTCACGCGGGAGTCGGGCTCCTCCTCCAGCGCCGAGGTCAGCAGCGACAGCACCGGCGTGATGCCTGATCCGGCCGCGATGGCGACGTGGTGCCGGGCGCTGGTTTCGGAAGGCGGCGTGGTGAACGAACCGAGCGGCGACATCACCTCGATGGTGTCGCCGACCTTCACTTCACGGTTGAGCCAGGTCGACATCAGACCACCGTCGACCTCGGCCGAACCGACCCGAATCACCTTGCGGCGCAACGCTTCCGGCCGCGACATGCAGATCGAGTAAGAACGCCGGGCGTCCTCGCCGTTGATCGTGCGGCGCAGCGTGAGATGTTGCCCGGGCTCGAAGGAGAACTCCCCGGCGAGCTCGTCGGGCACCTCGAAGGTGATCGCCACAGCCGCAGGCGTGAGTCGCTGGACGTCGGCCACCCGCAACTCGTGGAACTGCGCTCGGCGGCGGGTCGGGGTGGAAATGAGACCGGTCACAGCGGTTTGAACTCCTCGTACGGTTCGCGGCAATCAAGACAACGGCGGAGCGACTTACAGGCGGTCGAGCCGAATTCCGACACGACCTCCGACTTCTGGTTGCCACACAACGGGCAACTCACCGTCCGGCGGCCCAGCGTCACAGCGGTCGGCCCTGAGGCCTGGCCGGGAGGGGCAATACCGAATCGCGCCAACGCTTTTCGCCCCTCCTGCGACATCCAATCGGTGGTCCACGCAGGGTTGAGGACGATCTGCACCTGCGGCGTCCAGCCCTGGCGCTCGATGACCGCCTGCACGGATGCCGTCATCGCCTCCATCGCGGGGCAGCCGCTGTAGGTGGGCGTCATCACCACGCGGACCACCCGCGTGCGCGGGTCGGCGCTGAACTCGCGGACGACCCCCAGGTCGTCCAGAGTGATCACGGGGATCTCAGGGTCAGGAACCGACCGGACGGCCCGCTCCAACTCGGTGATCTGGTCGGTGGTCGTCACCACTGCGTGGCGTCGGCGTGGGACCGGTGGATGTGTTGCATCTCGGCGAGCAGGTAGCCCATTACTTCTGAATGCACGCCGATGCGTCCGTCGCGGGAGGTGAACTTCGCGGAGTCGACGTATTCGAGAGTCGCCTCGACGACCACCGTGCAGACGAACTCAGTGGCGGCATCGCGCAGGGATGAAGGCAGGACGCCCACTCCGCGCTCGGCAGCCTCGACCGACGCATCGTCGTCGGTGAAGAGTTCGGTGACATAGGGCGCCACGGCTTCCAGGCCGGCCTGCATGCGGCGATGCGACTCGTCGGTGCCATCGCCCAACCGCAAGACCCACTGGGCGGCATGGTCGCGGTGGTAGGCCACCTCTTTCAGCGCCTTGCGCGCGACGCCCGCGACCACTTCGTCGTCGCTGTCGACCAGCGCGGAGTAGAGCTCGAACTGGTACGAGGCAAACCACAGCAGTCGGGCCATCTCCTCGCCGAAGTCGCCGCGGGGGCGCTCGACGAGGTGCACATTGCGGAACTCGCGCTCGTCACGCAGGTAAGCCAGCGCGTCCTCGTCGCGACCCGTGCCGTCGAGTTCGCCGACGCGGGTGAGTAGTGCACGCGCCTGACCGAGCTGGTCGAGGGCGATATTGCCCAGCGCCATGTCCTCTTCGATCTGCGGGGCACGCGAGACCCACTCGCCCAAGCGCTGGGTGTAGATCAGGGCATCGTCAGCCAGCCCGAGGATGTAGTCAGACGTGCGCGAATCAGTCTGTGTCACAGCGCCACTCACAGATACTCGACATCCTTCGGCACGTCGTAGAAGGTCGGGTGCCGGTAGACCTTGTCGCCCGCCGGGTCGAAGAAGCTGTCGCGCTCGTCCGGGCTGTTGGCGGTGATGTCAGCGGCGGCCACCACCCACACCGAGACGCCCTCCTGCCGACGGGTGTAGAGATCGCGTGCATTGCGCAGGGCCATCTGCGCGTCCGGTGCGTGCAACGAGCCCGCGTGCACATGCGAGAGCCCGCGTTTGCTGCGGACGAAAACCTCGTACAGCGGCCATTCCCGCCGGTCGGTGCTGCTCACGCCACTGCTCCCTGCTGTCGCTGTTCCTGCTTGTCGGCGTAGGCCGTTGCTGCCTCGCGCACCCAGACGCCGTCCTCGTGTGCCCGGACGCGGTGATCCATGCGTTGTTCATTGCACGGACCATCGCCCTTGAGCACCCGCCAGAACTCAGTCCAGTCGATCGCACCGAAGTCGAAGTGGCCGCGCTCCTCGTTCCACTTCAGGTCGGGGTCGGGCAGCTCGATGCCGAGCTTCTGCGCCTGCGGGACGGTCATGTCGACGAACTTCTGGCGCAGTTCGTCATTGGCGAAGCGCTTGATGCCCCACGCCATCGACTGCGCCGTGCGGCCGTCCCCTGCGTGCTCACCGGTGTCGGGCGGACCGAACATCATCAGCGCCGGCCACCACCAACGGTTCGCGGCGTCCTGCACCATCGCTTTCTGCCGCTCGGTGCCCTGCGACATCGTGTACAGCGACTCGAAACCTTGACGCTGGTGGAACGACTCCTCCTTGCAGACGCGGATCATCGCCCGCGCGTACGGCCCGTAGGAGCAGCGGCACAGCGGCACCTGGTTCATGATCGCGGCGCCGTCGACCAGCCAGCCGATCGCGCCCACGTCGGCCCAGGTGAGCGTCGGGTAGTTGAAGATCGAGGAGTACTTCTGCTTGCCCGAGTGCAGCTTGTCGAGCAGTTCGCTGCGGTCGACACCGAGCGTCTCCGCAGCGGAGTAGAGGTAGAGCCCGTGCCCCGCTTCGTCCTGCACCTTGGCGATGAGAATCGCCTTGCGGCGCAACGACGGCGCGCGGGTGATCCAGTTGCCCTCGGGCTGCATACCGATGATCTCGGAGTGCGCGTGCTGCGCGATCTGCCGGATGAGGGTCTGGCGATAGGCGTCGGGCATCGCATCGCGCGGTTCGATACGCAGGTCGGCCTCGATGAGGTCGTCGAAGTCACCGCCCTGTCCCCTGGTGGTCGCGCTGTCGATCACGTCGTCCAGCGCCCCGCCCTCGGCGGCGTTGAGGGCTTCGTCGGGCTCACCGAAATCGTTGCCGTACATGTTCGCCAGTGTGACCCGTATTACACGAAATTGCAATATTGCAGCTGCGCGTCACAGCGAGGTTCGCGCCGCGGACCGGCCACACCCCGGCTCGTTGCGGCTGCGAGAATCAGCCGAATGAGTGATGCAAGTGTGCGGACGGCCCGAGCGGACGATCTTTCCGCGGTCGGCGAAGTGCAGGCTGCGGTGTGGCGCGCGGCCCTCGCCGATGTCGTGGACCCAGCAACTCTTGCCTCGTTCGAACCGAGCAACTTCGAAGCGGCCTGGCGCGAATCGCTGGCCCAACCGCCCTCGCCGCTGCACCGCCTCCTGGTCGCCACTGAACTCGACGACACGGTCGGATTTGTCGCCATCGGCCCCGCCGAAAGCAGCGGCAGTGGCGAGATCCTCGCCGGCGGCGTCCTGCCCGAGCGACGCGGACGCGGCCATGGCTCGCGACTGCTCAACGCCGCCATCGACACCCTCGCGGTGAACGACATCGATCACGTCCGCGTGCGCGTGCCTGAGCGCGACACTCCCCTGGTGCGCTTCCTGGCCGAAGCCGGTTTTGCACTCTCCGGCAACTTTGTCGACCGCGTCATCAATTCAGATGGTGACACCCTGCGTGAGATCGAACTACACACCGGCGTCGGCGACACCGGCCCCGACGAACAACCGCATGACCACGCTCACTGAGCAAACGAAACCTGTTGCCAGACAGGGACTTTGGGTAGGTATTGCAACCGGCCTGTACGGCACCAGCTTCGGCGCTCTGGCGGTGGCGGCCGGCCTCAACATTCCGCAGGCGATGGTGCTATCGCTGTTGCTGTTCAGCGGTGGTTCGCAGTTCGCGGTCGTCGGCGTGATCGCGTCCGGCGGTACGGGCCTTGCCGCCGTGACCACCAGCACCCTGCTCGGCCTTCGCAATGCCTTCTACGGGCTGCAGGTCTCACGGCTGCTGGATGCGACCGGACCACGCAAGGTGCTCGCCGCCCACCTGACCATCGACGAGTCGACCGCGGTTGCGATCGCCCAGCCCGATCGCGAGCGCACCAAGGTCGGGTTCTGGTGGACCGGGCTGTCGGTTTTTCTCTTCTGGAATCTCATGACCTTCGTCGGCGCCGTGCTGGGCAACGCCCTCGGCGATCCGAAGAAATGGGGTCTCGACGCCGCCGCCTCCGGTGCATTCATCGCACTGCTCTGGCCACGATTGACGAATACCCGCACCCGCATCACCGCAGTCGCCGCTGCGAGCATCGCGCTCCTCGTGTCGCCCCACGCCCCGGCCGGCACGCCGATCCTCATTGCCGCGTTGGCGGCTGTGGTGGCCGGTGCGCTCCCTGACGCCTCGGAGGGCGACGACGGCGAAGCGATCATCGACGAGGATCTCCCCCATCCGCAGTTGGATCACTCGCCCTTCGCTGACGACGGGTCATTGCTCACGCGCCGCGAGTGGCGCGAGCGCCGACACCAGGGCGGTGCCTCGTGAGCCTCTGGACCACGGTGATCCTGGCCGGCGCGTTGTCGCTGGCCACGAAGCTGCTCGGCTATCTCATCCCGCACGAATGGCTGGACGGCCCGCTGGTCAGCCGTGTCATGAAGTACCTGCCGATCGCCTTGCTGGCAGCGCTGGTGGCCGTGCAGACCTTCGGCGGTTCCAATGGCTCGGTGGTGCTGGACGCGCGGGCAGCCGGATTGCTGGTGGCGACCATCGCCTTGTGCCTGCGAGCGCCGTTCCTGCTGGTCATCGTGCTGGCCGGGGCGAGCGCGGCGATCCTGAGAGCGTTCGGGATCGGCTGAACAACCACCCCTGCCGGCGCGAGCTCAGAGGTGCAACCTGGGCATTGCCTCGTACGCCGACCAGATGTGCTGTTCGACCAGGTCGGCCGCTTCGTCCGCCGACTTGGCGTCGATGGCCGCCATGATCGCGTGGTGCTGCGAGCGCAACTGGCCACGCAGCGCCGCCCACTGCTCACCATCGGCCTCGTCGAAGCCCCACATGATCGGCTGTCGCATCGATTCGCGGATGGCGACAGTGAGATCGGCGGCCAGCGTGTTGCCGGCGCCGCGGGCGATCGCGACATGGAAGTCGGTGTCGTAGCGGTTGAACTCCGCGCGACTGAGGGCGTCGTCGTCCATCGCCTCGAGGGCATCGCGCATCCGTCCGCGTGCCTCGTGATCGGCGTGCACACTCGCCAGCGAGCTGGACAACCGCTCCAGCACGACGCGCACCTGGGTGACATCGCGCGCCGGGAAGTTGGCCAGGGCCACGTGCATACGCAGCATTCGGGTGAGGGCGACATGGGGCTGCCCCATGACCATCGTGCCGCCGGCAGCACCCGCACCCACGCTGGAGCGAAGCACTCCGTTGGCCTGCAGGGTGCGCACGGCCTCGCGCACCGCGGCCCGGCTCACGCCCAGTTGAGCGGCGAACTCGCGCTCGGCCGGCAGCGTCGACCCGCGCACCAGACGTCCGTCGAGGATTCGCTCCTCGATCCACGCGACGACGATCTCCCAGGCCTTGGCGCCGACCGGGCGCTCGACTTCTTCGATCACGTATGCAGCGTAAGTGCTTGCGTATCTATCACGAGCCGCTATGGTGTGCATCACACCATTGGTAGGACCATTAGCTCGGAAGGCAGTCATGACGACCACCTACACCCCGCCGCTCGCCCCGGTGGCCGACAGTCTCTGGCTGTCCGCCCTGGTCGGCATGCTGCCGTTGCTGACCGTTTTCATCACCCTGGGCGGGCTGCGCTGGAAAGCGCACTGGGCCGGCCTGACCGCTTTGGTAGTGTCGATCCTGGTGGCGATCCTCGCCTTCGACATGCCCGCAAAGCTCGCCTTCCTCTCCGCGAGCGAAGGCGCCGTCTTCGGCATCTTCCCGATCATGTGGATCGTCTTCTGCGCGATCGTGCTCTACCAGGTCACAGTGGTGAGCGGCCGCTTCGACGACCTGCGCGCAACCTTCCACCTGATCTCGGACGACCCACGCATCCAGGCGATCATCATCGCCTTCTGCTTCGGCGCCATGCTCGAAGCCCTGGCCGGTTTCGGCGCACCTGTCGCGATCACCGGCGTCATGCTGATGGCGATCGGCTTCTCCCCGCTGAAGGCCGCCGCCGTCGCACTGCTGGCCAACACCGCACCGGTCGCCTTCGGCGCGGTCGGTACGCCGATCATCACCGCAGGCACCCTCACCAAGATCGACTACAACGAGATCGGTGCCTACGTCGGTCACCAGACCCCGATCCTCGCTCTCTTCGTCCCGCTGATGCTCGTGGCGCTGGTGGACGGCAAGCGCGGCATGAAGCAGACCTGGCCGATCGCGATCGTCGTCGGCATCGCCTTCGGTGTCGCCCAGTGGGTCTCGGCCACCTGGATCTCGGTCGAACTGACCGACGTGATCGGCGCGCTCGTCGCCCTCGCAGCAGCCGTGATCATGCTCCGCTTCTGGCAGCCGCAGGGCCGCGACGAAGCCCTGGCGGACCTCGCCGTCGCCCGCAAGCGCGAACTGGCGATGGTCGGCACCGGCGGCAGCGGTGAAGGCGGCGACGCTGGCTCCGACTCCCCCGAAGAGGCCAAGGAAGACCTCAGCGCCCACGCGAAGTCGCTCACGCCCGGACGTATCTTCATGGCGTTGTTCCCCTACCTGCTGGTGATCGTCGTCTTCGCCTCGGCCAAGCTCATCGAACCCATCAAGAAGTTCCTGGTCGGCACCGACCGTCCGATCGAATGGCCCGGCCTGCACGGCGAGATCGTCAACGCCAAGGGCGTGGTCTCCAAGACCACCATCTACAACTTCCAGTGGCTCTCCTCCCCCGGCACGCTGCTGCTGATCTGCTCGCTGATCGTCGCGCTGGTCTACAAGGTGTCGCTGGCCAAGTGGGCCAAGGAGTTCGCCGACAGCGCGGTCAAGCTGCGCTTCGCCTTCCTCACCGTCGCCTCCGTGCTGGCGCTGGCCTACGTGATGAACCTGTCGGGTCAGACGATCACCATCGGCACCTGGATCGCCGGCACCGGCACCGCCTTCGCCTTCCTCTCCCCGATCCTGGGCTGGCTCGGCACCGCGGTGACCGGCTCCGACACCAGCGCCAACGCGCTGTTCGCAACGCTGCAGCAGACCGCTGCGCAGAAGGCCGGCATCGACCCGACCCTGCTCGTGGCGGCCAACTCCTCCGGTGGTGTCGTCGGCAAGATGATCAGCCCGCAGAACCTCACCATCGCGGCCACCTCGGTCGGCCTGCTCGGCAAGGAATCGGAGATCTTCCGCAAGGTCGTGCTCTGGTCGCTCGGTCTGCTGGCACTGATGTGCGTGCTCGTCGGTCTGCAGGCCACCGTCCTGTCCTGGATGCTGCCCTGATGCGCGTCGCACTCTTCGCCACCTGCTTCAACGACACGATGTGGCCCGAAACCCCCAAGGCGACCGTGCGTCTGCTGCGGCGCCTCGGGGTGGAGGTGGAGTTCCCGCCGGAGCAGACCTGCTGCGGCCAGATGTTCACCAACACCGGCTACGCCGATGAGGCCATCCCGCTCGCGCGCTCCTTCGTGGACGTCTTTGAGGGCTACGACGCGGTGGTCTCGGTCAGCGGTTCGTGCACCGGCTCGGTGCGCGAGCAGTACGGCGACCTGGCCAAGCGCAGCGGAGACACCGCGCTGGTCGACGGCGTGGCCAAGGTCGCGCCCAAGACCTACGAACTCTCTGAGTTCATCGTGGACGTCCTTGGCGTCACCGACGTCGGCGCCTACTTCCCGCACCGGGTCACCTATCACCCGACCTGCCACTCGCTGCGCATGTTGAAGGTGGGCGACCGGCCGCTGCAACTGCTACGCGAGGTGCGGGGCATCGACCTGGTCGACCTGCCCTCGGCCACCGAGTGCTGCGGCTTCGGCGGCACCTTCGCGATGAAGAACGCCGACGTGTCGGTCGCGATGGGTAGCGACAAGGTGCGCCACATCCGGGAGACCGAGGCCGAGGTGGTCGTGGCCGGCGACAACTCGTGCCTGGCACAGATCGGCGGTCTGTTGGAGCGTCAGCGGGCCGGGGTGCGCACGATGCACCTGGCGGAGATCCTTGCGTCCACCGAACAGGAAGCGTCATGACCACGACGAGTAGTAATCCCAATCCGCTCGCGGACACCATGCCGACCTTCATCGGCATGCCGAAGTTCCCGACGATGGCCAAGGAGGCCCTGGGCAACACCCAGCAGCGGCGCAATCTGCAACACGCCACCCACACCATCCGTGCGAAGCGGGCAGCCGTCGTCGGCGAGATGAATGACTGGGAGGCGTTGCGGCGCAACGGTGCCGACACCAAGGACGAGGTGTTGGCTCATCTCGACACCTACCTCGAGCAGCTCGAGGCCAAGCTGGTGGAGAGCGGCGCGACCGTGCACTGGGCGCGCGACGCCGAGGAGGCCAACCGGATCGTCATCGGGCTGGTGCAGGCCGAAGGCGTTGACGAAGTGGTCAAGGTCAAGTCGATGGCCACCCAGGAGATTGAGCTCAACGAAGCCCTCGAAGAGGTCGGCATCGCCGCGTGGGAGACCGACCTGGCCGAGCTCATCGTCCAACTCGGCGACGACCGTCCTTCGCACATCCTCGTGCCGGCGATCCACCGGGGCCGCGCGGAGATCCGCGAGATCTTCCGCAACAAGATGGCTGCGGTGGGCCGCCCCGCACCCGAGGGCATGACCGACGAGCCTCGCCAACTCGCCGAGGCCGCGCGGTTGCACCTGCGGGAGAAGTTCCTGCGGGCCAAGGTGGCGATCTCCGGCGCTAACTTCGCGATCGCCGACACCGGCACCCTGGTGGTGCTGGAGTCGGAGGGCAACGGTCGGATGTGCCTGACCCTGCCCGAGACGCTGATCAGCGTGGTCGGTATCGAGAAGGTGCTGCCCACCTGGGAAGACCTCGGCACGTTCATGCAATTGCTGCCGCGCTCCAGCACCGGCGAGCGGATGAACCCCTACACCACCATGTGGACAGGGCCGGCTGCCGGCGACGGACCGCAGAACGTCCACGTCGTGCTGGTCGACAACGGACGCACGCACGTGCTGGCCGACGAGGTGGGCCGCCAAGGATTGCGCTGCATCCGCTGCTCGGCATGCCTGAACGTCTGTCCGGTCTACGAACGAGCCGGTGGCCACGCCTACGGCTCGGTCTACCCCGGACCGATCGGTGCGGTGCTCACCCCGCAGTTGCGCGGCACCGGCAGCGCGATCGACCAGTCGCTGCCGTACGCATCAAGCTTGTGCGGCGCCTGCTTCGAGGTGTGCCCGGTGCGCATCGACATCCCTCGGATGCTGGTGCATCTGCGCACGCAGGTGGTCGACGAGCACCGCGGTACGCGCAACGCCGAGTCGAGCGCCATGCAGGCGATGGCCTGGATGTTCGCCGACAATCGCCGACTGCAGAAGGCACAACGGGCGGCGACCCTCGGCGGGAAACTGCTGGGCAAGCGCACGTCATTGGGTGCCATTCCCGGGCCGGCGTCCGCGTGGAGCGGCGCACGAGACGTGCCCGTGCCACCCAAGGAGACCTTCCGCCAGTGGTGGAGCCGCACTGATGGAGGACGCCGATGAGCCAGACCGACGCACGCGCCGTGATCCTGGAGCGCATCCGCGCCGCCGGGGCAAGCTCGTCGGCGCCCGCTGAGGTGCCCCCGCCGCCACCGGACACCGTGCTCGACGAGAGCGCCATGCTCGAGTTGCTCGTGGAGAACCTGCGCGACTACCGGGCCGTCGTCACCGAGGTGAACGGCCCTGAGCTGCGCCCCGCGGTGGACGCCGTGCTGCAGCGCCACGGCTGCCGCACAGTGACGGTGGCACCGGCACTGGACGACTCCGACCGGCCGACCGATGCCTTCACGGTGATCGAGGACCACGGGCTCAGCTCGCAGGAACTCGACGGCATCGACGCCGTGGTCACCACTTCACGCGTCGCCATCGCCGAGACGGGCACCGTCGTGCTCGACCACGACGGCGGGCAGGCCAGGCGTGCGCTCTCCCTGGTGCCGGACGTGCACATCTGCATCGTGCGTGCCGACCAGGTGGTGACCTCCGTGCCGGAAGGTGTGAGCCGGCTGCGTCCATCGGTCGAGAAGGGCCTGCCGCTCACCTGGATCAGCGGCCCGAGCGCGACCTCCGACATCGAGTTGAACCGCGTCGAGGGCGTCCACGGACCCCGCAACCTCGAGGTCATCCTGGTGCGCTGACGTCGCTTTCAGGCGGCGGTCACGCGGACTCGGTGGTCGCGCGACCGCCGCCTCGCCGGGCGAGGATCCAGCGCACCAGTTCGATGAGCAGTGACGCCGCGACCGCCAGCCCGAGCCCGAAGGCCAGCCCCTTGGCGGGTTCCTTCTCGAAGGCGTGCCCACCGATGTAACCCATGAGGGTGCCGTGCAATGCCCAGGCGGCGACGCCGATCGCATCGAACATGGTGAATCGCGGGCGCGAGAACCGCATTGCACCGAAGGTCACCGTGGTGGCAATTCGACCCCAGGGAATGAAGCGGCCGACGACCAGCGCCATCCCACCTCGGGAGTCGAGCAACTTCTTGGCACCGGCGATCGCCCTCCCCCGCCTGGTGCCCGGCGGTATTCGCTCAATGCGCCCGGCTCCGACGCGTCCCAGCCCGTAGGCCAGGTGATCACCGGCCATCGCACCAACTCCTGCACACACCATGATGAGCAACAGATTCGGCGATCCGGTGGAGCCGGCGTACACACCGGCCATGATGAGCGGCGCCTCACTGGGAAAGACCGGCACGACCGCGTCGACCAGCGAGATACCGGCGATGATGAGGTAGATCCACGGCGACCCCATGAGCTCGCCCAGCAGGGTCATCACGCCGTCGAACATCGTGCTCCCATGCGCGGAAGGTAACCGCGCCAGGCGTCAGCCACGTGAACAGCGCGTGACCGCCGTCCGTCACCGCCCGGGCTTTCCCAACCGGCGCAGATGCTCAGGTGCTCAGATGCCCAGGTAATGCTCCAGTCCAACGGTCAGGCCGGGATGGGAGGCGACCTGCCGCACCCCGGTCAGCACGCCGGGCATGAAGCTGATCCGGTCGAAGGAGTCGTGTCGGATGGTCAGCGCTTCACCTTCTGCGCCGAACGCGACCTCTTGGTGGGCCACCCGTCCGCGCAACCGCAGGGCATGCACCGGGATGCCGTCGATCATGGCGCCGCGAGCGCCGTCCGGATCGTGTTCGGTGGCGTCGGGCACTGCAGACAAACCAGCTTCCTCGCGGGCCTCGGCGATGATCCGCGCGGTGTGGGCGGCCGTGCCCGACGGCGCGTCGACCTTTGCCGGATGGTGGGTCTCGACCACTTCGACCGATTCGTAGAAACGCGCCGCTTGGCGGGCGAAAGACATCATCAGCAGCGCACCGATCGCGAAGTTGGGCGCGATGAGCACTCCGACCTCCGGCTGCTTCGCCAACTGCTCGCGCAGTGTGGCGAGTTTGTGATCGTCCCAGCCGGTTGTGCCCACCACCGCGTGAACGCCGCGCTCGATGCAATGGGCGATATTGGCCGGCGAGGCCGCGGGAACGGTGAGTTCGATCGCCACTTCTGCACCGCCGAGGTCGCCCAGGTCGTCGCCGACATCGAAGGTGCCGACCAACTCCAGGTCCGAGGCGTTCTGCACCGCCCCCACCGCCTGCGAACCCATCCGGCCCGAGGCCCCGATCACTGCAACTCTGGTGCGCTGATTCACCCGCCCAACCCTAGGGCAGCGCGCCAGCAACCGGGCGAGGGTGCACGTGTTCTGCCACACTGTCGAATCCTGTTGTTCTTTGCTGAAGAGGGTTCGATGACCGACTCGCTGATGTTCGACGCCATCGTGCTCGCGGGTGGCCGCGGCTCCCGGCTCGGGCTGGTCGACAAGGCGACCCTCGACGTCGGTGACGGCCCGCTGCTGGACCGGGTGCTCGAAGCGGTGTCGAAGGCCCGACGGATCGCCGTCGTCGGCCCGCAGCGTGAACTCCCCCCGACTGTGCGTCAGGTGCGGGAGAACCCCGTCTTCGGTGGCCCGACCGCAGCTGTCGTCACGGGCTTGCAGGTGCTTGCCGACGAACCCTCCCCCTGGACCGTCGTGCTCGGCTGCGATCTGCCGCTCGCCGGCGAAGCGGTACCGCTGTTACTGGCCGACCTCGAACGCGATGGCGCAACCCTGAAGGACGGCAACGGACGCACGCAATGGGTGGCCGGCATCTACCGCAGCTCGTCCCTCTATCGCGCCGCCGACGCACTCGGTGATCCCACCGATCAGCCGTTACGTGCGCTGCTGGGAGCGCTCGACGTCCGCACCGTGACCGCTCCGGGGCGTGTGAGTCAGGACGTCGACACCTGGGACCACGTGTCGGACTGGAACGAATATTTCACCGAAGGAGAAGCCGATGAATGATCAGCAGCCCGGCGAACCCACCCGCCAGGAACAGGAGGACTACCTCGTGCAGGTGTGCGACGCCCTCGGGCTCGACCGCGATCTGCTCGATGTCGACCTCGTGCTGGAACTGACCAAGCAGGTCGCCCACCGCTTCGTGCGACCGATGGCGCCGGTCACCTCCTACGCCCTCGGCATCGCGGTCGGTGCTGCGGCAGCTGCCGGCGCCAAACCCGACCAGCACGACCTCGCCGCGCGCGTCACCGCACTGCTTCCTACCGAATCAGCCTGAGCCAGAACACCATCCGCGGCATCAGCGCCGGGTGCGGACCCGACTGAGAGTGAACGCCGTCGGGCTCACCCCGTTGTAGCGCAGGCCCGATTCCTTCACGACCTTCAGCCGTCGGTCGCGCGCGACCGCATCGGCGAAACGCCGTTTGTCGTCGGTGATGATCACAGCGCGTCCGTCGGCCGCCAGGACCCGTCCGATCTCGCGCACCAGCCCCGGGTAGAGCGCGTCGTTGTCACGGTTCGACCCGATGCGCTTACCGAAGGGGACGTCGGAGACGATCCGATCGACCGACCCGTAGGCCAGGTCGAGATCGGTGGCGTCACCGACCTCCGCCAACACCTGCTCGCCCACCCCGAACTGCTGGATGTTGCTGTGCGCCAACGAGATCGATTCCTCATTGAGGTCGATCACCAGGCCGTCACCGGTGCGCTGCAGCGCATCGATGATCGGGATCGTCCCGACGCCGCCGCAAGGGTCGAGGAGGTTCATGCCCGGCTGGAGCTTCGCCAGCCGCAGCACGCCGGCCGCCACGGCGGGTGGGGTGGTCGCAGGCAAACGCTGCATCGTGCCGAAACGAGCGGCCCAGGCCAGCGGGCCGATCTCCGCCCGGCCCGTCGCCGGATCGAGGTTCACCTGCCAGTCGCCGGTGCTGTTGGCCCAGCCGGTCTGCGCAACGACTGCGTCGATCAGTTGCCCGCGTGCACCCGGATCACGCTCGTCCACCCGGAAGGCGATGTCACCGGTGAATCCTGCTGCGCGACAGAGGTTTTCAGCTTCGGTCAGGTCATTTCCCGGCGACCAGGCCAGTGCGACGCGATCGATCATCGGCGTCCGTCGAACGGGGTCGAGGTCGTCGACCGCACTCAGCCGGAGTACGCCTGGGCCATCGACGGTCGCGCTCAAACCCTCCTGCTGGAGGTCTCCACGCAGTAGGTCTTCGAGCCCGACGGCGCAGGTGACAACGAGATCCATGGCTCCATCTTCAACCAGTGATGCCCGAGAGGCACCATGCGGTTGCGCGACGGATTCCTCAGTCGATGAGGACAGTCGCGACGCGTACCAACTTCGGGTCGTCGTACTTGTCGCCCTCGACGTCACCCTTGGCCCAGGTGAGCAGCAACCTCGGCCCGAGCACCTCGACCCGCGCAAGGTTGTTGTCGAACCACGGCCCGTGGGTGGTCGTCCAGTCGAAGTTCGGCTTCTTCACCTTCGGGAAACGGTTGATCAGTTTGCGCATCGGGTCGGCCATCCAACCCGACAGCGTGCCTTGCAGCATGCGGACGTGACGCGGCAGCGGGTTTCGGATCGGTGAGCAGACCGCCTGCACGATCTTCGACTCGATGGGCTCGGGCGTGACGGTGACCTCGTTGACATAGGAGTTGTGCACATCTCCGGAGAGGAAGGTGATCGTCGCTGGCGCCGCGCCACGCTGCCCGCGAGCCACCTGCATCACCATCTCCGAGACGTCGGCGAACGACTTCTCGAAGGCGGCCCAGTGCTCGAGGTCGACCGCTTGCCGAATCTTCTCGCCGATCTTGGCAGTAAGCGGCTTGTCGCCCTGGGCCATCGACTCGTTCATCGACTCCAGGTCGTGGATGCCGGTGGGCAGCAGGAAGGGCAGCGACGTGCCGATGAACAGGTGTTGGGTGTCGCCCCGCATCTGGTCGTCGAGCCAGGCGAGTTCGTCGGCGTCGAGCATGGCCCGGTGATCGGGCCGCAGGTCGCGGGCCGCCCGGGAGTCGATGACGATCAGGCGTGACTCGCCGAGGTCACGGACGAAGGAGAACCGGTAGGTGGTGGGGTCGGAGTCGATCTCCT
This sequence comes from Yimella sp. cx-51, assembly GCF_017654605.1. Taxonomy (GTDB): domain Bacteria; phylum Actinomycetota; class Actinomycetes; order Actinomycetales; family Dermatophilaceae; genus Yimella. The sequence goes on from NZ_CP072113.1 coordinate 2,042,815, forward strand.
CACCGAAGGCGTCGACCACGCTCGTCAGATCGAGTTCGGAGGAATCGTCGTGCGCCGCAATGATCTTCCAGATCTTGTCGTCGCGCAGCGTGTCGTGGTCGAGGTTGCCGGCGTGCTGGTAGATCCAGTACGACCCGAGCGCTCCCACGATCCGCTCGTGCCACCACGGCGTGCGGTTCATCTCCTCGTGCCAGCTGTGCGAGGTGTTCCAGTCGTCCCGCACGTCGTGGTCGTCGAAGATCATCGCGCTCGGCAGCGTGGACAGCAGCCACCGGTTGGCCGAGTCGGTCCAGGCCAACCGGTACAGCTCGGCGTACTCGATGAAGTCCTTGATCTCCTCCCCCGGCGGTTCCTCCAGGCCGCGGCGCTGCTCGATGAATTCGCGCATCTGCGGCGAGGTGTCGTCGGCGTACAACTGGTCACCCAGGAAGAGCACGAAGTCGGGCCAGTGATCGGGGTTGCGCGCCATCTCCAGGGCGTAGGCCCGCATGGCGTCCACGCCGTGCAGGTCGGTGCCTTCCTTGTCGTGCGACACCGAGGTGCGGCACGAACCGAACAAGAACGAAGCGTCCTTGGACGGGTCGAGCGTGGCGATCCTGCTGGGCGGGAACGGGCTGTCGGGCTCGGGCCACACCGACTCTCCGTCGAGGTCGACCTCGTAGTCCTGCACGCTGGCCGGCTCGAGGCCGCCCGCAAGCACGATGGCGTAGTGGTGGTCATGCGCGCTGAACGTGGCAGCGGTCCACTCGCGTCCGTCACTCCTGACGGTCACCCGACAGAAAGCGTCCGTCTCAACGAAGATGGTCGCGGTGGTCTCACCGACATAGCGCAGCACTGGGCCAACAACGATCGAAGCCATGCGCACACACTCTCATCCGGACGGCGCCGGTCGGACTTTCGTCGGCTGTTGATCAGCCTTCGAGCGCGAGACTCGCTCCGAAGGCCAGCATCGCTGCGCCACCGATCAGGTCAGTCGAACGCCGAACTCGCCTGCGCAACAGCACGTTCCGAGCCCGGGTGGCGATCATGACGAGCCCGAGCAGGTAGAGACCGCCGAGCACGGTCAGTGTGAGGGCGTAGGTGCAGTTCGGGCAGCCCGGCCCCCGATCCGACGAACTGCGGCAGCACCGCAACGTTGAACATCAGCACCTTGGGGTTCGTGATGTTGCAGATGAAACCCGATTGGAAGGCCATCCACGGACGACGCTTCTTGCCGTTCAGGTCGATGCCTTCGTCCTTGGCACGCCAAGCGGCCCGGAGCGCGGTGACGCCGAGGTAGACCAGGTAGGCCACACCAGCCCATTTGATCGTCTGGAAGACCGGTTCGGCCTTGATGATCAACGCCCCGAGTCCCAGCGCAGCCAGGACTCCTTGCACCGCGCCGGAGACTCACCCCGAGCGCCGTGGTCAGCCCTGCCCCGCGTCCACCCGCGATCGAACTGCGCAGCGTCAGCAAAGTGTCCGGGCCGGGCGCCAGGACGATGACCAGCGCGAACGCGATAAAAGACAGGTAGCTGCCCACCGAAAAAATGTAGAGCCACGCGACCATTCTGCGCCCGGTGTTTCGACAGATGAGCGGGATCGATCGGGTGTTGAACCCGACTTACCCCGGGCGAGCCTTCCCGCCCTCATATCGAGAAACGCCCACGTCATGACGCGGGCGTTTCTCGATATGAGGGCGTTCCTGCCGTGCGGCTCAGAGCTCGTAGCCGGTGACGGGACCGTCGCTGTTCGGCTCCCATCCCAGTTCCGGCGCCACGTGGTTGGCGAAGGATTCGAGCAGGTGCAGGTTGTACTCCACACCCAGCTGAGCCGGGATGGTGAGCATCAGGGTGTCGGCCGACATGACGGCGGCGTCCTCCTCGAGCTGGCGCACCAGTTCGTCCGGCTCGGCGGCATGTGTCTTGCCGAAGGTCGAGCGGAACCCGTCGATGACGCCGATCTGGTCGGCGTTCTCGCCCGATCGCAGGCCGAAGTACATCTGGTCCTGGGCGTTCATGATCGGGAAGACGCTGCGGCTCACCGAAACTCGCGGCGTCCAGTCGTGACCGGCTTCCTTCCACGCGGCGCGATATCGGTCGATCTGCTCGGCCTGCAGGTCAGCGAATGCTTGACCGGTGGCCTCGGTGAGCAGCGTCGAGCTCATCAGGTTGACCCCCTGTCGAGCAGCCCATTCAGCGGTGTCGCGGGTGCCCGCTCCCCACCAGATGTGCCGCTCCAGCGACGGTGAGTGCGGCTCCACGCTCAGCTTCTGCCCCGGTCCGAACTGCGCCGGGTCGGCGTCCGCCAGCGGAACGCCACGCACGGCGTCCATGAACCGATCGAACTTCGGACGCGCGATATCGGCGCCACGGGGATCGGTCGAGCCGGTGTAGCCGAAGGCCTCCCAGCCGCGCAGTGCCGGCTCTGGTGAACCACGGCTCACCCCGAGCGCCACTCGTCCGTCAGACAGCAGGTCGAGCGCAGCGGCCTCCTCGGCGAGATGCAGCGGGTTCTCGTATCGCATGTCGATCACGCCGGTGCCCACCTCGATGCCCTTGGTGCGCGCGGCGATCGCGCTGAGCAGCGGCATCGGTGCCGCGGCCTGTCGAGCGAAGTGGTGGACGCGGAAGTACGCGCCGTTGACGCCGATCTCGTCGGCACCCACGCCGAGTTCGACGGCCTGCTGCAGCATGGCCTTGGCGTCATAGCCCTGCGGCGCGTAATGGCCGAAACTCAGGAATCCGAATGCTTTCATGGACGCATCAACTACTCTCTTCGTCGACTTATTCCGCAACGGCGTACGGGGGTGAACGCCATGGTGACACCGCGCTGCACACGGCTCAGCGGTGTGCACGAAAAATGCGGAAGGGCCGCCGATCCATTCGGATCGACGGCCCTCGCTTGAGCACTCGAGGTCACTCCGAGTCGGAGTTGTCCTCAGCACCGTTGTCGGTCGAGTCGCCCTCACCGTTCTTGCGACCACGGCCGCGGCCACCGCGACGACGACGACGCGGAGCGCCTTCACCGTCGGAGTCGGCGTCCTTGGCCTCGGCAGCGTCCGGCGAACCGGCTTCGTCGGACGCCGGAGCCTCAGCCACCGGACCGGTGGCGGCTGCGGGCGCCTGCGGGCTCTCGGTGGACGACTCGGCGGAGTCACCGGAACCGGCCTCCTCGACCACGGCGAGCGAGAGCTTGCCGCGCGGGTCGATCTCCTTGAGTTCGACCTGCACCTTCTGGCCGATCTTCAGGACGTCTTCGACGGCGTCGATCCGCTTGCCACCGACGAGCTTGCGCACCTCGGAGATGTGCAGCAGTCCGTCCTTGCCCGGGAGCAACGACACGAACGCGCCGAAGGTGGTCGTCTTGACGACCGTGCCCAGGAAGCGCTCGCCGACCTCGGGCATCTGCGGGTTGGCGATCGCGTTGATCGCCGCGCGCGCGGCCTCGGCCGACGGACCATCGGTGGCGCCGATGTAGACGGTGCCGTCGTCCTCGATCGAGATGTCGGCGCCGGTGTCTTCCTGGATCTGGTTGATCATCTTGCCCTTGGGGCCGATGACCTCACCGATCTTGTCGACCGGCACCTTCACCGCGATGACGCGCGGAGCGAACGGCGACATCTCGTCGGGAGCGTCGATCGCCTCGTTCATCACATCGAGGATGTGCAGACGGGCGTCACGAGCCTGGGTCAGCGCGCCCGCCAGCACGTCGGCGGGGATGCCGTCGAGCTTGGTGTCGAGCTGGATGGCGGTGACGAAGTCCCGCGTACCGGCGACCTTGAAGTCCATGTCGCCGAAGGCGTCCTCGGCTCCGAGGATGTCGGTCAGGGCGGCGTACTGCACCTGCCCGTCGACCTCGGCCGACACCAGGCCCATCGCGATGCCGGCGACCGGGGCGCGCAGCGGCACACCGGCGTTCAGCAGCGAGAGGGTGGACGCGCAGACCGATCCCATCGAGGTGGATCCGTTGGAGCTCAGCGCCTCGGAGACCTGACGGATGGCGTACGGGAACTCCTCGCGCGTCGGCAGCACCGGCATGAGCGCACGCTCGGCCAGGGCGCCGTGGCCGATCTCGCGACGCTTGGGCGAACCCACGCGGCCGGTCTCACCGGTGGAGTACGGCGGGAAGTTGTAGTTGTGCATGTAGCGCTTGCGCGTCACCGGCGAAAGGGTGTCGAGCTGCTGCTCCATGCGCAGCATGTTCAGCGTGGTGACACCCATGATCTGGGTTTCGCCGCGCTCGAAGATCGCCGAACCGTGGACGCGCGGGAGCACCTCGACCTCTGCGGAGAGGGCGCGGATGTCCTTGGGGCCACGGCCGTCGATGCGCACCTTGTCGCGCAGGATGGTCTCGCGGACGAGCGCCTTCTGCAGCGAACGGAAGGCAGCCGAGATCTCCTTCTCGCGGCCTTCGAACGGACGGCCTTCGCCGGCCAGGTCGGCCTTGAGGGAGTCCTTGAGCTCGTCGAGGCGCGACTCGCGCTCCTGCTTGTCACCGATCTGCATGGCGGCGGCGGTGTCGGACTTGCCGGCCTGCTCGACGGCGGCGTACGCGTCGTCCTGGTAGTCCAGGAACAGCGGGAACTCCTGCACCTCCTTGGCAGCCTGGCCGGCCAGCTCGGACTGCGCTTCACACAGAGTGCGGATGAAGCCCTTGGCGGCCTCCAGGCCCTGCGCGACGACCTCTTCGGTCGGGGCGCCGGCGCCCTGGTGGTTGACGAGGTCCCAGGTGGACTCGGTCGACTCGGCCTCGACCATCATGATCGCGACGTCGTCACCGACCACGCGACCGGCAACGACCATGTCGAAGACCGAGCGCTCGATGTCGGAGAAGTTGGGGAACGCAACCCACTGACCGTCGATCAGCGAGACGCGGGTGGCACCGATCGGGCCGGAGAAAGGCAGACCGGAGATCTGCGTCGCTGCCGAGGCGCCGTTGATCGCCAGCACGTCGTACTGGTGGTCGGGGTTGAGCGACAGCACCGTGATGACGACCTGCACCTCGTTGCGCAGACCCTTGACGAAGGCTGGGCGCAGCGGGCGGTCGATCAGGCGGCAGGTGAGGATCGCGTCGGTCGAGGGACGACCTTCACGACGGAAGAAGCTGCCCGGGATCTTGCCCGCGGCGTACATGCGCTCCTCGACGTCGACCGTCAGGGGGAAGAAGTCGAACTGGTCCTTGGGTTGCTTGCCCGCGGCCGTGGTCGCGAGCAGGGTGGTGTCGTCGTCGAGGTAACACATGACGGCACCGGCGGCCTGCTTGGCCAGACGTCCGGTCTCGAATCGGACCGTACGCGTGCCGAACCTGCCGTTGTCGATGACAGCTTCGGCGAAAGTGATCTCTGGACCCTCCATTGGGCCCTCCTGTTCTTCAATCTCGTCGCACATCGTCGTTGTGTGCGAACGGGTTTCCTTCTCAAGGGAACCGGGCCACGTGACGCATTCGGTACGTCCTACGCGGCGGGCGATTCCCTCCTACGCGACAAGGCGACCCACCCGCAGGTGAATCGCCCCATCAACGCAAGTCTTCAATTATCGACGCAGGCCCAGACGCTTGATCAGCGAACGGTAACGCTCGACGTCGATGTCCTCGAGGTAACGCAGCAGACGCTTGCGCTGACCGACCAGGAGCAGCAGACCACGACGGCTGTGGTGGTCGTGCGGGTGCTGGCGCGAGTGTTCGGTGAGCTCGCGGATGCGCTCGGTCAGTAGTGCGACCTGCACCTCGGGCGAACCGGTGTCGCCTTCGCCAGTGCCGTATTCGGCAATGATCTCGGCCTTGCGGGCGGTGGTGAGTGGCATGTTGCGGCGACTCCCTTTCGTCTTTTCGTTGCGCGGTGCTCCTGGGCATTTCCACCAGGGCGCTCTTGATCCGCGGCCGATTGCACGGCGACCCCAAAGATATCAGCGCGTCGGTCGAGTGACCTAATTCGCGTCAACGCCGACGACCGCCGCGCACTCCTGCCGCCGCGCCACCGATGCCGACTACGGCCAGTCCGCCTGCCGCCAGCATCAGGACGGCGGGATCGGCACCGCCGGAGCTACCCCCGTCGGTGACGACCGGCGGGCCGGTGACATCAGAAGTGCTGGTGCTGGCCGACCCGGTGCCAGTGGATGACGCGGTGCCACTGGTTGCCGATGTTTGCGACGTCGCGGATGCAGTGGACGTCGAGGAAGCGGTGTTGCTGGTGGAGGTGGCGCAGGCGATTGCGATCGTCTGGTCTGCTCCGTGGGCGGAGACCTCAAGCAACCCTTGACCGGTGAGAGCGTGGATGCCCAGGCTGGTTCCCTCGTACTCACCGACGGTTGGTGTCGCGGCGGCGCCCTTTGCCATCTGCGCGTCGAAGGACGTCTTGTCAGTGGCGATCGCTCCACGCATCGCCGGCGGCGCCGAGCATCCGAACTGCAACGACCGCACATAGGCGGCGGCCCGCGCTGCGTTGTCGGAGCGACCAGCGAGGGTGAACGCAACTGCTGCCAATCCTGTGGTGGCGGTGTTCACGCCGGTTGTCGTGCCCGGCACACCGCCGGTGCTGTCTTGTGCTGCGGCAAGGAAATCGACGGTCTTGGTGAGGTCGGCGGAGCGGCCAGTCGCAGCGAAGAACTGAGCCGCCAGGGCCGTGGTGTTCGCGTCACTCACGCAATCGGGGGCATCCGGTTCGAGCCGAAAACCGCCGTCAGCGCATTGCTGCCCCATCAGATGATTGACAGCCTTGGTCGACACCGGCGCTCCGGCGCGACGCAGCGCCAGCATCGACCACACCTGGTCGTATGTCTGGGCGTAGTTGCCGTTCGGGTTGAGGTCGTGGAAACGACCCTCCGGATACTCCAGGCCCTGCAACAAGGCCACCTGGTCGACACCGTGCTGAGCCCGCGGATCGAGTCCGACTGCCTTGAGCATGACGATGTGCTGAGCGAGGGCCATGACCGAAAAGGGCAGACCGTACGGGCGGAAAGTCTCGCGGGTCGATGCAATGAGGTGGTCTGCAGCCGCTCGCATCTGCGCTTGTGCGGTTCCTGCACTCGCCAGGGCAATGACCCCTTGGGTGGTGTACCCGTATCCCCGTGGATCAGACGTCGGGAAGTGGTCTCCTCCGGTTGCGAACTGCGTCGCGATGAACGTCGCAGCCGCCGTTGCGGGAGGAGTCTGCGCTTGTGCGGTGCCGGAGGTCGCCACGGCCGCAGCGAGCATTGATGTCGGGATGACAATTAAGGATCGTGGCATCTTCATGACGGCTCTCCCTCGCGGACCAACATTGGGACGTCCCGACGTGCTCGTCTGGCCCTCGCTCTCACGAGGGTAACCGCGCAGGACGACGAACGGAATGCTCCAGCTGTTCGGACTCGCTCAACGGCGATGACTGAAGTGCCTCACCAGCGGGTTCGCCCCACTCGACTGTCTGCACCGTGCTGCACGCCGTCCGTCCACCAGTCGATGTCTTCCGGAAGGTGTGCGACGGTGCGGTACGGCTCGAGGAAATCGGTGGGATCGGGCGGGAAGACACCGGCTGTCCAGCAGGCTTGCGCGACAGCGGCACTCGCCGGCCCACAGTGGGACGCGAGATAAGACACGAGGATCTGGCTGGAGTGTTGGCCAGACCATGGCATCCCGCCCGGCGACAGATCCCACCCTTGCAGCACTCCGTCCTCGGCATGACTGCCTGCCGACCTCTGGCCGCGTTGTCGAAGACCGCGTACGCCCGAGTGTCGGATGCCACCCGGCACAGCACCCCCGGCATGGACGCCTCGAAGGAACAGGGGTGCAGCAACAGACATCCGCCCGACGTTTCGTGGGCGACGACCAGGGGTCGTCCGTCCATCGCCGTCGGCCAGTCCCTCGGATCGTCGGGAAGGTCTTCGGCCGGGATTGCCTGTAGCCGGCGGAGCGCCTCGGCACTGTCGATACACGCCACCGCACAAAGGCTCCACCCTTGAGCGTCGGCCAGCGCCGTGCAGGCGGGCGTGCTCCGGGCAGCAGAGTCAATGAGTTCGATCTCGGCCCGCGTCAGCCCGACTCTTTCAGGTGGAGTGTCGAACAGATCGGGCGCCGGTCCAGCGAGCGCGAGACGGCCCGGTGACCAGCCACCCATCTGATCGAGCCACGGATCAGCCCCGGCATCGTGCAGCATCGCTGCCATTTCGTGCTTGCCCGCGAACAGCGCGGTCCAGAGCAAGGTGCGGCCTTCACCGACCTCGCTACCGAAACGATCGATGTCTTCTACGAAAGGTAGGGCGAGCGCCAACGTCTGCGGGGAACCCCACATGACCAACCAGAAGATCGCGTCATCGGCGAACAGGTCGGCGCCGCGGGCGAGTTCAGCTTCGACCGCTGCCGGGTCCGAATATTTGTCCCGGGGAAGGTCGAAACGCGCGGTCATGACGGGGAGGCTACGCGTCAGCCGCCCGGCGCTGCCCGAAAGCTGCCTTACGCGACGCGCGACGCAGCGTGAGCAGAATCGGACGCCCGGTGAGAGCGATGAGGACGGCGGTGGTGATCGCGCGGCCGAGGTCCCAGCCGAGCGAGGTGGCGAGGTTGAAGGCGAGGAAGTGCTTCAGGTTGGTCAGCAGCGGACCACCGGGCACGACGGAGATGGCGGGTTCGCCGCTGGTGCCGAGCGGCCAGAACCAGAAGTTGAGCACCCACCCGTACAGCAGGCTCGCGATGATCCCGTAGCCGATGAGAAGCACGATCTCGGCGCGCCCGCGCACCCGCGGGAGCAGCCCGGCACCGAGGGCCACCCACCCGGCGCCGAGCATCTGGAAGGGCAGCCACGGCCCGATGCCAGCTGTGAGCACGGCTGAAGCGAACATGCTGGTGCAGCCCAGCACGAAACCGAAGCCGGCACCGAAGACCCGGCCGGCCAGGATCAGCAGGAAGAACATCACCTCGATGCCCCCGGTGCCCGCACCCAGCGGACGCAGCATGGCATCGACGGCCGAGAGCACCCCGAGCATCGCGATCGCCTTCGAATCGATCCCGCCCTCGCTGAGCTCCGACAACACCACGAGCAACAACAGCGGCAGCATCAGTGCGAACAACAGTGGGGCGTCCGTTGTGTGCGAACTGATGCCGGCGTCCGGGTCGACGAAGAGCGGCCACGCGAAGCCCGCGACGCCGATGAGGCTCACCAACAGGATCGCGGCAGCCGATCGGGGCCGCAGGGGTATCGCGCGGGCGGGAGCCGCCGTCGCGAAAGTAGTCATGAGCGCGCCGCCCGCACCTGGTCGACGGTGAGCAGCGGCAACGGCGCCAGAATCTTGGCCACCTGCGGGGCGAACGCCGGTGAACCCAGAAGCACCTGGGCGGTGGTGCCGCTCGCCACGACATCACCGTCGGCCATGAAGACGACCTCGTCGGCGGTCTCGGCCACGAATTCGACGTCATGGCTGGAGACGAGCACGGCCTGGCCGCGGCTGGCACACGCGTGGAGGGTGCGGCGCAGCGCAGCCTTGGCGGCGTAGTCGAGGCCACGGGTGGGCTCGTCCAGCAGCACGACGCTCGGCCGAGCGGTCAGCTGAACGGCGAGCACCACTGCCAGACGCTGCCCTTCTGACAGGTCGCGCGGATGCCGGTCGAGGACGATGTCGGGCACCATCTCCAGCAGCAGACCCTCGCACGTGCCTGGCTCGGCGCCACTCTCGACGTCGGCCTGTGCGCACTCTGCGGCGACCGTGTCGAGGTAGAGCAGGTCGCCGGCCGACTGCGGTACGAGACCGACATGCTTGCGGCGCAACGGTGCTGACAGGTCGCCCGGGCGCACCTGGGTGCCGTCCGTCGTCACGGTCACCCTCCCCGCGGTTGGCTTCACCGCTCCCTGCAGCGCCCACATCAGGGACGACTTGCCCGACCCGTTGCGGCCCATCAGGGCGCTGACCACACCGCCCTGCAGCGTCATGTCAACATCACGGACCGCAGTGAAGACATCGTAGTTGACTCGAATCCCCTTGGCCTGCAGCGCAACCGGGCCAGTAGCTGGTTCATCGGCAGGAATGGGTCGGGCTTCGAGTTCGGCATGCAGGCTGCGCGCCCGTCGCCTGGCATCGCGCACAGACAGTGGCAGCGGCATCCAGCCCTGGTCGCGACCGAGCACGACGACCGGAGGAGCAACCGTGGCCGTCTGCATGATCTCGGCCGGGGTGCCGACCTCGACGAGGCCGTCCCGAGCGACGTGGATGAGGGTGTCGGCGTACTGCAGAACACGTTCGATGCGGTGCTCGGCCATGACGACGGTCACCGACAGGTCGTGCACCAGACGTGTGATGGTGGCCAACACTTCCTCGGCGCCGGTGGGGTCGAGCGCCGACGTCGGTTCGTCGAGCACGAGCACCTGCGGCTGCAGGGTCAGCACGCTGCCGATCGCAACCCGTTGCTGCTGACCGCCGGAAAGATCACGCAGCGCCATGTGTCGCAGGTCGGCGATACCGAGCAGATCGAGCGTCTCCTCCACCCGCTTGCGCATCACCGCCGGCGCGATGCCGAACTGTTCCATGCCGTACGCGAGTTCTTGCTCGACGGTGTCGGTGACGAAACCGGCGAGGGGGTCCTGACCGACATACCCGACCAGATCGGCCATCTCGCGTGGGAGGTGGTCGCGGGTGTCGCGGCCGTGCACCCGCACATGCCCTTCGAGCAGTCCCCCGGTGAAATGCGGCACCAGGCCGTTGATCGCTCCCAGCACGGTCGACTTGCCTGACCCGGTGCGTCCGACGAGCACGGCGAGTTCACCCTGTTCGAGAGCAAAGTCGACCCCACTCACCGCAGGCCGCTGCTCCCCCGCGTAGGTGATCGTCACATCCTCGAACTCGATTGCGCCGCTTGTCATTTCGCTCCTTCGGCGATCGTCGTCGTCCGCACCGTCAGGCGCCGAGGTTTGGGTGGCAGGGCCGGGGTCACCAGCGCAGGCAGAGCCGCGACCAGTAGTGCAAGGACGGCGAACACCGGCACCTGTGGCACGGCGAGCGGTTCGGTGGGCATACCTGCGGCAGCCGCATCGCGTGAGAACGCCGTGATCATGCCGACGACGGCAATCAGCCCGCACAGCGCGACAAGGGTCTCGGGGGAACGCCAGGGATCGGGCCGGTAGGTGGAGCGGGGCACCCGACGCCCGCCCCACCACACGCTGAGCCCGCCCAGCAGGAGACCAAGGACGGTCACCAGCACCGCCCACGCCGGGATGCCCTTGCCCTCGTCGTCGCCGAGCAGTCCGTACAGCCCGACGCACACGGTCATCAGGCCCGCCAGCGACAGCGCGCCGATCAGCCGCCGGTCGCGGGTGCTGACCGCGGTGCGGGTGCCGAAACCACGTGAATCCATGGACGCCGCGAGCATCAGCGACCGGTCGAGGGTGTCATGCAGCACCGGCAGGCCGATGTGCAGCACAGCCCGCACGCCGCGCACCGAGGTGCCGCGCAGTTCGCGAGCGCGCGCCACCCGCGCGGCACTCTCCGCGAGTTGTGGCACAGCGGTCAACGCGATGACGACGGCGGTGCCGATATCACGCACCGCCGCGGGCAGCGCCCGCAGCAGACGGCGCGGATTGGCCAGGACGTTCGCAGCCCCGAAGCAGATGATCATGGTCGCCAGCCGCAGACCTTCGCAGGCAGCCGCGATCAGATCCTCCAGCGGGATCGGGCCCAGCAGTTGAATGCCGGCGGCCCACTCGGGAAGGTCTACGGTCGGCAACGTGACCAGCACCGTCGGGCCGGTCTTCGCGCCGATCAGCACGAACAGCAGTACTCGTGTCACTACGACGAAAAGGCCGAGCCAGGCGTACATCTTGAACGACCTCGCCCAGGGTGCATCGGGTCGGCGCGAGACGACCACGAACACGACCACCGCGAGCGCCAGCGCCAGCAGCACCGGGTTGGTGGTCTGGGTGACCGCGGCGCCGAGACAGCACGCCCACAGCCACCACGCACCCGGGTGCACGAAACGTGGCGCCCAGGCCGATGACCAACCCGGCGAAGTCACTCCTGCGGACGACGGCGCATCGCAGCCACACCGGCTCCCGCCGCAAGCAGACCGATCGACCCTGCGCCCACGATGAGGCCGAGGTTGGTGCCACCGCCGCTGCCGGATCCATCTGGTTGGGCCGCAGCGACGTCCGTCTCGTGCGCGCTCTGTGTCGGTTCAGTTGCGCTGGAGCCGGTCGCCGACGTGGATGAGCTACCGGTCGGCGCTGCGGACGAGGACTTGCCGGCTGCGGACGAAGCACCCGCTGACGAAGATTTCGATGCACTTGCCCCCGACGCGCTTGCCGCCGCGCTCCCCGCTGCTGACGACGCGGCACCGGAGGAGGTGGGTGATGCGCCGGCGGACGTGGTGCTACCCGGTCTGGCCGACGTGGACGACGGTCGCGCACCCGGAGTGGTCGCGGTCGACGTCGCGGTCGCCGAAGGCTTCGGAGAGGTCGTCGGCCGCGGACTGGTCGGCGGCTTCGGCGTGCTGGTGGGCGTCGGCGTGGCCGTAGCGGTTGGCTTAGGTGTCGGCGGCGCAGTGGGCTGCACTGCCGGACGAGCACCCGCACCGAAAGCGAAACCGATCCAGCTTCCGGCCGGAGCAGATTGGGTAGCAACACCCGTCGAGGCGTAGGTCCAGCCCTGCCCCGGGCGTCCGGTGTAGAAGGCCCAGTACGCGCTGGAGGGTGAGGTGCGCATGCACGGATCTGCCGACTTCGAGGGCACCCCGTCGATGCGGCACAAGAAGTAGCCAGGCTGCAACTGCGCGCGCTCAGGTGAATGACCGGCAGCGCGCAGCGCTGCGAGCGCCGAGCTGTACGACCCTGGCGCGCACCGCACGCTGGAGCCGACCACGACGGTCACACCGTTGCAGCCGGCGGCCTGGCTCGGCGTGGCCGGTGCGAAACCGACCACGCCGAGCGTCAGGCCGATGACCGCCAACACGCGCAGCAGAGCGCGCCGGAGGCCACCTTCAAACTGAGGATCAGCGCAAACGACGGCCAAGGGCAACTGCTCCTGCACCCATCGAGGCGAACACTGCACCGGCACCGACCAGCAGGCTCAGGTTGTCACCCGAGCCGGTCGGGCCGTCGGTGACCACTGCCGGACCGGAAACCGTCGAGGTCGTGGTCGGGCTCGCGGTGGTGGACGTCGTCGACGTGGGAGTCGGCGTCGAGGTGGGCGTCGTTGCGCAGTCGATCGCGGGAACGGCAGCCGATCCACCGGCGGTGATCGCGAGGTACGGCTTCAGCGAGAACGCGAGCATCGCCTGCGGGGTGGCTCGGTTCTCCTTGTCGCTGGGCTTGGCCGATGCGCCCGCTGCGACTTGGGCGTCGAACGAGCTCTTGTCGTAGGCGATGGCACCGCGAAGAGCTGCCGGGGCCGAGCAACCGAACTGCAAGGACTGCACGAATGCCGTGGCGCGCGCGGCATTGGCCGGCTTGCCCGCGAGAGTGAACGCGACGGCCGCCAGGCCGGCGCTGTTGGTGTTCGGGCTGGCCGTGGACGCTCCCCCGCGCACTCCACCGGAGGCCACCTGTTGGCCGGCAAGGTATTCGCCTGCCTTCGTCACCGCAGCGCTACGACCGTTGGCCGCGAGCGCCTGGATCGCCATCGAGGTCGCGTCCGGGTCGCTGACGCAGGTCGAGGCGCCGAACTCCAGACGGAAACCACCGTCGGAGCACTGCTGTGCTGCCAGGAAGTCGATCGCCTTGGTCGAGACGGCACCGCCGCTGCGCTTGAGCGCGATGAGAGCCCACGACTGGCCGACGGTGTTGGAGTAGTCGCCCCACTCCGACTTGTCGCTGAAGCGGCCGCTGGGCTGCTCGAAGCCCTTGAGCTGGGTCAGCAGTGCGCTGGTCGAGCCGCCGGTGGCCTGCAGCATGACGATCTGCTTGGCGGTCGCGCCGGCGTAGCCCTCGGCGGACGAGCCGGTGTAGAAGGCGCTGTTGGCAGCCAGCCACGCGGCCGACTTGCTCACCTGCGCACCGGCGACGCCAGCGGCCGACAGGCCCAGGACGGCGTCGATGGTGAGGCCGTTGTCGGCGTAGGTCTGACCGTCGAAGGTGACGCTGAGGTGGTTGCCGTCGGCAGCCAGCTGGCTCGCGACGTAGGCCGAGGCGGCGTCGTCGGGAGCGGTGGCGGCGTGCGCGCCGCTGCTCGTGCCGACGAGGGTCAGCAGTGCCGCGGCACCCGCGATACCCGCACGGGAGGTGGTGTTGAGGGTCATGGTCCTTCTTCCATTACGGGCCGCTGTGCGGCACCGACCTTCGAAGAAGGAGCGGCGCTCGCCCGCAGACCTCGACGGGGGTGATGAGCTGCATCTGCGAGAGCAGTCCGGCTCGTTCCTCTCCCGAGGAACCTACGGTTGCGGGTCAGCGCCGGAATCGGACCGGCTTTCCCCTCATGATGCGAGGCTCACTGTACCGCCCCGCGGGCACGACCCCGGACCTGTTCATGGATTCATGGACGAGTGCGCAAGACGTCCCAGATCAGCCGTGCCGCGGGAGCCGCAGCTTCTCCGCCGAGCCCGCCCTGCTCGATCATCACCACGACGACGTACTGCTTGCCGGACGCCAGTTTCGGACCGTACGAGGCGAACCACGCAGTGGTGTCCTTGCCGTAGACCTCCGCCGTGCCGGTTTTGCCGGAGATCGGGTAGGTGGCCGGAAAGCCGGCGAAGACACTGGACGCCGTGCCGCTGGGCTCGGTGACCACCCGCCGTAGTCCGTCGGTGATGGCGGTGCGGGTGGCCGCGGACAGCTGCACCGTCCCGGCGCGCTTGGGGCTGATCTTGCGCTGCGACGAGCCGTCCGCCGAGCGGGTCGCGCCCACCACCTGGGGCTGCCAGAGGGTGCCGCCGTTGGCCAGCGACGCGTACGCGACGGCGGTCTGCAGCGGCGAGACGAGCAGATCGCCCTGACCGATCGAGAAGTTCACGGCGTCACCGGCCTGCCACTGGTAGCCGTACTTGCAGTTCTCCTGCGCGAGCTGGGTGAAGTAGGCGGCTTGCGCCTTGTCCTTCACCTCCGGATAGCCGTTCTGGGCCCGGCGGCACATCGCGGCCTTCGTCTGCTGCCAACGGTTGTGCTTCCAGGCGCGGCTGGGCACCACACCGGCGGCTTCACCGGGTAGGTCGACACCGCTTTTTGCCCCGAAGCCGAAGGCGCGGGTCTGCTCCACGAAGGAACTGGGCGTCGCCTTGTCAGCGCCAATGCCGCCCTCGGCGATCCATTGCGCGTAGGCCCACCGGTAGAAGACGGTGTCGCAGGAAACCTCGAGTGCCGTGGGTAGGTCGATCAGGCCGTAGGCCGCCGATTCGAAGTTCTTGAAGACGCGGCTGCCCACCATGAGGCTGGAGGAGCACTCGTACTTGCCGCGCGGATCGACACCGTTCGCAACGGCCGCCGGCATGCTGACCACCTTGAAGGTGGACGCCGGGGGCTGGAGTCCGCCGATCGTTCTGTTGAGCAACGGGTTGCCCGCCGACGCACTGGTGAGGGACGTGTAATCGCGAGCGCTGATCCCACCCGTCCACACGATCGGGTCGTAACTAGGGTTGCTGGCCATCGCCACGACGGCGCCCGAGGAGGCGTCCAGCACCACCGCCGCGCCACCGGTGGCCGGCTTCTTGGCCGCGCGCAGGCGGCCGATCGTCGCCGAAAGCGCCGATTCGGCGGCGCGCTGCACCGGCACATCGAGGTGGGTGATCAGGTCGTGCCCCGGCACGGAGGCTTGCGTCGACACTGTGCGCACCGGGAGCCCGCGAGCATCGACCGCAAGCACGGTGCGTCCGGGGGTGCCGCGCAGCGTGCGGTCGTACTGCAGCTCCAGACCCCCTCGGCCAACCACATCGGTGGCGCGCAACGACGAATCCCGTTGCAGATCACCGGAGTTGGTGCGCCCGAGATAACCGATCAGTTGTGCTGCGTTCACTCCGCTGGGAGCCGGGAAACGGCGCACCTGCTGTTGCTGGACGGCGATGCCGGGGAAATCTTCCGGACGCTCGAGCAGGGTCATCGACAGCCCTGGATCGACGTTGCTCAGCACCGGGATCGGCTCGACCGGGCTGAGCGCATTGCAGACCGGAGGCGGCGGCGCACCGCGGCTGCCGCACGGTTTGGTGCGAGCAAGCATCTGCTCCAGATCACCGCCGACGAGTTGCTGGACGCGGGTGAACACCGCTCGTCCGCCGTCCGGGCTGTCGGCCAGCACGGTCGGGTCGACGGTGAGCACCGAGGTCGACCCGTTGGTGACCAGCGCGGTGCCGTCAGCAGCCAGGATGCGACCGCGCGTGGCGGCGGCATCGATGGTGCGGGTGTTGATCTGCTGGGCCGCGGCCCTCATTGCGGGGCCGTCGACCACCTGCAGTTGGAAGAGTCGTCCAACCAGGGTGCCGAGGATCAGCACGCTCACCAGCAGCAGCGCCCAGATACGGGTAGCGTAGGGCGACCGGCTTCCGGGCCGGTAGCCGCGCGGATAGGTGATGGAATCGCGGTCGCGCCACCTCATGCCAGCCCCCGATCGACCAGGTGGTGCTCGAGCCGGACGATCGGCGGCACCAGGGCAGCGCCCAGCAGTGCGGTGAGCAGCACGGCCGCCGCTGCTCCGGCGACGTCGAGGGGCACGCGCTCCAGCCAGGCCAGGGCGAGCCGGATGGACTGCATGAACGCGGCCGACAGCGCGACTGCCGCCACCGGCAGCAGCACCGATGCGCGCACCGATTTCTGCAGGATGCCGCAGGCAGCACCGACGCATGCATAGAGCAGCGCGGTCAGGCCGAGCGGGGTCGACCCGGGCGGCAGCACATCGACCAGGACGCCTGCGGCGAGCCCGGCCAGGGCCCCGACCGTCGATCCGGCACGGAGGGCGACCGCCACGACGACCACGAGCACCAGATCGATCCGCAGGCCCCACGCCGGTAACACCGTGACGGTGAGCAGCGCGGCCACCAGCAGTTGCACTGCCCGGACGACGGTGAGCCTGTGCGGGATCACCGTTCGCCTCGCACGATCGGTCGACTGCCCACTCGATCGGCCGGCACCACGACGCCGACGACGTCGAGGCGGGTCGAGTCGACATCGGGACGGATCACTGCGGTCGGTGCGCCCTGGCCACGATCGGGGTCGACGGAGATCACCGTGCCGACAGGGACGTCGCGCACATATGGCGTCTCGTCGATGCTGCCCAGGGTGCGCACCCGGTCGCCTTTCGCCGCCGGCGTCAGACCGGCGATGCGCAGGGTGAGCAATCCAGTTGCCCGCGAAGGGATTCCGGCCGGCGCGGTGGAACTCGCGGTGCCGAGCAGTCCGTCGGCCCCGACACGCACTCCGACCACCGCGGCGGGGTCGGTCAGCAGTTGGACGGTGGCCGAATGGCTCGTGACCGCAACCGTTCGGCCCACGAGCCCACCGGCGGAGATCACCGTCAGGTTGTCGGTGATTCCGTCCGAACTACCGACGTCGATCGTCACCTGACGCATCTGCCCGGCGGTCGTGCCCGGGGTGAAACCGATCACCTGCGCGACGACGAAGGTGCGTCCGTCGGCAGCTGCCGAGCCTCGAAGCGCCCGCACCGCAGCAAGCGTCGTGGAGTTCGTGGTCTTGTCGCCCAGGGCCCGGCGCGCGTCGTCGCGCTCCTTGGTCAGCCGTCGGACGGTGTCATCACCACCGCTCAGGACCTCTTGCACCGGGGTGAACACAGTTGCTGCAGCAGACCGCACCGGAGCGGTGACGCCCGGTGCGGCCTGGTCGATCAACACGACGGTCAGACATCCGGCCACGCCGGCGACGAGCAATCGCCGTCTGGTCTGCGGCCGGAACGCCATCGATCAGCTCTGCGCGTGCGCGTCGCCGACCGAGAGCGCGGCGTCGAGCGTCTCCAGACCTTCCTGCAACTGCTCGTCGGGGATGTTGAGGGCAGGCACGACGTGGATGCGGTTGTAGTTGACGAAGGGCAGGAGGCCGTTCTTCTTGCACTCGGCCACCACGGCGTCCATCGCCGGGCTCGATCCGCCGTAGGGTGCGAGCGGTTCGCGAGTTTCCTTGTCGCGCACCAGTTCCAGCGCCCAGAAGGCACCCAGGCCTCGCACCTCGCCGAGACAGGCGTGGTCGCCGACCATCTTCTCCAGGCGCGGTTTGATGATCTCCTCGCCGATGCGGGCGGCGTTCTCCACCATGCCTTCCTCACGCATGACGTTGACCGTCGCGACCGCGGTGGCGCAGGCGAGCGGGTGGCCGGAGTAGGTGAGGCCACCGGGGTAGGGCTTCTCGGCGAACGACTCGAAAACCTTCGGGCCGACGATCACGCCGCCGAGCGGCACGTACCCGGAGGTGATGCCCTTGGCGAAGGTGATGAGGTCGGGCTCGACGCCGTACTCGTCGATCGCCAACCACTTGCCGGTGCGGCCGAAGCCGGCCATCACCTCATCGGCGATGTAGACGATGCCGAATTCGTCGCAGAGTGCGCGGACGCCCTGCAGGTAACCCTGCGGCGGCGGCATGATGCCGGCCGTGCCGGGGACGGTCTCCAGCACGATGGCGGCGATGGTGGCCGGACCCTCCAGCTCGATGGTGCTGCGCAGGTGAGCCAGCGCGCGCTCGCACTCCTCCTGCTCGGTAGTCGCGTGGAACTCCGAGCGGTAGAGGAAGGGCCCGCGGAAGTGGACGATGCCGGCGTTGCCGTAGTCGCTGGCCCAACGGCGCGGGTCACCTGTGGCATTGAGGGCGGTCTGGGTGCCGCCGTGGTAGCTGCGGTAGCGCGACAGCACCTTGATGCGGCCGGTGTGCAGGCGCGCCATCCGGATGGCGTGCTCGATCGCCTCCGCGCCGGCGTTGGTGAAGAAGGTGTACTGCATGTCGCCTGGAGCGATCTCGGCAATCAGGCGGGCAGCTTCGGAGCGGGCTTCGTTGGCCGTCGCCGGGGCGATGGTGCACAGCTTGGCTGCCTGATCCTGGATCGCCTTGACCACCTTGGGGTGCTGGTGACCGATGTTGGTGAAGACCAACTGCGAGGTGAAGTCGAGGTAGCGCTTGCCCTCGTCGTCCCACACGTAGGAGCCCTCGGCGCGGTCGACCACCATCGGGTCGAGCTTGCGCTGGGCCGACCAGGAGTGGAAGACGTGGGCTCGGTCGAGTTCGTAGGCTCTGGACTTGGTCATGGAGATCCCCTTCACGAAAAGCGATCAGTACCGCTTGCTGTCTACCAACACTCTTTGCAGAGTGCCGAATTCCTCCACACATCGTCCCGCACCGCGGGCCACCGAGCGCAGCGGCTCCGGGTCGACGCGCACCGGCACCCCCAGTTCATGGCGCAGTCGCGCGTCGATTCCGCGCAGTGCGGCGCCGCCGCCGGTGAGGGCGATGCCGTGGTCGAGCACGTCACCCGCAAGTTCCGGCGGGCACACGTCCAGGGTCGCTCGGACGAGTTCGCAGATCTGCAGCAGCGGCCCGTCGATCGCCCGCCGCACTTCCTGGGAGGTCACGGTGACCGTCTTGGGCAGCCCGCTCACCAGGTCTCGGCCCCGCACCCGCATGGTGAGTTCTTCACGCAACGGGAAGGCCGAGCCGATGTCGACCTTGATGTCCTCACTGCTGCGCTCCCCCAACAACAGCGAGTACTCGTTCTTGATGAACGACACGATCGCTTCGTCGATCTCGTCGCCGCCCACCCGGATCGAACGGGCCTGCACGATGCCGCCGAGGCTGATGACGGCGACGTCGGTGGTGCCGCCACCGATGTCGACCACCATGCTCGCGGTTGGCTCGTCGACCGGCAGGTCAGCGCCCAGAGCTGCCGCCATGGCTTCCTCGATCACGTACACCCGGCGCGCCCCGGCGCGGGTGGCGGCGTCCTCCAAGGCGCGCCGCTCGACGCCGGTGACCTCGCTCGGCACGCAGACCACCATGCGCGGACGCAGCAATCGGGAGGGCCGCACCTGGGCGATGAAATAGCGCAGCATCCGTTCGGCGACGTCGGCGTCATTGATCACCCCGTCACGCAGCGGCCGCACGACGTCGACATGGCCCGGCGTGCGCCCGAGCATTTCGCGGGCCTTGCTGCCTGCGGCGATGAGTTTGCCGGTGCCGACTTCGAGGGCGACGATCGAAGGTTCGTCGAGTACGACGCCGCTGCCGCGCTCGTAGACGATCGTGTTGGCGGTGCCCAGGTCGACTGCGAGGTCACGCCCGGTGGGCAGCAGTCGGCGAGTCACCCGGCGATCGTAGCCCGGGCTCAGTAGCCCCGGTACGAGCCTTTGACCGCGTCCAGGATTCTGGGGTGCAGCAGGGTCGAGGGCGGCATCGGTCGGCGTGCGCGGTCGGGCGGGAACGCGCGGGCTGCTTGCAGGACGGCCTCGTCGATGAACTTCCCGGTGGGCGCGTCGGCGGGCACACGGAGCTGCGGGGGCGTGCCGACCTGCGCCAGGTGGAAGCCCCAGTCGCCGAAACTGGGCACATCCACGTGGTACGGGACGCTGGTCAGGCCGGACGCCTTCAGGGTCGACTCGATGGTCCAGAAAGCCTTGGGCGAAAAATACGGGGAGCCGCTCTGCACGACCATCCGCCCACCGGGTGCGAGCGCGCGGCGCATCAGCCCGTAGATCTCGGTGGAGTACAGCTTCGCGGTCGCGACGTCGTCCGGATCAGGGAAATCGACCACGATGACATCGAAGACGTCGCGCTGCCCGCGCAGCCAGGTGAAGGCATCGGCGGCGATGTACTTCATTCGGCGGTCGTTCATCGCGTCGTCGTTGTGCCGCAGGAAGTCGGGTTCGGTGCGGGCCAGCTGGACGACGGCCGGATCGAGATCGACCAGGGTCACCTGCTGCACACCGGGGTATTTCAGGATGCGGGCGGCGGCGAGCCCGTCCCCTCCTCCGAGAACGAGCACCCGCCCGCGGGGGCCGTTCATGGCCGGCGTCACCAGAGCCTCGTGGTAGCGGTACTCGTCAAGGGTCGAGAACTGCAGGTCTCCGTTGAGGAAGAGCCGCACGTCCTGCCCGTCCAGGCTCCGGGTGAGCACGATGTCCTGGTACGCCGACCGCTTGGTCAGCGCAATCGGGTCGCGGTAGATCTGCTGCTGCGCGCTGAGTTCGAACTGCGTGGCGTAGAACCCCAGGCCGCCGAGCACGGCCAACACGGCCACCAGACCCGAGGCCAGTCCAGCGCGGGCCGCCCGGCCGAGCTCGTCACGGAAGACCACCGCGCAGACCACCACACCGACGACGGCGTTGATCGCGCCGACCAGCAGCGTGCCGCGCAACAGGCCGAACCACGGCAGCAGCACGAACGGGAAAGCCAGGCCGCCCAACAACGCTCCGACGTAATCGGCGGCGAACAGGTCGGCCACCGCCGAGGTGGCGTCCTGGGCACGGATCCGCTGCAGCAGCGTCATGAGCAGCGGGATCTCGGCCCCGATCAGCAGACCGAGGACGAACGCGAGCACGACCAGCATCGGTTGGTACATCGACAGCCACGCAAAGGCCGCGTACAGCACGACCACGCTCGTGCCGCCCAGCAGCGCCAGCAGCAGTTCGATCACCGCGAAGTTGACCGCCGCCCGGCTGGTCAGCCGTTTGGAGATCAGCGCTCCGACGCCCATCGCGAAGACCATGACCGACAACACGATCGAGGCCTGGGTGATCGTGCTGCCCAAGAGATAGGAGCCGAGCGCGACGAGCGCGAGTTCGTACACCAGCCCACAGGCTGCACACACGAAGACCGCGCCCATGATCAGGGCGCGGGCACCTCGCGTGCGTTGGTCAGTTGATGGCGGCACAGATCATCGCCGCGGTGGCCAGGTTGGCACTGGCCGACACCCAGACCGCCGGGTGGCGCTCCCGCTCGACCAACAGGTGGCCGAGCTTGCCGGGCGTCAGAGCGTCGACGGCGACGAAGCTGATCGCCATGAAGATCAGGCCGAGGACGCTGTAAGCGGCGGTGCTGATCAATCCTTCACCGAGCCCGTCGTAGGAGCTGCGGATCGACACGACCACGATCATGGCGACTGCGATCACGTTGGCGGACAACAGGATCGCGGCATTGACATTGCGTTGTTCCCAGATGAGTTCATGCAACTTACCGGGCGTCAGTACATCGACGAGCGCGTAGCCGGCCAGCAGCAGGACGCTGCCCAACGCGGCGAATGCAGCGATGGAGCCGACGTCCGACAGCAGATCTGAAGCGGTCACTTTTCCTCCGTGGGTGGTGCGGGATTCACTTGCCGGAACCGGAGCCGCCGCCCCGGAAACCGCTGCCTTTTCGGCTGCCGTAGTAGTTGCGGGCATAGGTACCGCCGCGGTCGCGGTCACACGCTTCGCGGGCTTGCTCGGTCGTCGGCGCCAGCAGCCCCTTGGCCTTCTGCTCGGCGATGTACGCCGCACGGCACGCGGCCTCGTCCTTGCTGTCGCCGCATCCGGCGACCCCGATGGTCGCCGTCACGGCAACCGCGACCATCGCCAATCGGGTGATCGACCGTTTCATGACCTCTCCTGCGGATCGTCGGATTCACCGAGCACGGTGCGGGTGTGCACGACCTGTCCGTGCTGGGGGTAGACATGCCACGACTGCCACGACCGGCCGCCGGCCTGCGCGGCGAGCACAGTGAGGGCCAACGGGTCACCCGGGAAGCGCGCGACGATCGTCTGCTCGCCCCTCCACCGGGGAGCTGACTCATCGATCCAGCGCTGTAGTTCGTCCCGGTCGAGCTCGTGCACAGCGCTCGTCATGCGGTAGAGCTCGGTCTCGTGTTCGGGCGGCAGCGGGGTGTCGACCTGGGGCAGGTAAGCGACGGTCTCAACCAGACCGACAGCCGGGCCGTCCAGCACCACGACCTGGTGCGAGGCTCCGAGAATGCGCAGGTCGAGGCCGCCCACCCGGCGCTCGGCCACCGCCGGTTGCAGCTGCGTGGACAGGCTGAAGCGGAGGTCCTCGGCGCGGGTGTCGACGTACGGCGAGGCGAGTTCGACGACAGTCACGCGATCACCTGGATCTGCCCGGTGGGCACGGCGCGACCCAACGAGGCTTCCCACGGGCCGTCCCCGTAGCGGTCGAAGCTCAGCATCTGGTCGTCGCATTCGTAGTCGTAGTACTCGTAGTCACCGTGGTCAGACCCATCGCGTATCGCGTAGGTTCCACGGCCGTCGTCCTCCCGTCGGAAGGTGAGACCGTCAACCTTGAGCTTGCGGCCCCCGGGTGAGACCTCCACCAAGTCAGGACGCTCGGTCCAGGTGGCGCACAACAGCTGGCCCTCGTCCATCTCGACCGTGAGCCAGTGCACCCAGGCATGACCGAGGATCTGGTGCTCCTGCCAGCTCCAGCCCTCGCTGGTGAGATCGATCGACGACGTCACGGTGACGTCCATCCCGAGCAGCCGCAGCCGACTGCCGGGTCCGATCTGCTCGAGCGACTTGCCAAGCATTGCTTCCCCCGTTGTTCAGACTCCGACATCCCACCTGTCGGCCCGTCACCAGACATTATCCAGGCACTGGCAGACTGGACGGGCTATGAGCCGGTCCAAGAATACTTCCCGCCCCACCGCCCGCGAAGAATACGAAGCGGAGGTTGCGGCCTACGTACAGGCAGGTGGCAACGAGCAGGTGCAGCGCGTGATCACCGCCGTGCAGGGGCTCACCCGCCGACTCTCCCAGTGGTACGCCGTGGGCCTGCAGGACGTCGGCCTCACCACCGGGGAGTGGACCGTCATCTCCCGGTTGGCCACCGCCCCCAAGGACGCCACCACCACGCCGTCCCAGCTGGCCGAGGCCGCTGCGGTCGCGCCCAGCTCGATGACCCACCGGCTCGACAAGCTCGCCGAACGCGGACTCATCGAACGCTCCACCGATCCGGCCAACCGCACCCGGGTGCTCGTCGAACTCACCACCGAAGGGTGGGAGACGTTCCGACAGGTGATCCGCAACTCCGACCTGCTGGAGTCGGACGTGCTGTCGAAGCTGACCACTGGTCAGCGCGAACAACTGGCCACACTGCTGGAGAAGGCCATAGCCGGGCTGGATGACCTGACCGCCGCGCGCGACACCGCCGCGTCGTACTCCTGACGGCACGCGGGGTGGCCACCTCGCTCTGTTCGGCGGGTTTCGACACCTACGAGTTCCTTCGTCACTCGTAGGGCTCAACCAGCGGGCAGGTCAGGGCTCAACAGCGCAGCGCCAGCGCGGGTCAGGCCCGCGAGAACCAGATACCGATCTCGCGCTCGGCCGACTCCGCGGAATCGGAGCCGTGCACGATGTTGGCCTGCACCTTCTCGCCCCAGTCACGGCCCAGGTCGCCGCGAATGGTGCCGGGTAGTGCCTTCGTCGGGTCGGTGGCGCCCGCCAATGAGCGGAAGCCTTCGATGCAGCGCTGCCCCTCCACGATCACGAAGGTCGCCGGACCGCTGCTCATGAACTCCACCAGCGGCTCGTAGAACGGCTTGCCGACGTGCTCGGCGTAGTGCTGCTCCAGGCGCTCACGGTCGGGCGTGCGGATGTCCAGCGCAGCCAGGGTGTAACCCTTGGCCTCGATACGGCGCAGCACCTCCCCGGTGAGTCCGCGACGGAAGCCGTCGGGCTTGACGATGACCAGGGTGCGTTCGATCTGCGCGCTCACGAGCACGACCCTATCGGTGCGGTCAGGTGGTCGGCGCAGCGCTGTCGATCACGCCGAAGGCGAGCAGCGCGAAGAGCACCACGGCCAGGCCGATCCGGTAGTACACGAAGGGCTTGAAGTCGTGCGTGGAGATGTAACGCATCAACCAGGCGATGACCGCGTAGCCGACGACCGCCGACAGCAAGGTGGCGATGATGATCGGCGGCCAGCCGTCCGGGTTGTCCTCACCAGCCAGGCCCGCGAGCTCGAAGAACCCGGAGGCGAGCACGGCCGGGATGGCCAACAGGAAGGAGTAGCGGGCGGCGTCCTCGCGGCGGTAGCCCATGAACAGACCACCGGCGATGGTGCCGCCCGAACGGGACACACCCGGGATGAGCGCGAGCGCCTGAAAGAGGCCGAACTTCACTCCGTCCTTGGCGTCGAGATCCTTCAACGTCTTGCGCTGACTGGCGGTGCTATCGGCCACGGCAATGACGAGGGCGAAGACCAGCAGCATGGTGGCGGTGACCCACAGGTTGCGCACCGGTCCACGGATGTAGTCCTGGAGCAGCACACCGAGCAGACTGATCGGGATGGTGCCGATGATCACCAGCCAACCCATGCGGGCATCGGGGTCGTTGCGGGGCACCTTGCCCACCAACGACAGCGACCACTGCTTGATGATGCGGACGATGTCACGCCAGAAGTAGACGAGCACGGCCGCTTCGGTGCCCAACTGGGTCACGGCGGTGAATGGTGCACCGCCACCTTCGTTGTCGAAGAAGAGCCGGCTGACGATGAGTTGGTGAGCGGAGGAGGAGATCGGCAGGAACTCCGTCAGCCCCTGCACCACACCCAGGACGAGGGCTTGGAAGAAGTCCATCAGGCGGCTCCTGCGTGTTCACGGGTGAGTTGATCCATCTTGCGTCCTTGTACGAGGGCGGTCACCCACAGAGCACCGAAGACGATGCCTACGACCAGCATCATCGGGACGATGAATGCGGCTGCGAGCGTAGCGAATTGGATGAACCATCCGAGCGTGACACCCCAGGGTCTGCGCAACATTCCGGCGTCCAGGATGCAGAGCACGGCCAGGACGCAACCCACGACGAGATAAGCGTTGTGCGAAGAGTTGTCGTCGGCCTTGGCCAAGGCGTAGGCGACCAGTGCACCGAAGAAGACCACCAGGGATTGCGAGCCGATGACGATCGCGCCGAAGCGGCGGGTCATCTTCTCCCCGACGCCGTAGAAGAGCAGGTCTTTCACGTCTGGGTCACCCCGAGTGCGGCGCGCACCTCGGCTGCGGTGACCACCGATCCGGTGGCGAGCACGCCGCCGCCGACACCGCCCTGCTCGTCAGCCAGCGAGGCCGCCTTGTCGATGGCCTCCACGAGATGCGGCTCGATGTGCACCCGGTCTGCGCCGAAGATTTCGGTGGCCAGTTCGCCGAGCGCCCGCGGGTCCATCGCCCGGGGCGAGGAGGTGCGGGTCACGACCACTTCGTCCAGCACCGGCTCGAGCGCTTCGAGCATGGGCTCGGCGTCCTTGTCGGCGAGGATCGCGATCAGTCCGATGAGGCGGGTGAAGGTGAAGGAGTCGTTGACCGCTGCCCGCAGTGCTTCGACTCCCCCGACGTTGTGCGCGGCGTCGACGAGGATAGTCGGCGAGCGTCGCACGATCTCAAGACGACCGGGCGAAGTGGCCTCGGCGAGTCCGGCCTGCAGGACGTCCCGGTCGAGGGGCTGCTCCCCCCCGCCGACGAAGGCTTCGACAGCGGCGATCGCGATGGTGGCGTTGTGCGCCTGGTGCTCGCCGAAGAGGGGCAGGAAGAGATCGGCGTACTGACCAGCCAAACCCTGCACGGTGATCTGCTGCCCGCCGACCGCCGTCTCCCGCTCGGTGACTCCGAAGGCGATGTCCTCCCGCTTGAGGTCGGCGCCCACCTGCTCACACTGCTGCGCGATGAGTTCGTCGGCCTCGGGGTACTGCCGCCCGACGATGGCAAAGGAATCGGCCTTGATGATGCCGCGCTTCTCGGTGGTGATGTCCTCGATCGAGTTGCCCAACAACCGCTGGTGGTCGATGGAGATGGGGGTGATCACGGCCACCCTGCCGTTGGCGACATTGGTGGCGTCCCACTCGCCGCCCAGCCCGACCTCGACGATCGCGACATCGACCGGCGCGTCGGAGAACGCCGCGTAGGCAAGCACGACCATGACCTCGAAGTAGGTCATCCGCGGACCGCCGGCGGCCTCGGATTCGAGGTCGACCATTTCGATGTAGGGCAGGACGTCGTCGTACACGTCGATGAGACGCTCCGGCTCGATCGGGTTGCCGTTCAACGAGATCCGCTCACGCATGTCGTGCAGGTGCGGGGAGGTGAAGCGCCCGGTCGACAAGCCCATCTCGCGCAGGATGCGCTCCACCAGGCGGGTGGTGGAGGTCTTGCCGTTGGTGCCGGTGAGGTGGATCATCGGGAAGTTGTGCTGCGGGTCGCCGAGTAGTTGCATGCACTTCGCCACCCGGTCGAGCGAGGGCTCGGGGTTGTTTTCCGGGGTTCGGGCGAGGATCTCGGCCTCGATCTCCCGCAACCGCCGGTGCACCTCGAGCTTCTGCGCGGCCGCCACCTGGCCTGCGTCCGGTCGCGGACTCATCGCTTCTCCTGCTGATCGTCGTGGGTTTCGTCCAGGTCGAGGCGCACCCAGATCGAGTCGGGGATGCCCGAGCCGCCGTGTTCGCGGTCGTAGTCGGTGAAGCCGTGCGCCGCGTAGAAACGTGCGGCCACCTCGTTGCCGTCCAGGTATGACAGCCGCGCCTGCATGAAGCCTTCGGCGCGTGCTCGGGCCAGCGCCGCCATGAGCAGCCGGTGGCCGAGCTTGTGGCCGTGGAACTCCGGCAGCACATACAGCTTCCAGATCATGAAATGGCCATCCAGCGGGGCAAAGGACACCATCCCGACGACATCGCCCTCGACCTGCGCGACCAGCACCCGGCCGGCTCGGATGGCAGGAATGGTCGCGTCCTCGGTCCACCATTTCGACAGGCCCATGGCCACGTAGTCCTTGCCTGCGATGGGCGCATAGGTGGACGGCCACGTGCGCAGCCCCACCTCCACCACCGCGTGCAGGTCGTCCCCGGTCGCCTCGCGGATGACGACGGTGGGTGCCGCGCTCATGCTGCTCCTCCCGCGTCGACCTTCTTCAGCGCGACGCTTGCCTGCAGTCCGTCGGACAGCGTCATCGCCGTCCCTCCGGGCAACGTCTGGTCGCCGCCGGCCGCTCCCAACTGGACGGCCAACGTTTCGCCCATGATCAGACCCTGGTGTTCCAGCACCGCCTGCCACACCGGCTCGTCGCCGACGATCGCGACGCTGATGCGGTCGCTGACATCGAGGCCGGCGTCCTTACGGGCCTGCTGCACACCACGGATGACGTCGCGGGCGATGCCCTCGGAGCGCAGCGTGTCGGTGACCTCGGTGTCGAGGACGACGAAGCCACCACCGGGCAGCATCGCCGGCGCACGCGACCCCTGGACGTCCTGGGAGACAACAGTTTCCAGCGCATACTCGCCGTCGTGCAGCTCGAGGCCGCCGCTGACGACGGTGCCTTCGTCGCTCACGTTCCAGTCGCCGCTCTTGCTGCCCTTGATCGCCAGCTGCACCTGCTTGCCCAGGCGCGGACCAGCCGCACGGGCGTTGACCGTCAGCCGTTGCGTCAGCCCGAAGTCCTCCTGCGAGGCCGTCGCCAGATCAACCAGGTCGACCTTCTTGACGTTGACCTCATCGGCGATCAGGTCGGAGAACTTCGCCACCGTCGCCGCATCGTTCACCACGACCGTCAGGTTGGCCAACGGCAGACGCACCCGGAGGTTCTCGACCTTGCGCAGGCTGGAGGTCGTCGAGCAGACCGTACGCACCTGGTCCATCGCCCGCACCAGTGAGTCGTCCGACGGCAGATCGGCGGCGACCGGCCAGTCGGTCAGGTGCACCGACCGGCCACCGGTCAGTCCGCGCCAGACCTCCTCAGCGGTGAACGGCAGCAGGGGCGCTGCCACGCGGGTGAGGGTTTCGAGCACGGTGTAGAGCGTGTCGAAGGCCGCTGCGTCGGCGTCCTTGCCCACCGACCAGAAACGGTCGCGGGAACGTCGGATGTACCAGTTGGTGAGCACGTCGGCGAAGGCGGCGATGGTGTCGCACGCACCGGCGACGTCGTACTCCTGCAACTGGTCACCGACCGTGGTCACCAGCTCGCGGGTCTTGGCCAGCAAGTAGCGGTCGAGGACGTTCGTGGACGCGGTCGACCACTTCGCCTCGTACCCAGCCGCGTTGGCGTAGAGACTGAAGAAGTACCAGCTGCTCCACAGCGGCAACATCACTTGGCGGACGCCACCACGGATGCCTTCCTCGGAGACGATCAGGTTGCCGCCGCGCAGGATCGGGCTCGACATGAGGAACCACCGCATGGCATCGGCGCCGTCACGGTCGAAGACCTCGTTGACGTCGGGATAGTTGCGCAGCGACTTGCTCATCTTCTGCCCGTCGCTGCCCAACACGATGCCGTGGCAGATGACGTTCTCGAAGGCGGGGCGGTCGAAGAGCGCGCCGGCCAGCACGTGCAGGGTGTAGAACCAGCCGCGCGTCTGACCGATGTATTCGACGATGAAATCGGCCGGGTAGTGGTGCTCGAACCAGTCGGCGTTCTCGAACGGGTAGTGCACCTGGCCATAGGGCATCGAGCCGGAGTCGAACCACACGTCCAGCACGTCCTCGACGCGCCGCATGGTCGACTGACCCGTGGGGTCGTCCGGGTTGGGACGGGTGAGCTCGTCGATGAAGGGCCGGTGCAGGTCGGGCTCGCCGTCGGCATTGAGCGGCAGCCGGCCGAAATCAGCTTCCAGTTCGGCGAACGAACCGTAGACGTCGACCCGCGGGTATTCCGGGTTGTCCGATTTCCACACCGGAATCGGGCTGCCCCAGAAGCGATTACGCGAGATCGACCAGTCGCGCGCGTTGGCCAACCACTTGCCGAACTGGCCGTCCTTGACATTGGCCGGCACCCAGTTGATCTGCTGGTTGTTGGCCAGCAACTGCTCCTTGATGGAGGTCACCGAGACGAACCACGAAGACACCGCCATGTAGATCAGCGGCTTACGGCAGCGCCAGCAGTGCGGGTAGCTGTGGTCGTAGGTCTCACGGCGCAGCAGCACCGTGCCCGCACTGACGCTCCCCTGCTCGCCCTCGCCGCGGGTGGCCGCCTTGAGGTGGTCGATGATGTGCGGGTTGGCGTCGAAGACCTGCATGCCTTCGTACTCATCCACCGGGTGGGTGAAGGCGCCGTTCGGGCCCACCGGGATGACCGGCTTCATGCCCTCCCGGTCGGTGATGCGCATGTCGTCCTCACCGAAAGCGCCGGCGCTGTGCACCAGCCCGGTGCCGTCGGTGGTGGTGACGAAGTCGGCCTCGACCACGCGGAAGGCGTTCTCGTGGTCGGCGTAGTAGTTGAACGGCGGGGTGTAGTGGCGGCCGATGAAGTCCTTGCCCTTGAGCCGCTGCACCACCTTGCCGGCACAGTCGGCCTTGGCATCGCCGAAGAGCTCCTTGGCGTACGAGGGCACACGTGCCTCGGCGAGGAGGTACTTCTCGGTCGTGCCGGTGAAGTCGGACTCCACAACAACGTAGTCGATCTCGGGGTCGACCATGATCGCGAGGTTGGACGGCAGCGTCCACGGCGTGGTGGTCCAGATGAGCGCGAGTTCGCCTGTCTCCAAACGCAATCCGACGGTGACTGCGGGGTCTTGGCGCATCTGGTAGACGTCGTCGTCCATGCGCAGTTCGTGGTTGGACAGCGGCGTCTCGTCGTTCCAGCAGTACGGCAGCACCCGGAAGCCCTCGTAGGCCAGACCCTTGTCGTGCAGCTGCTTGAAGACCCAGAGCACCGACTCCATGAAGCTGGGGTTGAGCGTCTTGTAGTCGTTCTCGAAGTCGACCCAGCGACCCATGCGGTTGACGTACTCCTCCCATTCGTCGGTGTACTTCAGCACCGACGAGCGGGCGGCGGCGTTGAACTTCTCCACGCCCATGTCGAGGATCTCGTCCTTGGTCTTCAGCCCGAGCTGGCGCATCGCCTCGAGCTCGGCGGGCAGACCGTGGGTGTCCCATCCGAAGCGGCGTTCGACCTTCTTGCCCAGCATCGTCTGGAAGCGCGGGATGACGTCCTTGGCATAACCGGTGAGCAGGTGTCCGTAGTGCGGCAGGCCGTTGGCGAACGGCGGGCCGTCGTAGAAGACGAACTCGTTCTCACCGTTGAGTCCGGCGTCGCGCTGCGCGACAGACGCGCGGAACGTGCCGTCCTCATTCCAGTAGCGCAGCACCGCCTGCTCGATCGCCGGGAAGTTGGGGCTGGCCGGGACGCCCGCCGACGGACAGTCGGCGGGTGCGGTAAATGCAACCTTGGGGTAGGTCATGGCGGGCGGTCTTCCTTCAGCGTCGGGCGTACATCGTCCTGCTCGAGGACGACGACACCGGATCGTCTCGACCCGGTGGCCCCGCGGTACCACCCCGCTTGCCGTCACGCCCTTTGAGAGGAATGGCGGCCACTTGTTCGTGAGCTGTGACGGGCTCGTCCCGTCCGGTTCTACTGGGAGCAGGAGCCCTGTTCTTCCGGAAGCTCGCCGCTGATGACGGCTCAGACGCTTATGAGCAATGAGTCTACGCGCCTGCGTGCGGTCGGCTCCAATCAGCCGCGCTGTGCAGCCGTGCCCTCGTGGATCTCGACGAGCTTCGCGACGCCGTCGGCCTTGTCGAGGGAGTCGGGGCCGACGGTGCCACCGAGCGACAACGGCGGGTTGAAGCAGTAGATCTCGCCCGCCTCCAAGTCGCCGAACTTGCTGCGGGCGCCGCCGCGCGGACCCTCGAGGTCGGCCAAGTGCGAGCCGGACGTGGTCAGGTGGTCGTTGAAGAAGCCGACGACATCAGCAGCGACATACGTGTTGCTCACGAAGTGCGGGTCGAGGCATTGCACCGGGCCATCGCCCTCCACGTGGTAAACGTGGCCGAAGCTGGTGACTGCGAACGGAATGCTGCGCACATCGCTGCCGAGCCAGCGCTGCAAGACCGGGGTCCACGCCGACGGGTCGACCAGCGCGAGACGCTGCTGGCCGTAGAAGCCCAGACCATGCGTGCTCCACAACTCCACCAGTTCGGCGGGAGCATGCTGCGCCGCATACTCCAGGAATGCAGCACTCGGCACCTGGACGTCGCCGTCCGGGGCGTAGGTGTCGACGAAACGCTGGACGACGATGGTGCCCTGATGACTCATGCGCCACATGCTAACTGCGCACGAGCGTCGTGCGGCTGCCGCGTCCCCCGCGAAACCCGGGTGATCCGCACCCGCCCAGGATGGGAACATAGGGCTCATGACTGACGCCACTGCGCTGCACCCCACGATCCCCGACAAGCCCACCGTCGACGGCTTGGAGGACAAGTGGGGCCAGGTATGGCGGGAGCAGGACACCTACGCCTTCGACCGCGACCGAGCGATGACGCTGCAGCGCGACCAGATCTTCGCGGTCGACACTCCCCCGCCGACGGCCAGCGGCGCGCTGCACCTGGGTCACGTCTTCGGTTACACCCAGGCTGACTGCCTGGCGCGCTATCACCGGATGACTGGCAAGGAAGTTTTCTACCCGATCGGTTGGGACGACAACGGCCTGCCCACCGAACGCCGCGTGCAGAACTACTACGGCGTGCGCGGCGACGCATCCCTGTCGTACGACCCCGATTTCGTTCCCCCTTTCGAGGGCGGCGACGGCAAGTCGGCCAAGGCAGCCGATCAGCGACCGGTGGGCCGCGCCAACTTCATCGAGTTGTGCGAGAAGCTCACCGAGATCGACGAGGTCGCCTTTGAGGAGACCTTCCGCCGGTTGGGTCTCTCGATCGACTGGAACGTGCAGTACCGCACCATCGACGACCGTTCGCGGGCCGTGGCCCAGCAGGCATTCCTGCGCAATCTCAAGCGCGGTGAGGCCTACCAGGCCGAGGCACCGGGGCTTTGGGACGTCACCTTCCAGACCGCGGTGGCCCAGGCCGAGTTGGAGGCGCGCGACTACCCGGGCGCCTTCCACAAGGTGAGCTTCCACAAGCCGGGCGGCGGCACCGTCGAGATCGAGACGACACGCCCTGAGCTCATTCCGGCCGTGGTCGCCCTCATCGCCCACCCCGACGACGAGCGCTACCAGCCGCTGTTCGGCACCACGGTGACCTCGCCGATGTTCGGCGTGGAGATCCCGGTCGTCGCGCACTCGGCAGCCGAGCCCGACAAGGGGGCCGGCATCGCGATGTGCTGCACCTTCGGCGACCTCACCGATGTGCAGTGGTGGCGTGAACTGCAACTGCCGATCCGCTCGATCATCACCCGCAACGGACGCATCACCGGCGAGACTCCTGAGTGGATCGTCGGCGGCCCAGGCGAACAGCTCTACACCGAGCAGCTGGCGACCAAGACGGTTCACTCCGCACGCGAGGCGATCGTCGCTGCCCTGCGCGAATCGGGCGACCTCGTGGGCGAGCCGGTCAAGACCCAGCGCAAGGCCAACTTCTTCGAGAAGGGCGACAAGCCGCTTGAGATCGTCACCAGTCGGCAGTGGTACATCCGCAATGGTGGCCGCAGCGAGGACCTGCGCAATGCGCTTGTCGAACGCGGCGAGCAGATCGACTTCCACCCGGCCTTCATGCGCAGCCGGTACGCCAACTGGGTCGGCGGGCTGAACGGCGACTGGCTGATCAGTCGCCAGCGCTTCTTCGGCGTGCAGTTCCCGGTCTGGTACCGCCTGGACGAGCACGGCGAGATCCAGCACGACGACCCGCTCGTGCCCGAGGAATCCCGGCTGCCGATCGATCCCGCCAGCGACGTGCCCGACGGCTACGACGAGAGCCAGCGCGATCAGCCGGGTGGATTCACCGGTGACACCGACATCATGGACACCTGGGCCACCTCGTCCCTGTCGCCTCAGATCGCCTCGGGTTGGCCGGTTGCCAGCGACCCGTTGGGCAAGAACGACGAAGAGCTCTTCGCCAAGATCTTCCCGATGGACATGCGTCCGCAGGGGCACGACATCATCCGCACCTGGCTGTTCGCCACGGTCGTGCGCGCCCACTTCGAGCACGACAGCGTGCCGTGGACCGATGCCTCCATCAACGGGTGGATCCTCGACCCCGACCGCAAGAAGATGAGCAAGAGCAAGGGCAACGCCACCACGCCCATCGACATGCTGGAGCAGAACGGCACGGACGCCGTGCGCTATTGGGCGGCCATCGCGCGCCCCGGCACCGACACCGTCGATGATCCGCAGCAGATCAAGATCGGTCGCCGCCTTGCGATGAAGCTGCTCAACGCCTCGAAGTTCGCGCTGACGATGGGCGACGAGAGCTCGCCGGTCGGTGGCGTCGAGGCGATCACCGACCCGCTCGACCGCTCGATGATCGCCGGTCTCGCGCAGGTCGTCGAGCAGGCCACCCGTGCCTACGAGGCCTGGGACTACGCCCGCGCGCTCGATGTCACCGAGTCGTTCTTCTGGACCTTCTGCGACGACTACATCGAGCTGGTCAAGGACCGCGCCTACGGCGGACGCGATGTGCCGGTCGCTCCGGAAGCCGCAGCGTCGGCGCGTGCTGCCCTGCGGCTGGCGCTGGACGTCCAACTGCGACTGCTCGCACCGGTGCTGTGCTACGCGGCCGAGGAAGTGTGGTCGTGGTTCAAGCAGGGCTCAGTGCACAAGGCTGCGTGGCCGACCGTGGCAGAAGTCGCCGGTGCTGCCGGCGACCCGAGCGTGCTCGATGCCGTCGGAGCTGCGCTGGCCGGTGTGCGCAAGGCCAAGTCGGACGCCAAGCTCGGCATGCGTGCCGAGGTGTCGTCTGTGACGTTCGCCGGACCCCAGCAGGTGATCGACGCGGTCAAAGCCGGCGAGGCCGATCTGCGTGCAGCCGGCAAGGTCACCGGCCTGAGCTACGCCGACGCCGAGAGCTTCGAGGTGCGGGATGCTGAGCTGATCCCGCCGCCGCCGAAGAACTGAGACACGCCAGACGAAACGAATCTGCCTGAGCCGTTGCGGCTCAGGCAGATTCGTTTGTATTGATTAAGCGCTCTCCTTGCGAGGGCTGCGCTTACGCGTCGGCTCCCTCTTCACGATGGTCGGCAGGACGTTGTCGAGCACGACTTCGCGGGTGACCACGACACGGGCGATGTCGTCGTCACTCGGGACGTCGAACATCACCGGCAGCAGCACTTCTTCCATGATTGCGCGCAGACCACGAGCACCGGTGCCGCGCAGGGTGGCCTGGTCGGCGATCGCGTCGACGGCGTCGGGAGTGAACTCCAATTCGACCCCGTCGATCTCGAACATCTTCTGGTACTGCTTGACCAGCGCGTTGCGGGGCTCGGTGAGGATCGAGACCAACCCGGCGCGGTCGATGGGCTCGACCGTGGTGATCACCGGCAGACGACCGATGAACTCCGGGATGAGCCCGAACTTCATGAGGTCTTCGGGCAGCACCTCGGCGAAACTGCTCATGGGGTCGCTGGCCTGCCGCAGTTCCGAGCCGAAGCCGAGGCCCTGCCGACCCGAGCGGGCCTCGATGATCTTCTCCAGACCGGCGAAGGCACCACCGACGATGAACAACACGTTGGTGGTGTCGATCTGGATGAACTCCTGGTGCGGGTGCTTGCGGCCACCCTGCGGCGGGACGGACGCACTGGTGCCCTCGAGGATCTTCAGCAGCGCCTGCTGCACGCCCTCACCGGACACGTCACGGGTGATCGAGGGGTTTTCGCTCTTGCGGGCGACCTTGTCGATCTCGTCGATGTAGATGATGCCGGTCTCGGCCTTCTTGACGTCGAAATCGGCGGCCTGGATGAGCTTGAGCAGGATGTTCTCGACGTCCTCGCCGACGTAACCGGCTTCGGTGAGCGCGGTGGCGTCGGCAATCGCGAAGGGCACGTTGAGCATGCGCGCGAGCGTCTGGGCAAGGTAGGTCTTGCCGCAACCGGTCGGGCCGATCATCAGGATGTTCGACTTGGCGATCTCGACGCCGTCGGCGTCCTTCTTGGGCGCCTGTTCAGCGGCCTGGATGCGCTTGTAGTGGTTGTAGACGGCGACGGCCAGCGATCGCTTCGCGGGTGTCTGGCCGATGACGTACTGCTCGAGGAACTCGAAGATCTCGCGCGGCTTGGGCAGCTTCTCCAGCCCCAGCTCACTGGTCTCGGCGAGCTCTTCCTCGATGATCTCGTTGCACAGATCGATGCACTCGTCGCAGATGTAGACCCCTGGGCCGGCGATGAGCTTCTTGACCTGCTTCTGACTCTTTCCGCAGAACGAGCACTTCAGCAGATCGCTGCTCTCTCCCATACGTGCCACGTGTGAACCCTTCTCCCTGCTCGAGCGTGCGACCTGGTCGACGTTACCCCCGACGTACGACATCCTCGCTCATTGAACCGCGGTGTGCCTCCTTGAGTCACCCGTGTTCGCCGCCAGCGCAATTGTCGATGCGGATCCGACACAAGAACAGACTCCCAGCGGCTCGCCGCTGGGAGTCTGTTCTTGGTGACTATTAGTGCTGATCAGCTTTGCTGACTCGCCTTGCGCGATGCAAGCACCTCATCGATCAGGCCGTACTCCTGTGCCTGGGCAGCGGTGAGGATCTTGTCGCGCTCGATGTCCTTGGCCACCTGCTCCTTGGAGCGGCCGGTGTGGCTGGCGATGGTGTCTTCCAGCCAGTCACGCATCCGGAAGATCTCGTTGGCGGTGATCTCCAGGTCGGAGGCGGTGCCGCCCGAGCCTTCCATCGCCGGCTGGTGGATCAGGATGCGTGCGTTGGGCAGGGCGAACCGCTTGCCCGGTGCGCCGGCACCGAGGATCACTGCAGCAGCGGAGGCGGCCTGGCCGATCACGAAGGTCTGCACATCGGGCTGGATGTACTGCATCGTGTCGTAGATCGCGGTCAACGCGGTGAAGGATCCACCGGGGCTGTTGATGTACATGAGGATGTCGCGGTCGGGGTCTTGGCTCTCCAACACGATCAGCTGCGCGATCACGTCGTCGGCCGAAGCGTCGTCCACCTGCACGCCGAGGAAGATGATGCGGTCCTCGAAGAGCTTGTTGTAGGGGTCGCTGCGCTTCATGCCGTAGGAGGTGCGCTCCTCGAACTGCGGCAGGATGTAGCGGCTGCTCGGCGGCACGTGGAGACCGCGGCCGACTTCAGCGGGGTTGTTCGAATTCATCTGTGCTCCAAGCGGGTTCATCGGGTACGTCATGCCTTCACATCGCCGGGAGCGTCAGTGGAACGCTCGAAGACGTGGTCGACGAAGCCGTACTCCTTGGCTTCCTTGGCGGTGAACCAGCGGTCGCGGTCGGAGTCCCTCTCGACCTGCTCAGCGGTCTGGCCGGTGTGCTCGGCGATGAGATCAGCGAGCTCCTTCTTCATGCCCAGGAGCAACTCGGCCTGGGTGCGGATGTCGGAGGCGGTGCCGCCGATACCGCCCGAAGGCTGGTGCATCATGATGCGCGCGTGCGGGGTGGCGTAACGCTTGCCCTTGGCTCCGGCGGACAACAGGAACTGTCCCATCGAGGCGGCCAGGCCCATCGCGACGGTCGCGACATCGTTGGGGATCCAGTTCATCGTGTCGTAGATCGCCATGCCGGCCGTCACCGAACCACCGGGGCTGTTGATGTACAGCCAGATGTCCTTCTCGGGGTCTTCGGCCGCCAGCAGCAGCAGCTGGGCGCAGATCGCGTTCGCGTTGTCATCGCGCACGTCCGAACCCAGGAAGATGATGCGTTCCTTGAGCAGGCGGTTGTAGATCTGATCGTCGAGGCCGGCCACCGGCTGAGTGGCCATGCCGACCGGCGCGTTGCTGCGCTCCGTCATCGTGACTCCATCTGTCGTTCTCTTCGCGGACCTGATGTCTGCTTCCACTGGACCCTAACGCCCGGCCCGCCCGGTTAAGTCCCGACTCCGGAGCTTGTTCGCCGTGGGCGTACAAGCCTGGCCGGGACAGTACGCAGCGAGGGCGCCCGAGCATCGGCTCGGGCGCCCTCGATCAGCGTGTGCGCAGGCTCAGGCCTTGTCGGCTTCGTCGGCCTTCTCGTCCTGGTCGACGTCCAGCTCGATGTCGGAACCGTCGACATCCTCGACCTCGACCTCGGCGTTGAGGTCGACGTCGTTGCCGTCGGTGTCGACAACGGAGACCTTCTCCAACACGGACGCGAGCGCCTTGCGGCGAGCGACCTCGGAGAGCACCTGTGGCACCTGACCCTGCTGGTCGAGCGCCTGGGCGAAGGTGTTGGGGTCCATGCCGTACTGCTGGGCCGACATGATGAGGTACTCGATGAGCTCTTCCTGCGAGACCTGGATCTCCTCGTCCTCGACGATCTTGTCGAGCAGCAGCTGCGACTTCAGCGCCTTGCGGGTCGACTCGTCGACCTCGGCACGGTGCTCGTCGTCCTCCAGGCGACCTTCGCCTTCGAGGTGGCTGTTGACCTCGGCGTCGATGATGCCCTGCGGCAGCGCGATCTCGACGTTCTCCAGGAGGTGCTCAAGCACCTTGTCGCGAGCCTGCACGCCCTGCTGGAAGCGCTTGCCGGCCTCGGCCTGGGTGGTCAGCTGGGCACGCAGCTCGTCCATCGTGTCGTGCTCGGACGCCAGCTGGGCGAACTCGTCGTCCAGCTCCGGCAGTTCGCGCTTT
Source organism: Yimella sp. cx-51 (assembly GCF_017654605.1). GTDB lineage: Bacteria > Actinomycetota > Actinomycetes > Actinomycetales > Dermatophilaceae > Yimella. The sequence goes on from NZ_CP072113.1 coordinate 2,081,074, forward strand.
TTGACCGCCTGGAGGGTGACGACGCAGTCGGCGTCCTGGCCCTCGTGCTCGCCACCGGCGAGTGCAGCGGTGAACTCTTTGGACTCGCCGGCCGAAAGGCCCTCGAGCGCCTCGTCCATGCCTTCGAGCATGTTGCCGGCGCCCACTTCGTAGGAGATGCCTTCGACGGCGTCGATCTCCTCGTCGCCGATCGTGGCCTTGAGGTCGATCGAGACGAAGTCGCCCTTGGTGACGGCACGCTCGACGGTCTTGAGGGTGCCGAAACGCTCGCGCAGCTGCTCGACCTCTGCGTCGACGTCCTCGTCGGTGACCTTGATCGGGTCGACCTCGACCTTGATCTCGTCGAACTTCGGCAGCTCGAACTCGGGACGGACATCGACCTCGGCGGTGAAGACCAACGGGTCGTCGCCTTCGGTGGGGGCACCGGTGACATCGACCTCGGGCTGGCCCAGCGGCTGGAGGTTGTTCTCCTCGATGGCCTGGCCGTAGAACTGCGGAAGGGCCTCGTTGATCGCCTCGCCGACGACCGCGCCGCGGCCGAAACGCTGCTCGATGATGCGCGCGGGAACCTTGCCCTTACGGAAGCCCGGAATCTGCACCTGGTTGCCGATGGCGGCGTACGCGGCGTCCAGGCTCGGCTTGAGTTCCTCGAACGGCACCTCGACGGTCAGCTTGACCCGGGTCGGGTTGAGGGTCTCGACGGCGCTCTTCACTAGGGATACTCCAAATTGAATCGGGAAGGTCGTGCTCGGACTGATGTGCAGAGAGCGGGCGACGAGAATCGAACTCGCGTAATCAGTTTGGAAGACTGAGGCTCTACCATTGAGCTACGCCCGCAGCGGCGCCCCGCGCGGACACCGGGTTGCCCCGGCGTTCGGTGTGGTGCACCGAGGGGTTAGCCTACCTACTCGTTCGGCCGCATCTCAAACTGGTCGGCACGGGGTATGGCGCAGCTTGGTAGCGCGTCCGCTTTGGGAGCGGAAGGCCGTCGGTTCGAATCCGGCTACCCCGACCAAACTTCTCCGCTGTTCTGCCCGTTCGGCGAAGCGGTTCAGTGGCGGCGCAGGATGACGACCGTGCGGTCGTCCGATTCGCCCGCCCGGGCCTCGGCGCAGATCCGCCCGGCCGCACCGGCGAACTGCCTCGGGATCTCACGTTCGGCGACACCCAGCATGCGGTCGACACCTTGGGGGATGTCGATGTCCTTGTGCTCAACGACGCCGTCGCTGTAGAGCATGAGCATGTCGCCCGACTCCAGACGTCCGTGCAGACGCGGGTAGGCATCCAGGCCGAGTCCCTCGAGAATGCCCAGCACCACACCGGAGTTGGCATCGAGCGGCTGCCAATTTCCCTTTCCTGCACGGAACTGAATAGCTGCCGGATGACCGGCAGAGGCCAGCGAGTATTCGCCCGTCGTGAGGTCGACGCTCAGATAGGTGGCTGTGGCGAAGCCATCGCTCCAACCCTGACGCACCAGGTAGTCGTTCAACGCCGGGAGCACGCGCTCTGCCGGTACGGCCCCCAGCAGGCCCGACGCGGCACCACCGAGCAACAACGCCCGACTGGCAGCAGTGGAGCCTTTACCGGAGACATCGAGCACGATGGCGTGGAAGACTCCGTCGACCTCACAGCCGGCGACGATGTCACCGCACAGACTTTCGCCGTGGGCCGCGACCACCGCACTGTCGATCTCCCAGCCTGCGGGCAGATCGGGCATGTGGGTCTGCACCTCGTGCCGATGGCGCAGATCGGACAACAGGTTGGACGCCGCCCGGGCGGAGACCCCGGCCGACCTCGACCACACCCGGTCCAGCGCTACCAGGACCACAGCCATCCCGGCGAGCCCGATCGCACTGCTGTAAGCGCGCATCAACGTGTGCGAGGGCATCACAAAGGCGACCAGCACGAACGTGACCGTCAGGATTGCGAGGCAGATGGCCATCGCGCGGCCACGTACGAGCGCTCCGACCGCCAGCAGCAATGGCGCGAACAGCGCGTAACTGGTGTCCGGCCAGCGCCGGAAGACCAGCAGCATCGCGACACAGACGAGCAGGCCGACGCCAATCACGACGGCCGGCATCAGCTGCCTGGAGTCTGTCTGTGCCGGCTTCGCATGCCGGTGGGCGAGCCACCGCACGGACCGGGACGTCCAGCCCGGAATCAGCGGTTGCTCAACACCCATACATGTAACGCTAACCGTCTTCGGCGATAACCGGAAACTTTCTTTAACGATTTCTTACCGTTCGGCACGCCGAAAACCCCAGCCCTTATCGCAAGAGGCGTACCATGCGCCACCCCCAGCGGGGCGCGGCTCACGGCTGCGGCGGCAGTGTTCCGTCCTGGTCGTACTTCGCAACCATGTCGATTCGGCGCTGGTGACGGTCGGCACCGGAGAAGGGCGTCTCCAGGAAGACCTTCACGATCGCCTGCGCCTGCTCCTGGGTGTGGAACCGGCCACCCAGCGAGACGATCTGCGCGTCGTTGTGCTCACGGGCGAGTTGGGCCAGTTCGGTGGAGTAGGCCAGCGCGGCACGGATGCCCTCCACCTTGTTGGCTGCCATCTGCTCGCCGTTGCCCGAACCACCCAGGACGATGCCCAACGAGCCCGGATCGGCCGCGACGGCCTCCGCCGCACGCAGCACGAAGACGGGGTAGTCGTCCAGTTCGTCGTACTCCTTCGGCCCGTGGTCGACCACCTCGTGGCCCTCCTCTCCGAGCCAGTCGACCAGTGCACGCTGCAGTTCGAAGGCGGCGTGGTCGCCACCGATGTGTACTCGCATTTTTCTTGCTCCTTCAGCTGAAGTCGGGATCGGCGTCGCGGGTGCGCTTCAACTCGTAGAAGCCGGGCGTGCCCGCGACGAGCAGGCAGCCGTCCCACAGTTTTCCCGCAGCTTCTCCCTTGGGTGCCGGCGTGACGACCGGGCCGAAGAAGGCGACGCCCTCGAAGGCCACGACCGGGGTGCCCACCTCGTCACCGACGAGGTCCATCGCCCGCTGGTGCGAGGCACGGAGCGCCATGTCCACATCGTCGCCCTTCACCGGCGCAGCGTGTTCGATCAGCTGAGCCGGTAGACCCGCCTCGGCCAGTGCTTCCACACAGACCGCACGCAGGTCGTCGGCGTCCTTGCCGCGCTGCTCGAGATGGATGCGCTGACCCATCGCGTCGTACAGCTTCTTGTTGACCTCGGGTCCGTGCTGTTGGGCGGCGATGATGGTGCGGACCGGCAACCATGCGCGGTCGAGCATCTCGCGGTAGCCCTCGGACAGATCGCGTCCCTCGTTGAGAACGCTGAGCGACATCACCGTCCAGGTCATGTCGACGTCGCGCACCTTCTCGACCTCCATGAGCCAGCGGGAGGTCATCCACGCCCATGGGCACATCGGATCGAAGAACATCTCTGCCGCCCTGCGGCCACCGGTTTCAGTCACGCCGCCATCCTGCCAAACCCTCGTGGCAGCATGGCGTCAGCGTTGACCCCCATTGGCAACACGCACGCAAACCCCACAAGGAGTGCATCGGTGACCACCACCAACCTGACCCAGGCAGAAGCCGCGACCCGCGCCGACCTGCTCGCCGTCGATTCCTACGACGTCCGGCTCGATCTCACCACCAGCGCTGAGACCTTCGGATCGGTGACGACGATCGAACTCACCGCACACCGGGGCGGTGAGACCTTCGTCGACTTCGTGAACGGTGAGGTCTCCGGCCTCGAGGTCAACGGTGAATCCCTCGACCCGGCAACGCATTACGACGGCGCGCGCATCACGCTGCCCCTTCGCTCGGGTGCGAACACTGTGGAAGTGAAGGGCACCGGCACCTACATGAACACCGGGGAGGGCCTGCACCGGTTCGTCGACCCGGTCGACCAGGAGGTCTATCTCTACAGCCAGTTCGAGGTGGCCGACTGCCGTCGCATGTTCGTCGTCTTCGACCAACCCGACCTGAAGGCCCAGTTCACCTTCACGGTGACTGCCCCCGCGCACTGGCAGGTCGTCTCCAACCAGCCCACTCCGGAGCCGGAGCCCTCCGAGGCCGTGTGGATCGATCCTCGCGGCAACGAACGCGACTGCGCGACATGGAAGTTCAGTGCAACACCGACGATGTCGTCGTACATCACCGCTCTGGTGGCCGGGCCCTACGAGGTCGTGCGCGACAGTGTCACCAGCCGGCGCGGTGAGGTGCCCCTGGCGATCTACTGCCGCCGGTCACTGCGGGAGCACCTCGACCCGGACAACATCTTCGACTGCACCAAGCGTGGTTTCGCCTTCTTCGAGGAGCAGTTCGACTGCGAGTACCCGTTCGAGAAGTACGACCAACTGTTCACGCCCGAATACAACATGGGCGCGATGGAGAACGCCGGCTGCGTGACCATCAACGAGGTCTACGTCTTCCGTTCGAAGGTGGCCGAGGCGAAGGTCGAACGCCGCGCGCTGACGATCCTGCACGAACTGGCCCACATGTGGTTCGGCGACCTGGTGACCATGAAGTGGTGGGACGACCTCTGGCTCAACGAGTCGTTCGCCGAGTGGGCCTCGACGGTCTGCCAGGCCGAGGCGACGCAGTGGACGGATGCCTGGACCACCTTCTCCATCCAGGAGAAGACCTGGGCGTACAACCAGGACCAGCTCAGTTCCACCCACCCGATCGTGGCCGACATCGGTGACCTGGAGGACGTGGAGTCCAACTTCGACGGCATCACCTACGCCAAGGGTGCTTCGGTGCTCAAGCAACTGGTCGCGTATGTCGGGCGGGAGGAGTTCATCGCCGGCTTGCGGGCCTACTTCGCCAAGTACGCCTGGGGCAACACGACCCTGCCCGACCTGCTGAACGAATTGGCGGCGTCCTCAGGACGCGACCTGAGCGCGTGGTCGGCGCAGTGGCTCGAGACGGCCGGGGTGAACACCTTGACGCCGAAGCTCGAGCTCGACGCGGACGGCACCATCCGCTCGTTCTCGGTCGAGCAGACCGCGACGGAGCAGTTGCCCACGCTGCGCACCCACCGGCTGGCCGTGGGCATGTATGAACGACAGGGCGATTCGTGGGTGCGCGTCGACCGAATCGAGGTCGACGTCGACGGAGCGTCCACTCCCATCGAGGCTCTGGTCGGCCGCCAGCACCCGGGTCTGATCCTGGTCAACGACGACGACCTCGCCTACGCCAAGATCCGGCTTGACGAGCGCTCCCTCGCAGCAGTGCTCGACCAGCCGCGCGGTCTCGACCCTCTCCCGCGCGCACTGGTCATCGGTGCGCTGTGGGACATGACCCGCGATGCACAACTGCGCGGACGCGACCTCGTGCCGGTGCTGTCGGCATTGGTCGGCCAGGAGCGCCACTCCGGCATGTTGCGGATGACGCTCGGGATGCTACGCCAGCTCACCGAGCTGTACGTGGCCCCGGACGCGCAGACCGAGGTGCGGGCGTCCGTCGCCGCCGCCTTGCGCAGGGAAGCAGAGGCCGCAGAGGCCGGCAGTGATGCCCAGTTGCAGATCACCGAGGCCTTCGCGGCGTACGCCGAATCGGACGAGGACGTCGCGCTCGTGCGCGCTCTGCTCTCGGGCGAGCATGCCTTTGCGGGTCTGAGCATCGACACCGACCTGCGTTGGGTGCTGGTGACCTCGCTGGCCGCCGCGGGCGCAGCGGGTGAGGACGACATCGCAGCCGCCGAGGAGGCTGATGCCACCGCGACTGGCAAGGAGCGGGCGGCCACCGCACGCGCTGCAGTGCCGACAGCGGCCGCGAAGGCGGACGCCTGGACGAAGTTGGTCGACGGCACGGATCTGGCCAACCAGATGATCGAGGCGGTCGGTCGCGGTTTCCAGCGAGCGCACGACCGTTCCTTGCTGACGCCGTACGTCGAGAAGTACTTCGAGATGCTGCGTGGCATGTGGGCGCAGCGCACCTTCCACATCGGTCAGAGCATTGCCGGTCTCGCCTTCCCGGTGGCGCTCACCTCACCGGATCTACTGTCGCGTACGCAGGGATGGCTGGACGCCAATGCCGACCAGCCGGCCGGCCTGGTGCGTGTGGTGACCGAGCACCGGGACGACGTGCAGCGAGCACTCGCCGCGCAGGAGTTCGACGCGGCCGGCTGAGCCGACCGCTCACCCAACGAGAAGCCCGCCCGACCGTCCGGTCGAGCGGGCTTCTTCGTGGTGTCGAGCAGTGTGGAGCTCAGTCGTTCGGGGCAGCGTCCCGGTGGTTGACGCACCGGATGAGGCGCTTGGCGCGACGGCTGATCATCACTTCATCGAGCGTGACGAGTTGGTGATTGCCGTCGGCCAGCGGCAGCCGCCAGTTGGGATATTCCTCGTCCGTACCGGGCTGGTTGATGGTGCGCACGTCGCCGACCAGGTCGTTCACCGAGACACCCAGCATCTTGCTCGGAGCCCACGCGAGGTACTTGTGGAGGGCATCCACCTGGTCCTCGATCTTCGCCTTGCCCTTGAGCAGGCCGCGTTCGCGCAGCGCCGAGAGCACCGCTTCGCGCTGCGCGTCGTCCTCGGCGATCTCCTCTTCCAACGGCCGCGTGAGCAGGCCGAGTTCGTGCCGGACGGCGATGTGTTCGCCCTGCAGGTAACCGGCGGTGGGCGGCAGGTCGTGGGTGGTGACACTCGCGAGGCACAGCGAGCGGTAGGTCTCCGGGTCACGCGGGGCCACGCCGTCCTTGCGCTCGAACCACAGGATCGAGGTGCCGAGCAACCCGCGCTCCAGCAGGTAGTCGCGCACCCAGTCCTCGACGGTGCCGAGGTCTTCACCGATCACCACGGCGTCGGCGCGCTGTGCTTCCAGCGCCAGGATGCCGATCATCGCCTCGTGGTCGTAGCGCACGTAGGTGCCGTCCTTCGGCGAGGCACCGCGCGGCACCCACCAGAGCCGGAAGAGACCCAGGATGTGGTCGACGCGGATGCCGCCGGCCATGCGCAGCACGGTGCGCAGCATGTCGCGGAAGGGTGCGTAGCCGAGTTCGGCGAGACGGTCGGGTCGCCACGGCGGCTGGCTCCAGTTCTGCCCGATCTGGTTGTAGTCGTCGGCGGGAGCGCCGACGCTGACCTGGTGGGCTAGCACATCGCCGAGTGCCCAGGCGTCCGCTCCGCCGGGGTGCACCCCAACGGCGAGGTCGTGCACCACCCCGACACCCATGCCGGACGCGCGCAGCTCACGTTGTGCATCGCCCAGCTGCGACTGGACGATCCACTGCAACCAGCACTGGAACTCCACCTCTTCGGCGAGGCGCTCACGTTCGGCCGCAACTTCTTCGCTGCGCGGATCACGGAGTTCTTCGGGCCAGGTCTCCCACGGCAGGCCGCGATCGATCGCGATCGCCGACCACGTGGCGAAGTCGATCAGTCCCTGCCCCTCGCGCACCTGGAACTGTTCGAAGTCACGGGCGCGTCGGTGCGTGCGTTCGCTGCGGAAGATCATGCGCAGCGCAGCCCGCTTGGCCTCCCACGAGCCGTCCCGGTCGAGCTGGGCGAGCTTGTTGAGGCGGCGGGCGTCGTCACTGTGCCACTCGACCAACTGGTGCTCGGCCGCCGAGAGGTAACCGATCTCAGGCACTTCCTCCACCCGGATGTACATCGGGTTGACGAACCGGCGCGAAGTCGGCAGGTAGGGCGAGGGCTCCATCGTGGCGATCGGCTCGGCAGCGTGCACCGGATTGATCAGCACGAAGTCGGCGCCCTGACGAGCCGCCCAGGTGCCGAGCTCAGCCAGGTCGGCGGCGTCACCGATGCCCCACGAGCGCTCCGAGCGGACGGTGTAGAGCTGGGTCATCAGACCCCACACCCGATCGTCCTCAAGTGCCTTCGGCAGTGCGAGCGTCGCCGGAGTGACGATCACCGGCGCACGGTGGTCGGTCTTGCGTCCATCCTCTGCTCCGACACTCACCACGAGCTCGTGGTAACCCAGCGGCAGGTCGCCGGGCAGTTCGACGGTCGTCTCGGCGGTCACCACGCCGTCGACGGTGCGTGGCTCGACGAAGCGCTCGACGGTCTTGATCTCGCGGGCGCGGCCGTCCTCCAAGACCAACCGGGCCTCCACCGCAGCGCCGTCAGCGGCGTGGAGGGCCACCCACGGCGTCCACCCTTCGCGCAGCACGACGACGCGGGGCAGCACCCGTCGCCAGCCGTCCAACTCGCGGTCGGCGAGTGCGGCTTTCACGGCCTCGTCGGTGGAGGCGTCGACGTCGAAGACGCTCAGGACGGTGCGGATGGTGTCGGCCGACACCTGGGTGTGGTTTCCCTTCCAGTCCCAATAATCGGTGGCGACGCCGTAGGCGCGGGCGAGGTCGACGAGCGTGGTGGAGGGGCCTTCTGACATGCGGGCAAGTTTGGCACGGACCAGTCTTGTGGGTGACTCGGGCGTCAGACTGTAAAACTGGTGGCCATGCCTGACTTTCTGGTGAGCGACAACACCCCTTCGACCTTCTGGGACAAACTGGTCGGCACCCCGCTCATGATCATCGGCATCGTGATCGTCGCGCTCTTCCTGCGCTGGTTGACCCATCGTGCGATCCGCAAGGTCACCTCGATGATGGAGCAGCGCAGCGCTGAGCGTGAGCAGGCCTCCGGACGCGCGGCGCGAGTGCTGCGCCAGGCAGCAGGGCTGGACAACGAGCGACGCAAGCAACGGGCCGCGACACTCGGCTCTTTGTTGCGTTCGGTGTCGACGTTGATCATCTTCACGATCGCCGCGCTGACGATCATGGCCGAGCTCGGCGTACCGCTTGCTCCCCTGCTGGCGTCCGCCGGTGTCGGCGGTGTCGCCCTGGGTTTCGGCGCGCAGAGCCTGGTCAAGGATTTCCTGTCAGGCGTCTTCATGATCCTTGAGGACCAGTACGGCGTCGGTGATGTGATCGACACCGGTGAGGCGATCGGCACCGTCGAAGAGGTGACGCTGCGCATCACCCGGCTGCGGGACGCGAACGGTGTCGTCTGGTACGTGCGCAACGGCGAGATCGTGCGCATCGGCAACCGCTCGCAGGGCTGGTCGGTCGCGCTCGTCGACGTCCCGGTCGCCTACGACCAGTCGGTGGAGAAGGCATTGGACGTTCTGCGGACGGTCGCCGAGAAGGTCGACGACGACTCCCCCTGGAAGGAAATGCTGCTGGAGGAGCCGCAGGTGGCAGGTGTCGAATCCGTCAGCGGCGGCGTCGTCACCCTGCGCATCATCGCCAAGACGTTGCCGGGCCAGCAGTACGCGATCTCCCGCGAGCTGCGTGAACGCTCCAAGGTGGCGCTCGATGCGGCTGGCGTGCGCGGACCCTCGCTGCCGCCGTACGGCTCCGGCGGGTCGACTGGCCCCGCGGGCGCGGGCAACAACGCGGGTGCCGGAATCTGACGGACGAGCATTTGCGAGACTGAGACCCGTGAGCGAGCAGACGACCTATTACGAGTTGTTCGGTGGCGAGCCCACTTTCCACAAACTCGTCCACGAGTTCTACCGGGGTGTCGCAGACGACCCCGAACTGCGCGCGATGTACCCCGAGCAGGATCTCGAGCCGGCCGAACGTCGCCTCCGGATGTTCCTGGAGCAGTACTGGGGCGGGCCCACCACCTATTCGCAGGAACGCGGCCACCCGCGCTTGCGGATGCGGCACGTGCCCTTCGTCATCACTCCGGCCCAGCGCGACCGCTGGTTGCTGCACATGATGAACGCCTGCGACACCCTCGATCTCGCACCCGAGCTGGACAACCTGCTGCGTGACTACCTCACCCGCGCCGCGTATTCCCTGGTGAACGCCCCCGAGGGCGCCGACTCGCCCGGGCTCCCGCAAGCCTGAGATCGGCACACCGTGGCGGCCGGCCGATTTGAAGAACGGGCACGGACGTCCCAGACTCGACCACCGTGACTTCCCACCAGATCGACGTGACCCGCACCGGCAACGAACTTCACCACGGCACTTCCCACTCCGCGTGGTGGCGCAGCGCCGTGATCTACCAGATCTACCCGCGTTCCTGGGCTGACGCCTCCGGCGACGGCATCGGTGACCTGCCCGGCATCACCGCACGTCTGCCCTACCTGCGCGACCTCGGCGTGGACGCCGTCTGGCTTTCGCCGTTCTACACCTCGCCGCAGGCCGACGCCGGCTACGACGTGGCCGACTACCGCGACATCGACCCCATCTTCGGGACGCTGGCTGACGCCGAAACCCTTGTGCAGGAAGCACATTCGCTCGACCTCAAGGTGATCGTCGACCTCGTGCCCAACCACTCGTCGGACGAGCACGAGTGGTTCCAGGCGGCGCTCGCGGCAGCACCGGGCTCGCCCGAGCGAGACCTCTACATGTTCCGCGACGGCAAGGGCGAGGACGGGCAGGAGCCGCCCAACAATTGGCAGAGCGTCTTCGGCGGCCGTGCCTGGACCCGCGTGACCGAGCCGGACGGCACCCCCGGCCAGTGGTACCTGCACCTGTTCGACCCCAAGCAGCCCGATTTCAACTGGGAGAACCCGCGCGTGCGCGAGGAGTTCGAGTCGATCCTGCGCTTCTGGCTCGACCGCGGTGTCGACGGTTTCCGGGTGGACGTCGCGCACGGGCTGATCAAGGAAGACGGCCTGCCCGACTGGACCGGCGCGATGAACATGCTCGACCTCACCGACCTCGACAAGCAGCACCCGCCCATGTGGGACCAGGACGGCGTGCACGAGATCTACCAGCAGTGGCGCACCATCCTCGACTCGTACAACACCACCGGTGACAGCTCGAACGACCGCATCATGTGCGCCGAGGCGTGGGTCGACCCGCCGTCCCGGGCGGCTCTCTTCGTGCGGCAGAACGAGTTCCACCAGGCCTTCAACTTCGACTTCCTGCAGACCGCCTGGCGCGCGGAGGATCTGCGCGAGGTGATCTCAGCGTCCTACGCCGCCAACGACTCGGTCGGCGCGCCGACCACCTGGGTGTTGTCGAACCACGACGTCGTCCGCCACGCCTCGCGGCTCGGACTGCCGATCGGTCGTCCGCGTCCCAATGGCATCGGCGCCGATGACGAACAGCCGGACGCCGTCGCCGGTCTGCGTCGCGCACGTGCGGCAACCACGCTGATGCTCGCGTTGCCTGGCGGCTCCTACCTCTACCAGGGCGAGGAACTCGGATTGCCCGACCACACGTCCATGCCGGACGAGGTGCGTCAGGACCCGACCTTCGCTCGCACCGACGGCAAGGAATTGGGCCGGGACGGCTGCCGGGTGCCGATGGTCTGGGAGAAGGACGCTCCGGCATACGGCTTCAACTCCAGCGGCGAGGCGTGGCTGCCCCAGCCCGACAGCTACGGACCGCTGGCCGCCGACCAGCAGGCTGGGGTCGACGGATCCACGCTTGAGCTCTACCGCGCGCTGCTGCGGATTCGTCGTGAGCGTGACCTGGGCGAGGGTTCGATCGTGGCCGTCGAGTCCGGACAGAACGTCGTCTCGTACGCGGTCACCAGCGATCAGCACACAATGTTCGTGCTGCTCAACCTCGGCGCGGACGCTGTCGAACTGCCCTCTGGAGCAACGGTTCTCGTGTCCAGCGAACCAGATGTGACCACTGTGGTGCCGACCGACACCGCGGTCTGGTTCACGGTCTGATCAGTCCTTTCGCGGCCTCAGCGGGTGAGTACGAAACCTGCTGGGGTCGCGAGTCGTCCCCACGGGCCGTGGCGATGCCAGGTGGCGGTGTCGCCGACGAGGAAGCCCAGGGCGTCGGCAGCGAAGGCGGCGCCGGCCGGGATGTCGTCGTGCAGCCGGCGTCCCCAGACCCGCTCGCGCAAGGCGGCCACAGCAGCCGCTCCGGCGCCGGGCGGGGTGCCGTCGGCCACTTCGAGCACACCCAGACGGGCTGCGTCGCGCAGCGATTCGGTGGCGATCTCCTCGTGCGCCTCCCAGCCGGAACGCGGCGGGGTGATCGCCAGCCAGGACGCCGAAACCTGTTGCGGCGGAAGATAAATCGAGCTGCCTTCTTCGCGGGCGAAGCGGTCGCGCAACGCCACCAAAGGCACCGCAACATCGATCTCCACTTCCTCCGCGAGCCGTTGGACGCGTAGCCCGAGGGTCAGCCCGGCGTGAGTAAGGCTGCGCCCCGGCAACACCTCGACCCAGGTGGCGAGGACGCTTCCGATCGCCTGAATACGCATCGCGCCATCGGGCGAGACCCGCAGGGCTCGGCGCACGAAGGTGGCGAGGTCGGTGCCGGCCTGTGCGTCCTCGAGCTGCAGCGTTGTCACCGGCGGTCTCGGCGCTTCATCGGGACGGGCTCGCCGAGGTACTTCTCCAGGTCTGCCTTGGTCTCTGCGGAGATTCGGCTGGGTCGCTGCATCTCCATGTCGAAGGTCACGAGCGTGCCTTCGGACCGGGCGTAGACGGTCGCATCCTCCTCCCGCGAGGAGAGCACTTCGTAGGCGAGGTCGAAGGATGCGGCGGCGATGCGCGACACCCACATGGCGATCGTGATCGTCGGTCCGCGATAGGGCAGTTGCTGCAGGTAGTCGATCTCGCTGCGCGCGACCAGCAACGGCTGCTTGTCATGGCCGAGGTCGCCGAACCATTCGCGCATGCCCAGCACACGCGCTTCCTCAAGTAACCGCAGGAATTGCACGTTGTTGACGTGACGGTTGGCGTCCATGTCCGACCAACGCAGTGGGACGTCGACGTAGTACGGGCGTTTCGGCATGACGCCCATCATGTCAACAGGTGCCGATGAGCCCTCGATAGAGTCGCAAGGTGAGCTCCAACGATGCCCCTGCCGCTGATTTCGATCCCGTCGCCGACCTGCTGGAGGTGCTGACCCTCGAGCCACGGGGCACAACCCGCTTCGGACCGCTGGACGCCTCGACCGACCCGGACGGCAACCACAGCCGCGACCTGGAGCTGTACGTCGGACGCAGCCAGGAGACGCCGCACAAGCGCGCCTTCGGCGGGCAGGTGCTGGCGCAGTCGGTGATGGCGGCTGGCTTGTCGATCCGGTCGAACACCGAGTTGGGTGACCGGCCGATCCACTCGTTGCACGCATACTTCATCCGTCCCGGAGATTCGTTGCAGCCCATCAGTTTTGCGGTCGAGAACCTGCGCGATGGTCGGTCGTTCTCAGTGCGTCGGGTCTACGCGATGCAGAACGGCCAGACCTTGCTTTCGGCCACGTTGTCCTTCCAGGTGCCGGCCGAGGGGCTCGACCACCAGGACGAGATGCCCTCGGTGCCCGACCCCGACCGGGTGCGCACCACCGCTGCAGAACTGGAAGGCATCGACCACCCGGTGGCCGACCACTGGCGCAGCCGGGCGATCGACGTCCGAACCGTCGAGGGCGCGCTCTTCTTCGCGGCCGGACGACAGAAGTACGCGGCGCAGAACGTCTGGATGAAGACCGTGGCGGCGTTGCCGAACGATCCGCTGATCCACGCGGCGGTGATGGCCTACGCCTCCGACTACACCCTGCTGGAGTCGATCCTGCGCAAGCACGGCCTGGTCTGGGCGGACAAGCGGCTGCGCGCGGCAAGCCTGGACCACTCGATGTGGTTCCACCGACCGGGCCGCATCGACGAGTGGATGCTCTACCAGCAGGAATCCCCCTCGGCGTCCGGTGGTCGCGGCCTGGGGTTGGGCAAGCTCTACGGCATCGACGGGACGCTGGTGTGCACCGTCGCGCAGGAGGGGATGCTCCGCCTCAAGGAGGACTGAGCACCCCACCCGCGCACGAATCGGCCCGGTTCACGACCCAGCGTTGGCCACGATCGCGTCACGCACCCAGGCCGCGAAGCCTGGTGCGCCATAGGCGTCGTCGTAGGCCGCGGTGAAGCGTTGATCGCTGACGTACATCTCCCCCAGTCCGATCTGCATCTGCTTGGAGCAGTCGTAGAACCAGCGGCTGATGTGCTGACGGTGTGACTCCACGAGGTCGATCGCTCGCTGGTCATCGCAGGCGAGCCCGCCCTTGAAGGCTTTGGCCAGAGCGGTTTGGATCTCGTCGGCCTCGGCCTTGATCTGCTCCCAGTCCTGCTTACCGTACGACCGCGTCCGGCGCTGGGACTGCTTCCACGAATCGGTGTCACCCCAACGCTGTTCGGCCTCCGCCTGCTGCTCCTCGAAGCCGTCTCCGAAGAGCTGCTTCATGTCTTCGGTGGTCATTCGCTGATCATTCATCGTCTTCTCCAATGCGTTGTCGATCGCCCGGATGAGTTGGGTCAACTCCTCCAGCCTGGACATGACGGCTTCGCGCTGCTGCCGCAGATGGCTTGTCTCATCGCCGGATTCGAGCAGTTCGGCGATTCGCTCCAGCGGCACCTCAAGTCGGCGGTACACCACGATCTGCTGCAGGCGCCGCAGGTCATCGTCGGTGTAGAGCCGGTAACCGGCGTACGAGCGCTCGCTCGGCCTGAGGAGTCCGATGCGGTCGTAGTGGTGCAGCGCTCGAACGGTGATGCCGAGTGCATCGGCGACCTGTCCGACCGTCATCGGTGCGCGTTCTTCCGTCATGTGATCGACCTTCGGGCCTGACGTCGGGTGAGGGTCAAGTGCGCTGCAAGAATCGAAGGCATGGATCTGTCTCCTGTCACCCTGACCGGTCGTCTCGTGCGTTTGGAACCATTGTCCGCTGACCACCACGACGGCCTGGTCGAAGCCACCCGCGACGGGCAGATGTGGGACCGCTGGTACACCTCCGCTCCCGAGCCCGGTGAGGTCGGCGCCATGATCGAACAGCGCCTGGCAATGCAGGACGCCGGCGCCATGCTTCCGTTCGTGGCAATCCGCTTGAGTGACAACGCACTCCTGGGTTCGACGACGTTCTACGACATCAGACCCGAGGTGCCGCGGGTATCGATCGGCTACACCTGGAACCGCGAATCCACGCATGGCACGGGCACCAATCCGGAATCGAAGCTGTTGCTCATGGCGCACGCCTTTGAGACGCTGGGATGTGCCGGCGTGCGCTACGAGACGAGTTGGTCGAATCAGCAGTCACGCACCGCGATCGAACGCCTCGGCGCCCGACTCGACGGCGTGCTGCGCGCCGACAGACTGGAGCGCAACGGGGCGCTGCGTGACACCGTGGTCTACTCCGTGCTCGCGCACGAATGGCCGTCAGTCAAGGCAAACCTGGAACACCGGCTGCGGCA
Organism: Yimella sp. cx-51; assembly: GCF_017654605.1. Classification (GTDB taxonomy): domain Bacteria; phylum Actinomycetota; class Actinomycetes; order Actinomycetales; family Dermatophilaceae; genus Yimella. The sequence continues at coordinate 2,096,161 of NZ_CP072113.1, forward strand.
CCGCTGATCACTGCACCAAACGGCTGTACATGTACATATCGCGCCACTGATCGCCCACCCGCTCCCATCCACGCATGAGCCCCTCGCGGTGGAAACCGCAGACCTCGGCGGTACGCCACGAACCCTCGTTCCAGGGTTCGACGTACAGCTCCAAGCGGCGCAACTGCTCGAACCCGAACGCCCAATCGGCAATCGTGTCGAGCGCGGCAGCCGCATAGCCGCGACGTCGGTGCTGCGGTGCGATCCAGTAGCCGACCGAGGCCCGCCCCAGGTCGAGGTTGCGCAGCGCAAGGCTGAGTTGGCCGACAGCCTCATCGGTCTCCAGGTTCGCAACCGCCAGCGAGTAGCCCCACCCCTGCACCGGCCGCTGCTCTTGGCGGATCAGGTAGGCCTCGATCGCCTCCGGCGTGGGATCGCTCGGGACGCTGGTGATGAGCGGAATCAGCGGGTCGTCCGCCACTGAGGCCACCAGAGCTGTGTCCTTGGCCTCGAAGGGCCTCAATCGGATTCGCTCGCCGTCGATCCGGGGCGTCGTGTCGGTCAGCATGGGCTCAGTGTTGCCCAGCATGTCGTTTCCGGACGAGTCGATTCACCGTGCAGCAAACGGACTGTACCCGGAGTGACTCGCACCGTTGCTGAACAACGCAGTTCGGCTGCCGATCGTGAAATCGCTCGCCCATTCGACCCTGCGTTGGTAAACAGTGAGGATGAGCGAGATTGAAGCCCTCCTGGATCGCTGGCGCGCCGAGGAACAAGAGCAGCCGCAGGGGTGGGACTTTTCCACACTGGACGGTCGCATGACCGAGTCGGACGAGCCGTGGAGCTTCGACACTGAGGTGCGTGAAGCTCTCGCAGGAGCGCGGCGCGTGCTCGACATGGGCACCGGAGGCGGCGAGCATCTCCTTCGCTTCCGTGACTTGCTGCCCGCGGACACGACGGCAACCGAGGGATGGGCACCCAACGTTTCGGTCGCTCAGCAGAATCTCGCGCCTCATAGCATCCACGTCGTGGAGTACGGGGCACCGGACAACGACGTCGACTCGGTGCAAATGCCCTTCCCGGACGCTCGATTCGACCTTGTCCTGAACCGCCACGAGTCTTACTCGCCTCATGAGTTGGCGCGCGTGATCGCACCCGGAGGCATGTTTCTGACCCAGCAGGTCGGCGGGGATGAGTGCGCGGAGCTCGGAGACTGGTTCGGCGAACGTCCGACTCTGCCCCACGTGAACTTCGTGCCGTTCCGACTCGCACTGGACGCCGCCGGATTCGATGTCGTGGACGGCGCTGAACATGTCGGTGTCTACACCTTCGACGATGTCGCTGCGCTGCTCGCGTACCTGCAACTGGTGCCTTGGGAGACGCCGGACGACTTCACCGTTGACCGCTATCGGCATCAGCTCCTGGAGCTGCACCAGCGCACCGCCGCAGGCCCTGTCACCATGACCCGAAAGCGATTCTGGCTCAAAGGAGTACGCCGATGATCATTCGTCGCGAGCGACGCACCGACTTCGCCGCCATCAAGCGCGTCGTCGCCGAGGCATTCAAGTCGGAGGTCGAGGCCGATCTGGTGGATCGCATCCGGGAGTCGCCTCAGTATCGACCCGACCTCTCTTTCGTCGCGGTCGATGGCGGCGAGGTCGTCGGGCACGTCATGATCGACGGCTGCGTTGTGCGCAACAGTCAGGGCGAGCGACCCATCGTCATGCTCTCCACTTGCGGTGAGTCCTAGCAGGCACGGTCGCGGGATCGGACGATCCCTCATCGCCGTGGCGCTCGGTGCGGCAGAGGATGCGGGCGAATCACTCGTGGTGCTGGAAGGCGATCCCGCCTTCTACGTCAAGAGCGGGTTCGTCTTCGCCGGTGACCACGGGCTGTCTTTGCCGATTCCCGATTGGGCACCCCCCGAAGCAGCGCAGGTCTACCTCCTGCGCGGATACGACCCTGCGGACTCCTCCCTGCGCGGGGATGTCGTCTATCCGGCAGCGTTCGACGGCCTGGGGTGACTCGCGTCCCTTGAGATGCGCTCATCGCAGGCTCGCTGCGCCGCAGCCGCGATCACCACCGCCACCCCGGCCATGCTCGCGATGAGCGCCGCCGGCGAACTCGAACTATGGCGAGCCAAGACGGTCGCGATCGAAACAGCGTGCGCCTCTCCTGAGACCGCGGCCCGGGTCGAGCAACACCTGTTAGCCACGCGTGGCTGGGACACCTGGGGCTACCAGAAACTGCAGAACACCACCCGCGCGCTCATCGCCCAATGGGAAGCCGACGCCCTCCGGGCCAAACGGCAACAAACCATGCGGGAAGCCACCGGCGTACACGTCTACCCCTCCACGATCGCCGGACTGGCCGAACTCCACGTCTGGCCCACCGGGGCGACCACCGCCCGCAACCTCGCCGCGCTCTGCCGCTACCACCACCGCGCCAAGACCCAGGCCATCTGGAGCTACACCATGACCGACAACGGCGACTGCCACTGGACCTCCCGCACCGGCAACACCTACACCACCCGCCCCGCGTCCACCTACGAACAAGCAGCGGACTGACTGTCAGAGGCGCGGTCAGTGAGGACTACATCGCCAGGGCTCTGCGATCACCCACTCGCAGTGCGTCAGCCGTCGAGCGAATGATCACCTGATCGCTGGCGCCACCATCGGATGACTTCGTTGTCGGGCAACAGAATTGGTTCATCGAAGTCAGCGGTCGGCTCCCACTCCTGCCAGCCCTCGTCCATCGGCCAAGCGCCGCGAGCGAGCACCTCCCGACAGGCATGCTCGCCGAAGACGCGGACGGCCTGCTCCTGCTGCTCGGTCAGCCGGCCCTGCGTCACGGCAACCTGCAGTTCGTCCTCGTCCTTGAGCCAGACGTCCTCATCACCCTCCGGGCCGGCGTCCATCCAGAGGTCGAGCACGAGGTCAGTGCTGTGCACCCTGTGCGGTGCAGCGCTGCCCGGTGCCGGACGCTGGTGCGGGAGTTCGAGATTCACGTAGGTGCCGGTGAACTCACCGTCACCGTCACGGAAGAACCACACCGACCACGGCTTCCCGGTGGGCGCGATCCGCAGCACGCCTGCGCCCGTCCACTCCCGCTCGACGATCCGCCACGGCGCGCTGAAGCGCTGTTCCAGCGGCATGTCGCGCGGATGAGACCCGCCGAGCGGCACCGCACTCAAGCGGCGTGAGCCGGACGGAATCCACGCCACCAGCCCGCGCTCGTCATCGCGCACGACCTTCGCCATGTCGACGATTCGGCCGTAGTGCCAACTCACTGTCGTGCCCTCGGCAAAGAACGGTCCGCGACCGGCCGCGACGAGCGGACCATCAGGAATTGCCGCTCCGATATCGCTCGGGATCAGCTCGACAGCCTCAGCCAGCGACATATCGCTATCGATGATCGGAGACCAGCCCTCGCCTCGGCGACCGATCAAGGTGACGGTGCCGCCGCTGGGTGTGACATCTGTGGATCCGACAGGACGACGCATGAGCGCAACGCTATTCGACGCCGACTCGATTCCTTCGACAGTGGGTCGGGGCCTCGACGCCCGTGCCTTGCTGTTCGCTCCCCTCACACGACCGCAGCCTGATCTGCGTTAGACACAAACCCTTTGGAAAGGGTCGGGCCCGCAGCATCCGATTCGAACACTGCGGGCCCGCCTTCAAACACTTACCTCGGACCACTTCCCCGAGCTTGATCCTCAGTCGCGGGTCAACTTGCGGTACGTCACCCGGTGCGGACGCGCCGCCTCCGCGCCGAGACGCTCGATCTTGTTCTCTTCATAAGCGTCGAAGTTGCCCTCGAACCAGTACCACTTGGCGGGGTTCTCGTCGTCACCTTCGTAGGCCAGGATGTGCGTCGCGACGCGGTCGAGGAACCACCGGTCGTGGCTGATCACGACGGCACAGCCTGGGAAGTCCAGCAGGGCGTTCTCCAGCGAACCGAGGGTCTCGACGTCCAGGTCGTTGGTGGGCTCGTCGAGCAGCAAGAGGTTGCCGCCCTGCTTGAGGGTCAACGCGAGGTTGAGGCGGTTGCGCTCTCCACCAGAGAGGACGCCAGCCTTCTTCTGCTGGTCGGGCCCCTTGAATCCGAACTGCGACACGTACGCGCGCGAAGGGATCTCGACCTGACCGACCTGGATGTAGTCGAGCCCGTCGGAAACGACCTCCCACAGAGTCTTCTGGGAGTCGATGCCACCCCGACTCTGGTCGACGTAGGAGATGTTGACGCTGTCGCCGATCTTGACCTCGCCGCCGTCCGCTTCCTCGAGCCCGACGATCGTCTTGAACAGCGTGGTCTTACCGACACCGTTCGGGCCGATGACGCCGACGATGCCGTTGCGCGGCAGCGTGAACGACAGGCCATCGATCAGGGTGCGGTCGCCGAAGCCCTTCTTGAGGTTCTTGACCTCGATCACCTGCGCGCCCAGACGCGGGCCCGGCGGAATCTGGATCTCCTCGAAGTCGAGCTTCTTGGTGCGCTCGGCCTCGGCAGCCATTTCTTCGTAGCGGGCCAGACGCGCCTTGCTCTTGGTCTGGCGGGCCTTGGCGTTCGACCGCACCCACTCCAGCTCGCTCTTGAGGCGCTTGGCGAGCTTGGCGTCCTTCTTGCCCTGCACCTGGAGGCGCTCCTGCTTCTTCTCCAGGTAGGTCGAGTAGTTGCCCTCGTAGGGGTAAAGGCGGCCGCGGTCGACCTCACAGATCCACTGCGCGACGTTGTCCAGGAAGTACCGGTCGTGGGTCACGGCCAGCACGGCTCCCGGGTATGACTCGAGGTGCTGCTCCAGCCAGGTCACCGACTCGGCGTCCAAGTGGTTGGTGGGCTCGTCGAGCAGCAGCAGGTCAGGCTTGCTCAACAGCAGCTTGGCCAGCGCCACGCGACGGCGCTCACCACCGGAGAGCACCGTGACATCGGCATCGCCGGGCGGGCAGCGCAGCGCGTCCATCGCCTGCTCGATCTGGGAGTCGAGATCCCAGGCGTCCGCGTTGTCGATCTTCTCCTGCAGCTTGCCCATTTCTTCCATGAGCGAGTCGAAATCGGCGTCGGGCTGCGCCATTTCCTCGGAGATCTCGTTGAAGCGATCAAGGTCCTTCTTGATCTGCCCCATGCCCTCCTCAACGTTGCCCTTGACGTCCTTCTCCTCGTTCAGCGGCGGTTCCTGCAGCAGGATGCCGACGCTGTAGCCGGGCGAAAGCCGCGCCTCGCCGTTGGAGGGTTGGTCGAGTCCGGCCATGATCTTCAGGATCGTCGACTTACCCGCACCGTTGGGGCCGACCACCCCGATCTTCGCGCCGGGGAAGAACGACATGCTCACGTCGTCGAGGATCACCTTGTCGCCAACGGCTTTTCGCGCCTTGGTCATGGTGTAAATGAACTCAGCCATGCCTGCCAGGCTATCGGGGCGTTGACCGGCCTCCCAATCCGCTCCGACGCAGGCCCGCGTCGGAGCGGCGAGGCTTGGTCAGGCGGCTGCCTGCTCGGGTCGGGCGGGCCGCTCGAAGCTGGTCGTGCCGAACTTGAGGTCATGCCCGACGTTGCTGGCATTGATCTCGGCCGACTGCCTGGGCGAGCCGTCCTGCGCCTGGTACGCGGAGATCTCCAGGCGCCCCGTGACCACCACCGGGTCGCCCTTCTGCATGGACTTCAGGACGTTCTCACCGAGCGCGTTCCAGCAGCTCACGTTGTAGAAGCTGGTGCTGCCGTTGCGGAAATCACCGGTGGTGCGGTCACGCACCGAGGCCGTGCTGGCCACGCGGATGACGGTCTTGCGCGCGTTGTCGTACTCACGCAGTTCGGGGTCTCCGGTCAGGTTGCCGGTGATCGTCACGAGTGTGTTGCTCATGGTCTCCTCCTTCGTCGACTGCCGCGGAATGCGGACAAGCAGAGCCTGCGGGCGAGAGCGACGAGGGTGAAGAACAGTGAGCGCCCCTGTGGACAAACCACAGGGGCGCTGGGAGGTGTGGATCAGTGGGCTGCGCGGTCCAAGGCTTCGCGGGTGGCGCGATGCTGCGCGAGCACCTCTTGCACCGGCGCGATGACCTCGTGTTCGCCCACCTCGGCGACGGCGGCGCGCAGGCGACGGCGGGCCTTCTCGGCGCGCCTCGCCGCACCTCGTCGTGCCAGGAAGCGCGACAACGCCGCGAGCAGAAGGCCCAGGATCAGGCCGCCGGCCAGCATCAGCACCGGAATGGGCATCCATCCCCAAGTCGGAACATCAATCTGGATCTGAGCGGCTCCGAGGCCGGCGAGCATGAGCAACCAGAGCAGACCAGCGATGGCCACGGCAGCGAACAGCCACTGCAGCACCGAGAAGACCGACCACCAGATCGGGTCACGGTCGCGCAGCGGCACTCCGAGCACCGCCTGGTCGAGGGAATCGCGCAGATCGTCGCCCGCAGGGTTGGCCGCATCGTAGACGGAGTCGGCCCAGGGCATCGGCAGCCCTTCGGCGGCCCGCTCCCCCAGACGTCGGGTGGCCAGGTCGACCGAGGCCAGAGCGGCCGGGCTCGCAGGAGGCAGGGAGGAACGTCCGAGCGCGATGCGGCCCTCTGAACGGGTGAGTTGGGAGGCCACCTTGTCGAGGCCGAGACGCGACAACGGCGCCGGACGCAGCCTGCTGGCCCAGCGGGTGAACGGCCAGCCGCCGTGCATTCCGGCACGCATCCGGTAATCGCGGTCAACGGCCTGCACGACCACGGGCACGGCGGCGGCCTTGCTCAGGGCGTCGGTCAGTTCCTCGTTGCGTCCGCTGAGGTCGACCTCGCGGTCACCGACGTGCTTGCGCAGGGCAGCCGCCTCGGTGCGAAGATCAGCGGCGAGCCGTTGATTGGCGGCATTGCGGTGCCCCACCACAGAACTCAGCACTCCGCGGAGCTCGCTCAGCCCCATGCCGCGGGCGGCCGAAGTTGCGAACACCTTGACGCCGTTCAGCCCGTCAGCGGCGAGCAACTTCTCGAGGTCCTGGATGCACGCCCGCGCGGCCTCGGAGGTGAGGCGGTCGATCTGATTGAGCACGACGACCGTCACGGCGGCGTGCGCTGACATCGTGCGGATGTAGTCGTCGTGCAACACGGCGTCGGCGTACTTCTGCGGATCGGTGACCCAGACGAAGACGTCCGAGAGCTTCAGCACCCGGTCAGCCTCGACGCGGTGCGCCGAAACGCGCGAGTCGAAGTCGGGCAGGTCGAGCAGCACGAGACCGTCGAGTTGCTCAGCATCAGGCGCGATGGGTGGCACTTGGTGACGAGCGCCGACACCGACCCAGTCGAGCAACTCACCCGAAGGCTCCTCGCCCCAGACCGCAGCGGCTGCCCGCGAGGTGGTCGGACGCCGGGCACCGATTCGCGAAACCGGTTCTCCCACAAGGGCGTTGAAGAGACTCGACTTGCCACTGCCGGTCGCACCAGCAAGCGCCACCACCGTGCGATTGCCGGCGATGCCGCTGCGTTCGGCGACTTTGCGGCCCAGTTGCTCGACGACCGCGACCTGGTCGGCGGGTAACCGCGAGCCGCCGATCTCGACCGCTTCGACCAGCGAGCGTCCGCGGGCCTGGAGCGCCTCGGCCGAGATGACCTGTGCCGCTTCTCCCGACTTGCGCTTGAACAGATCCGGACTCATCGCGCCTTCTTCACTGCTGCCACTGCCGACGGTAGTGCGTCCTGTTCGGGGCGCTGACCAACTGCTTGCCCAAGCACTTTCTCGAACCGGCTTTCCTGCTCGTCGAACAATTGCTGCGCACGCTCCAGAAGCAGCGCACGCGCACGCGCACTCAGCGTGCGGACGGCCTGGTCACCGAAGATCGCCTCCAGCAATCGCTGCGCGAGCACTGCTGATCCACCCGCGATGCCCACCTCGGTACCGGTCAACCCGGCGGTCGTGGAGAAGGTGATGAGCATCAGCATCACCGCAATGCCGTTGACCCCGAAGGCGAGGAACCGAGCGGTGGTACGTCTCGACCCGGCTTCCTCGCGCACCATCGTCATGACATCGCTCTGCCAGTCACGCACTGCACGCTCCACCTGATCGGCGAAGCCCTTCGGGAGGGAGGCGAGTTCGCGGTGTTCCTCGATCAGCCGCGCGCCACCCGGTGTTGCTCGCCAGGCTCGCGCGGAGGTGATCGACGCGGTCTCGGCGTGGGAGAGGAGAAGGGCGGCGACGCCACTCTGCAGCGCCTCGCCGAGGTTGTCGGCCGGCTCCTCCCGGCCGCGCCCACGCATGAAGGCGGTGACCCGGTCGCGCATGCGTCCGACGCCTGCTTCCAACTGGCGAAGCAGCTCGCCGGTGCCGACGAACTCCTGCCAGCGAGCCAACACCTCACCACGCAGGAGCGAGCCGTCCTGGATGCCTGCCTTGACGCCCTCGATGGCGTCATCGAATGCCTGCTTGGGCCCCTTGGCCAGTTCGGTCTCAGCCTGGCGCTGCTCGTCGACGAGGGTGGTCAGCACGGACGTGCGCTGGCCGAGGGAGTCGAGTGCGCCGTCGAGGGTGCGACGGATCACGATGCTGCGGGCATGAGCATCAGCGGCGAGAGAGCTCAGCCAACCTCGGATGCGGGTGACCTCACTGACCGGGAGCATGCCGGTCGGCGACAGCTTCGATTCGGCCACTGCGAAGACAGGTGACTGGCCAAGGCCTTGCTCGGCGAGCATGCCGGCGAGGTCGGCACGCACCTCCTCCATGACGTCCATCGGCACTCGGTCGAGGACGACGGCCACCGAGGTGCCGCGCTTGATCGCTTGGTGCAGGAGGTCCCACGGCACGGCGTCGGCATAACGCGTGGCGGTTGTGACGAAGATCCACAGGTCGGCGGCGCTCAACAGTTGGCGCGCCAGATCGCGGTTGGCCGACACCACGGAGTCGATGTCGGGGGCATCGAGCAGTGCCAAACCACGAGGCACCGAGCCACTGCCCACGAGGCGCAGACTGTTGGGGTCCTGGTTGCCCTGCGCCGCGCCGGTGAGACGGGCGAGTTCGGGCAGAACACGTGCCGTGGTGAACCACTTGGCATCGTCCGGGTTGTGGATGAGCGTGGACGCCCGAGTGGTCGGACGCAGCACGCCGGGCGTGGTCACCTGCTCCCCCACGATCGAATTGACCAGGGTCGACTTTCCGGCTCCGGTCGATCCGCCCACCACAGCCAGCAGCGGAGCGTCCAGGGAGTTGGCCCGCGGAATGATGTAGTCGCGCAATTGGGCAAGCAATTCGCCGCGCTCGGCGCGCGCACGATCCGCACCGGCGGTGTCGAGCGGGAACCGTGCTTGCTCGACCGCCGCCCGGAGTCGTTCGAGCGCAGCCGGAAGCTGCTGGGTGTCAGGTGCGGGGGTCACGCAGGGAAGTCTAGGGCGAACGCTCAGCTGAAAAGGCCCGCTCCGACGTACGACCCGCGCGAAGCGCCCGGAGGTACTGCGAACAGCGCCGAACCGGTGTGCTGGAGGTACTCCATGAGCAGATCGTTCTTGGCGAGTTGGTTCTGCATGGGGATGAAATGGGTGTCGGGATTGCGCACGAAAGCGATGAAGAACAACCCGGCGTCGATCCTGCCCAGCTGGTCGGAACCATCGGTGAAGTTGTAGCCCCGCCGCAGCATCTGCACGCCGTTGTTCGCGCTCGGGTGGGCCAGCCGGACGTGCGATCGCGCGTTGATGACGGGCTCACCCCCTCGCCCCTTGAGGGCGAAGTCGGGCTGACTGAACTCGGTGCCACCCGACAACGGCGCACCCTGGCTGCGATCGCGGCCGATGTCGCGCTCCTGCTCGCGCAAGGACGTGCGATCCCACGTCTCGATGTGCATGTTGATCCGACGAGCCACCAGATAACTCCCGCCCGCGAGCCACCGGGCACCGGCGTCATCTCCGTCGCCGACCCACACGTGCTCCTTCAGCACAGCGGTGTCCTCGGCCTTCACATTGGCCGTGCCGTCCTTGAAGCCGAACAGGTTGCGCGGGGTCTCCTGCGACTTCGAGGTGGAGGAGGTGCGACCGAAACCGAGCTGGCTCCACCGCAGAGATACGGTGCCGAAGCCGATGCGAGCCAGGTTGCGGATGGCGTGCACCGCGACCTGGGGGTCGTCGGCACAGGCCTGCACGCACAGGTCGCCGCCCGATCGGTGCACGTCCAACTTGTCACCCGGGAAGTGCGGCAAGGTGCGCAGCGCCTTGGGTGTCTTGTCGGCGATGCCGAAGCGGTCCTTGCCGGATGCGTCCCGAAAGAGTGTCGGGCCGAATCCGATGGTGATGGTCAGCGACGACGCCGGCAGCCCCTGCGCCTCACCGGTGTCGGCCGGGGGCGCGTCGTAGGAGGTCTCCTCGTCGCTGGCGCTGAGGCCCTGCATCATTCGTTCTGCCGCGAGCGACCACGCACGAAGCAGCGTCACCAGTTCCTGACGATCGGACGTGGTGACGTCGAAGGCTGCGAAGTGGAGCCGGTCCTGGGCGGGAGTGACGATGCCCGATTGGTGCTCACCGAAGAAGTCGTACGGCTTGGCAGCCGGCTCTCCGGCGGTTGCGGCACGGGTGGCGAAACCACTCGCGAAACCAGCCGCACCCAAGGCGGCACCCGCACCGGCCAGCCCGACCATCCGACGTCGGGTGACGCCGGATCCTGTTGTGCCCTGGGTCTCCTCGGACGCAGCGTTCTCAGATGTGCTCATTTCAGGACAGCGGCCGTCAGCTTCGACAGCGGCTCGGACAGGGCGTTCACCGCGTCCGAGAGTTCCTTGATCTCGCCCTTGGACAGCTGCGTGTAGAGCTTGAAGCCGTCACCCACCTTGTGCTTGTCGAGCACCTTCTGCAGGGCGGTGAACTTGGTGGCGATAGAGGTCTCCAAGGCCGGGTCCTTCTTGCTCAGGATCGGACGCAAGTTGTCGAAACCCACGCGAGCGCCATCGACATTGCCCTGGAAGTCCCACAGGTCGGTGTGCGACCACGCCTCTTCCTCGCCGGTGACCTTGCCCGTCGCCACTTCGTCCAACAAGCCCTTGGAGCCGTTGGCGATCTGGTCGACGGTGTAGGTGAGTGTGCGGGTGCGCGTGTGGAGCGTTTTGGTATCAGTGACCAATTTGTCGGCGAGCTTGGTGCGCTCGGCCGCGGTCAGTGGCTTGTAGCCGGTCTTCGGCGGCCACAGGTCCTTCTCGATCTTGTGCCAGCCGGTCCAGACCTGTCCGGGCTCGAGATCGGCCTCACGGGCGTCCATGCTCGGGTCGAGGTCACCAAAGGACTCGGCGACGGTCTCGATCCGTTCCCAGTGCAACCGGGCCGGTGCGTACAGGGCCCGCGCCTGGTCGAACTTGCCGGCCTTGTAGAGCGCGGCGAACTGGTTGGTCTTGGTCAGGAGCTGGTCCGTTTGGTCCTTGACGTACCCGGCGTACAGCGTGGTCGCTGTCGCGACCAGCTTCTTGTCGTCCCCACTGGCTTCGACCTTCTTGCCCGAGTCGGTGACGGTGAAGGCGCTCCGGATGCCGCTACCGACCATGCCGGGCTTGCACGAGGTGAAGTACTGACCGGCGGGTGCCTGGACGACGAGATCGCGGGTGAGGTTGGGCGTGATGTTCTCGACCTCACCGACGATCCGCAGGCCGTCCTGCGCCAAGAGGTAGAACTCGGTGATCTCGTTGCCCTTGTTCGTCACCTTGAACACGAGCGTGCCCGAGGGTGCGGACGATGCCGACACCGCGCACTTGTCAGCGGTCGAGGTGACGGTGAGGTCACCACCGGCGGACGGGCTGTTGCTGGTGCACCCACTGACCGCCAGCGCAAGAACGGCAGGCACGGTCAGAAGGTTGAGGCGACGGTTCATTGAGCGACTTTCTCGGCGGGGCGGGCGGGCGTCGCGGAAGGCGCCGGCTGCTGACGGATCTTGAGGATGAACAGGCTCATGACGGGGACGACGTATCCGACCCAGGCCACGGCTTCGAGCCAGGTGGTGACCGGGGAGAAGTTGAACGTGCCCTTGAGCAGGGTGCCCAACACCGAGGTCGGGCGAATGGTGCCGCTGACGTCGAAGGCGATGGAGTTGAGTCCGGGCAGGATGCCCGCTTCCTGAAGGTCGTGGACGCCGTAGGACAACACTCCCGCGGCGACCAGGATCAGCAGTCCGCCGGTCCACATGAAGAACTTGCTGAGGTTGAGCTTGAGCGTGCCGCGATACATGAAGTAGCCCATGACGACGGCGGTGAGCAGACCCAGGAGTGCACCGATCAGGGGGTCCGTGGTGGAGCCGTTCTCGGTGCGCGCGGCCTGGGTGGCTGCCCAGATGAACAGCGCTGTTTCCAGGCCCTCACGGCCGACGGCGAGCATCGCGACGAGCACCAGGCTCGCTTTGCGGGCGTCGGCTGCCCGGTCGACGGCACTCTTGAGCTCCGCAGAAAGTCCGCGGGCCGAGCGAGCCATCCAGAAGATCATCCACGTGACGAAACCGACCGCGATGATCGACAGGGCTCCGCCGATGGCTTCTTGGGCTTCGAAGGACAGACCGCGGGGACCGAAGGTCAGTGCAGCGCCGAAAGCCAACGAGATTCCGATGGCAACGGCGACCCCGGCCCAGATGCGCGGCAGCAGGTGTCGCCGCTGCGACTTGACCAGATAGGCGACCAGGATGACGACGACGAGAGTCGCCTCCAACCCCTCCCGCAGTCCGATGAGGTAGTTGCTCAGCATCAGCTGTGCCTTTCCCGCTCACTAAGGCAAGGGTTGCCTTAGTGAGCGGAGGTTATTGCACCTCGCCCGATGCGGCAAAATCGACCGGTGGCGCCCCCTGCAGGACTCGAACCTGCGACCTAGGGATTAGAAGGCCCTTGCTCTATCCAGCTGAGCTAAGGGGGCTACGGCGCACCAGTGTAGAACCTGTCAGACCTGGTGCCGAGCGGGCTGATTCGCCCGGTTGTTCGCCGTGCCCGTCCAGTCGTAGTAGCGGTACAGCGGGGTGTCGAGGAAGGGCCTGCGCAGCATCCACATCGCGGCAAGCATGCGATGTTCACGTTCCTGCAGTGCGGCGCTGCGATCACCACGCACCAATCGGGCACGCAGCATCGCCAGTTCGCTGGAGATGTCCTGGAACTGCACCATTTGCTTCAACAAGGGCGCTCCGCCGTGGGCCTTGGCCCACGCCCGGGCGTAGCGACGTTCTTTCATCGAGGCGAGCATGCGCACCTCCGCCGGCGACAACCACCCTGTGTCGATGTAGCCCGAGAGCTCCTGGCCGATCTTGGCCGCCTCGCGTCGTCGGGCCGTCCACAGCAGAGCCAGGAATCCACAGAACAATGGCACCTGCACCAGGACGTAGGTCAGCAACCAACCTTCTTGGGCCAGCACCGCGAGCGCATTCCAGCCGGTGTGCAGCACCACCGCGCAGACCCATCCGATGATCGGTGGCAGCGTGCGCATTAGCAATCCGCGCGAGGTGGCAGCGATACCGATCCCGATGCCGGTGCAGATCGTGAACATCGGGTGGGCGAACGGACTCATCAGCACCCGGACGACGAAGGTGCCGAGCAGGCCCTCCTCACCCGATTCGGCGTAACCACCGGCGAGATACACGATGTCCTCGACGAACGCGAAGCCTGCAGCGCAGAGTCCGGCGTAGACCATGCCGTCGACGATCCCGTCGATCTCCTTGCGCCGGAAGACCAGCAGCAGCACCAGCACCAGACCCTTGACGGTCTCCTCCACCGGCGGTGCCACCAGCACGGCGACGGTGGGGTCGTTCTGCCCCGTCACCCCGATCAGGTAGCCGCCGAGGTCGTTGAAGAAGGCCGCGAGGACGGTCGCGACGACGGCTCCCCAGAGGAATGCGAAGAGCAGCATGCCGGGTGGTTCGGGTTCGAAACGGTCGAGCCACAGGAACACCGGGACGACGATGCCCAGGACGACGCTCGCCGATGCCAGACCCAGAACCGTTGCGGTGAGACCGGACTGGGCCCGCACCGCGCCGAGCATGATCGCGGCGAACAAGCCGAAGAGTACCGCCGCGCCACCCCAACTCAGGATGCGTCGCAGGAGGGGACGCCTGCCGTTCAGCGCAGCCAGTTCAGCGCGCGACAAGGTCTGCACCAGATCCGGTTTTCCTCCCATGAACGCTGACCCTACCGACGATCGCGCGACCCGAGCCCTAGGGTGAACGGGTGAGTGAGGACAAGGCCAAGACCGACCGCATCATCTGGATCGACTGCGAAATGACCGGGCTCGACCTGGACAACGACGCACTGATCGAGGTGGCCGTATTGGTCACCGACTTCGACCTGAACCAGTTGGGCGAGGGGGTCGACGTGCTGATCAAGCCCGAGCCGGCTGCGCTGGAGCAGATGAACGATTTCGTCCGTGACATGCACACGCGCAGCGGTCTGTTGGATGAACTCGAGCACGGGTTGACGATGGCCGAAGCCGAAGAGCGGGTCCTGGCCTACCTGCGCGAGTACGCGCCCGAAGTGGGCAAGTGGCCGCTGGGCGGTAACTCCGTGGGCACGGACAAGGCCTTCCTGGCCCGCGACATGCCCGGGCTCACCGAGCACCTGCACTACCGCATCATCGACGTCTCCTCGATCAAGGAGTTGTCGCGCCGCTGGTACCCGCGGGTGTACTTCTCAGCCCCGAAGAAGGACGGCGGCCACCGGGCGCTGGCAGACATCACCGAGTCGATCGCCGAACTGCGCTACTACCGCGAGGCGGTGTTCGTCGACCAGCCCGGCCCCGACTCCAAGGCCGCTCGCGAGATCGCCCGCAAGCACACCGTTTCGCCCTGAACCACCCCCGAATCGGGGGTGGTCATGAGCACCCCTTCACAGCAGGTAAGCTTGTCCGCGCTGCCTTCGGCTGAAGGTGGTCATGGTGGGTGTAGCTCAGCTGGTAGAGCACCGCGTTGTGGTCGCGGTGGTCGCGGGTTCAAGTCCCGTCACTCACCCCATGCGAAAGGCCCCGGCGAGAATCTCGCCGGGGCCTTTCGCGTAGCGCTACTTCTCAGAGTCCGCGGGCCGCGTACCAGTCGTTGCGGCGCCGCTCGCGCTCCGCCTCGATCTCCCGCTCCAGTGCGCTGGGCTCCGCCGGTGCGGTCGCCGGGCCCTCATGCGTGCCGGTCATGAAGCTCTTGGTCTGCGCCGTCGGTTCCGACTGCGCACCCTTCGGCTCAGGACGCCTGGCGGCGGCAACCTTCGCCGACTGCTCGGCGTGGTAGGCCTTGCGGCGTGCGTCCCGCTCCGCCAGCAGGGCGTCCCGCTCGGCCGACGGCTTCGGAGCGAACTGGGCGCGCACGGCGGCCACCTGCTCCCAGCGCTGGTCGAGGGTGATCGCTTCTTCGCGAGCCTTCTCCTCCTTGGCAGCCTTGGCCTCAGCAGCTGCCCGAGCCTTCTGCTCCTTGGCCTGCTTGGCGGCCTCGCGGTCGCGAACCTTGCGCTCCCGGGCCGCGCGGATCAACGCGTCCTGCTTGCGCTGCTCGCGGTCGGCCTCGATCGCCGCTGCGGTCGCGGAGGCATCGTTGTCGCTCGGAGCACCCGCCACCGTGCGGGCCTCGCTGGCATTGATCCGTGCGGGCTCGCGCAGCACCGGCGCCGATCCGTTGCCGGTGCGCCCGTGCGAGGACGGGCCCATCGCCTGCCCGAATTCACGTGCCGTGCTGTTGTGCCCACCGGTGACCCGAGCGAGGGCGTCGGTGGACGGGGTGGACTTCATGCGAAGGTCGATCGCCTCGGCGACGAGCTTCTCGTCCTTCTCGGTCTTCTTCTCGATGCCGTTCTCGTCGCGAGCCGGCAGCAGGATCAGCCGCTCGGCCGGCAGACCCGACTTCAACTGGCGGGTGCGCAGCAGTTCGGCGTCCAACTCGGCACCGAAAAGCATGGCGACGTTGGTGATCCACAGCCACAGCAGGAAGATGATCACGCCGGCGAACGCGCCATAGGTCTTCTGGTAGCTGGCACCGGCGGTGATGCCGATGTAGGTCACGAGCGCCAGCGAAGCCAGCACCCAGACCAGGAAGCCGACCATCGCACCGGAGGTGAGCAGCGAGCGCTCACGGCGCACATTCGGGGTCGACTGGTAAAGCATCGTGATGATCGCGATCACGATCATCGCCACGACCGGCCACTTGGCGATGTCCCACACCTGCACGGCGGTGTCACCGAGACCGATCGTGCTTCCGACCTCCTTGGCAACCGGACCGCTCAGCACGAGCGAGGCCATCACCATGATGATCAGCAGCACCTCGATGGCGGTGATCAGCAACAGCGTGCCCTTGAGCTTGACGAACGAACGCCCTTCCTCGACCGCGTAGATGCGGTTGAGTGCGCGTCCGAAGGCGCCGACGTATCCGGAGGCCGACCACAGCGCACCACCGATACCGATGATCAGCGCGAGTCCTCCACCGGGTGCAGCCTGCACGTTGTCGATGAACGTGGTGATCGTCGACAGCTCCGACGGCTCCTTGCCGATGATGCGGCCGATCGACTCGACCAGGCTGGTGGTGGTCTCCTTGCCGCTACCGAAGATGTTGAGCAGCGAGATCACCGCGATCAGCCCGGGGAACAGGGACTGGACGGAGTAGTAGGTCAGCGACGCAGCGACGTCCGTGCACTGGTCCTGGGAGAACTTCGCGCGGGCGCGCTTGAACGCGACCTTGTAGTCAGGCTTGGCCGGAGATTCCGGCACCTCGTCGAACGGACGATCGACTACCTCGTCATAGAGCACGGTCATGCGTGATCGCATCCTTTGCAGCAGGTATTTCTTCGGCCCTGAACCTATCCAAATCGGCTGCCCCACGGGGTGGATGCGAGCGTCCGGCCGCCGACGAGAACTCGATTTCGCGCTGGGGCCACGCCCTGATAATGTTCTTCCTCGTTGCGCCATTAGCTCAATTGGCAGAGCAGCTGACTCTTAATCAGCGGGTTTGGGGTTCGAGTCCCTGATGGCGCACCAGACGAAGAGGCCGAACGCATTGTCGTTCGGCCTCTTTCGCTTCTCAGGACCCCTTCCCTTGACGCCGCCAGTGTGATGCATTCCACAGCACCTGGCAGGATGGCGCAACGTGCGTGCTCTTGCGAAAACACATGCCGGTCCTGGACTCAAGCTGATCGACGTCCCGGAACCAAGCGTCGGCGCTGACGAGGTGAAGATCCGGGTGCTGCGCGCCGGACTCTGCGGCACCGACCTCCACCTGGAGCAATGGGACGAGTGGGCGGCCTCTGTCGTCCACCCACCGTTGGTGATTGGTCACGAGTTCTACGGCGAGGTGACCGAGATCGGGCCGGGCGTCACGAGCGTGCAGGTGGGCCAGCGGGTCTCCGGCGAAGGGCATGTCGTCTGCAACGAGTGCCGCAACTGCCGCGCCGGCCGCCGGCAGGTGTGCATCCGCACCAACAGCGTCGGGGTGAACCGCGACGGCGCCTTCGCCGACTACGTGGTGATCCCCGCGTCCAACGTGTGGGTACAGCCGGACGACATCGATCCCGATCTCGGCGCTGTCTTCGATCCGCTCGGCAATGCAACGCACACCGCGTTGTCCTTCCCGATGGCCGGCGAGGACGTGCTGATCACCGGCGCCGGACCCATCGGGGTCATGGCCACCGCGATCGCCAAACACGTCGGTGCGCGCCATGTCGTGGTCACCGACGTCTCCGACAGCCGCCTCGACCTTGCCAAGGCCGCGGGCGCCGACCGAGTCGTCAACGTCGCCCAGCAGCGCATCGCCGACACCCAACGCGATCTGGGCATGCGCGAAGGATTCGACGTCGGCCTGGAGATGTCGGGCAACCCGCAGGCGATGGCCGAGATGATCGACAACATGAATCACGGCGGGCGCATCGCGATGCTCGGCCTGCCCAAGGACGACTTCCCGGTCAACTGGGGACGCGTCATCACGCACATGCTGACCATCAAGGGCATCTACGGCCGCGAGATGTACGACACCTGGTACGCGATGAGTTCGATGCTGTCGACCTCGCCGCACCTGAAACAGGCCGTGCAGTCGGTCATCACCCACCGCTTCCCCGCGGAGCAGTGGCAGCAAGCCTTCGAAACCGCACGCTCAGGTCAGTGCGGCAAAGTGATCATGGACTGGAGCTGAGCAATATGTACGCCTTCAAGGACGAACTCGTCGAGACACTGCGCGACATCGAGGACGCGGGCCTGACCAAGCGCGAGCGCGAGCTCACCACCCCGCAGTCGTCCCACATCGCCACCACCTCCGGCGATGCCCTGAACTTCTGCGCGAACAACTATCTCGGCCTGGCCGACCATCCCGAAGTGGTCGAGGCCGCACGAGACGCGTTGCAGGAGTGGGGATTCGGCATGGCCAGCGTCCGCTTCATCTGCGGTACGCAGAGCCAGCACCGCGACCTCGAACGCGAACTCGCCGACTTCAGCGGCACCGACGACGCCATCCTCTACTCTTCCTGCTTCGACGCCAACGGCGGCGTTTTCGAGGTGCTCTTCGAGGCGCAGGACGCGATCATCTCCGACGAGTTGAACCACGCCTCGCTGATCGACGGCATCCGGCTGAGCAAGGCTGCCCGCTATCGCTACAAGAACGCCGACATGGATGACCTGCGGGCTCAGTTGGAGGCTGCCAAGGGCGCCCGACGCACGGTGATCGTCACCGACGGTGTCTTCTCGATGGACGGCTACTACGCGCCGCTGGAGCAGATCTGCGACCTCGCCGACGAGTACGGCGCGCTGGTGCTCGTTGACGACTCCCACGCCGTCGGTTTCGTCGGTGAACACGGACGCGGCACGCCTGAGCACTGCGGCGTGATCGACCGGGTCGACATCATCACCGGGACGCTCGGCAAGGCGCTCGGCGGGGCATCCGGTGGCTACGTCGCCGCACCGAAGGAGATCGTCGACCTGCTGCGGCAGCGTTCACGGCCCTACCTGTTCTCCAACGCCGTCGCTCCGTCGGTGGTCGCCGGATCACGCAAGGCGCTCGCGCTCGCGCGCTCCTCCGACGAGGGCCGCAAGCAGCTGCGGGACAACTCCGCGCTCTTCCGGTCGCTGATGACCGACGCCGGGTTCGAACTCCTGCCCGGCTCCCACCCGATCACTGCGGTGATGTTCCCCGGTGAGGACGGCGCCCGCACGGCAGCCCAGATCGCCGACGCGATGCTGCAACGCGGGGTCTACGTGATCGCGTTCTCCTACCCGGTGGTGCCCAAAGGCAAGGCGCGCATCCGCGTGCAGTTGTCAGCCGCGCATTCCGAGCAGGACGTCCGCACGTGTGTGGACGCGTTCGTCCAGGCCCGCGCAGAGGTCGTCAAGGACTGAGCCGTCTGCACACGACAGCGGCCGGTCTCACCTCTCAGAGGTAGAGACCGGTCGCTTCGTTGCTGACCCGTTTGGCGGCCACGGCGTGCAGGTCACGCTCACGCAGGAGGGTGTAGGTGCGTCCCTGCAGCTCGACCTCGGCCTTCTCCTCTGGGTCGTACAGCACGCGATCGCCCAGGACGACCTGCCGAACGTGCTGACCGACCGCGACGACCTCGGCCCAGCCCAATCGCTTGCCCATCGCCGCCGTGGCGGGGATGACGATGCCGCCGCCGGAGCGACGCTCTCCACTCTCGCCGTCGGTCTTCACCAACAGGCGGTCGTGCAGCATCCGGATCGGAAGAGTCGGCTCCTCAGCCACGCGCGCGGCGGATGAGCCCCAGCGCGAGCAGCACTGCACCAAGACCGCCCACCGCGATGCCGAGCTTGTCGCCGGCAACATCGCCTTCGGGGGTGCGCGTGGCTTCGCTCGCCTTGAGCTTCACCGTCTCGACCTGCCGCTTGGCGATCTCCCGCGGCTGCGCCCGGAAGGCGAGCTCGTCAATGGTGCCTGCCAGACGCTGACGGGACGCCTGGAGTTCGGCCTCGATCTCCTTGGCGCTCTTCGGTGCCGGCTTGTCGGCCATGGGGTTGCTCCTTGAGGTGTGTGGACTGCCTGAGACGATAACGCAGGAACACCCGCCAGTAGCCCAGGAGGACCTCATGACCCGTCTCACCGTCGGTGAACCTGCACCAGCCTTCACCCTCACCTCGGACGAGGGCAAGCAAATCTCGCTGGACGACTACCGCGGACGGCACCTCATCATCTTCTTCTACCCGGCCGCGATGACCCCCGGGTGCACCAAGGAAGCCTGCGATTTCCGCGACAGCCTCACCGGTCTGACCGAAGCCGGTTACGACATCGTCGGCATCTCCCCCGACCCGGTCGCCAAGCTGACGAAGTTCGTGGAACAGGAGTCGCTGACCTACCCGCTGCTGTCGGACGAGGACAAGTCGACGCTGGAGGCATATGGCGCCTACGGCGAGAAGAAGCTCTACGGCAAGACTGTCGTCGGGGTCATCCGCTCGACGATCGTCGTCGACCCCGAGGGCAAGGTCGAGCTCGCAAAGTACAACGTGAAGGCCACCGGCCACGTCGCGTCGCTCAAGAAGGCCCTCAAACTCGACTGATCACGGTTTCGTGAGGTCGTACCGCGGCGGCTAGTCTGTCGCGGTCAGCGCGAGTGGCGGAATTGGCAGACGCACCAGGTTTAGGTCCTGGCGCCTTCGGGTGTGGGGGTTCGAGTCCCCCCTCGCGCACCACAAACGCGGCCTCTGTTCGCAGACGCGCTAGTTGCAACTGCCGCGTGTGCGAACAGGGGCCGCATTTGCTGCTGGAACCGCCGCGTTTGTCTCAGGGTGCTCCCCAGCCGGGCGGTCTCAGCCGAGAAGTCGGACGAGCGTCGGCAGGAGGGCCCGGAAGGCCTGGCCGCGGTGCGACGCCGCGTGCTTCTCGGCCGCGGTGTACTCCGCGAAGGTACGTCCGTCAGGGAGCTCAAAGATCGGGTCGTAACCAAAACCGTTGGTACCCCGCTGGTTTCGGGTCAGGCGGCCGTCCACGGTGCCTGTCGCCGAGTGGAGTTCCCCGCCGGGCATCGCGAGCACGACGGAGCACTCGAAGCGGGCGACCAGCTTGTCGGCCGGCACGTCGGCCGTCTGCGCGAGCAGCAGGTCGATGTTCGCCTGGTCGTCGCCGTGACGGCCCGCCCAGCGCGCGCTGAAGACTCCGGGGCTGCCACCGAGGACGTCCACGGAGATACCCGAATCATCCGCAACCGCAGGCAGATTCAGCTTGTCGGCGGCGTACTTGGCTTTGAGGGTGGCGTTCTCGACGAAAGTGAGCCCGGTCTCGGGCACGTCGTCGAGTTCAGGAAAGTCCCCCACGCCGACGACCCGCAGGCCGTCCAGTGACGGCTGCGAGTCGATGAGGCCCTGCAGGTCGGCGATCTTTCCGGCGTTGCGGGTCGCGAGCACGAGGGTGTCCATCAGCGGGAGCGCTCTCGCGCCGGAGCGTCCAGCGCTTCCTGCTGCAACGTGGTGAGGTCGGCGATGCCCTTGGCAGCCAGGTCGAGCAGCGCGTTCAACTCGTCGCGATCGAAGGGGGCGCCTTCGGCGGTGCCCTGCACCTCCACGAAACCACCGGCACCGGTCATGACGACATTCATGTCGGTCTCGGCGGTGGAGTCTTCCGGGTAGTCCAGGTCGAGCACCGGCACACCCTTGACCACGCCGACGCTGATGGCGGCGATCGAGCCCGTCAGCGGCTGGGCGGTCTTGGCGATCAAACCGCGCGCGCGGGCGTCCTCGATGGCATCGACCAGGGCGATGTAGGCGCCGGTGATTGACGCCGTACGAGTGCCGCCGTCGGCCTGGAGCACATCGCAGTCGAGCACGATTGTGTTCTCCCCCAACGCTTTTGTATCGATGATCGCGCGCAGGGAGCGTCCGATGAGGCGGGAGATCTCGTGGGTGCGCCCGCCCACCTTGCCCTTGCGCGATTCGCGATCGGAACGCGTGTTCGTCGAGCGCGGCAACATCTCGTACTCCGAGGTGACCCAGCCGGTGCCCTTGCCCTTCAACCAGCGCGGCACCCCTTCGGTGAAGGAGGCGGCGCACAGCACACGGGTCTTGCCGAACTCGATGAGCACGCTGCCTTCGGCGTGGTCGAGCCAGTTGCGGGTGATCTTGATGTCGCGCAGTTCGTCGTTCGCGCGTCCGTCGTGGCGGGTTGCTTCGGTCATACGGCCAGCGTAGGACCGCACCCGCCCTCACCTCGGGCCGCCCGAGGGTTCAGGCCAGCTCCTGGACGATCTCGCGCCGGTCGCCTTCCATGGTCACCGTCGCCAGGGCGCCGTTCACGAAGGACATGTACGGCGGCACGTGCCCGAAGTCGACGTCGGCGATGATCGGCAGGTCGAGCCTGGCAAGGGCGTCGATGACGGCTTCATCCTGAGTCATCGAGGCTGCGTCTGGTGCCGAGGTGCGCCCGATCAGGATGCCGTTCGCGTGCTCGAACCACCCGGCAAGACGCATGCCGTGCAATTGCCGGCAGACGTCGAAGGCGCTGTGCTCACAGACCTCCAGATACACCAGGAGGCCGTCGGCGGAGTGCTCACGGCCGAGGGCTGCGACATCGCCGAACGGCGTCCCCGCGAGCGGCGAGAGCACTTCGACGCAACCGCCGATCAGTCGGCCATGCAACGACAACTCGTCGGGTCCGTGCAACACCCGCCAGCCGGCCTTCTCGGTCAGCGCTTGCGTGGTGACGTACGGGTTGGTTGCCCAGTCGTCCCAGCCCGGCGCGCGATGGTGCGAACCTGCCGTCTGCACGAAGCTGTCGCTCACCGACAGGCCGGCGACGCGCCACCACGGCAGCAGCCGACGCGGAAGGTCGTAGGGGGTGTCCATGAGGTTCTGACCGTGCAACGTCGCGAGGCCGGTGCGCACCGTGAGCGCGAGCAACTGCGTGGAGGTGTCGCTGAACCCGACCAGCCAGGTCGGCTCGGCCGCGGCGATGGCCTCGTAGTCGAGCAGGTCAATGAGGTCGATCGCGGTTTCACCACCCCATGGCGGCACGATCGCACGGATCGCGGGGTCAGTGAGGAAGGCGTTGAGTTCGGCCGCACGTTCGGCCACGGGTGCACTGATGTGGTTGCCGCCACGCAGGCATGAACCCTCGACGACGCGAAAACCCTTGTCACGCAAGCACTTCATCGCAAAGTCGAGGCGGCCGTGCAGATCGGGAGCGACACCGGCAGAGGGCGCGGTGACCGCAATCGTGTCGCTGGGCCGCAACGGAGCGGGGTAGCGGATCATGCCCCCACACAATCGCGCGGGACCGCATGGACGCAACCGGGTTAGAGCTCGTACGCGCCGTCGGGCTCAGCGAGTTCGACGACACCGGCCCAGACCTCCGCAGCCTGTGCACGACAGACCTCGGCGTCGTTCCACGACGGAATGTGGGTCAGCATCAGCCGGCGCACTCCACCGGCAGCCACCGCAGCCTGCGCGGCGCGGCGACCGGTCAGGTGGATGTCGCGGACGGTGTCGCGCACCTCGCAGAAGGCTGCGTCGGCCAGCACCAGATCAGCACCCGTCATGAGCGGCCCGAGCGCCGGGGTGGAGTCGGTGTCGCCGGTGTAGGCGAGCACCTTGCCGTCTGCCTCCACCCGGAAACCGAAGGCCTCGACCGGGTGATTGACCAAGGACGGAGTAAGCGTGAACGGTCCGACGGTGAACGACTGGCCCGAGACCACGGTGCGGAAGTCGAACTCCGAATCCATGCCGTGCGGATCGGCCGCTTCCGACAAGGTGACGCCATTGGCGCGCGACATACGAGCGGCAGTGTCCTGGGGTCCGTAGACCGGCACGCGAGGCAGCGGGCCGCGGGTCGGGTGGTACTTCGTGACGACGAACAGCCCGCACAGGTCGAGACAGTGATCGGGGTGCAGGTGGCTGACCACGATCGCGTCGATCGCATCGAGTTCGATGTGTCGCTGCAGCGCGCCGAGAGCACCGGGGCCGAGGTCGAGCACGAGATTCCACGTGCGGCCCTCCCACTCCGCCTGCACGAGGTAGCAGGACGCGGGTGAGTCGGGGCCGGCGAACGATCCGGAGCAGCCGATGACGGTCAGCTTCATGGGCCGACCTCGACCTGGTGGAAGTTGTTCTCGAAGACCTGATCGAATTCCGGACCGAGGCCGAGGAAGCGTTTGGACAAGCGGCGGAACTCCTCGGGATCACCGGTCGTGGTGAACGACAGGCCGGGCATGTCTTGGCTGGGCGCAGCGAGCAGGTCACCGTCGGCGAGCACGCGATAGACGTCCTTGGCGGTCTCTTCTGCTGAGGAGACCAACGTGACGCCGTCACCCATGACGTAGGAAATGGCGCCGGTCAGCAGCGGGTAGTGGGTGCAGCCGAGGACGAGGGTGTCGACTTCCTGCTGCTGCATCGGACGCAGATAGTCGCGCGCGACGTCCAGCAGTTCAGGGCCACTGGTGACGCCCGCTTCGACGAACTCCACGAAACGTGGGCAGGGACGCGAGGAGACCTGCAGTTGCGGGGCCGCCGCGAAGGCGTCCAGGTAGGCACCCGACTGGTGGGTGCCGGCGGTCGAGATGACCCCGACCCGGCCGTTGCGGGTGGCGCGCACGGCACGGCGGACGGCCGGTCGGATCACTTCGACCAAGGGCACGTCGTAGCGTTCGCGAGCGTCGTGCAATACCGCGGCGCTGGCGGTGTTGCACGCGATCACCAGGGCCTTGACGCCATGGGCGACCAACCGGTCGAGACATTCGAGCGCGAACTGCCGCGTCTCGGCGATGGGGCGGGGGCCGTACGGCGCACGTGCGGTGTCACCGAGATAGGCGATCGATTCGTGCGGCAACTGGTCGAGCACCGCGCGAGCGACGGTGAGGCCGCCGTACCCGCTGTCGAAGATTCCGATCGGTGCATCTGACACCGAACAAGGGTATGGCCGGGCGGTGACCGATCAGCAAAATTTCGACGTGGAAATGGTCACATCAGCGACGCACGAAGGGATTGCCCAAGGTGCCGATGTGCTGCACCTCCACCTCCACCCGCTGGCCCGGCTGAACCGGACCGATACCGGCCGGAGTGCCGGTGAGGATGACGTCGCCGGGCAGGAGGGTGAACGCCTGCGAGGCGTACGAGATGAGCGCGGGCACGTCGTGGATCATGTCGGCCGTCGTGCCGTCCTGCACGATCTCGCCGTCGACGCGGGTGGTGATCCGCAGGTCGGCCAGGTCGAGATCGGTCTCGATCCACGGTCCGAGCGGGCAGAAGGTGTCAAAGCCCTTGGCCCTCGACCACTGGTTGTCCGACTTCTGCAGGTCGCGCGCGGTGACGTCGTTGGCGCAGGTGTAACCGAAGATCGAGGCCGTCGCCTCCTCGACGGAGACGTCGCGGCACATCCTGCCGATGACCACGGCCACTTCGCCCTCGTAGTCGACGCGCTCCGACTGCGGCGGCATCACCACCGGGTCGTCCGGACCGACGACAGCAGTGTTGGGAATGAGGAACATCAGCGGCTCCTTCGGTGCTTCGCTCCCCATCTCACGCGCGTGCTCGGCGTAGTTCTTGCCGATGCCGATCACCTTTGAGCGTGGAATGACCGGCGCGAGCAGCCGCACCTCGTCCACGGTCGTGGTGACCCCGGTCAGTTCGATCCGCGTGTAGAGCGGGTCGCCGCTGATCTGGGCGATCTTGTGCCCCGCTCCGTCCACGAGTCCGAAGTGGGGGTCGTCTCCATCGGTGTATCGACAAATGCGCACCGTGACAGCCTACTGAGCCGCACCGGCCTTCGGTCCGTGCACCAAGGGCGTGACGGTGGCTGCCATGAGCGAGTACCCCGCGTCATTGGCGTGGATGTCGCCCTTGGAGCACATCCACGTGTGGCCGCAGATCATCGCGACATTGGTCGGAATGCCGTCGGCGCGCGGCGTCCAATCGGTGCTGCGGAATGCTGTGGCGACGTCAGCCAGACGCGCGCCACCGGCCTTGGCCCCGCCCGCGACGGCACTGTTCAACTGTGCCTGCAGAGCGGTCGACATCTGCGCCAGCGGCTTGTTGCCTGCCACCCAGAAGACCAGGAACGGGTTGTAGTAGTTGAGGACGACGATCTGCGTCTGTGCGCCCGCCGCGGCCCGCAGCGTGCGGACGATATGCGGCAGGTTGGCTGCAGCGGCGGTCATCCCCTGTTCCAGGCAGACGGAGTCGATCGCGCCGGTGCGGGCGACACATCGCTGGACGTCATTCGCGCCGATGTCGAGCGTGATGAGCCGCACCTTTCCCTTCGCCGCCCTGATCGTCTCGACCGCAGCCCCGAGCTGGCTGCGTCCACCGTCCGCATATGTGCACAGACTTCCGGCGATCAGGCTCGAGGAAGTTTCGCCGCTGCAGGCGAGGTTGACCAGTTTCACGCCGTGGTATTTCGACCGCAGCGATGAATAGACGCCGCCGACGTAACCGCCGCTCTTGTCGTCGCCGGCGCCCGGCTGATAGCCGGCTGCGAGCGAATCGCCAAGCGCCACATAGAGACCCGATTGCGCGTTCTGACCCGACTGGGCGTTCGGGTTGTCGGGCTTTGCCTGCGCGGCACTGGCAATGCCGGTGAGTGCGAGAACAGTGACACCGACGGCGGCGAAGGTGCGCTTCATGGATCCTCCAAAGGAATGTGACTCAGGTCACTGTGCCACCCCAGGCCGTCTCACGCCATGCCCTGCCGGGTGGACCGCACTAATCTGTGCCGCGTGGTGATCGAGTTGGAGGAGGCGCAGTGGCGCGTCACCGCGGCGTCCTACACCGCACGGGTCGACTCTCTCCTGGCCGACCACATCCACCGCCGCGATCGCGGGATCAAACACCCGATCGACGACTTCCTCTTCGAGTACTACCACCTCAAGCCCTCGCACCTACGCGTATGGCACCCCGGCGCGGGCGTCCTACTGCGTGGTGGCACCGAACGTACGGGCTGGCGCTTCTATCGTCCGGCCCTCGCTGGGGCGCAGGTCGACCTCGATGAATTCCGCGCGCGGCGATCCGGGGTGATCAGGTCTGCCCACGCCGTTCTCCGGGCCACGATCGACCGCCCGATGCAACTGTCGTGCTTCGGGATGCACGAGTGGGCGATGGCGTACCGCACCGCGCCGGAGCAGATGCGCCACACCCAGTTGCCGCTGCGTCTCGGTCATGCAGGTACCGACACGGTGGTGGAGGCGCACGAACTTCGCTGTACCCACTTCGACGCCTACCGTTTCTTCACCGATGACGCCACACCTCGCAACAACGCTGTGCTGCACCGCAGTTCGCAAGCCGACTTCGAACAACCCGGCTGCTTGCACGCAGGGATGGACCTCTACCGCTGGGCCTACTCGCTCAGCCCGGTGATGCCCAGCGAACTGCTGTTGCGCTGCTTCGAGCTCGCTCGTGACATCCGAGTGCTCGACATGCGCGCCTCCCCTTACGACGTGACGTCACTCGGTCACGCACCCGTCGCCGTCGAGACGTCAGAAGGCAAGGCCGAGTACGTACGTCAGCAACGGGAGTTCGCCGGGCGTGCACAGATCTTGCGGGCCAGCCTGCTGGAGGTCTGCCGGGCGGCGATGCCCGCTGCGCAGAAGTAGAGCGTCCGGGCCGGGCATCTGTTGTCCGCACGCAGGCGCATTGACATATTGACTCCATGACGACCGACCAGCCCACCCCGGCACTCGACCTGCTCGACGACGCGCACCGAGTGCTCCTGGTGCACGCCCACCCGGACGACGAGACCTTGGCAACCGGAGCCCTCATCGCCGAACTGGTCGATCAGGGGCGAGAGGTGCATGTGCTCACCTGCACCCGGGGCGAACGCGGCGAACTCATGCCCGGCGTCGCCGACGCGGTGACACCGGGGTCGGGTGAGTTCGTGCAGCTGCGGTTGGGTGAACTCGCGCGTGCACTGGAAGCTTTGGGCGTTGAGCACCACGCCTTCCTCGGCACGCGTCCGGCTCGCGGCCAGGAACTCCCGGACGAACGGG
Organism: Yimella sp. cx-51; assembly: GCF_017654605.1. GTDB lineage: Bacteria > Actinomycetota > Actinomycetes > Actinomycetales > Dermatophilaceae > Yimella. The sequence continues at coordinate 2,123,969 of NZ_CP072113.1, forward strand.
TTTACACAGATTCGGGAATGCAGTGGATACGCGAGGGACTGGCGGGCCCTGCCGAGGACGCAGGCGATGAATCATTCACTGCTGCAACGATTTCGGATGTGCTGGAGGATGCGCTGGCCTACGTCGACTCGACGCGTCCGGACGTCCTCATCTCCTACGACTCCGGCGGTGGTTATGGTCACCCTGACCATGTGAGAGCGCACGAGCTGACGAAGGTGATTGCCGAACACGCCGGCTTGCCGATGATCGAGGTCATCCCCCCGGGCCGTGACGTCGACGGCGATCCGGACGCTGTGCAGTGGCTGGAACTGCCGCACCACCTGACAACCGTGCAGCAGGCGTTGCGGGCACATGCCTCCCAGGTGCGCGTCGACGGCGCCAAGGTCGTGCACGTGGGCGGTCAACGCGAGCCCATCGTGACGACCGCCGGTTTGCGCACCGTCGATACCCCTCGTACGTAAGCTGCTGACATGACTGAATCGCGTGAGCTGCCCGCCCTCCCCGACGAATCCTGGTCGCGCGTGCTGTGCGTGGTCGCGCACCCCGACGACATGGAATACGGCGCATCCGCGGCGGTCGCCACGTGGGCCGAACGAGGTGTCGAAGTCAGCTATCTTCTGCTCACCAGTGGCGAGGCGGGCATGCAGACTCCGCCGGAGGACGTGGGCCCCGTGCGCGCGCAGGAGCAGCAACGCGCCTGCGACGCAGTTGGCGTCAGCAAGCTGACGATCCTCGACCACCCGGACGGCATGCTGATGCCGACGCTGGATCTGCGCCGCGACATCGCCCGGGTGATCCGCCAGGTGCGCCCCGATGCTGTGATCACGGCCAACTTCGACTTCGAGGCCTACGGCGGGCTGAACCAAGCAGACCACCGCGCCGCCGGCATCGCGACGGTCGACGCGGTGCGTGACGCCGACAACAACTGGGTCTTCCGCGAGCTCGCCGAGAACGAGGGCTTGCCCAAGTGGCACACCCAATGGCTGCTGGTCGCCGGCCATCCCGCGCCGACCCACGCCAAGTCGGTGGACGAAAAGGCAGTCGCCTCAGCCGTGGCATCGCTCGAATGCCACGAGGCCTACCTGGCCGACCTGCCCGGTCACCCGAAGCCGGCCGAGTTCATCCCGCAGATCCTTCAGCAGGGCGGCCAAGCAGCAGGCACGCAGTACGCCGTGCTCTTCAAGTCCTACGACCTGGGTGGCATCCCAGCTTCGAAGGACTGACTGGCTTCAGGGCCGACTCAGCGCGGGTTGATGCCCTTCTTCATCAGGCCGAAGGTGAAGGAGTCGACCAGCGCGAGCCAACTGGCATGCACGATGTTGGGCGCGACCCCCAGCGTCGTCCACGCGCTCTCGCCGTCGGTGGTTTCGATGAGCACTCGCGTGGTGGCGTCCGTGCCCACTGCGGCGTCGAGGATGCGCACCCGGAAGTCGATGAGTTCGAGCGAGTTCAGCTCCGGGTAGGTGGCTGAAAGCGCTTGTCGCAGAGCGTGATCGAGTGCGTTGACCGGGCCGTTGCCCTCGCCGGTCGCCACATGGCGCTTCCCCGCCGCGCACAACTTCACGGTCGCTTCGGCAAGCGCTGGACGTTCGTCGTTCCAGGAGTCGGTGATACAACGCCACGACTCGGTGGTGAAGTACTCCAGGCGTCCGCCGTCGACCTCCTCCTTGAGCAGCAATTCGAACGATGCGTCGGCGGCGTCGAAGGTCCAGCCCTGCTGCTCCAGCTCCTTGACCCGCTGCACCACCCTCGCGAGGAGTTCGGGTTGCCCGGCGAGGTCGTAGCCGAGTTCCTTGCCCTTAAGTTCGATGCTGGCGCGGCCCGCCATGTCGGAGACGAGGGTGCGCATCGAGTTGCCGACCGCGGCCGGGTCGATGTGTTGGTAGAGGTCGGGGTCGACCCGCAGCGCGGAGGCGTGCAGGCCGGCCTTGTGTGCGAAGGCACTCGCTCCGACGTAGGGCTGGCGTCCGTGCGGCGCAATGTTGGTGACTTCGCTGATGGCGTGGCTGAGGTGGAGGGCATTTTGCAGCCGCTCCGGATCAATCACGTCGCGGCCGAGCTTGAGTTGCAGATTGCTGACCACCGTGACCAGGTCGGCATTGCCGGTGCGTTCGCCGTAGCCGTTGACGGTGCCCTGCACATGCATGGCACCGGCCTGGACGGCCGCGATCGAGTTCGCGACGGCGCACCCGGTGTCGTTGTGACAGTGGATGCCGAGGTCTGCGCCACTGGCGTGCTGCACCTTCTGGACGATGTCGCCGAGTTGGGTGGGCAACATGCCGCCGTTGGTGTCGCACAGTGCTACGACCGATGCGCCGGCCTCGGTGGCCACCCGGATCACCTCGAGCGCATAGGTCGGGTCTGCGAGGTAACCGTCGAAGAAGTGCTCGGCGTCGACGAAGACCTCACGGCCCTCGCGCACCAACAACTCGACCGTGTCGCGCACCATCGCGAGGTTCTCCTCCAGCGAGGTACGCAGAGCGTGGTGCACGTGCCGGACGTGTGACTTGGCAACGAGCGTGACCACCGGTGTGCCTGCGTCCAGCAGCGCGCGCACCTGGGGGTCGTCGGCGGCTACGGCGTGCGCCTTGCGTGTCGAGCCGAAGGCCGCGAGCTGGGCGTTGCGGAGCGTGAGTTCACCCCCGGCGGCCCGCCGGAAGAACTCGGTGTCCTTGGGGTTTGCGCCCGGCCAACCACCCTCGATGAAGCCGACGCCGAGGTCGTCGAGGTAGCCGGCGATGGTGAGTTTGTCTGCGACCGAGAGGTTGAGTCCCTCTTGTTGCGCGCCGTCACGCAGGGTCGTGTCGTAGACGTGGAAGGCGCTCATCGCGGGTCCTTGTCAGTGGTGGGGCCGGTGTTCCGCCGGGCCCCGGCTCTTTCGCCTCGCGCCGGGTGTGGGTGGCCCGGCAAACGAAAAACCTCCCGGGGTAACGGGAGGTTGCGCGCCGAGCCGGGCCCGACGCGCTAGCAAATAATGAGAACGGTGGTGACCGCTCGACCCATGTTTGCCATGCGCAGAGTTTGGTCTGTTCCTGCAGATTGTTCAAGGCGTAGAACGATTCGTCTCGAATGCTGGCCCCTATGTCGAAGGCGACATGCGAACGGACCTGCCCCGGGCTGCTGCAGGTCAGGTCCGTTCGCGTGGTCGGCTTCGAGCAGGTCAGGCGAGGCGGGTCATCCAACCGTGCTTGTCCTCGGTGCGGCCGTACTGGATGTCGAGCAGGGTCTTGCGGATCTTCAACGCGATCTCGTCGTCGTGACCGTCGCGTCGGTGGTCGACCGAGCCGCCGTCCCACTTCAGTTCGCCGACCGGCGTGACGACAGCAGCGGTGCCGCACGCGAAGATCTCGACGATCTCACCGGAGGCGGCGGCGTCCTTCCATTCCTGGATCGGGATGCGGCGCTCCTCCGGGTGCAACCCGAGCTCCTTGGCAATTTCAAGGATCGAGCTGCGGGTAACACCTTCGAGGATGGTGCCGGTGAGCTCGGGCGTGACGATGCGGCCGTCCTTGTAGACGAAGAAGAGGTTCATGCCCCCGAGTTCTTCGATGTAGGTGTGCGTCGAGGAGTCGAGGAAGACCGCCTGATCGCAACCGGCCGCCAGGCCCTCCATCTGACCGGCCAGCGACGAGGCGTAGTTGCCGCCGCACTTGGCCGCACCGGTGCCGCCTTCACCCGCACGGGCGTAGTCGGTGGAGATCCACAGCGAGACCGGCTTCACCCCACCGGAGAAGTACGCACCAGCGGGCGAGGCGATCACGCAGTAGGTGACCTCGTTGGCCGGGCGCACACCCAGAAAAGCCTCGGACGCGAACATGAACGGGCGCAGGTACAACGACGCTTCGGAGCCGTCGGCCGCCTCCGGCACCCAATCCTGGTCGAGCTTCACCAGCGCGCGCAGCGACTCGATGAAGTCGTCTTCGGGCAGCACCGGCAGGGCCAATCGCGTTGCGCTGCGGGCGAACCGGGCCGCGTTGGCCTCCGGACGGAAGGTCCAGACCGAGCCGTCGGCGTGCCGGTAGGCCTTCATGCCCTCAAAGATCTCCTGGGCGTAGTGGAGCACTGCAGCAGCCGGGCTGATCGCGATCGGGCCGTAGGCGGCGACCTTCGCGTCGTGCCATCCGTCGTCCTTGGTCCACGTCGCCAGCGCCATGTGGTCGGTGAAGTGATTGCCGAAACCCGGGTTGGCCAGCACCGCCGAGCGATCGGCATCGCTGGCGCGGTCTGGCCGCTCGGTGACGTTGAAGGTCAAGGACATCGGGAATCTCCTTCGGGGAGCCGGTCGCGCGATCGGTGAGCAGCGACCTGTGGGACGAGGGTGTGACTCAGATTACGCCGAGCCCCTTCGCGCCCGGAAACGGGCACACAAGGGGCTCGGTGCGGGATCGTTTGGTGCTCAGGCGAGGGCCGCAACGATCGCGTCGCCGACCTGCGAAGTCGAGCGCGACTCGGTGCCACGGGCCGCGAGGTCGGCGCTCACGGCCGCCTCGATGCGGGCAGCTTCGTCCGCGCGACCGAGGTGCTGCAGCAGCATCGCGACCGACAACACAGTCGCGGTGGGGTCGGCCTTGCCCTGACCGGCGATGTCAGGGGCCGAGCCGTGCACCGGCTCGAACATGCTGGGCGCGCTGCCCTCGGGGTTGATATTTCCCGATGCCGCCAGGCCGATGCCACCGGTGATCGCAGCGGCGAGGTCGGTCACGATGTCGCCGAAGAGGTTGTCAGTGACGATGACATCGAAGCGGCTCGGGTCTTGCACCAGGTAGATGGTGGCCGCATCGATGTGGGCGTAGTCATGGGTGACGTTCGGGAACTCCTGACCGACTTCCTCCACGGTGCGGCGCCAGAGGTGACCGGCGTAGGAGAGCACATTGTGCTTGTGCAGCAGGGTGAGCTTCTTGCGCTCACGGCTCTGCGCCCGGGCGAAGGCGTCGCGCACGACGCGCTCGGCACCGAACCGGGTGTTGACGCTCACCTCGGTGGCGAGTTCGTTGGTGGTGCCGACCCGCAGCGCACCCCCGTTGCCGGTGTACGGCCCCTCCGTGCCCTCGCGCACCACGACAAAGTCGATACCTTGCGGCGCAACGGAATCCAGGTCGAGCGGGCTGGCCACCCCCGGGAAGACCTTGGCCGGCCGCAGGTTGATGTAGTGGTCGAGCTCGAACCTGATGCGCAGCAACAGCTGGCGTTCCAGCAGTCCGCTCGGGACGCTCGGATCGCCGATGGCGCCCAGGAGGATCGCATCGTGGCCGCGCAGCTCCTCCAGCACCGAGTCGGGCAGCACCTCACCGCTGGCGTGCCAGCGCTTGGCGCCCAGGTCGTACTGCGTTGCGACGACCTCGGCGTCGGTGACGGCGTCGAGCACCTTGAGTCCTTCGGCCACCACCTCGGGGCCGATGCCGTCGCCGCCGATGACGGCCAGATTGATGGTGTCAGCAGTCGCAGTCTCGCTCATGGCTCCATGCTAGATAACCGTCTTGCATCGTGGTACGCCTATCTCATATTTCGTCGGCTGCATAGCGAACGGCCCGGTGACACGTGGTCACCGGGCCGTTCGAAGCACCGTGGCTCAGTCGCGCAGGTCCATCGACTCCTGGAGTGCGCGGCGGGCGTCCATCTGCTCTTCGGTCATACTCATCAACCCTCGTGGAATGCATTGCCCTGCAGGGCAACTGGTGAACTTTTCTGGCCTCGGACGGTGGTGCGGGGGTTGTGCGCTCGCCGGCCGATCTCAGCTGCGTCCGGACGTGATCGACGCCGGACGCAGCCGATGTTACTCGCCGGTTCGATGTGTGTGAACCGGCTTTCACGGATTATTCGGAAATCAGCGTGCTGCCGAACCCTCGACGTAGTCGGAGTCGGTTGCGCCGTCCTTGATCCAGCTCATCAGACCGCGCAGCTTCTTTCCGGTCGCCTCGATCGGGTGCGAGGCGCCCTTCTCACGCAGTGCCTTGAACTCCGGCGCGCCGGCGTCCTGGTCGTCGATGAAGCGCTTGGCGAAGGCGCCGTTCTGGATGTCGGCCAGCACGTCCTTCATGTTCTCCTTGACCCGCTCGTCGATGACGCGCGGACCGGAGACGTAGTCGCCGTACTCAGCGGTGTCGGAGATGGACCAGCGCTGCTTTGCGATGCCGCCCTCGACCATGAGGTCGACGATGAGCTTGAGCTCGTGCAGGCACTCGAAGTAGGCGACCTCGGGCTGGTAGCCGGCCTCGATGAGCGTCTCGAAGCCGTACTGCACCAGCTGCGACGCGCCACCACAGAGCACCGCCTGCTCACCGAACAGGTCGGTCTCGGTCTCCTCGGTGAAGGTGGTCTTGATGCCGCCGGCACGCAGGCCGCCGATCGCGGAGGCGTACGACTTGGCGATGTCCCAAGCCTTACCCGAAGCGTCCTGCTCCACGGCCAGCAACACCGGAACGCCGCGGCCGTCGACGTACTCACGACGCACGAGGTGACCCGGGCCCTTCGGCGCGACCATGATCACGTCGTTGTCGGTGCCCGGCTTGATGTAGTCGAAGCGGATGTTGAAGCCGTGGCTGAAGAGCAGCACGTCGCCGGACTCCAGGTTGGGCTCGATCTCCTGCGCGTACAGTCCGCGCTGCACCTGGTCGGGAGCCAGGATCACGATGAAGTCGGACGCCTTGACCGCCTCGGAGACCGGCAGGACCGTGAGGCCCTCGGCCTCGGCCTTGGCCACCGAGCTCGAACCGTCGCGCAGGCCGACGACGACCTGGACGCCGGAGTCGCGCAGGTTGAGCGCGTGCGCGTGCCCCTGGCTGCCGTAACCGATGACCGCAACCTTGCGGCCCTGGATCACCGACAGGTCGGCGTCCTCGTCGTAGAACATCTCAGCCACTTCTGGTCTCTCCTTGAATTGCGGGACTGTCTTGTGAGAAGCGTTGTGGATCTTGGGTTTTCAGCTGGCCTTGCGAGCACGATCGGTGATCGAGCGGCCACCGCGGCCGACGGCCACCAGGCCCGACTGCACCAGTTCGCGGACGCCGTAGGGCTCCAGCACCTCCAGCAGCGCGGCCAGCTTGCCCGGCGTACCGGTGGCCTCGAGCACCACCGAGTCGACACTCACGTCGACGACATTGCACCGGAACATCGTGGTCAGATCGAGGATCTGGCTGCGGGTGGCCGCGTCGGACCGCACCTTGATGAGCACGAGCTCGCGCTGCACGGAGGCGGTCTCCTCGAGCTCGACGACCTTGAGCACCTCGATCAGCTTGTTGAGCTGCTTGGTGACCTGCTCCAGCGCGTGCTCCTCGGCGTCGACGACGATCGTCATGCGCGAGATCTCGGCGTGCTCGGTCGGGCCGACGGCGAGGGAGTCGATGTTGAAACCGCGCCGCGAGATGAGACCGGCGATGCGCGCCAGCACACCGGGTTTGTCCTCCACCAGCACTGACAAGGTGTGCCGCGCCATCAGTTGTCTCCTCGTGCGTCCGTGCGATTGCTCATCATTCGCCTTCTTCCTCGCGGTCGAAGACCGGCGCCATGTTGCGCGCCATCGTCACCATGTCGTTGCTGACACCGGCGGGCACCATCGGCCACACCATCGCGTCGCGTTCGACGACGAAATCGATCACCACCGGGGCGTCGTTGATCTCCATCGCCTGTCGAATCACGGTGTCGACGTCCTCGGGACGCTCACACCGCAGCCCGACGCAGCCGTAGGCGTCCGCGAGCTTGACGAAGTCGGGCACCCGCGAGCCGACCGCGGTGTGCAGATCGGTGTTGGAGTAACGCTCGCCGTAGAAGAGCGTCTGCCACTGGCGCACCATGCCCAGCGAGCTGTTGTTGATGATCGCGACCTTGATCGGGATGTTGTTGATGACGCAGGTGGCCAACTCCTGGTTGGTCATCTGGAAGCAACCGTCACCGTCGACCGCCCACACCGTGCGCTCCGGCTCGGCGACCTTGGCGCCCATGGCCGCGGGCACCGCATAACCCATCGTGCCCAGGCCACCGGAGTTGAGCCAGGAGTTGGGACGCTCGTACTGCACGAACTGCGCGGCCCACATCTGGTGCTGCCCCACACCGGCGACGAAGGTGGCCTCCGGTCCGGCGATGGCACCGAGGCGCTCCAACACGTACTGCGGGGCGAGGGCGCCCGGGGTCTCCGGCTCGAGATAGCCCAGCGGGAAGTCGGCCTTCCACTTGGTCGTGCGCTCGCGCCACGCCGCGAAGTCGCCGACCGGACCGTTGGTCGAACGCAGCGTCTCCAGCAGGTCGAGGATGACCTCCTTGCAGTCACCCACGATCGGCACATCGGCCACTCGATTCTTGGAGATCTCGGCCGGATCGATGTCGGCGTGGATCACCTTCGCCTCGGGGGCGAACGAAGGCAGGTGTCCGGTCACCCGGTCGTCGAAGCGAGCCCCAAGCGTGACCAGCAGGTCGGATTTCTGCAGCGCCGTCACCGCAGCAACCGACCCGTGCATGCCGGGCATGCCGAGGTGGAGCGGGTGGCTGTCGGGCACGGCTCCGCGCGCCATCAGCGTGGTGACGACCGGAATGCCGGTGAGCTCGACCAGCTCACGCAGTTCCTTGGAAGCACCTGCGCGGATCACGCCACCGCCGACGTAGAGCACCGGGCTCTTGGCGGCACGGATGAGCTCGACCGCCGCACGAATCTGCTTGTGGTGCGGCTTGGTCACCGGGCGGTAACCCGGCAGGTCGATCACCGGCGGCCAGTGGAAGGTGCTCTTGCCGACGAGCGCGTCCTTGGTGATGTCGACCAGCACCGGGCCCGGACGTCCGCTGCTGGCCACGTGGAACGCCTCGGCGATCGCCTTGGGAATGTCGTCGGCGCTGGTGACGAGGTAGTTGTGCTTGCTCACCGGCATCGTGATGCCGCGGATGTCGGCTTCCTGGAAGGCGTCGGTGCCGATGACCGAGGAGCTCACCTGCCCGGTGATCGCAACCATCGGGACGGAGTCCATGTAGGCGTCCGCGATCGGCGTCACCAGGTTGGTCGCCCCCGGCCCACTGGTGGCCATGCACACGCCGACCTTGCCCGTGGCAGCGGCGTACCCCTGCGCGGCGTGGCCGGCGCCCTGCTCGTGGCGCACGAGAATGTGACGCACCTTGACCGAGTCGAGCAGCGGGTCGTAGGCGGGGAGGATCGCTCCACCCGGAATGCCGAAGACGGTGTCGACACCCACCGCTTCAAGGGCCAGAACCAGCGCCTGCGCGCCGGTGACGTCCGCTACTTCCTGGACACCCTGCGGAACTCGCGCCGCCACCTGGGACGGGGTCGGCATGTGAGCTGCGGGCCGGGACGCGGTGTTCGTCACCTCAACCACCTTCGTTTCGTTCGATTGTTCGGGCCTCGGACATGAAAAAACCCTCCGGCCCGAAGGCAGTGAGGGTCTGCGCGCCTGTCGAGCTCTTGCTCAGCGGGCGCGCTGGGGAAGTACGACAATCCGTGCCACGCCCTCGATTCTGGTCTGCTGACACTGAAGCGTCAACATTGTGAGACTGCTGTCTCAGCATGAGAGATCAGCCGCGGCCGACGAAGATGCTTCGCACCGAGGCGACGCCTGCGACCAGGTCGGCCCACCGCACCGGCACGTCGAGCACCGCGACCCCACTGGTGACGAAGTGGTCGCCGAAGTCGACTGCGGTGTTGTTCTCGGTCAGGCCGGCTGCAAGGGCCGGAACGCCGGGAGCGTGGCCCACGAGGACGACGGTGTGGGCCTCCTGCGGCGTCTCGCGCAGCACCTCCAGGAGATTGCGCGGCGGTGCCTCGTAGATGCGCTGTTCGTGGTCGACGATCGAGCCGGCGCCGGAGGTTTCCACCGCAGCCGCCCAGGTCTGCCGCGTCCTGGCGGAGGTGGAGCACCAGACGAAGTCCGGGCTGATGCTCTCCTGCTTCAGCCAGCGGCCGATCTCGGCGGCGTCACGCATGCCGCGCTCGGTGAGCTCGCGTTCGTGGTCGGGTCGGGTTCCGTGCGGCTCCGCCTTCGCGTGCCGCACCAGGACGAGGGTGCGCACATCACTCATGGGACAAGCATTTCATCGCGCGTTGTCGCTGCGCTCGCCGGTCCACCAAGAATTGGCCAGCACCGCGGCCAGGACGCCCGCTGCGCACCACCAGGCAAGCGCGGCCCACTGCGCTGTGGTGACCGGAAGGTCGACATAGGTCACCCGGCGCAGTGCCGACATCGCAGCACCGGGCAGCGTGAGCGGACCGATCGACGCCCAGATCGGCCCGGCTCGACCGAAGCCGTCCGCGCCTGTGGCGATCGGGTTGGCAGCGACGACCAGGAGCGCGGCTGAAACAGCCAGGAGCGCGGCGCCACGCGCGCCGACGGAGGCGGCCCTGGCCAGGAGGGCGCTGGCCCACACCACGATCACGCCGAGCAGGAACATCGGCGCGGCGTCCTGCGTCCAGGAAGCGACGACCAGGCAGACGATTCCGACCGACATCGCAGAAAGCAGGGCTCCCAGTGCGCCCAGCAGGGCACACGCGAGCAGTTCGCGGGCCAAGCCGGGACGTCGGGCGCCGGTGGTGAGGGCACCGAGGACGAGTCCGCTGATGATCCATGCCAGGAGCAACTGATGCGCATGTCGGCCCCCTGGATCACCCACCGGAAACTCAGTGAGATCGGTGCTGGTCAGCTGTCGGCCCTCTGCTCGGACGGCCGAGCCGACGACCGCTGACACGGTGGCAGCAGCGTCCGTTCCCTGCACCGAGCTCACGGTGAGCTCATCCGCAGCCCGGCTCGGGTCGACAAGCAGCACACCCTGCGTCCGATCCGCCCGTAGGTCGTCCAGCGCCTCGCCGGTCGTGGTGCCGACGAAGGCTCGAACCGGGTGGCCCGGCGTCGTGTTGATGCGGTTGGCAACCAGGCCCGACCATTCTGTTCTGGTCGAGATGACCATAACTGACGGGCTCACCGGCGACGACTGGAGCAGCACGACGCTGAGCAGCAGCAGCGCCTGCACCGTCAGAGCCCAGGCAACGCCCTGCGCAACCCGCAGGCCGGACATGACGTCAGTCGCCCGCCACGACGTTGCGCAATGAACCCGTTGCCACGAAGTGCGGAATCTCCTTGCGCAGCAAGCGGATCAGGCGTGGGGTGAAAGCGGTCGTCGCGCCTCCGACGTGAGGTGTGATGAGCACGCCGCGTGTCGTCCACAGCGGGTGGTCAGCCGGGAGCGGTTCGGGATCGGTGACGTCCAGCGCGGCACGCACGCGTCCGGCCGCACAAGCACGCACGAGTGCATCGGTGTCGACCACTCCCCCTCGCGCGACATTGACGAGCAGCGCGTCGTCGGGCAGCGCGGCCAGGAACTCTTCGTCGACCAGGTGATGCGTGGCGTCGGTGAGCGGGAGGATGAGGAAGACGATCTCCGCCTCCTGCAGCAGACCGGGAAGTTCGTCGATACCGTGCACGGCATCGACCAGATCGTCGCCGGCACGGGCGGTCGAGGCCACCACGGTGCATTCGACTTCGAAGACCTGCAGGCGCGCCACGATCGCGCGACCGATGGACCCGTAGCCGATGACCAGAGCACGCCGGTCGGCCAGTGAGGGACGACCGGCCATCCGCAGCCAGTCGCCCTGCTCTTGAGCGCGGACCGCTTCGGGGAATCCGCGCTGTGACGCGATCGCCAGCCCGACCGCGAGCTCGGCCGTGGAGGTGTCGTGGATGCCGCGTCCGTTGGCGAGTGCCACTCCGGCGGGCAGATAGGGCAACGCGTGCTCGAACCCGGCGGTGGCCAGCTGCACGGCCTTCAGGTGCGGCAGGTCGGCCAATCGGGCCAAGCGGCTGGCGTTGCCCATGTAGGGCGGCACGAGCAGCTCGATGTCGTCGCGGGGCGGGGCGTCCTTCATGTCCCACACCACCACCTCGATGTCGTCAAGATCGGCGAGGGCATCGGCCCAGTCCTGCTGCGGGAGGCTCACGACAGTCACGGCCTCGACCTTAGTGAGGTGCTGCCGTGAACATCGCGGCTGGAGACCACAAACCGGACGCAAAACGTACGTTCACACGGCGTGTCGCGTACGTTTTGCGTCCGGTTTGTGAGGATTCCAGGCGCTCAGGTCAGTTTGGCGAGGATCAGCTCACGCGCCTTGGCGGCGTCGGCCTGACCCTTCATCTCCTTCATCACCTGACCGATGAGTGCTCCGGCGGCGTTGAGCTTGCCGTCGCGTACCTTCTGGGCGACGTCGTCATTGGCGGCGATCACTTTGTCGACGGCAGCCTCCAGAGCGCCGTCGTCCTGGACGAGTTCGAGGCCGCGCGCGTCGGCCACCTGCGTCGGTGTGCCTTCGCCGTCGATGACGCCGTCCATCACCTGGCGGGCCATGGCGTCGTTGAGCCTGCCGCCCCGCACCAGGCTGTCGAGCTCGGCGACATGTGCGGGCGTGACACCGAATTCGTCGACGCCCTTGCCCTCGACGTTGGCGCGGCGAGCCAGCTCACCGGTCCACCACTTGCGGGCCGCGGGCGGACTCGCACCCGCAGCAACCGTCTGCTCGATGAGCTCGGTGGCTCCCGCGTTGATGACATCGCGCATCTCCAGGTCGCTGTAGCCCCATTCGGACTGCAGCCGCTTGCGACGCTGCGCGGGCGGTTCGGGCAGGGTGCCGCGCAGTTCCTCGACCCGCTCGCGGGTCGGAGCAACCGGCACGAGGTCGGGCTCGGGGAAGTAGCGGTAGTCCTCGGCATCCGACTTGGGACGTCCGGCGGTCGTGACGCCGGTGTCCTCGTGCCAGTGACGGGTCTCCTGGATGATCGTGCCGCCGGAGTTCAGCACCGCGGCGTGGCGACTGATCTCGTAGCGCACCGCGCGCTCCACCGAACGCAACGAGTTGACGTTCTTGGTCTCGGTGCGGATGCCGAACTTCTGCGCGCCCTTGGGCATGAGCGAGACATTCGCGTCGCAGCGCATCGAACCCTGCTCCATGCGCACATCGCTCACGCCGAGCGCCTTGATGAGGTCGCGCAACGCCGAGACATAGGCCTTGGCGATCTCGGGAGCGCGCTCACCGGCGCCGGTCAGCGGCTTGGTGACGATCTCGATGAGCGGGATGCCGGCCCGGTTGTAGTCGATGAGTGAGTACTCCGCGCCGTGGATCCGACCGGTGGAGCCACCGACGTGCAGCGCTTTGCCGGTGTCTTCCTCCATGTGCGCCCGCTCGATCTCGACGCGGTAGGTGCTGCCGTCCTCGAGGTCGACGTCGAGGTAACCGTTGAACGCGATCGGCTCGTCGTACTGGCTCGTCTGGAAGTTCTTCGGCATATCCGGATAGAAGTAGTTCTTCCGGGCGAAGCGGCACCATTCCGCGATCTCGCAGTTGAGTGCCAGACCGATGCGGATCGCCGACTCGACGGCGGTGTGGCTGACCACCGGCAAGGCACCCGGCAGGCCAAGGCAGACCGGGCAGACCTGGGTGTTGGGCTCGGCACCGAACTCCGTGGCGCAGCCGCAGAACATCTTGGTGTTGGTGTTGAGCTCGACGTGCACCTCCAGACCCATCACCGGGTCGTAGGTGGCGATCGCCTCGTCGTAGCTGACGACGTCCTCGGTGTGAACGCTCATCGAGCGATCTCCTTCCCGGTGAGTTCCGGAGCGTTGGTGAGGATCGGAGATCCCCACTGCGACAACAGCATTCGTTCCAGCGCGGCACCCACTTCGTAGAGCCGCTCGTCCTTGGTTGCCGGCGCCAGGATCTGGAAACCGGAGGGCAGGCCGTCCTCGGCGAGGCCGTTGGGCAGCGACATGCCGGGGACGCCGGCGAGGTTGGCCGGGATGGTCGCGACATCGTTGAGGTACATCGACATCGGGTCGTCCAGCTTCTCCCCCAGCTTGAACGCCGTGGTCGGAGCGGTCGGGGTGACCAGTACGTCGGCCCTCTCGAAGGCGGCGGCGAAGTCGCGTGCGATGAGGGTGCGCACCTTCTGGGCTTGGCCGTAGTAGGCGTCGTAGTAGCCGGAGCTGAGGGCGTAGGTGCCGAGGATGATGCGGCGCTTGACCTCGTCCCCGAAGCCGGCGTCGCGGGTGGCGGCCATGACCTGCTCGGCCGACGGGCTCTGGATGCCCTCAGGCGCAACCCGCAGGCCGTAACGCATGGCGTCGAACTTCGCGAGGTTGGAGCTGGCCTCACTCGGCAGGATCAGGTAGTACGCCGCCAGGCCCTGCTCGAAGGAGGGGCAGGAGACCTCGACGATCTCCGCACCGGCGTCGCGCAGGAGGTCAAGCGATTCCTCGAAGCGCGACTTCACGCCCTCTTGGAAGCCTTCGCCGGAGATCTCCTTGATCACGCCGATGCGCATGCCCTTGACCTCGCCGCGGCGGGCGGCCTCGACGACCGGCGGCACCGGAGCGTCGATGGAGGTGGAGTCGAGCGGGTCGTGTCCGCCGATCACTTCGTGCAGCAGCGCGGCGTCAAGCACCGTGCGGGTGCACGGACCGGCCTGGTCGAGCGAGCTGGCCAACGCGATCAGGCCGTAGCGGGAGACACCGCCGTAGGTGGGCTTGGTGCCGACGGTGCCGGTGACCGAGGCTGGTTGCCGGATCGAGCCACCGGTGTCGGTGCCGATGGCCAGCGGCGCCTCGAACGCAGCGATCGCCGCGGCCGAGCCACCGCCCGAACCACCGGGAATGCGCTCGAGATCCCACGGGTTGCGCGACGGACCGTAGGCGGAGTGCTCGGTGGACGAACCCATCGCAAACTCGTCCATGTTGGTCTTACCCAGAATCGGCATTCCAGCCGCCTTCAAGCGGCTGACCAGTGTGGCGTCGTACGGCGGCACCCAGCCTTCGAGGATCTTGCTGCCCGCGGTGGTCGGCAGACCCTGGGTGGCCACGACGTCCTTCACCGCGATCGGCACGCCGGCCAAGGCGTGCAGTTGCTCGCCGGCAGCGCGGCGCTGGTCGACGTCCGCGGCTGCGGCGAGCGCGCCTTCGCTGTCGACGTGCAGGAAAGCGTGGACGTCGCCGTCGACGGTGGCGATGCGGTCGAGATGCGCCTGCGTGAGCTCGACGGCGCTGACGTCCTTGCGGGCGAGCGCGTCGGCCATGTCGGACGCGGTGGAACGGGTGATGTCAGTCAACTTCGAAACCTTCGGGTGGGCCGGGCGAGGGAAGTGTTGGTCAGTCTTCGTCGAGGATGCGCGGCACCTCGAAGCGACCGATGTCGCTGGCGGGAGCACCGGCGAGCGCCTGCTCCTGGGTGAGGCTGGGACGCACCTCGTCCGGCCGGGTGACATTGGTCAGCGGCAGCGGGTGGGACATCGGCGGCACGTCGGCGGCGGCGATGTCGTTGACCTGGGCCACGAAGCCGACGATCTGATCGAGCTGACCGGCGAGCTTGTCGAGTTCGTCATCGGACAACTGGATGCGGGCGAGCATGGCGACGTGCGCGACCTCGTCGCGGGACAGCGAAGACATGGCCGTCAGTCTACGGCTGCGGCAAACCTGCCGACGCCCGCCGGTCAGGACGCCGCGCTCGGCTCCTCCAAGGCTGCCCGGGCAGCATCGAACACGACCGGATCGGTGCACCCGCGAGCGAAGCCCCAATGCGTTTGCGGATCTCCCGGCCCAGCAACCACTGGCCGATCGGCTCGGCGATCGGGCGCAACCACTCCGGCCGGATGGCGTAGGTGTATCTCCAGGTGGCACGGGTGCCGTCACCGTTCGGCAGTGGGCAGCAGGGACCCACAGGAGCGCTACCAAGGGTGCGGCTTGAAGTCCTTCAGGAAGACTCCGTGCAGGTCGATGCCGCTCTCTCCCTGCACGATCGGGTCGTAGACGCGGGCCGCACCGTCGACCAGATCGAGGGGCGCGTGCCAGCCCTCCCCCGCGATCCGCAGCTTCTGGTCGTGCGGTCGTTCGTCGGTGATCCACCCGGTGTCGACCGCGGTCATCAGGATGCGGTCTGAGTCGAACATCTCCTGCGCGCTGGTGCGAGTGAGCATGTTGAGGGCCGCCTTGGCCATATTGGTGTGCGGATGGCCTGCGCCCTTGTACCGGCGTCCGAACTGCCCTTCCATCGCCGACACGTTGACCACGTAGGCGCGCCTCGCCCCCGCGTGCACTGCCGCGCGCATGGCCGGCCGGAGGCGGGAGACGAGGACGAAGGGCGCCACCGAGTTGCAGAGCTGCACCTCGAGCAGTTCGAGCGGATCAACCTGGTCGACGGTGTTGGTCCAGGAGTTGTCGGTGGCCAGATCAGGCAGCAGCCCGCCGGCGTCGACGGCGGTACCGGCGAGATAGGCCTCCAGGCTCGCACTGCCTGCTCGGAGCACGTGGGCCGACGCCTGCGCCGCGAGCGCCGCGGCCTCGTGGTGCTCGTCCCGGTCCTGATGGTGAGCGACCGCGTCGGCGCCGAGGGAGCCGACCAGCTGCGCCGGGTGGGCATCACTCATGCGATCGAAGGTGACCATGCGCGGCAGCGCGACCCCGGCGGGCCGAGGAGCGTCTTCGGCCCGCACCAGATGCGAGTAGGAACCGGCACTACGGCGGACGGTCTGCGCTGCATTGTTGATGAGGATGTCGAGTGCGCCCCCTGCGGCGACCTCGTCGGCGAGCGCTGCGACGTGGCTGGGGTCGCGCAGGTCGATTCCGACGACCGTCAGGCGCTCGATCCAGTCGTCCGCGTCCGGCATGGCGCGAAATCGGCGGACGGCATCGCGGGGAAAGCGGGTGGTGATCGTGAGCTCGGCGCCGTCGCGCAACAGCATGAGCGCGATGTACATCCCGATCTTGGCGCGGCCTCCGGTGAGCAGTGCCCGTTTGCCTCGTAGATCGACGTGCTGGTCACGCTTGCCGTGGCTGAACGCAGCGCACTCCGGGCAGAGCCAGTGGTAGAAAGCGTCAACCTGGCGGTACTTGGCATGGCAGACGTAGCAACCGCGATCGAAATGCAGGAGCCCAGCCGCCTCGCCCGGCGCCGATGCCTCCAGCAGGATGCCGCGGGTCTCGTCGTCGATCCGCATCGGCGAACCGGTGGCGGTGCGGGCCAGCACCTCCTCGTCCGCCTGACGCAAGGGCTGTTCGCGCTCCTGTCGCGCCGCCGCCCGGCGCGCCTTGCGCACCCGGTTGAACATGCGCTGCGAAGCCCGCTTGACCGTTTCGATGTCCGGGTGGGCGGCCGGCAGCTGCGGTAGCTGTTCCAGCACCCGCAAGGTGGCGGCGAGGTCGTCCGGGTCGAGGCCCGGGTCACCCTGATGATCGGTCACGGTGGGCAAGCCTACGATCAGCACAGGACTTCGGGTGACCGATGGAAACGGGGCGGCCCCGGCGGCCGCCGGCAGGTATTTGAGCTCACAACGCACGAGGATTGGATTCGGGAATGGGCTGGTTCGACAAGAAGCGCAATGACTCCTCGGCGCCCCTTCCCGACGCTCGGGATGCCATCGACGCCTATTGGGACGCGATCGGTACATCCGACGACGACGTGATCTCCTACATGATCAACCCGATGTTCCAGGGTGCGCCGGCGTGGCCGAACATCCGCCAGGCCTACAGCGTGGTGCGCCGAGCTGACACCGTCATCATCACCTCCGACGGCCTGGCCGATCCGTCGAGCGAAAACGACGCATTACCAATAGGATTCGGCTGCGAGGTCTACATCGAGTCACCAGAACTTGTGGGCGCGTCCTTCGAAGACCTGAAGTACAGCTGGTTGTTCGCGGCCGTCGAGCTCTTCGCACAGAACGTCGCCGGGATGCAGGGCATCAGCGATCACTTGCGGCAGTACGGCGTCGCCTCCATGGAGCTTCCGATGGACCCCGAATACACCCCGGCCGAGTTTATGACCGAACACGGCACGGTCGGAGCGCTCATCGGGCTGCCGGCAGCCGGTCGCGCATCGCAGGTCAACACCGCCGGCGGCGTCGTCGACATCGTGCCGCTGACCATCATCACCACCGCCGAACTGCAGACCGTGCTCGACAAGGGACAGGCCGGACGCGACGAAGTGGCCGCGCATCGTCAGCGCACCGGCACCGGCCACCTGACCGTTCGCTGATCTCGGCCTGACGCCGATTAGCTGGCGTCCGCTGGGCTGCCCCACATGGCGGTCAGGTGCCACAACTGCTTGACCGGTTGCACCGGGTAACGACCTGATGCAGCGGCCTCGCCGATCGCCCACGCGTCGATCTTGCCCTCCGACGCAATCTCCAGCCCGATGCACACCGGATCCGGACCGCGGTAGTGCTCGCGGCGCACCAG
Organism: Yimella sp. cx-51; assembly: GCF_017654605.1. GTDB lineage: Bacteria > Actinomycetota > Actinomycetes > Actinomycetales > Dermatophilaceae > Yimella. Next base: position 2,142,167 of record NZ_CP072113.1, read on the forward strand.
TTCCTCCGTGGTGAGGACGCGCCCTTCGTGCCATTCCAGTGGGACGCCCAGAGCTTCGGCTTGGGCCTGCACCCAAGTGCGCTGGAAACACGGATCGAGCACGAGTGCTTCGACGTCCTGGACGAGCACCACCTCGCCGTGCACCTGCGCCTCGACGTATCCGTCCAGCGGGTCTCGGCTCTCGTCGTCCGGGTCGAATTCGAGCGCACTGTCATGTTCGTCAGCCAGGCGCAGCAGGTCGAAGCTGCTCGCCGTCGCGAAGTGCTGCGGTGCCACCGCGGAGTCGGGGAAGCAGAAGGTGGCGCGGTCGAGCATGTGCTCCCGCAGCCTAAAGTGTGCAGACCCGAACCTCGGCGCTCCACCGAGAGAGCGGTGTCGATGGTTCAGCGCCCCGTACTTGGGACGCTCGGCGGGCGGCGCATCGTCGTACGCCCCGCCGAACATCGACTGCTCCCAGACCCACCGGTCTCCGCCGACGTGCGCCGTCAGACCGCCGTTACTGGTGCCGGTCTCGAACTGGGACCGGTAGACCCCGTCGCGCACCATGGCGTAGAGGATCGTGATAGCTCCGAGCGCGCGGTCGGGGTGGAAGTTGAGGGAGATTCGGTGATGCCGAGCCAGCGCCTGCCCGGTGCACCTGGATTCCACTGCGGTCAGCGCGTCCCGAACCCACCGATTTTCCACGGATCGAGGGTAACTGGACCGGCGGCCTGCGCGCAGATCAGACCTGACCACCAGGCTCATGCACGCGCAGCAGATCGGCGGTGAGATCGAGGTGCCCACGGTGCTGTGCGAGTTCTTCATACAGATGCATGAGCACCCCGCCCTGGGTCGCCACTGCAGCGCGTTCGGGAGCCGAGAAGCCGTCGCGCTCTTGCGCTCGAAGTGCCGGCGCGGCACCGTCGAAGGATGCGAGGTCGGCCGCCAGCCGGGCCCGCTGCGACCGCACCAGTTGAATCAGTTCGGCGACCGTGCCGGACGAACTGAATTCGGCGTCGCGGTCGCGATCAGTGGGGCGTCCGGCGAGTTCGGTCGCACCCCAGTGCTCCATCACCCCGCAGCAGTGTCGGACGATCACGAACGGCGAGTTGGCACCAGGCAGGTCGGGGCGCGCGTTGACGCGCTCATCGCCGAGAGCCTCGAGCGTGGCGCACATGCCGTCGAGTGCGAGATCGATGTGACGAAGCACGTCGTCCAGCTCGATCCTGTTGTCACTCATCGGATTGCGCCGTCGACGGACCGTTCTCGAGCAGCGACTTGAAACCGTCCTCGTCGAGGATCGGCACACCGAGCTCTTCGGCCTTGGCGGCCTTGGAACCGGCGTTGGCCCCGATGACCACATAGTCGGTCTTCTTGCTCACTGAGCCGGCGGCCTTGCCGCCACGGCTGATGATGGCTTCCTTGGCTCCATCACGGGAGAAGTCGTCGAGCGATCCGGTGACCACGACGGTGAGGCCCTCAAGGGTGCGCTCGATCGACTCATCTCGCTCGTCGGCCATCCGCACTCCGGCCGCCGCCCAACGCTCGACGATCTCGTGGTGCCACTCGCTGCCCTCACCGTCGAACCAGTCACGCACCGCCTCGGCGATCACCGGGCCGACACCTTCGGTGGCGGAGAGCGCCTCGACATCGGCCGCTTCGATCGCTGCCAGCGAGCCGAACTCGGTGGCCAGCGCGCGTGCAGCGGTGGGCCCGACGTGTCGGATCGACAGGGCTACCAACACCCGCCACAGCGGTTGCGACTTCGCCTTCTGCAGTTCGAAGAAGAGCTTGTCGGTGGTCGCCCGCGGCGCAGCCGGTTTGGCAGCCGTGCCCTTGGTGAAGAAGAACGGCTCCTTCGCTGCAGGCTGCTCGACGCCACCCTTCCTGCGACGCCGCCACACCATCACCTCGGCGAGGTCGTCAGCGGTGAGGTCGAACAGGCCTGCTTCCGACGACAGCACGGGAGCTTGGGGCTCGTCGTCGGCGTCGTCCGGGCGACCGTACTCGGGGTCGGTGAGGGCGATGGCCGCCTCCCAGCCCATCGCCTCGATGTCGAAGGCTCCGCGGGATCCGAGGGAGAACATCCGCTCGCGCAGCTGCGCAGGACACGTGCGGGCGTTGGGACACCGGATGTCCTTGTCGCCCTCCTTCTCGTACGCCAATTCCGTTCCGCAGGAAGGGCATTCGGTTGGCATCACGAACTCCCGCTCGGTGCCGTCCCTCAGTTCGGCCACCGGCCCGACGATCTCCGGGATGACGTCGCCGGCCTTGCGCAACACGATGGTGTCGCCGATGAGCACACCCTTGCGTTTGACGTCGAAGGCGTTGTGCAGCGTGGCCATCTCGACCGTGGAACCGGCAACCTTCACCGGTTCCATGACGCCGTAGGGCGTAACGCGACCGGTGCGGCCGACGTTGACCCGGATGTCGAGCAGCTTGGTGTTGACCTCCTCCGGCGGGTACTTGAAGGCGATCGCCCAGCGCGGCGCACGCGAGGTGGTGCCCAACGCACGCTGGGCCGGCACCTCGTCGACCTTCACCACGATGCCGTCGAGTTCGTGCTCGACGGAGTGGCGATGTTTGCCGTAGTGCTCGACGAAGGCGACCACCTCATCGGCGGTCGAGACCACCTTCGCCCGGTCGGTGACCGGCAGACCCCACGCGCGCAGCAAGTCATATGCCTGACTCTGCTTCTCGATGGTGAAGCCCTGGCGATCACCAATGCCGTGCACCAGCATCTGCAGCGGGCGCGAAGCAGTCACCCTGGGGTCTTTCTGGCGTAGCGAACCGGCGGCGGTGTTGCGCGGATTGGCATACGGCGGCTTGCCGGCGGCCACCATCTGCTCATTGAGCGCCTCGAAGGCTTCGACCGATAGGAAGACCTCGCCCCGGATCTCCACGGCCGTGGGCACCGGTACGTCATCGGCGGCTTTCAGCCGGTGCGGGATTCCTTCGATCGTGCGCGCGTTGAGCGTGACGTCCTCACCCGTCACGCCGTCGCCGCGGGTGGCGGCCCGCACCAGCGCGCCGTCCTCGTAGAGCAGGTTGATGGCGAGACCGTCGATCTTCAATTCGCACAGGAAGTGGATCTCTCCCCCGGCGTCACGCTGCGCCCGCACCAACCACTCACGCAGTTCGTCCTCGGAGAAGACGTTGTCGAGACTGAGCATGCGTTCGCGGTGCTGCACGGCGGCGAACTCCGTACTGAAGGTGCCGCCCACCCGCTGGGTGGGGCTGTCGGGTGAACGCAAGGTCGGGTGTTCGTCCTCAAGGGCCTGCAGCCTGCGCAGCAGCGTGTCGTACTCAGCGTCGCTGACCGTCGGAGCGTCCTTGACGTAATAGGCGAACTGGTGGTCGTTGAGCTCCTCCACCAGCGCGGTCCACTCATGACGAGCGCTCTGGGGGACGTCAGGGTTCTCGAGATCAGGCACGTCTCCAATCCTGCCGCAGAGCACCGACACCGGACGATCAGGTCGGGTGACTTTCGCGGCACCGGCGACGGTCAGGCGGTTCGCGCCGCCAGCAGCGCCGCCGCCTCCTGCAAGAGCCGGAAGGTGCGCGGCACCTCACGCGGTGCGGTCGATGCCAGCCCGCACGCCGGTGTGAGCACGACCTGCTCGAGCGCGGCGCTCTCCAGACCGACTTGCTCCCACGCACGCAGCAGTGGGTCGGCCACCTGTTCCGGACGAGTCACCGTGCCGTCCGTGGGCAGTACCCCGGTCCACAGGCTTCGTCCTGACTCCACGAGTTCGGCCACTCCGTCCCATTGACGGGTGTGGATCAACGAGGTGTCGATAGCCAGCGCCAGGTCATCGACACGTCGTACGAGCGGCACCGGCACCCCGGGCGCACAGCAGTGCAAGATCTGGTGAGGTACGACCGCCCGCAGCGCACTCGCGACGGCTTCCAAGCCTTCGACGACACGTGCTTGGTCGACTGCGCGCACCCGGCCGTAACCCGATGCGGTGGGCAGCCGGCCGCCCAGCACTGCCGGGAGGCCCGGCTCGTCCCATTGCATGATCAGTTCGGCGCCCGGCACCAGACGCTGGACGGCGGACGCGTGCTTCAACGCGCTCTCGGCAACCGACTGCACGAGGTCACGCGTTGCACCGTCGTCGGTCAGCGCCCGCTCGCCCCGAGGAAGCTCGACCGACGCCGCCAGCGTCCACGGCCCGCACCACTGCAGTTTGAGCGGACCGACGTAACCGTCGAAGGCCTCGGCCAACCCGTCGAGGTCGTTGCGAAGGTACGAGCGCGCCCGTCGGGCGTCGACCCCTGCCGCATCCGTCAAACGCCAGCCGGACGGTTGCAGGTCGACGCTGAGTCCGACCAGCGCGGTAGCGGCGCGGCCGACGAGATCAGCTCCCGGCCCCCGCGCAGGCAGCTCGGGAAGGAAGGGAATGTCGTTTTCCCCCAACAGATCCCGCACCATTCGACCTGCTTCGCGCACGTCGGTGCCGGGCATGCTGCCGATGCCGCTCACCCTCGGTCGATCGCTCACCCCACGGACCTTAACGGCTGCGGCGGGCCGACGATCGCGACGGTGCGCGATCGGGCGGTGATCACTTCACCGACGACAGAGGCTTGTTGCCCAGACCCTTCATCGACTTGGTGACCTTGGAGCCGTCGGCCGTCTCCACGAAGCAACCGATGACCGGGATGCCCCTCTTGAAGCCAGACTCCGGGGCGCTGTTCTGCACTGGGCGGACGTCCGCACGCTTGGCACCGAGGTAGCGATCGCCGAACGGCTGGCAACGCTTGTGCGCGGCGAGGTTCTGCGCCTTCGCCCCCGGGTAGGGGTCGCCGAACTTACCGTCGAGGAAGCCCCAGGTCGACTCCGCGACGTGCGGGCCGTCGCAGGGAGCGATCTTCACGCCGTCCTTGCTCGGCGGCGTGCTGGTGCACAGCTGGTACTTGTGGAAACCGTTCTTCTTGATCGCGTCCTTGGCGCTGTAGTTGATCTGCTCGATTCCGCTGTCGTCGGCCTTCTGCAGTTGGACGGTGCACACAATGCGCTCGTTCGACTTGGGATCGTTGGCGACCGGCAGAGGTCCGCCGAGGAACAGCGAGCCGTAGTCCGGGCCGCCGACATACTTACCGGCTTCCGCCAGGCAGGTGTAGTTGCGCAGAGCCGAGCGCTTGATCAGATCGGTGGAGTACTCGCTGTTCGAGACGATCGCCGTGATCTCCCGATCGTGCGGCTCGGTGCAGCCGACCTTCTCCCACGACTTGCCCTTGAAGCAGTCACCCACGGCGTACTCGACCGGGGTCGAACTGCTCGACGACGTGGTCGAGGAGGTCGTGGAGGAACTGGAGGTCGTCGACTCCGACGAGCTTGAGGAGGTCGGTGAGGAGGTCGTGGAGGTGGATGCCGGCGCCGACTGCACCTTCGGAGCTCCCCCGTCGTCACCACAGGCAGCAAGCACCATTGTCGTACTGAGCGCGGCTGCGCCGAGCAGAATCTTCCTCATCACATTTCCCCCTTCAGGAGCACCAAATCAAACGCGAGGCAAGGATATCGACGCACCGACGGGCGTTTGGGCTCCCGAGTGGGTCTGGTTACTTTCGTGATGTTCGCGTGATGGTGGCCGAGCCGACCACCCTCGTGCCCTCGTACAGCACCACCGACTGCCCCGGCGCAACGCCTCGGGTGCGTTCGTCGAGACGCACGACGACGTCGTCGCCCTCGGCGCGCACTGTGGCCGGGAACTCCTCGCCGTGTGCCCGCAGCTGCGCACCGAGGCGCACCTCGCCCACAGGCGGCGGGCCTGGCCAGCGAGCGTGCTCGGCGTGGATGACATCAACCCCGAGCAGGTCGTCGGTGCCCACCACCACGGTGTTGGTCGCCGGCTGCACGTCGATGACATAGCGCTTCGCGCCGTCCGGACGAGGGTTTTGCAGGCGCAGCCCGCGGCGCTGACCCACGGTGTAGGCGTACGCACCTTCGTGCTCGCCGACCACGGTCCCGCTCTCGTCGACGATCTCGCCGGACTGTGCGCCAAGGCGCTTGGTCAGCCAGCCGCGGGTGTCGCCGTCGGCGATGAAGCAGATGTCGTGGCTGTCGGGCTTCTTGGCGACCGAGAAGCCACGCTCGGCGGCTTCCTTGCGGATGTCGGGCTTGGTGGTGTCACCCAAGGGGAAGAAGGAATGCGCCAACTGTTCGGCATCGAGCACGCCCAGCACGTAGGACTGGTCCTTGGCCATGTCGACCGCGCGATGCAACTCCCGGCCGTTCGTGCCCTCGACGATCTGGGCGTAGTGGCCGGTGGCCACTGCATCGAACCCCAGCGCGAGCGCCTTGTCGAGCAACGCGGCGAACTTGATGCGCTCGTTGCACCGCAGGCAGGGGTTGGGGGTGCGGCCGGCTTCGTACTCGGAGATGAAGTCGTCGACGACGTCCTGCTTGAAGCGCTCGGCCATGTCCCAGACATAGAACGGGATGCCGAGCCGGTCGGCCACCCGTCGGGCATCTCCGGCGTCCTCGATCGTGCAACAGCCGCGAGCTGATTCCCGCAGCGTCGCTGCCGATTGGGACAACGCCAAGTGCACCCCGACGACCTCGTGACCCGCATCGACCATGCGCGCTGCGCACACGGCGGAGTCGACGCCACCGCTCATCGCTGCGACCACTCTCATGCGCTGTTCCTTCCTGCGTGATGAGCCCGGCGGGCACGTTCGACGGCAGCAGGCAGCGCGGCGACAGCAGCGTCGACATCTTCCTCGGTGGTGGTGCGTCCGAGGGTCATACGCAACGCCCCGCGTGCTTCGTGCTGGGTGTAACCCATGGCGAGCAGCACATGACTCGGCTGCGGCACACCGGCTTGGCAGGCAGACCCGGTGGAGCATTCGATGCCGGCGGCGTCGAGGAGATAGAGCAATGAGTCACCGTCGCAGTCGGGCACTCTCAGGTGCACATTTCCGGCGAGCCGACTCTCGGAGTCGCCCGGCGTGTACGGGCCGGAGACCGAGATTCCGAGATCGAGGCCAAGTGCACGCTCGACGAGGCGATCGCGCAGCCTCACGAGGCGATCGTTCTCCGCGGCAAGCTCTTCCACTGCCGCGCTGACCGCGGCTGCCAGGCCCCGGATGCCGGCGACGTCGAGGGTGCCCGAACGGATCTGTCGTTCCTGCCCGCCGCCATGGGTGAGCGGCACGAGCTTCACATCGCGCCTGGCCAGCAAGGCACCGACGCCCTGCGGCCCACCGAACTTGTGACCGGAGAGGCTGAGCAGATCGGCGCCGCTACCGGCGAAGTCGACCGGCACATGACCGACCGCCTGCACCGCGTCCGTGTGGAACGGCACGCCGAATTCCCTTGCCACGCTGGACAGTTCGGCGACCGGAGCGATCGCACCCACCTCGTTGTTGGCCCACATCGCGGTCACCAGCGCGACGGATTCGCCTGCCTGCTCGAGGGTGGAGCGCAGCGACTGTGCGCTGGGCACACCGTCGTGGTCGACCTCGAGCCAGTGCACCCGTGCGTCATGCCGCTCCACCAGGAACTCCACCGGGTCGAGGGACGCGTGGTGCTCGGTCGTGCCGACCACCAGACCTCGCCGACCGGCATCTTCTGCAACGGATCGTCCGAAGGCACCCTTGATCGCGATGTTGTTGCTCTCGGTGCCGCCGGAGGTGAAGATCACCTCCGACGGCGAGGCGCCGAGCGCTTCGGCGATCTGCTCGCGGGATTCCTCGACCACCCGTCGGGCGGCCCGACCAGCGGAGTGCAACGACGAGGCGTTACCCACCACGGCCATCTGCTCGGCCATGGCAGCAATGACTTCCGGGCGCACCTGGGTGGTGGCCGCGTGGTCGAGGTAGACATTGGTCGTCACCCGCACGAGTTTACGTCCGTCTCGGCGACGGTCCGACCGCACGGCAGGACCCGGCGTTTGCCAGACTGGACGGTGCCTGCCTCACCGGATTCGCCTCAAGGACACTTGCGTACATGACCTTCGCCCGCACGCGCCTGCTCACCATCACCACCGGTCTGGCGCTCACCATCGCCGGCTGCACCTCCTCCTCCCCCTCGGAGGGCGGCGCCACCTCCGATCCTCCCGCGCGGACCTCCGAGGCCACGTGCAACGCAGGAGCCGCACCAAAATTCGGTGCGAAGCCGTCGGCATTCGATGCGCCGGTCGACATCGACCCCACCGGGGCCCTGGTCGCTCAGGTCTCCGAACCCGCGCTGGATTCGGCGACACCGCCCTCGCCTGGTTACAAGGTGGCTGCGCTCAAGGTGCAGGCGCGTGTGGCGACCAACGGGGTTTTCGCGGTGCACCCGGAGTCGTTCGTCCTCGCCGATCGCGCAGGCAACCGCTGCGCGCAACCCGCCACCAACTCACTGTCGAATCCGCTGGCGGCCACGCAGGTGGACGAGTCCAAGGCCGCCACGGGCTCGGTCGCGTTCATCGTGCCCGCCGAAGCCAATCTGTCCGACTACACCGTCTACTACCTGCAGGGCAGGGGGTCGAACACCGCCGTGGCGGCGTGGTCGGGCAGCGGCACTGCCCCCAGCGCCCAGGCGATGACGACCTGCTCGTCCAACAAGTCAGGCATCAGCCTCACCGGCGCCAAGGACCAGGACTTCGGCAAGCCCTTCACCGCCGGCGACAGCGACATCTCCCTCACCATCACTCCTCAGCAGCCGACCACCCGTGACCTCGCGCCCGGCCAGGCCCAGCCCAACGATGTTTCAGGGGTGCAGGTGCAGGTCAAGGTGTCGGCCAAGGGCTCGGCCGGTTTCATCGAGCGGAACCAGCTGCAACTGCTGGACGACAAGGGCAACCTCTGCCGTTACAACGAACTCGGCAGCGACGGCGAGAACCTCAGCAGTGACCTGGTCGAACCCGACAAGGAGAAGACCTACAGCGTCGTCTTCTGGACCCCGAAGGGCTCGACGGTCGCCGGATGGAAGCTGCTCTACGTCCCAGAGCCCACGGCCAAGAAGGCCACGGCGAGCTGGACGCTCAAGCCGGCGACACCGAGCAGTTCGCCGTCCTCTTCATCGACGTCTTCTTCGTCGACCGGTTCGGCGCCCGCTTCTTCGGCTCCGGCATCCTCAGGAACCAGCTCGACGTCTCGCTGAGCGCTGACCGATCAGAGCGACGAAGAGCCCCGCCCGAAGGATTCGGGCGGGGCTCTTCGTCACTGCTCGAGTGCCCTCGTCAGTTCTTGGCCTTCTTCACGGCCTCGGTGGCCTGGGGCAGCACTGCGAAGAGGTCGCCGACGACACCGAAGTCGACCAGTTCGAAGATCGGAGCCTCTTCGTCCTTGTTGATCGCGACGATCGTCTTCGACGTCTGCATGCCGGCACGGTGCTGGATGGCACCGGAGATACCCGCCGCCACGTAGAGCTGCGGGCTGACCTGCTTACCGGTCTGGCCCACCTGGTTGGAGTGCGGATACCAACCGGCGTCCACTGCGGCGCGCGAGGCACCGACGGCGGCACCGAGGGTGTCGGCGAACTCCTCCACCGGCGAGAAGTCGCCGTTCGTACCGCGACCACCGGAGACCACGATCGCGGCCTCGGTGAGCTCGGGACGACCCGACTTCTGCTTCGGCTGGCGGTCGGTGACCTTCGCGCCCTTGGCGGCGTCCGACACCGCGACGTCGACGTTGACCACTGCTGCACCGGCCTGGGAGGCCTTGGGCGGCAGGACGTTCGGCTTGACGGTGATGATCGGGAAGCCCTTGGTCACCTTGCACGTGGTGGTGTACGAACCGGCGAACACTGTCTGCGAGGCCGACACCTGGTCGCCCTCGACCTGCACGGCCGTGGCATCGGTGATCAGGCCGGAACCGGTCTTGATCGCCAGGCGAGCGGCGGCCTCCTTGGTGGTGCCGTTGGACGGCAGCAACACCGCAGCGGGCGATGCCTGCTCGACCACGGCGGCCAGTGCCTCGGCCAGCGGAGCGACGAGGTAGCCGTCGATGTCGGCGTTGTCGATGACGTAGACCTTCTCGGCACCGAACTGCGCAAGGCGCGGACGCGCGGCATCGACATTCGAACCGACGAACACCGCAGCGGGCGTGCCGATCTGACGGGCGATCGTCAGCAACTCGGCGGTGGTCTTCTTGACCGTGCCGTCGGTGTGGTCAACCAGAACGAGAACTTCAGCCATGATGAATCTCCTTGTCTCGTGACTGGATCAGACGAACTTCTGGGCGGACAGGAACTCAGCCAGCTTGGCGCCGCCGTCACCCTCGTCGGTGACGACCGTGCCCTGCTCGCGCGGGGGACGTTTGGTGACGTTCTCCACCGTGGTCCACGCGTTGGCCAGGCCCACCTGACCGGCGTCGACGCCGAGGTCGGCCAGCGACCACGTCTCGACCGGCTTCTTCTTGGCGGCCATGATGCCCTTGAACGAGGGGTAGCGCGCTTCGTCGGTCTGGTCGGTGACTCCGACGACAGCAGGCAGCGAAGCCTCGACGGTCTCCGATGCGACATCACCGTCACGGCGTCCGGTGACCTTGCCGTCGGCGAAGGACAACTGCGAGAGCTGGGTGACCTGCGGGAGGCCGAGACGCTCGGCCAGCATCGCCGGCACCACGCCCATGACGCCGTCGGTCGAGGCAACACCGGTCATGACGACGTCGACGGCGCCGATCTTCTTGATCGCTTCGGCCAGGACGAGGGAGGTGGCGGGCGCGTCCGAACCGGCAATGGCCTCGTCGACGACGTGCACGGCCTTGTCGGCACCCATCTGCAGCGCCTTCTTCAACGCGTCTGCTGCGGCGTCGGGCCCGATGGTCAGGACGGTGATCTCACCCTCGCCACCCTCGTTGGCCCGCAGTGCCTGCTCGACCGCGTACTCGTCCAGCTCCGAGAGCAGGCCGTCGACGCCTTCGCGGTCGGTGGTGTTGTCGTCCTCGAACGACCGGTCGCCCTGAGCGTCCGGCACGTACTTGACGCATACGACGATGTTCATGCGCGTCCTTCTGTCGTGATGGGAGGCGCCCACCGGCTGCGGGCGCCATCAATGGGACTGGTCAAGACTAACCCGGAGTTACCCGTGGGTAACCCGCGGGGTTGAGCCTGTTTAGCTCACTGGTTACGCAGGTGGATGATCAGCATTCCGATGAGCGTGAGCAGCACGATGATCCACGGACCGAGCTTGTTGAGCAGCAACGCCATTCCGCTCGGCTTCTGCCCCGGGGCGCCGGTGATGACGTCGGCCTTCGCGCCCAGCACGGCGTCGGCGATCGCAGCACCGAGACACAGCAGTGCACCGACGATGAAGATGAGCGTGGGCGACAGGCCGACCAGCTTGTCGGTGTCCTGCACCATGCCGGTCCAGCCCCACAGCGTCAGGAACATTCCCAGCAGGCCGACGAGGGCCAGCACGATCGCGCGCACTCGCGACTGCGCAGCCGCCTTGGTGTCGGGAAGGATCACGTTGTCGGCGTACTTGGTGGGGTCGCCGAAGAGCGTCTGGGGGTCGTCACCGGTCTCGGTGCAACGGTCGTCGATCGCCGAGAGAGCTGCGTTGACGATGTGCCCGCTCGCTCCCCGCTCGGTCAGTTTGGCGACGAACGGCTCCTGCCACTCCTGCGGGATGTTCCAAGCCTTGATGGTCACGGCGGTCCTTTCTCGGTGCGGTCGCTGACGACCACGTCAACCCGGGAGAAACAGTACTGCCGCGGGGCGCCCGATGGCGTCCCGCGGCAGCACCTGTGCTCGTTACGGAGGGCGAACGGATCTACTCCCCGCTGAACTGCGCCTTGCCCGGCCCCTGCTCCACGAAGGAGTCCATGCCGATCTGGCGGTCCTTGGTGGCGAACAACCCGGCGAACTGGGTGCTCTCGATCCGCAACGCGGTGCCGAGATCGACCTCGATGCCCTGGTCGATGGACGCCTTCGCGGCACGCAGCGCCAGGCGGGGCCCCTTGACGAACGGGGCGACCTTGGCCCTGGCGGCTTCGAGCACCGCACCCGGCTCGCACAACTCGTCGACCAGACCGATGGCGAGCGCCTCCTGGGCGTCGATCATGCGCCCGGTGAAGACGATGTCCTTGGCCTTCGCCGGACCGACCAGGCGGGTCAACCGCTGGGTGCCACCGGCGCCCGGGATCAACCCGAGCAGGATCTCGGGCTGGCCGAGCTTGGCGTCGCCCGCAGCGATCCGGAAATCGCACGCCATCGACAGCTCGCATCCGCCACCGAGGGCATAGCCGGCGATCGCAGCCACGGTCGGCACCGGAATCTGCGAAACCGCGGTGAAGCAGTCCTGCAGCCGTCCCGCGCGGCCGACCATGTCGGCGTAGCTCGCGGTGCGCATCTCCTTGATGTCGGCGCCCGCAGCGAACACCCGCTCGCCGCCGTACACGATCACCGCACGCACCGCGTCGTCGCGGCTGAGGTCGAGTGATGCCGCGGCCAACCCCTCCTGGATCGCTTCGTTGAGCGCGTTCATCTTGGGGCGGTCGATGCGAAGGACGGCCACGCCGTCGTCGATCTGGGTGGAGACGAATTCTCCGTACTGCTGGGTCATCAGTTCTGGCCGTTCAGGCCGCCCTCCTGGGCGCCGTCCTCGACGATTCCGGTGGCCGCGTGCGGGCCCTGGCCGGTGGCGGCCTGGTGCCAGAGCTGCACGGCGTGCACGACCATCTGGGTGGTCGACTGCAGCAGCATCGACAGGTCGGAGCCGGGGCCGATGAGGTGCTCACCGGTGACGACCAGGTTGCCGTTGGCGATACCGGCCTTGATGATGTTGAGGCTCAGCGTGACGTCGTTGGCAGCCTGCAGGCGGGCGAGCAGGTCGTTCGGCACGTCGTCGCCGATCTGCCACTGACCGAAGATGCGGATCATGGCCGGTTCACCGTCAATGGCGCGGACGAAGATCTGCTGGCCCTCGACCTTGAAGGTGACGTCGCCGTCCTCGTCGACCTCCGGGCGGAAGCCGTCGTTCTGCAGAGCCGCGACGACCTGGTCACGCGCCGGCGACGGGTCGTTCGGGCCCGCGAACATCGGCTGGCCCTGCGGCTGGTCGCCGCCCTGGCCGGACGGCTGCAGGTCGGGCGTCGGGAAGTTCGGCAGTGCTGTGGGATCAGTCATGGTGACAACGGTAGTCGACCGTAGGCTGGCCCACATGCTCACCCGACCGGCCGCTTCGATGACCGCTGCCGCCCCCCGCTCCCTCGATGCACCTCCCGCACCCGGCGTTCTGCTGCGCGCCGACGGAGCCGAGTTCACGATCGTCGCCGACCGGGCCGACCGCGTACGGCTGTGCCTGTTCGACGCATCGGGCAGCGAGCGCCAGATCGATCTCGTGCGCCACCGGGGCGGCACGTGGAGCGGGTTTGTCGACGGGGTAGGCCCCGGGCAGCGATACGGCTATCGCGTCGACGGCCCGTGGGCTCCGAAGCTCGGCCATCGGTACAACCCCAACAAGTTGATCCTCGATCCGTACGGGTACGCCATCGACGGCGAGGTGCACTGGAATCCGACGATCTTCGGGCACACGGTCGACGCCGGGTTCAGCGGCGACGGCAGCACGATGGACGAGCGCGACAGCGCGCCGGACATGCCGCGAAATGTCGTCATCGGCACCGATTTCGACTGGGCCGGCGATGAACACCCACACACCCCGTGGGATCGCACCCTCATCTACGAGGCGCACGTGCGTGGGATGACGATGAGCAACCCGGAGCTTCCGGAGCACCTACGCGGCACCTACGCGGGCATGGCCCACCCGGCGACCATCGCGCACTTGCAGACGCTGGGTGTCACAGCTGTCGAACTGCTGCCGGTGCACGCGTTCACCAGCGAACCCCACCTGGTCAAGCTCGACCTGTCGAACTACTGGGGTTACAACACCCTCGGCTTCTTCGCACCGCATGCCGCCTACGCCGCGGCGAGCGATCCCCAGGGCGTCATCGACGAGTTCAAGGGCATGGTCAAGCTGTTGCACCGCGCGGGCATCGAGGTGATCCTCGACGTCGTCTACAACCACACCAGTGAGCAGGGCGCCGAGACGGGCGCCACTCTCTCCTGGCGGGGTGCGGAAGCCTGCGACTACTACCGTCTCGGGGCCGACGGACGAGACTTCGACGTGACCGGATGCGGCAACACGATCGACACCACGCACCCGACTTCGCTTCGGATGGTGCTCGACTCGCTGCGTTACTGGGTGAGCGAGATGCATGTCGACGGGTTCAGGTTCGACCTCGCGGTCGCCCTCGGGCGCGATCAGGAGCACGCATTCCGCGCCGACCACCCGCTGCTGCTGGCGATGCGCACCGATCCGGTGCTCAGCCGCACCAAGCTAATCAGCGAACCGTGGGACGTCGGTCCGCACGGTTGGCGCACGGGGCAGTTCCCTGCCCCGATGGCCGACTGGAACGACAAGTTCCGCGATGCCGTCCGCACCTTCTGGCTACGTGATCTGGCCGCCGACACCGTCGGGCAGACCGGACACGGCGTAGCCGAGCTCGCGACCCGAATCGCCGGATCACCCGACGTCTTCGGTGACCGCTCGCCCATGGCATCGATCAACTACGTCACGGCGCACGACGGCTTCCCCCTGGCCGATCTCACGACCTACAACGTCAAGCACAACGAGGCCAACGGCGAACACAACCGGGACGGCTCCGAGCACAATCTGTCGTGGAACTTCGGCGTCGAAGGCCGGGAGGACGCCAGCCCGGAACTGCTCGACCTGCGCCGGCGGGTGGTGCGCAACATGCTCGCGACGCTCCTGTTGAGTTCGGGTGTGCCGATGCTGCTCGGTGGCGACGAGTTCGGCCGCACCCAGGGCGGCAACAACAACGCCTACTGCCAGGACAACGAGATCAGTTGGTTCGACTGGAGTTTCGAGCCTTGGCAGCGCGATCTCATGGCGACCACGCAGTTCCTCAGCGCACTACGTGCGGCTCACCCGGTGCTCCGCCAACGCTCCTTCTTCCCCGGCAGCCCGGTGGACGGCGACGAACTCGCCGCCCTGCACTGGCATGGCATCGACGGCGCGCTCCTCACTGCCGACCAGTGGTCGAGCGGTTCGACCCGCACGGTGCAGGCGGTGTTCGACGGTGCGGACGTCGGCGACGACCAGGTGCTGATCGTGCTGCACGGCTCAGACACCGCCCAGCCGGTGACACTGCCCTCGTCGGGGCCGGCCGAAGCCTGGAACCTGGTGTGGGACAGCGCGGTCGACGACCCGGCTGAGCTGCCTTCGACCGTGGTCGCGGGTGGTGACACCTATCCGATGCGGGCGGCGTCCATGGCGGTCTTCACCGCGCCATCGCACTGAGCACTCCCGACTGTGTTGCGCTCAGCGGACGGCCTGACCTGTGCGCCGTAGCCACCAGAGTCCGATGAGGGGAAGCAGCAACGGCACGAACCCGTAGCCCTGGCCGAAATGCGACCACACGGTCTTGTCGTGGAATCGGGCGCTGTCGAGCAGGCTCCACGTGCCGACGCCCAGTACACCGAGCAGTTCGAACAGGATCGCTCTGAGCGCGACGCGCGCCGATGAGCGGTCGCCGCGCGCGAGCGCGATCGTCGCCACCACATAGACAACGGCAGCCAGCGCCGAGAGCAGGTAAGGCACCGGCGGACTCGGCCAGGTCTGAGCGATCTGCATGATCGACCGGCCCGTTGCCGCGAGTGCGAACACGCCGTAGACGGCGACGAGGATTCTGCCCGGCCCGGCGTTCGTGCGTCCGGCTGTCGCGTCAGGCATGGCCACCCCACAACTGCACCAGTCGTACCGTCATCACCAACAGACCCAATGCTGAGACGACCAGCACGCCTGTGCCCCAGCGGGTTTCACGATCGGCAAAGGCCCATCCGGCCGCGATGGGCGTCGCCACCACCATGCCGATGAGATAGGCGGCGAAGACGCCCTTGCTCATGTGCGCATCGGCGGCCGACCAGGTGACGATCCCGATCACCAGGGCAGCGATCATCACCAGCTCGGTGGCACAGAGCAGGTAGAAGAGCGGGTTGTCGATGGCGCGGTTGCGGGCGGTCAGCAGCCCCGCGTACGCCGCGAGCACCACCAGAAGCACGCCGAGCACGATGGCGAGGGGCAGGAACACCCCCACATGCTACGCAGGCAGCCGCTCGCAGACTTCAGCCCTCGTTGCCCCCGAGCAGCGTCCACTTCTGCAGGCTCGACCTCATCGACCAGCACTGAACGCGCGGTCACGAATGACAGGTCGATCAGGGCGTGACCAACTCCTCACGCTGACACGCACTGATCCCGTAGCAGCATGGCGCCGACCTGCGTAGCCTTGCCTACGGTCACCCGGATGGGTGGCCTCAGGAGCCAGACAGCAACGGAGCCATCGCCCAATGACAGACGACGCCCGCGCCGCCTTCACCAGCGACGAACGCCAGACCACCGACGTCCACCGCCTCGGTCCGACCATGCCGGTCACCGACGCACGCGCTGCGGGCTCGGTGCAGCGACCGGAGGCAACGGTCGACGGCTTCATCGAGGCGTTCCTGCGCGAACTCAACTTCGGCCAGGGCGTCCTGCTCTCTCGGTCGACGGTCAACGATCAGTACCTCGCCCTGGCTCGCACCGTGCGCGAGTACTTGATGGCCGGCTGGCTCGAGACCGGCGCGAAGCGCCGCGAAGGCGACCGCAAGACGATCGGCTACCTCTCAGCCGAGTACCTGCTGGGTCGTCAGCTCAGCAATGCCCTGCTTGCCACCGACCTGGTGCAGATCGCTGAAGAGGCGATGAAAGCGTGCGGGCTCGACATCGCCACGCTGCGCGCCCAGGAGATCGAGCCCGGCCTCGGCAACGGTGGCCTGGGCCGTCTGGCCGCCTGCTTCGTCGATTCGCTGGCGACCATGGACGTCCCGTGCATCGGTTACGGCATCCGGTACGAGTACGGCATCTTCCGCCAGACCTTCGAGGAGAACCGTCAGGTCGAGGTGCCCGACTCCTGGCTGTCACTCGGCAGCCCGTGGGAGTTCCCCCACCCCGAGCGTCAGGTGCGAGTGGAGTTCGGCGGAGACACGCAGGACTACATCGACGAGCAGGGTCGCGAGCGCACCCGGTGGGTAGCCGGCTGGGAAGTGCTCGGCATTCCCTACCACCACATGGTGCCCGGCTTCGGCAACGGAACGGTCAACACGCTCCGCCTGTGGAGCGCAAAGGCCACGCAGGCCTTCGACCTGCACATCTTCAACTCCGGTGACTACGCCGAGGCCGTGCGCGCCCAGACCTTCGCCGAGAACATCTCCAAGGTGCTCTACCCGGAGGACTCCACGCCGCAGGGCAAGGAACTGCGCCTGCAGCAGCAGTACTTCTTCGTGGCCTGCTCGCTGCACGACTTCATCTACAACTCCCTCCCCGAGGACTTCGACCTGCGTCGTCTGCCCGAGCGGATCATCTTCCAGCTCAACGACACCCACCCGGTCATCGCGGTCCCCGAACTCATGCGGATCCTCGTCGATCTCGAGGGCATGGAATGGGGCGAGGCGTGGGACATCACCCGTCAGTGCTTCGCCTACACCTGCCACACCCTGTTGCCCGAGGCGCTGGAGGTGTGGTCGGTGGAGCTGATGGGCAAACTGCTGCCCCGCCACCTGGAGATCATCTACCGCATCAACAAGGACTTCCTGGAGGAGGTCTCGCAGACCTACCCCGGTGACGAGATGCGGCTGCGGACGATGTCGATCATCGCCGAACACCCCGAGCGATCGGTGCGCATGGCCTACCTGGCCACCATCGGCAGCTCGAAGGTCAACGGCGTGGCCGAACTGCACTCGCAGTTGCTGCGCGACAAGGTGCTTCCGGAGTTCTCGCAGTACTGGCCGGACAAGTTCACCAATGTCACCAACGGCATCACCCCGCGCCGCTTCCTGCACCTGTCCAACCGCCGGTTGTCCAATCTCATCACCGACACCATCGGCCCCGGCTGGGTCACCGATCTCGACCAGTTGCAGGAGCTGGAGCCATACGCGGACGACGCGTCCTTCCGGGCGGAATTCGCGCAGATCAAGCAGCTCAACAAGGACCGTCTGGCCAAGCTACTGAAGGCCCGCGACGGCTTCGACCTGCCCGAGCATTCGATGCTCGACGTGATGGTCAAGCGCCTGCACGAGTACAAGCGGCAGACCTTGAAGTTGCTGCACATCGTGTCGATGTACGACGACATCATCTCCGGCGAAACACCGGTGGATCAGGTCGTCCCACGCACCTTCGTCTTCGGTGCCAAGGCGGCACCGGGCTACCACTTGGCGAAGGAGACGATCTTCATGATCAACTCCGTCGCCGAGACGATCAATGCCGACCCGCGGGTCGAGGGTCGTCTGGCGGTCGCCTTCCCGGCCAACTACAACGTGACGCTGGCCGAGAAGCTCATCCCGGCGGCTGACCTGTCGGAGCAGATCTCGCTGGCCGGAAAGGAAGCGTCCGGCACTGGCAACATGAAGTTCGCCCTCAATGGCGCCCTGACCATCGGCACTGACGACGGCGCGAATGTTGAGATCCGCCGCCTGGTCGGTGACGACAACTTCTTCCTCTTCGGCATGGACGAGCCGCAGGTGGAGGAGCTTCGTCAGCGCGGGTACAACCCGGCCGAGGTCTACATGAACGAGCCGAAACTGCGTCGTGCGATCGACCTGATCGCCTCCGGCGCCTTCACCCGGGGCGACCGCGAGGCCTCGGCGCAGCTCGTCGACAACCTCGTCACCCAGGATCCCTTCATGGCGCTGGCCGACTTCCGCGCCTACCTCGATGCCCAGGCGCTGGTCGACCAGAAGTACCGCGACACCGACGCCTGGACCCGCTCGGCGATCCTCAATGTCGCCCGTTGCGGCTTCTTCTCCAGCGACCGCTCGATGCGTGACTACCTCGAACGCATCTGGCACGCCTGAACAACCACGGCGCACCGACCTACGGTGTGAGACGGCCCTCGCGAGATACCTGCGCGGGGGCCGTCGTCCTGTGTAGCGTCGGGGCGTGACTTCTTTGCAGCCGCAAGCACATCGCCTGCCGACAACCACAGCCTCCCGCGCCCTCACCCACGGTCAGCGAGCCATTGGACGCATCCCCGTCCAAGACGTCTCGCCTGCCGTCGACGGCGGAGCCCTGCCGACCAAGTCCGTGGTCGGCGAGGAATTCGACATCACCGCCACCGTGTTCCGCGAGGGCCACGACGCAGTGAACGCCTCCGTGGTGCTCACCGATCCCGAGGGCAACACCACCCAGTTGCCGATGGCCTGCACCAATCCCGGGCTGGACGCCTGGGTGTGCACGGTCAGCGCCGATGCACCTGGTTGGTGGAGCTACCGGGTCGAGGGCTGGAGCGACCCGTACGGCACGTGGAAGCACGATGCCGAGATCAAGGTCGCCGCGGGTGTCGACGTCGAGCTGATGCTCGAAGAAGGTGCACTCGTCCTGGAGCGGGCAGCCTCACAGGACGGTCACGGTGACGCGGGCCGACGCGCCCTCACCGATGCCATCGCGTCCCTTCGTGACGAGAGCAAGGAGCCCGGCGAGCGCTTGGCCGCCGGCACCGCGACCGACGTCGTGGCCGCCATGGCCGCCAACCCGCTGCGCGATGCCGTCTCCCCCAGCGCCACCTACACCTGGTGGGTCGAGCGCGAGCGCGCCCTCGCCGGTGCGTGGTACGAGATCTTCCCGCGCTCAGAAGGCGCCGAGTTCGACGAGACCACCGGCAAGTGGCGCACCGGCACCTTCCGCACCGCGATGAAGCGTTTGCCCGCGATCGCCGCCATGGGCTTCGACGTGGTTTACCTGACACCGGTGCACCCGATCGGCTCGATCAACCGCAAGGGCCCGAACAACACCCTGACGGCCGGTCCGGACGACCCGGGTTCGCCGTACGCCATCGGCAGCAAGGACGGCGGGCACGACGCACTGCACCCCGAGCTGGGCGACTGGGACGACTTCGATGCGTTCGTGGCGGAGTCGGAGCGGCTCGGCATGGAGGTGGCGCTCGACATCGCGCTGCAGTGCGCCCCCGACCACCCGTGGGTGACCGAGCATCCGGAGTGGTTCACCACCCGGGCCGACGGCACCATCGCCTACGCCGAGAACCCGCCCAAGAAGTACCAGGACATCTACCCCCTGAACTTCGACAACGACCCTGCGGGCATCTACGCCGAGATGCGCCGCGTCATGCAGGTGTGGATCGACCACGGCGTGAAGATCTTCCGCGTCGACAACCCGCACACCAAGCCGGTGGAGTTCTGGCAGTGGCTGATCAATGACGTCGCCAAGACCCACCCCGAGGTGATCTGGCTCGCGGAGGCCTTCACCCGTCCGGCGATGATGCACACCCTCGGCAAGGTCGGCTTCCAGCAGAGCTACACCTACTACGCGTGGCGCAACGAGCCCGAGGAGCTCCAGGAGTACGTCGAGGAGCTGGCCGGTGATGCCGCGTCCTACATGCGTCCTTCGTTCTGGCCGACCACGCACGACATCCTCACCCCGTACATGCAGTTCGGCGGACCGACCGCGTGGAAGCTGCGCGCGGCGCTGGCCGCCACCCTGGTGCCGACCTACGGCATCTACGCCGGCTACGAACTCGTCGAGCACGTCGCGCGCCCCGGTGCCGAGGAGCAGATCGACAACGAGAAGTACGAGTTCAAGAACCGCCGCTGGGAGGATTACGAACCCGGCGGCCCGAAGGCCGGGCGGTCGCTTGCTCCCTACCTGACCCGACTCAACGAGATTCGTCGCGCGCACCCCAGCCTGCTGTGGCTGCGCAACATCACCTTCCATGAGGTCGACGACCCGACCATGATGGTCTTCTCCAAGAAGCGCGGAGACGATGTCGTCATCGTGGTGGCCGGTCTCGACCCGCATTCCACCCGTGAGTCGTGGGTGCACCTCGACCTCGAAGCGCTCGGACTCCAGCCGGGCGAAACCTTCATCGCGCACGACCTGATCACCGAATCCCATTGGCACTGGGGCGAACACAACTTCGTTCGCCTCGGGGTCGACAGCGAACCCGTCCACATCATCGAGTTGCGGAGGCGCTGAAAGTAGATGAACGTCCAGGGCTTCAACCTTCAACAGCCGGGTCTCAAGCACGACCCGCAGTGGTTCCGCAAGGCTGTGTTCTACGAGGTGCTCGTTCGCGCTTTCGGCGACTCCACCGGGAACGGATCGGGCGATTTCACCGGGCTGATCAACCGCCTCGACTACCTGCAATGGCTGGGGGTCGACTGTCTGTGGATCCCGCCGTTCTACGCATCTCCGTTGCGCGACGGTGGCTACGACATCGCCGATTACAAGGCGATCCTGCCGGAGTTCGGCACCCTGCCGGAGTTCACCGAGTTGGTCTCGCAGGCTCACGCCCGCGGCATCCGCATCATCACCGACTTCGTGATGAACCACACCAGTGATCAGCACCCCTGGTTCCAGGCGTCCCGCAGCGACCCGGAGGGGCCGTACGGCGACTACTACGTGTGGAGCGACACTGACGAGAAGTACACCGAGGCGCGCATCATCTTCGTCGACACCGAGGTGTCGAACTGGACCTTCGACCCGGTGCGCCGCCAGTTCTTCTGGCACCGCTTCTTCTCCCACCAGCCGGATCTCAACTTCGAGAACCCCACCGTGCAGGAGGAGATGTTCGACATCGTCCGGTTCTGGATGGATCTGGGCATCGACGGATTCCGCTTGGACGCGGTGCCCTACCTGTTCGAGGAGGAGGGGCACAACGGCGAGAACCACCCCAAGACGCACGAGTTCCTCGCCAAACTGCGCGCGATGGTCGACGAGGAATACCCCGGACGCGTGCTGCTGGCCGAGGCCAACCAGATGCCCCACGAAGTGGTCGACTACTTCGGCACCGAGGAAGAGCCGGAGTGCCACATGTGCTTCCACTTCCCGGTGATGCCGCGCCTGTATTACGCGCTGCGCGGCGAGAAGGCCACCCCGATCATCAACGTGTTGGCCGAGACCCCGGCGATCCCGAAGGGAACGCAGTGGGGCACCTTCCTGCGCAACCACGACGAGCTCACCCTCGAGATGGTCACGCCGGAAGAACGAGCGGCGATGTACGGCTGGTACGCGCCTGACCCGCGCATGCGCGCCAACGTGGGCATCCGGCGGCGTCTGGCAACACTGCTGGACAACAGTCGCGCCGAGACCGAACTCATCCACGCGCTGCTGCTGTCGCTGCCGGGCTCGCCCTGTCTCTACTACGGCGACGAAATTGGTATGGGTGACAACATCTGGCTGGAGGACCGCGACGCGGTGCGCACGCCCATGCAGTGGTCACCCGATCGCAACGCGGGATTCTCCTCCGCCGATCCGGGCAAGCTCTACCTGCCGGTGATCAGCTCGCTGGTCTACCACTACAACAACGTCAACGTCGAAGCGCAGATGGCAAGCTCCTCGTCGCTGTTGCACTGGGTGCGGGAGATGCTCAGCATCCGGGCGAAGTACCCCGTCTTCGGCATGGGTGATTTCGTCATCCGGGAAACCGACAATGACGCGGTCCTGGCCTTCACCCGCACCATGGATGAGCAGGAGGCGCAGGAGGAGGAGGTCGAGACCACCATGGTGCTCTGCCTGAACAACCTGTCCTCGCGGCCCGAATCGGTCACCGTGGAACTACCGCCGGAGCTGGCCGGAGCACGGCTGCGTGACCTGTTCGGCGGCAGCCACTTCCCGGCGGTCGGCGAGGACGGCCGCGCCACCTTCACCCTGGGCTCACGCGACTTCTTCTGGTTGTCGGTGCGCCCTGTCGGAAGCGAGTAGAGATAACCCATGGCCATCCTGCACAAGGCATCGCTCAGCCGGTCCAAGAAGGAAATGATCGAGGGCTGGATCGGCGGGCAGCGTTGGTACACAGGCAAATCCGGCACACCGGCACTCACCGTGCTGGGGAGCTACCGGTTCGACGACCCCGCCGGAGAAGTGGGTGTCGAGGTGTCCTTCGTGCTCGACACCTCCGGTGCGAGTCCGACGCTCTACCAGGTGCCGCTCACCTATCGCGGTGCGCCCTTGGAGGGTGCCGAGCACGCTCTGCTCGGCACCAGCGAACACTCCGAGCTCGGCACGCGCTATTTCTACGACGGCTGCCATGACCCGGTGTTCGCAGCCACGCTGCTGTCGACCATCCTCACCGGCGGCCGGCACGCCGACGTCGAATACGCCGAGGGCACGCAGGATCGCCCCACGGGCGTGCTGCCGGCGACGATCCGGGTGCAGGGAAGCGGCACGCGTGGTCGCAAGATGCCGGAGGTGCTGGCGTCCCGGGTGCTCTCCGGGGAGCAGTCGAACACCTCGATCATCGTCGACACCCAGGACAAGAACGGTGAGCAGCGCACGCTGATCATGAAGCTGTTCCGGGTGTTGCACGACGGTCTCAACCCCGATGTCGTGCTCCAGTCGGCGATCTCGGCCAAGGGCTCCACCCGGGTGCCGGCCACGGTCGGCTACCTGACCGGGCAGTGGCCCGACCAGAGCATCGGCACCGGCCACGCCGCCGGCCACCTCGCCTTCGTGCAGGAGTTCCTGCCCGACGTGCAGGACGCCTGGCGCGAGGCCCTCGTCGCAGCACAGGACGATCTCGACTGGTCGCAGCACGCGCGCGCCCTCGGAGTGGCGACCGCCGAGGTACACAGCGTGCTCGCCTCGGCGCTACCGACGGCAACCGTTACCAAGGCTCGCGCCGAGTCGATTATCGGCGAGATGCGCCGACGCTTCGAACTAGCGGCCCGGGTGCAGTCGTCCATTCGCGCGCATGCTGCGGCCTACGACGACCTGCTGACTGCTGCAGAGTTGGCCGATTGGCCTGCGCTGCAACGGATCCACGGCGATTACCACCTCGGTCAGGTGCTCGACGTGCCCAGCCGCGGCTGGGTGGTGCTCGACTTCGAGGGCGAGCCGCTTCGGCCGCTTCGTGACCGCAACGGGCTCGACTGCACGTTGCGCGACGTCGCAGGCATGTTGCGCTCGTTCGACTACGCAGCGGCGTCCGTCGAGGGCGACCGCCGCGCGTGGGCCGACTCCGCCCGAGATGCCTTCCTGGCCGGATACCAGGAGGCTGCCGGCGTCGACCTCGAGCAGTACCGGGCCTTGCTCACCGCCTTCGAGGCCGACAAGGCCGCGTACGAGGTCATGTACGAAGCCCAGAACCGTCCCACCTGGCTGCCCATCCCGTTGGCAGCACTTGATCGTCTGCTCGGCGGCGAGCAGACCCCGTCCCCGGCATCCGCTGCCGTAGCCGCCTCGGAGGAACCCGTGAACCAAGCCAGCCCGATCGCCACGCCCCCGCCGCTCGATCCCTCGTCAGCGGGTGCCGTGTTGCGTGGCGTCCACCCCGATCCGCACAGCGTGCTCGGCGGCCAGAGCGACGACCAGGGCGCCTACGTGCGCGCCCTGCGTCCGCTGGCCAAGTCGGTCGAGGCGCAGCTGCCCGACGGATCACGGGTGCCACTCCAGCACGACGTCGAGGGCATCTGGTCGGGACGCATGCCCGGACAGGAGGTGCCCGACTACCGCCTGGTCACCACCTATGACGACGGCATCGAGCACGTCGCCGACGACCCGTTCCGCTTCCTGCCCACGCTCGGGCAGATGGATCTGCACCTGCTGGGCGAAGGACGCCACGAGGAGTTGTGGAACATCCTCGGCGCACGCGTTCACACCTATGACGGTCCGGCCGGTCCGGTGCAGGGCACGTCCTTCGCGGTCTGGGCCCCCAACGCCCTGGGTGTGCGGGTGATCGGCGACTTCAACCAGTGGGACGGTTTCGCCCACCCGATGCGTCGCCTCGGCGGCACGGGTGTCTGGGAGATCTTCGTGCCCGGCGTCGGTGCCGGCACCCACTACAAGTTCAGCGTGCTGTGCGCCGATCGGGTCTGGCGCAGCAAGGCCGACCCGATGGCACGACAGTCGGAGACCGCACCCGCCACGTCGTCGATCGTCGAGCAGTCGCACTACGAATGGCACGACCAGGAGTGGATGCAGCAGCGGGAGTCGACCGACCCGCACGACCAGCCGATGAGTGTGTACGAGGTGCACCTCGGCTCGTGGCGCCAGGGTCAGAGCTACCACGACCTGGCCGAGCACCTGGTCAACTACGTCAAGGACCTCGGCTTCACCCACGTCGAGTTCATGCCCGTCATGGAGCACCCGTACCCACCGTCCTGGGGCTACCACGTCACCGGCTACTACGCCGTCAACTCCCGCTTCGGCTCCCCCGACGACTTCAAGTACCTCGTCGACCGGCTGCACCAAGCCGGTATCGGCGTGATCCTCGACTGGGTGCCGGGCCATTTCGCCACCGACGAGTGGGCGCTGGCGAAATTCGACGGCACTGCCCTCTACGAGCACCCCGACCCGCGCAAGGGCTGGCACAACGAGTGGGGCAGCTACATCTTCGACTTCGGTCGCCCGCAGGTGCGCAACTTCCTGGTGGCCAACGCGATCTACTGGCTGCAGGAGTTCCACGCCGACGGGCTGCGGGTCGACGGCGTCGCCTCGATGCTCTACCTCGACTACTCCCGCAACGCCGGAGAATGGATTCCGAACAAGTACGGCGGCCGCGAGAACCTCGAAGCCGTGCAGTTGCTGCAGGAGACCAACGCCACCGCCTACCGGCGCGTGCCCGGCACGATGATGATCGCCGAGGAGTCGACCTCCTGGCCCGGTGTCACCAAGCCGACCAGCGCGGACGGACTGGGCTTCGGTTTCAAGTGGAACATGGGCTGGATGCACGACACCCTCGACTACTTCGCCGAGGCGCCGATCAACCGGCAGCACCACCATCACAAGCTGACCTTCGGGCTGGTGTACGCCTTCAGCGAGCAGTTCGTGCTGCCGATCAGCCACGACGAAGTGGTGCACGGCAAGGGTTCGCTGCTGCGCAAGATGCCGGGCGACCGCTGGCAGCAGTTGGCCAACCTGCGCGCCTTCCTCGGCCACATGTGGGGACACCCCGGCAAGCAGTTGCTCTTCATGGGCGCCGAGTTCGCCCAGGAATCAGAGTGGGCCGACGGCCGCAGCCTCGACTGGTGGCTGCTGGACCAGCCGGCGCACTGGGGGGTGCACGCGCTGGTGAAAGACCTCAACCGGCTCTACAAGGAGCACCCCGCGCTCTGGGAGCTGGACAACTCCCCCAAGGGATTCCAGTGGGTCAACGCCAACGACGAGTCGGGCAACTCCTACTCCTACCTGCGCTACGGCGCAGGCGAGGAGGACGAGCGCGATGTCATGCTCGTGGTGGCCAACCTCAGCGGTGTGGAGCACCGGGATGTGCGCGTGGGCGTCCCGCGCCCCGGCGTGTGGCAGGAGATGCTCAACACCGACGCGCGTCATTACGGCGGCAGCGGCATCGGCAACCTCGGCGCGGTCGAGGCAACCGCGCAGCCGCACGATGATCAGCCCTACTCGGCGACCATCACGCTGCCGCCGCTGTCGACGGTGTGGTTCGCCGCTCCCGATGCACCGAAGGTCGACGTGGTCGCGGGGTCAGTCTCTGCCGACGCCGACGCCGACGCCGATCGCGACAACACCGAGGTGATCGAGGGCAAGGCCCCCGCACCACTAGCTGCCCCGGAGGCAGCGGACGACGCACCAGAGGTGACCACGGGTCAGTCGGTCGATGGGAGCACTCGGCCCCGACAGGTCTGACCCGGCCATTCACAAACGCGGCCCTTGTTCGCAGGAGCGGTAGTTGTAGCTACCGCAGCTGCGAACAGGGGCCGCGTTTGCTGCTAGAGAGGCCGCGTTTGCGGCGTCAGCCGATGGGGACGGCCTCAGGGCTTGGCCGAAGACACCCACTTCTGCCGCTTGCCTGAGGCATCGGTCCAGTCGATCCGTGCCAAGGAACGTCCGGTGTCGGCCCGGTCGCTCAGCTTGATCAAAATGGCGGAGTACTTCGTGCCGGGGATCGGGGTTGCACTCGCTGGTTCGTCCGGCCCGCCACCGATCGGCTTCGCGCCGTCGGAGAAGACCCGATAGGTGACGTCCCGAGCGCCCGCCGGGACGATGAACGTCGTCCGCGCCGACCGTCCGTCCGTCTCCTGGTAAGGAGTCCGCATCGGTAACGTCGGCCAGTCGTTGTCGATCGGCCACTCGGCATCGCCGAGCGTGTATCGATTCTTTGTGACATTGACTGAAACAACGTGTTCGCCCTGCCTCAGAGTCTTGATGTCGTCACCTTCGTTGTTGACCACGCCACCGTCGGCAGTCACCCAGTTGACCGTCACCGGCGGCGCCATGCCCTCCGGAGCGCTTTCCGCAAGACCGATCAACGTGCCGTCGGCAAGGAGCAACGGCCCGCCGGACATCCACCCACCGCTCATCCGCACGGTCGAAGCGTCCGGACTCACTGGGGCCGCAAGATAACGCCGGTCACCGTCGGCGAACACCGTCAGGCCGCAGGGTCCTCCACCGACCACATCAAGATCTACGAACTTCCGGTCGGCCTTCGCGACATAGGACATACCGCTGGTGCGGACGTCGGTCGACCGCTCCATCCGCATCGTCCCATCCGGACGCTGCGTGACACGGACGACCATCAACCCGCCACCTGGGGCGTGCACCTCCTGCTGCCCGATCGGTGCGGAGTCGGCACTGGGCGCACGCTGAGACTTCACCAACTCCCCTGGTGGCAACGAACGCCGTTGGCTCGCAACACAATCTGTGGTGACCGGACCAGGCGAACCGGCAATCGGTTCGGGGCGGATCCGGGAAACGCTCCACCCGATGCCCGACGCCACGAGCAAGGCGGCCGCGACTCCCGCACCGATGGCAAAGTGACGATGACGTCTGCGCTGGTCGGCCCGCTCGATCACGGCTGCTGCATCGATCTGCGGCACCGAGGATTCGGTTTCACGCAGGAGGGTGTCGAAATCGGTGCTCATCGGGTCATCTCCTTCTGCTGTAGGGCCAGTTCGGCTCGCAACGTGGCCAAGCCCCGTGACGCCGAACTCTTGACCGTTCCGATGCTCACGCCGAGCAGGTCAGCGACCTCGCGCTCGGACAGGTCGACGTAGTGCCGGAGCACCACGACCTGTCGCTCGCGCTGAGGCAACGACTGCAGCAGGCGGGTGAGCAGCAGCCTGTCGTCGGATGGACTCGCCGCCTCGCAGCGCTCCGGCAGAGATCCGTCGAGTGTCACCAACTCACGGCGTCGGCGCCGCCACTCGTCCGTATGCAGGTTGACGACGATCCGTCGCGCGTAGGCATGGGGCTGTTCCGTGCGCAGCCGCGACCAGCGCATGCAGACGCGTTCGAGCGCTTCCTGGACGAGATCGTGTGCGCGATGCTCATCGCCGCACAACAGCCACGCGAGATGCGTGAGCCGCGGTGAGGAGGCGTTCACGAACTGCGTGAACTCCACTTCGTGCGCCGGTTTCATTCCGGCTTTCCGCTCGTCATGGACCTATAACGGCAAACCTGCCGCAAAGGTTGAGCGCCGGGACACATCATTCTCGACTGCGCTCATCCGGCGGGGACGATGAGGGCCTCGTCGAGGTTGCGCAGGATGTGCGTAACCGTCTTGGCCACCGAGTGGTGGCTGCTGTCGATCCAGAGGCCGAGACGCTCGGTCTCGTGCTCGAGCGCGAGCCACTGCCCGTCCAGGGTCGCGCCGTCGTGGTCGGTCTTGTGGCGGCGGGCCGCGTCTCGCTCGGTGATCACCTCGACGCTCGGATGCAGGACCACGAGGTGCACCGGTTCCGGGTCGGCAAGCTCGAGGAAGTCATCGAGGTAGCAGCCGATGACAGTGTCGGCGATCACGACGTCGAAGCCCGCGTTGCGATACACATCGGCGAGCGTCAACGCACCCGCGAAACGAAGGAGCAACTGTTCGATGGCCGCGAGCTTCGGCGGCTCGGTCATCGGCACCGCTCCACTGACCACGACCCCTGCGATGGTGTCGCCGTCGATGAAGACCGCCCGAGGTAGCGCGCCAGCCAGCTCGCGCCCGATGGTTGTCTTGCCTGCGCCACCGATGCCGGTGATGACGAACAATCGGCCGGTCTCGTCGAGGAGTTCAGTCACGCCAGCAACCTAACCGGCAAGGGGCGGGCGACAACGGCCCGCCCCCGCTGCGGTGAGGCGGTACCCCGTCAGGAGAGGGCGGAGTCGACGATCTGCTTCGCTTCGGCCTGCACCTGCGCCAGATGCTCCGGCCCTTGGAACGACTCGGCATAGATCTTGTAGACGTCCTCAGTGCCTGAGGGACGCGCGGCGAACCATGCCGAACCGGTGGTCACCTTGAGCCCGCCGACCGCTGCGTCGTTACCCGGTGCAGAGGTCAGCTTGGCCGTGATCGGTTCGCCAGCAACGGAATCGGCCGGTACGTCATCAGGTGACAACGCGCCCAACTTCGCCTTCTGCTCACGATTGGCCGCAGCGTCGATTCGCTCGTAGGCGGGCGAGCCGAACTTCGCCGTGAGGTCGGCGTAGTGGCTGCTGGGCGACTTACCTGTCGCGGCCAGGATCTCCGAGGCGAGCAGCGCCAGCAGGATGCCGTCCTTGTCGGTGGTCCAGACGGTGCCGTCGGTGCGCAGGAAGGATGCGCCGGCTGACTCCTCGCCACCGAACCCGACCGAACCGTCGAGCAGGCCTGGTACGAACCACTTGAACCCGACCGGCACCTCCCACAGGGTTGCACCGATCGACTCCACGACACGGTCGATCATCGAGGAGGAGACCAGCGTCTTGCCCACTCGATCGCTCTTCCAGCCCGGACGCGCACCGCCGTAGAGGTATTGGATCGCGACCGCGAGGTAGTGGTTGGGGTTCATCAGACCGGCATCGGGAGTGACGATGCCGTGGCGATCGGCGTCGGCGTCGTTGCCCGTGGCGATGTCGTACCTCTCGCGCTGGGCGATCAGTGATGCCATGGCATACGGCGAGGAGCAGTCCATCCTGATCTTGCCGTCCCAGTCGAGCGTCATGAATCGCCAGGTGGGATCGACCAGCGGGTTGACGACGGTCAGGTCGAGGCCGTGGCGATCTGCGATCTCGCCCCAATAGGCGACCGATGCACCGCCCAGCGGATCGGCTCCGATTCGCACACCTGCGTCCTTGATGCGCTGCAGGTCAACGACATTCGGCAGGTCATCCACGTAGTTGCCGAGGAAGTCGTACTCGCCGACCGTCGCCCGGGCCCGAGCGAAAGGCACGCGTTCGACGCCGCGCAGCCCAGCGCGCAGGTAGTCGTTGGCGGCCGCCGCGATCACCTTGGTGGCATCACTGTCTGCCGGCCCGCCGTGCGGCGGGTTGTACTTGAAACCACCGTCTGCCGGAGGGTTGTGTGACGGGGTCACCACGATGCCGTCAGCCAGGCCCGAGCCGGTCGTGCGACCCCTGTTGGCGCGAAGGATCGCGTGTGAGACGGCGGGTGTGGGGGTGTAGCCGTCCCGGTCGTCGACCAGCACCTCGACGCCGCCGGCGACGAGCACCTCCAAGGCCGACACCCACGCCGGTTCCGACAGGGCGTGGGTGTCACGGCCGATGAACAACGGACCGTCGAAACCCTGCTCGCGGCGGTAGTCAACGATCGCCTGGGTGGTCGCCAGGATGTGTGCCTCGTTGAACGCCGCCTTCAGCGACGAGCCGCGATGGCCCGAGGTGCCGAACGCAACCTGTTGGTCGAGGTTCTCCGGGTCGGGTTCGACGGCGTAGTAGGCCGTGACCAGGTGGGCGATGTCGACCAGATCCGAGGGCTGGGCGACCTGACCGGCGCGTTCGTGGCTCATGCCACCAGTCAACCAGCGCAATCGTCCTGGCGCAGCACAACTGCTCGCTCCGTGGACGCCGAGGGCCTGCACATCCACGGCGCGTCACAAGCAGTCGGCGCCCCTCAACCACCCAGAGCCACTGCGGCCGCGGTCGCGAACTCCAGATAACGACCCCGATGCGCCGGCGGCACCTGCACCCACTGCTTCATCGGACGCCCCGCCATCGGCTCGAACAAGTGAGCACCCTCAAGCCCGAGTGCGTCAGCGTGCGCTGCGCCCTCCAGCTTGAAGATCAGTTCATCACCGTCGACCAGCGTCAGGAAGAACTTGCCCTTGCCCGGGAGCCGCAGGCCCGGGCTGCCGAACATCTGCGACCGCTCGAAGGCAATCCCGTTGTCCGACAGCCCCTCTGCGAGTGCATCGAGCATCTCGAGACCGGCTGGAGTGGGCTTGCCCATCAGCCGAGGATCTTGCCCTCGTCCTTGGCCCAGAGCCCGGTGAGTCCGCGGAAGTGACCGAGGAACTTGTCGTGTTCGTGCGCCGGGTAGGTGGAGCGCACCGTTTCGACGAGCAACCGGTCGAAGTCGTCGGAAAGCACCCAGTCGAGCACCATTTCGTCGACATGACCCAAACTCTTGTCGACGAACTCGCGATACTTCTCGGTCTCGAAGTGGGCGTCGGCCAGCTTCTGGTATTCCCCCAGCTTGTGCTCGTAGGCGTGGTCGGAGTCGCCGACCTCGAACCACGGGGCGGTGTCGACCATCGTGCTGGCCTTGCGGCCGGTGACCATGCAGAAGATCGACCACTTCAGCAGCGACTTGATCGCCCACGGGAAGTAGTAGTGCAGGGAGGTGATCGCGACGTCCGGGCAGGCGTTGGCGTAGTCGATCGGGTAGACGACACCGTCCTTGACCAACATCTCGCAGCTGTTGAACTCCCACCGGAAGAAGGCGTTCACCGTCTGGGCGATCGTGCGGGTCTCGGCCCCGACGTCGGGGGTGAGGAAGTCGTAGGCCACCTCGTACCGATTGTGCATCGGCTCGTCCGGGCGGAACTTCATCACCATCGTCTCCGGGCCGATGGTGAGCGCACGGGCGAAGACCTCGTAGCCGTCCACTGCCTTCTGCAGGTGCATGAGCATCTCGCCCGAGTCGTCGTAGGCCGAGCTCAGATCACGCTCGTCGCGGATCATCGACACACCACGCCAGGCGCCACCGTCGAAGGGCTTCATGAACATCGGGTAGCCGAGTTCGGCTGCGACAGAGGGCAGGTCGAACGACCGGTTGTACTTGCTGGAGGTGTAGGCCCAGCGCACGTTGTCGATCGGGTTCTTGTAGGGCACCAGGACCGTCTCGGGCACGTTCATGCCCAGCCGCATGAGCGCACAGTACGCGGCGTGCTTCTCCATCGCCTGGAAGGTGAAGGGTGAGTTCATCAGGTAGACGTCGTCCATCAGCGCGATCTTCTTCAGCCACTCGCGTGGGTGGTAGTACCAGTGCGCCAACCGGTCGATCACCAGATCGGTACGCGGCTTGTCGCGCAGGTTGAACGGCTCGATGGTGAGGCGCTCCGAACGGATCTCGTGTGTGGTGCCGTCGGGTGCGGTGACCGGCCCGACGCGGCGCACCAACTCCTCGAAGGCCTGCGGCCAGTCTTCTTCCGCTCCGAGCAGCAGACCGATGAGGTGTTCGGGCATGGTGTCTCCTCCTTGGTTTCCGGTTCAGCAGAACCGCGGCAGATGATGGGCCAATTGCTTTTGCCACCAGGGCCAGTCGTGGGCACTGTCGTGACCCCAGACGTCCAGCTCGTGCGGAATACCCTTGCGTTCCAACACTGCTGCGAACTGGCGGGTGGAAGGCAGCGATCGCGTCGGCTCCCATTCGAAGGGGCCCTCGCCGACGACGAGCAGCACGGACGCGGCCTGCTGGATCCAGTGCAGGTGGTCGCCGTCCATGCCCGCTACGTAATGCATGGGGTTGGCGAAATAGGTGGCCTCGCCCTGCTCGCCCCAGCCGTGCCAAGTGGTGACGTCGTAGTTGCCGGACATCCCGATGCCGAGCGAGACCAGGTGTGCGTGCGTGAGCGCGAAATGCACCGCGTGGTACGCCCCCATCGACACACCCGTGGTGATGATCGGCAGTCGACCACCGAGCTCGTGCTCGATGTACGGCAGCACCGCCTCCTCGAGCCAGCGGTTGTAGAGCTGATGGCGGCGCGCTCTCTCCTCGGTCGGTTGTTCGTTGGCCGACCAGGTCCAGCCGTCGAGGGAGTCGACGCAGAAGAAGCTGACCCGACCGGCATCGACGAGGTCCTGTACGGCGGCGACCATGCCGTTGTTCGCGAAGTCTTCGGCTCGTCCGGCTTCACTCGGGAAGACCAGCACGGGACGGCCGAAGTGGCCGTGCCGGATCACACCGAGCGACTCGCCTGTCCCCGGCACCTGCAGTTGTACGCGTTCACCTGACACAGGAGTCATCCAACCGCACTCCATGCCTCGCGCAGCAGGTTCGGCAGGATTGGTTCGAGACTGTCGCGCCAGTTGGTCCAGTTGTGCAGGTCTGGATGCCCGAGGAAACGCACGTCGAGGCCGAGATCACCCAGCGTTGTTGCCATCGCCTGGTTGTTGTCGAAGTTGCCTTCGGCCAGGCCGCAGGTCATTCCAACGACCGGACACTGCCTCGGCGGCCGCTGTGCGAGACCACTCACCAGACCGCTCACGCGGGTGAACCAACGCCACGGCTGGTTGTCCTTGTCGAAGGGCTGACCGGTGAAGAAGCTGCCTGACTGGGCGAAGACAGCTGCGACGCGCTTGTCGCGCTGGGCCACGAGCATGGAGGTCAGTCCGCCCAGGCTCGCGCCGATGACCGCGATGCCTGGCGTGGTCGGGTAGGTCTCGGTGAGCGCGGTCAGACCTCGGCTCACCGAGCGCAGGTACCGATCGGAGCCGGAGTACCACTGCATGCGGCGGGGCGCATCGGCATAGGCGATACGGAAAGGCGGCAGGCTGCCGTCGCCGATGCGCACACCCGCCCAGTGGCCGAGCCGGGCCCTGTCGCGGTAGTCGCTGCCGTCATGCGCCCACAGCAACGGTGCGTCGTCACCGGGGCGCAGGCCGTCCGGCGACCACAGTCGCACCGTGAGCGGAGCCGACAACGCGGACGGCAGACGCAACGTCTCGCAGTCTCCGGGCAGGGCGGGTTGGTCGAGCCACGACGGCGGAGCGTAGTCGGCGCGCTGCCACACCGATCGCGTCCCGAAGGGCGAATCGATCTGGTTCTGCGCCAACGGGTCCGGCAGGTAGACCGTGCGTTTCCTGCCGGCGGCCGTCACCTCGAAGCGGTACTCCAGCCGCCAGATCTGCCGGTCGTCGATCTGGCGCTCCCATCCTCCGGCACGGCGACGACAAACCGCGCTGAACGGTCCGGCGTCCAGTCGGACCCCGGACCATTCGCCAGCCGGGTCGTCCAGCCGAAGGGTGGGCACGTCAGTAGAGCGCCGACATCAACGCGGTGCGTGCCTTCTTCACCCGGGGGTCGTGGGACCCGACGACGTCGAAGAGGCCGATCAGGTGCTCACGCGCCTGGTTGCGGTCATCGCCCGCGGTGGCCTTCACCAGATCGATCAGCCGCGTGAAGGCGTCCTCGATGTGACCGCCGAGGACGTCGAGATCGGCCACGATCGTTTGCTTGGCGACATCGGTGGGCGAGGCAGCCGCCTCGGCGCGCGCGGTGTTGAGGTCGATGCCTTCGGTGCGCTTCAGCAGCGTCACCTGGCCCATGCCCAGACGTGCGTCCTCGTCGTCGGGATTGGCTTGCAGCGCAGCCTGGTAGGCGGTGATGGCGGCGTCGTAGTCGCCGGCCTCGATGGCGGCAAAGGCCTTCTCGTGATTCTCGTCGAACGCTTCGTCCGGCTGGTCTGCTTCGGTCTCGGAGGCCGCCGGTGCCGCAGCACCCTCGACCCGGCCGGTGATGCCGTTCTGCTGGGCAGCCTGCAGCACCTGGTCGAGCACACCTCGCACCTGGTCCTGCGGCTGCTCCCCGACATACAGAGGCAACGGCTGACCACCGATGATCGCCAACACCATCGGCACCTGCTGCACCTGCAGCGCCTGGCGCAACTGCAGTGCGTGGGTGATGTCGGCGACAGCGAGCAGCATGCGTCCGCCGTAGGAATTGACCATGGTTGCGAGGGCGTCGACGTGCTCGCGGCTCTGCGGCTGGGAGGACGACCAGAGAGCGAGGATCACCGGCACCTGCATCGACTGCTGGGCAGCATCGCCGAAAGTACGGTCGTCGACCTCGACGACATAGGACTGCCCGTCCGCGGCGGTGGGCATTCCGGCCGGCGGAGCGGTCGGACGCGCCGGTTTGGCCAGCGACGACAGATCGACGGCACCGCGCAGGGCGGCAGCGTTCAGCGGAGTGTTAGACATACCGTCCATTCTGACTGATCGACACTGGCCGGGCGCGCGTGGCCGTCAGCTGACCGCGATCGACGCGGACGTGCCCAACCTGGCCGGGAGATGCTCGAATCCGCGCAGCACCCGAGTGGTTCGCCGGGTGCGCCCTGGCAGCACCTCGAGGTGCGGATACCTCTCGTACAGCGTGCGCAGACCGATCTCCGCCTCCATCCGGGCCAGGGCTGCGCCCAGGCAGAAGTGGCGGCCGCCGGAGAAGGAGAGATGCTCACGGGCGTTGTCGCGCGCGACGTCGAATCGATGCGGGTCGGGAAACACCTCGGGATCACGATTGGCGCCCGCGAGCACGGTGGTGACCATGTGCTGCTCGGACACGAGCTTGCCGGCGATGCGGGTGTTGCGGACGGCCGACCGTGCGGTGAGCAGCACCGGCGGATCGATGCGCAGCGCCTCGTCCACCGCGTTGCCCCACAGCGAGGGGTCATCGCGCAGGAGCGCCAGTTGTCCGGGGTTGTCAGCGAACAGCGCAATGGCGTTGCTCATGAGGTTGACGGTGGTCTCGAACCCGGCCGCCAACACAAGACCGGCGATCGACTTCAGCTCGATCTCATCGAGCCCGCCCTCTTCATCACGCGCAGCGATGAGCTGGCTCATCAGGTTGTCACCCGGCTCACGACGCAGCCGCTCGATGTGCTGGTCGAGCCAGGAATCGAAGCGCTGCAGCGAGCGCTCGACGTCGCCGGCAGCCTTCCACGACAGTCCGAAATCCAGACTCGGCGCTGCTCCGGCACCGAGTTCGAGCACGTAGTCGTGTTCGTCCTCGGGCACCCCGAGGATCTGCGAGATGACGATCACCGGGAGCTTGGCGCAGTAGCCGGATGCCAGGTCGACCACCGACTCCTCGGCCAAATCGTCCAGCAGGCCTTCGGCAATGCTCTGCACCTGCGGCCTCAACGCCTCCACTGCCCGCGCAGTGAAAACCCTCGTCACGAGCTTGCGGTAACGGGTGTGATCAGGCGGCTCGGTGGCCAGCAACGACGGCGGCCGCAGCGGATGGATGTACCCGAACTTCGCCCATCGCAGCGCCTTGGTGACCTTGCTGTCCTCGGCCAACGGGAAGCCGGTGCGCATGTCATTGCTGGAGAGCACTTCGCGGACCACCGCGTGGTCGACGGTGATGAAACCCATTCGAGTTGCGGCCAGGGAGCCGGCCTGCCGAACACGGTCGAACTCCCCTGCGAGTTCGGCGGTGTCGTGCTCCTCAGCGGCGAAGAACAGCTGTGCCTGCAGATCGCCACGTCGGGCAGCCACCCGCACCAACTGACGTGGGAGCGCGTGCTCCAGTCCCCATCGCACTGCCCGTTTCGGATCTGGCCTCATGACAAGAGCGTAGGCCGATAACTACCGCTGTAGTGGCTTCCTCGTCGAACGCGTCATCCGGACCTCGTTCACTCCGAGGTCGTCATCGCGTTTGCGGCCGCCGTCGTCGACGAAGCCGTTACGCCGGTAGAAGGCCTGCGCCCGGTCGTTGCCGTCGACGACCCAGAGATAGGCGTCCTGCGCCCCGAGCGCTTCGTCGAGCAGTGCCTGAGCAAGACCCGTGCCGTGATGTGCCGCAAGGAGATTGATCGCCCAGAGTTCCATCACCGTCGGTGCGTCGTCGTCACGCGCGACGTCGACCGTGACGAATCCCGCCACTGCGCCGGTGGGCAGGTGTCGGGCGATGAACGTGCGGCGTTCCGGTGGGGTGCCCGCGATGATCGTGCGCCAACGGTCAGCACGTTTGCGGGGATCAAGAGCCGCCAGAGCAGCTGGATCCATCAAGCCGTCGTAGGCCTCACGCCAGATCTGCACATGGGCGTGTCCCAAGTCATCCGCGTCATCGAGCGTCGGTCGGCGGATTTCGTAGTCCGGCAGGCTCATTCGGATTGCGCCAAGCGCTCCTGCACCCGAGCCACCTTCGCGGTGATCTGCCCGGTGTGTCCCGGGCGGATGTCAGCCTTGACCACCAGCCCCACGCGCGGGCTGTACCGCCCGACTGCCTCGGTCGCCTGCTTGATGACCTCCATGCACTCGTCCCACTCCCCCTCGATCGTGGTGAACATCGACCCGAGTTCGTAGGGCAGGCCGGAGGACTGAACGACACGCAGGGCTTCGGCGACGGCCTCGCTGACCGAGCCGTCAGGATCGTCGGTGGTGGACGGTGCGACGGAGAAGGCGAAGAGCATGCTGCGACTGTACGACCTCCGAGCAAGCGCACGAGGGCGCGCCGAGGAACCTCCAATCAGGAGACCTGGATCAGCTCGCGGGCGGCTCGTCCGTCGTGCTCTGCTCGGCGATCGCGGCCAGGTACGCATGCACCAGCGGCACGGCAGCAGCGCCTTCCCACTGGCCGAGGCCACACGCTTCATCGATCCCGACCGGATGTCACCGGCCGAATAGATGCCGGGCACGGTGGTCTCCAGCGGAGCAGGCGGGCAACCGTCCACCCAGTTCTCCATCGGCACGTCGCGCCCGGTGAGCACGTAGCCCGCGGAGTCCTTGGCCACGGCGTCGGGCAGCCAATCAGCGCAGGGATGCGCGCCGATGAGCAGGAAGAGTCCGCAGGCTTCCTTGGTGATTTCCTCACCGATGTCGTTGCGGCGCACCCGCACCCACTCCAGCCGGCCCGAACCGCCGGCGTCGATCACCTCGGCATGGCCGGCGACCTTGATCCTGGGGTTCGCCTCGATCTCACGGATCAAGTAGTCGGACATCGTGGACGTCAGATCCGCACGGCGCACGACGATCGTCACGGCGCGGGCGAACTTCGCCAGGTGCACCGCAGCTCGAGCGAGGGGTTCTGCAACAGACCGGAGAAGTTGGAACTCACCAACGGGTAGTCGATCTCACCGTCGTACCCGCTCTGGCGCAGCTGTTCGACCAGCTGCTGACCGACCTCGCTCTGTGGGATCGAGACGCGCGCCGGGATGCCCTGCCGGTCGAGGTAATCACGCAGCCGGCCTACTGCGGCAACCCCTGCCGGCGCCACGATCTCGACGGCGGCGATGACCGGACCGGACGCAGTCCAGCCCCAGTCGGACAGCAACTCGGTGACGGCCGTGTGGAATTCCTCGTCGCGCACGCCCCGAGGAATCACCAGAGGGGTGTCCAGGCGACCCGCCGCGAGCGCCTCACGCACCATCGTCCGGGTGGTTCGGAATTCTCCCCAGCCCAGCAGCAGCACCCGTTTGACCGTCGGGTAGAGCGCGTGGATACAGTCGAGCGCGACCAGCCCTGGGGTGTCGTCCAGCTGCACCTGCGAGGCAACCATGGCCAGTTCGCCGCGGTGGGCCAAGGTGCGTTGCGACTGTCGTAGCCCATCCGCCAGTGAAGGCACCACGACCACCTCGTAGTCGCGCGCGTATCGCGCGAACTCCGACTCCAGGAGTTCAGGCTGCTCCTTGCTGATGATCAGGATCAGCGGCTTCAGTGACATGCGATCTCCCTAGGAGTCAGCGATGCTCGCCGCCCCACCGAATGATGAACGGCGGGGCGGCGAGCATTCTTGTGCTGCGGCCTGATTCAGGGCTTCGGCACGCGCACGATGAGAGCATCGCCCTGACCGCCACCACCACACAGCGCTGCGACGCCGGTGCCGCCGCCGCGACGCGCGAGTTCGAGGGCGAGGTGCAGGTAGATGCGAGCGCCGGACATGCCGATGGGGTGGCCCATCGCGATGGCGCCGCCGTTGACGTTGACCTTGTCGGCGTCGAGGCCGAGCTGCTTGGTGGAGGCCAGGCCGACCGCGGCGAAGGCCTCGTTGATCTCGACGAGGTCGACATCGGCGGGCGCAATGCCCTCCTTCTCGCAGGCCACGGCGATGGCATTGGCCGGCTGCGCCTGGAGCGAGGAGTCGGGGCCGGCGACGACGCCGTGCGCACCGATCTCGGCCAGCCACGTCAGCCCGAGCTCCTGCGCCTT
Organism: Yimella sp. cx-51; assembly: GCF_017654605.1. Classification (GTDB taxonomy): domain Bacteria; phylum Actinomycetota; class Actinomycetes; order Actinomycetales; family Dermatophilaceae; genus Yimella. The sequence goes on from NZ_CP072113.1 coordinate 2,181,175, forward strand.
CGCCTTGCTCATCACCACGACCGCGCAGGCACCGTCGGAGATCTGGGACGCCGAACCGGCGGTGATCGTGCCGTCCTTGCTGAACGCCGGGCGCAGCTTGCCCAGCGATTCCTGGCTGGTGTCGGCGCGGATGCCCTCGTCGTTCTTGAACTCGATCGGGTCGCCCTTGCGCTGCGGGATCGAGACGGTGACGACCTCCTCGTCGAAGAGTCCGTCCTTCCACGCCTTGGCGGCCAGCTGGTGGCTGCGTGCGGAGAAGGCGTCCTGCTCCTGCCGGGTGAACTCCTGGTCGCCGGCGTTGGCCGACTCGGTGAGGTTGCCCATCGCCTGGTCGGTCAGGACGTCCCACAGACCGTCGTAGGCCATGTGGTCGCGCATGCTGACATCGCCGTACTTGAAGCCCTCACGGCTCTTGGCCAGCAGGTGGGGCGCCTGACTCATCGACTCCTGGCCGCCGGCGACAACGGTGTCGAACTCACCGGCGCGGATCAGTTGGGCAGCGAGCGCGATGGCGTCGATGCCCGACAGGCAGACCTTGTTGATGGTGAGCGCGGGCACCGTCATCGGGATGCCGCCCTTGACCGCAGCCTGGCGAGCCGGCATCTGCCCGGCGCCCGCAGTGAGCACCTGGCCCATGATCACGTACTGCACCTGGTCGCCGGTGAGGCCGGCCTTCTCCAGCGCACCCTTGATCGCGAAGCCACCGAGGTCGGAGGCCGAGAAGTCCTTCAACGAACCGAGCAGTCGACCCATCGGGGTGCGGGCACCGGCAACGAGAACGGGGGTACGGGCATCGTCAGTCATCTGCTCACTCCAACGGCGTCGGTGGATTTGGTTTCGGGCATGTTGGGCCCGTCTGCACTTTAGTGTGAGGGCATGAGCACCCTCCCTTCGCACCTGTTCGAGGCCATCGACCACGTGGGCATCGCCGTGCCCGATCTCGACGTCGCGATCGCCTTCTACACCGACACCTACGGCATGACGGTGGCGCACGAGGAGACGAACGAGGAGCAGGGCGTACGCGAGGCGATGATGACGGTGGGTGACCCCGAGGCGCCGCACGCGCACATCCAGTTGCTCGCGCCGCTCAGCCCCGAATCGAGCATCGGGAAGTTCCTCGAACGCTCCGGCCCTGGCATCCAGCAGCTGGCCTACCGGGTGAAGTCGGTGGACGAGGTGTCAACTGCGTTGCGCGCCAAGGGTCTTCGCCTGCTCTACGACCAGCCCCGCCGCGGCACCGCAGGCTCCCGCATCAACTTCATCCACCCCAAGGACGCCGGTGGTGTGCTGGTCGAACTGGTCGAGCCCGCTGGCGGCGAGCACTGAGCCTGTTTGATCGCAGCACGTGCATCGAGCGGCACCGAACGGCAGTTCGAACGCCCCGATCAGGCACAGTAGAGCCCATGGACCGAAAGATTCTTGCTTTCATCGCGCTTGCCATCACCATGCTCTACGGCGTCGGGGTCGGCGTGCTGGAAGGTCAGCGCGATGTCCTCGCCCCGGTCGGCGGCGTCGTGGTGGCGCTTGCCTGGATCGCGGTCGGTGTCTTCGGCAAGGACGACCACAAGCGCGAGATCCAGAACTGAGGCGTCAGCGCCGAGCTCATCGGCTCAGCGCAACGCGCCCCGTCACCGCCAACTCCCCCGCGGCGGACGCCGATCGCGCGCCGACCAACACGGCGTGTGCCAGTGCCGTCGGTCGGACAGATCACCCAGCCCCTCGGCGGGCCAGGCGACAACATGTGGCTGCGCACTGCTGATGCTGTGTTGGCAGCCCGGGCAGACATAACTTCGTCCGGCGTCATTGCCTCGCACTGAGCGGACGTTCCACCGCTGGCCCGCGTACGACTCGACCCGTACGCCGACGTCGAGCAGCCGCGAGAGGTCTCGCGGCTGCTCCTCGCCTGAGCGGCGGTTACGTCGGGGCACCTCAGCTGGTGAACTGTGCGCCGATCCCCATGTACTCGTCCAGGAGCGGCGAAGGATGCAGGGCCGGCTCGGCTGTCTCGTCGTACATCTCCAGCAGGCCGCTGGACACCTCGAAGGCGCCGAGCTGGTCGATGTAGGCGAACGGGCCCTGCGGATATCCGCAGCCGGCGGTCATCGCGGTGTCGATGTCGGCGACCGTGGCGTAGCCCGAGTCGAGCATCTTCACCGCGTCGTTCAAGTGGGGCAGCAGCAGGGCATCAACCACCAGGCCAGCGCGATAGCGAGCCGCGATGGTGCGCACGCCGGCTGCTTCCAACGTCGCAACAACCGTGTCGAGCGCGTCCTGGTCGGTGCCGAGTTCGCGAGCGACCTCGACGATCTGCCCTGCCTTCGTGGCAGCGTGCAGGCGAATCGCCACCTGCGGGTTGTCGTCCGCGAGCGCCTGCCCGGCGGCGAACTCCGAGAACTCATCGAGCGAGGCCACGATGCAGGTCTTCGGCAAAGCTTGGACGAGGTCGTCGACCCATACGGTGTCGTCCGCATCGCAACCCGACTCCTCGTCGTCGTCAGCGCTGTCTTCATCGACATCGAAGCCACACACGCCCGACTCGCAGTTGTCGCATGCAGAGCGCTCGACTGCCACGAACGCGAGGTCGGCAGATGCGGGCTCGGCGTTGGACTCGGGCCCGAACACCTCGACCTCCAGACCACCCGCGGCGAAAAGGCGGTGCAATTCCTCCGCCACCGGGCCGTCACCGATGAGCGCGACGTGCTCCGCCCGCGAGCCTGCAGTCTTCGCCTCTGGCGCGTCGACGACCGTGCCGGAACCGGCCTTCTCGTACTGGTAGAAGCCGTGACCGGTCTTGCGACCGAGGCGGCCCGCAGCGACCATCTGCTCCAGCAACGCTGGCGGCGCGGCCGACGGCTCCTTGGTGGCGTTGTAGAGCACGTCGCAGACTTCCTTGACGACGTCGAGTCCGATCAGATCGGACAGCGTGAGCGGCCCCATCGGAAGGCCGATGCCCAACCGTGCCGCGTCGTCGAGGTCTTCGCGGGAGACGTGGCCGGTCTCGTAGGTGCGGATCGCGCGGGCGAGGTAGGTGATGAGGAGCGCGTTGGCGACAAAGCCTGCACGATCGCCGACGACGACGGGCTTCTTACCGAGATCGACGGCCAGCGCGCGCACCGCCCCGACCAGCTCGGTGTCAGCCATCAGGGTGGTGATCACTTCGACCAGCGCGAGCACGGGCGCCGGGTTGAAGAAGTGCATACCGATCACCCGCTCGGGGTGCTTGGTCGCGGCGGCGATCGCCGTGACAGACAGGCTCGAGGTGTTGGTGGCGAGCACACAGTCGGGCCGGACGATGCCGTCGAGTTCGCCGAAGATCTTGGTCTTGATCTCCAGGCGCTCGGGCACGGCCTCGATCACCAGGTCGACGTCGGCCATTGCTGCGAGTTCGTGACCGAAGCTGGCCCGCGACAGGATCTCCTCCCGCTGCGCCTCGTCCAGCTTGCCCCGCTTGACCTGACGGTCGAGTGAGGCGGTCAGGAAGCCGCGTCCGCGTTCGGCGAGTTCAGCCGAACCGTCGACCGCGACGACCGAGCGTCCCGCCTTGACGAAAACTTCCACGATGCCCGCACCCATGGTGCCGAGCCCGATCACACCGACCGACTTGATCTCACGCGTCATGGGGCCAGTCTCCCAGGCAGGTGTCCACCGCATGCACGGCGGTTCACCACATCGCCGCACCCGATTAGGCTGCCCGGGTGCGACTCGTGATTGCCCGATGCAGCGTCGACTACGGCGGACGGTTGACTGCCCATCTGCCCATGGCCACCCGCCTGCTCATGGTGAAGAACGACGGATCCGTCCTCGTGCACAGCGACGGCGGTTCCTACAAGCCGCTCAACTGGATGACTCCCCCGTGCACGCTCACCGAACTCGAGCCCGATGAGGACGAGCGTGCTGAAGGTGTGCAGAAGGTGTGGTTCGTGCAGCACGCCAAGAGCGAGGACCACCTGCGGGTGCGGCTCTACGAGATCGAACACGACAGCTCGCACGACCTGGGCATCGATCCAGGGCTCATCAAGGACGGCGTGGAGGCCCAGTTGCAGGCGCTGCTGGCCGAGCACATCCACACCCTGGGCGATGGTTACAGCCTCATCCGGCGTGAGTACATGACGGCGATCGGGCCCGTCGACATCGTCTGTCGGGACGCCAGCGGCACGACCGTTGCGGTGGAGATCAAACGGCGCGGTGACATCGACGGGGTCGAGCAGCTCACCCGTTACCTCGAACTGCTCAACCGCGATCCAGTGCTGGCACCAGTGCAGGGCGTGTTCGCCGCGCAACTCATCAAGCCGCAGGCACGCACCCTCGCCGAGGACCGTGGAATACGTTGTGTCACTTTGGATTACGACGCGTTGAAGGGCATTGACAACGCCGAATCGCGGCTCTTCTGATGGCGGAGGACGAGCTTTTTCGGGGTGCAGGAGGGGCGGTCGCAGCGCCGAACGCCCTGGCCGCGCAGGCCGGTCTCGACCTGATCCACCTCGGCGGCACGGCAACCGATGCCGCGATTGCAGCGATGCTGGCCACCTACGTCAGCGAACCGGGCATCGTCTCCGCGCTCGGCAGCGCCTTCGTCAACATCTGGCCCGACGCGGGTGAACCTGTCGTGGTCGACGGCAACTGCGAAATGCCCGGACGCGGCCTGCCCACTGATCGCTTCGGTGGCGGTCTGCGCAAGGTCGATCTTGCCTACGGCGGTGGCATCACCATCTACGCGGGCGCCGGTTCGGCTGCCACACCTGGCGCGTTCAAGGCGTTCGAGGAAGCCCACCGCCGGTACGGGCGCGCGTCCTGGGCCGACATCACGGCTCCCGCGATCGACATCGCCCGGCGCGGGTTCCGTCTCGGCGCAGCAGCCGCGAGCTACCTGGAGATCGTCGGCGACTCCCTCTACGGCTTCGATCCCCAGACCCGAGCAGCCCATTTCGTCGACGACCGCCCCGCTCGGGTCGGGCAGGTCATCACCGCGCCCGATCTGGCCGACTCATTTCAGGCACTCGCCGATGAAGGTTTCGACCTCTTCTACCGAGGCGATCTCGGGCGTCGGGTCGCCCAGCACGTGATCGGCGAAGGCGGCCTGATCACCCGCGAGGACCTGCAGAGTTACCAGGCAACGGTGCGACCCGCCACCGTCGACCGGGTCGGTTCCTGGCGCCTCGCCACCAATCCCCCGCCGTCGATCGGCGGGCCGGTGCTCGCCACGATGTTGCGCCTGCTGCAGAGACGCGGCGACGACGCCGCGCAGATCATCGCGGTGCAGCGCATGGTCCTGAGTTACCGCGCCGCAGCGCTGGACGCCGCCGCCGACCTCGAAAGTGCCGGCGCCGAACTGCTGGAAGCGCTCGCCGAGAACGAGCTCACGTCGTTGCCGAGTTCGCAGGACACCGCCCACGTGAGCGCTGTCGACAGCCAGGGCAATGCGTGCGCACTCACCTCTTCGGCCGGATATTCCTCCGGCGTCACGGTGCCGGGCACCGGCCTCGTGCTCAACAACTGCCTGGGCGAGCCCGAACTCAACCGCCGCGGGCTGCACGCCGTGCCGCCCGGCACCCGGCTCGCGTCCAACATGGCCCCCACCACTGGTCGTAGCGACGACGGCGCCGTGCTGGCCGTCGGCAGCCCGGGCGCCGATCGCATCACCACCGCGCTGATGCAGGTGCTGGCTGCGCACTGCCTGCGCGATGCTGCCCTGCAGGACGCGATCAATGCCCCTCGCGTGCACGTCAGTGTCGATTTCGCGACCGGGGATCAGCGAATCGAGGCCGAACCGGACGCCGCGATCGAGCAGGCTGCCTCGGCGACCGGGCTGCCGCTGGTGGCGCACTCACGCCATGCGATGTACTTCGGCGGCGTGGGCGCGGCCAAGCGCAAGGCGGACGGCGACCTGCAAGCAGCTGCCGATCCCCGACGCGCCTCAGCGACCGCCATCGGATGACCGCGAGCTAGACGGCGCAGGCTTCTGCCTCAGCCGGCGTCCAGATCAGGACCCGGCTCAGCTTCGTCGCGCGGATCACCCGGTCGAGCCGCTGTGAGACGTCACGGAAGACGATGCACCGGCCGGCAGTCTTCGCTCGTTCATGGGCAGCCACGAGGACTCCCAGGCCCGCTGCATCGGCCACCTCGGCGTCAGCCATCTGCAGGCGGAGCTCCCCGTCACCATTGCGAATGGCTGCGGCCAGCGCTTCTCGCGCCTGGGAAATCGTATTGACATTCAACTCGCCGCTGATGGCCAATTCATGACCGCGAGAAACTTCGATCACGGCAAAACCGGGCACCGTCTTGCGGCGGTACGGCCGCGTCGACCGAGTGACGAAATCCGACATTGGAACCCCCAATATTCCAAGTGCGGGCGGGTGTGCACTCATTCAGCCAGCCGAATGGTCAAGGGCGAGTCAGGTGCAGGTCACAGTTGAATCACGGGCACCCCTGCGGGTGCGCGGCCGAAATAGTCCGGAAGTCGTTGTGGCACAGCCACTTCGACGCCGATGCGTACAGCAGCCGCAGTTCACATGATGAGACATGGCACGATCGGACCCATGGTCATTCTCAGCCGCATCTACACCCGCACCGGCGACGAGGGCACGACAGCCCTGGGCGATTTCAGTCGTACCGCGAAGACCGATGCCCGGCTGGCAGCCTTCGCCGACACCGACGAGGCCAACAGCAGCATCGGCGTCGCCATCGCAGCCGGTGAGCTCAGCCAGGAGATGCGCGAAACCCTGACGCGCGTGCAGAACGACCTGTTCGACGTGGGCGCCGACCTGTGCACGCCGCTGGTCGCTGATCCCGAATATCCGCCGCTGCGCGTGCAGCAGCAATGGATCGATCAACTCGAGGCGGACATCGACCGCTACAACGAATTGCTTGAGCCCCTACGCTCGTTCATCCTTCCCGGCGGCACCGCCGGCTCGGCCTTCCTGCACGTCAGCCGGACGGTCACCCGGCGTGCCGAAAGGTCTGCCTGGGTGGCGATCGAGACGTACGGCACCGACGAAGCGCCGGCGGGCTCGCAGAAGGGAGTCGGCGGGGTGAACATCCTGACCGCTACCTACCTGAACCGGCTCAGCGACCTGCTCTTCGTGCTCGCGCGGTGCGCCAACCTGGACGCCGGCGGCGATGTGCTGTGGGTGCCGGGCGGCGAACGCTGAGCCCGACCCAGACCCTCAGTATCGACCGGTGTTGAGACCCGGCGGCGAGGATTCGGACCACGACCGTACCTGCGTGTAGCTGTTGCGCGACACCATGAAACGCAGCGTGGTCTCCTCGGTGGTGCAGTCGACTGCGACGGGATCGGGCAGCGCGTGCATGGGCCGATCGACAGAAATCGGTGGCCCCACCTCCACCGCGTCGCGGTGCAGGACGATCCGCGGCGTGAGCCGAAGCCCGAGCACCGGAAACCACTCGATCGCGGTCGGTGTCGTGCGGGCCATCCCCATGACCCAAAGATCCCCACGGCGGCGAGCCATGAGGATCATGAGGTGGTGCTTGGTGATGAGCCAGCGACGAAGGACGACCCACGCCACCAGCAGCACCACCAGCGTGCAGAGCACGCCGACGACGACTTCCGCAGTGAGAAGGACGTCGCCCAACGTGGTGGCTCAGGCAGTCAGGCCGGAGGCATCGATCGAATCGGAGACCACCGTCACCGTGTTGTGGTCGACGGAGATGAAGCCGCCACCGACGGTCACGACCTGACGCGAACCGCTCACCGGGTCGATCCGCACCTCGGCGGAGTCGGCCAGCACGGACAGCAACGGCGTGTGGTCGGGCAGGATGCCGATCTCACCCTCGACGGTCTTGGCGTACAGCGCCGTGGCTTCGCCTTCCCAGACCTTGCGGTCAGCGGCGACAAGGTGGACGTTGAGGTTGCTCACGCGGATGCTTCTCCTGGCAGATGCTTCGGGGATGACGGAAGTCTAGCGTGCAAGCGCAGGTGCTCTAACACCGGAACGGCAAGCCGAGCGCCAGCTTTCGTGCGCGGCTCGGCTGGGCGATCCTCGCGAAATCAGTCTTCGACGACGACGATCGCCATCGGCGTCTGCTCCGACCCCTGACCGAGCGGGTTGTCGGCGAACATCTCCTCGAACCGCGTCCAGTCGCCTGGCACGTCTGCACCGAGCACATTGCGTCCGATGTCGTTGGCATCCATGACGATGGTGCCGCCGAAGGTGTCGCGGAACTCTTCAGGAACCCGGGCGCGGATCTGCGTCGACAGTCGCGCGGCGACCTGGTCGGGATCCTTGGGAGCCAGCTTCGCCGAGACATTGGAGGGATAGGCCGAGTACTCGGTCGGTCCGTCGATGGCCGAGATGCTGTTGCCCACGAGTTCGTAGAACAAGCCCTTGCGGCCGATCACCTTTCCGAGAGCGCCACCGGCGCTGGCGTAGAGCACCCGGGGCAGACCGGCTTCCTGGATCGCCAGTTGCATCGTGAACGGCGAGCCGAGACCGATGCCGGCCGGGGTGCGGCTGACGTACTTCGACAGCACGCGCGCCGGACGTCCGACATTGATGTCCCAGACGAAGTATGAGCGCCCCTGGGTGATCGCGATGATCTTCTCGGAGATGAAGAAGTACCACTGCTTGCCCGCCAGGGCCGCCTGCTGCTGCTCATCGCCTGCCAGCGTCGTGAAGAAGCGGTCGACGTGCTCCATCGCGAAGGCGTCGAGGTCGGTCTCCTTGCTGACCAGTTCGCTGCGCAGCGGGAAGCGGGTGACGCTCTCCCCCAGGCTGGTGACCAGGCCGAGCTGCTTGCCCTTGTTGGGCTCCAGGTCCGTCTTGATGCGCTCCGCCTCGGCCTCGACCGGCTTGTCGTCGAAGAACTCACGCAGCCAGAGCTCGACGTTGAGCAGACGCCAGAAGGTCATGGAGTCGACGCCGTTGGTGCCCTTGATCCAGCCCTCGAAGGCGGCCACCACTTCGTTCTGGTCGAAGTAGGGACGGCCGGCGAACTCCTCGGACATGAAGATGCCGTAGAAGGTGTTCTTCAGTCGCATGAACCACTCGCCCTGCGGCGTGGTGAAGCCGATCTTGTTGCGGCGCCGGTTGATCATTTCCGGCAGCAGCCCCCGGGTGGCGTCGCGTAGGACGCGCTTGTTCCACCCGTCCTTGATGATCGCCTCGTCCGAGAGGCTGAAGATGAACTTCACCACTTCCTTGTCCAGGAAGGGCACGCGACCTTCGAGGGAGAAGCGCATGGTGTTCTTGTCCTCGTAGCGCAGCAGCGAGGGCAAGGAGTTGTGGAAGAGGTCTTCGATCAACCTCAACTTGAGGTTGCTGCTTTCGGTGGTGAAAGTTTCACCGGAGTGGGCGGCGGCGAAGTCCTTGTTCATGAACGTCGTGGCCGGGATGCCCTTCTTGCGCTTCAGCTTGTCCTGCAGCTTGAAGCGGCCGAGACGGTAGAGCACGTCGAGGCTCTTGGACAGCTCCATCGCCGCGGCCTTGTTGCCCTGGGCCTTGAGCTGGCGCAGGTAGACGAAGTAGTACGGGATGTAGCCGGCCATCATCTCGTCGGCGCCCTGGCCGTCGAGCAGCACAGTGACGTGCTTGGTCGCCTCGCGCATCACCTGGAACTGCGCGTAGGGCCCGGAGGAGATCAGCGGCTCCTCCTGGGTGCGGATGAAATCGAGCAGGTCCTGCTTGAACTCATCGGCGGTGGGAAGAATCTTGTGCGACTCCACCTGCCCCTTGCAGATGTCGAGGACGGCGTCGACGTACTTCTCCTCGTCGTTCATCGAGCCCGGGAAGACCGCGGAGAAGGTGTTCTGACGGGCGCCCACCGAGGAGGTCGTGGCATCGCCCTCGTTGAGCAACTGGTTGATGATCACCGCGACGGCGCTGGAGTCGAGGCCGCCGGACAGCGACGTGCCCACCGGCACCTCCGACTGCAGGCGCAGACGGATCGACTCGATCAGGCGCGCCTTGTACTCCGCGGCAGCTGCTTCGTCGTAGGGACGCTGCTGTTTGCCGAGTTCGGCCAGCTCCTGCTGCAACTGGGTGTACGGCTTGCGCTCGGTGCCGGAGGCGTCGATCGTCAGCATCTCGCCCGGCTGGAGGCGCTCGATGCCCTCGAAGAAGGTCTCGCGGCCGTCCTCGTGGATGCGGAAGCGCAGGTAACGGTAGAGCGAGCGCTCGTTGACGGCCTTCTGGTAGAGGCCGCTGGCCAGGATCGACTTGATCTCGGAGGCGAACAGCAGCGTGTCGCCGACCTGCGCGAGATAGACCGGCTTGATGCCGAAGTGGTCGCGCGAGAGCGTCAGGCGCTGCTCCTTGGCGTCCCAGATCGCCAGGCCCCACATGCCGTTGAACTTGTCGAAGGCGTCACCGCCCCACTGGGCGAAGGCCTCGAGCACGACCTCGGTGTCGGAGTCGGTGGTGAAGCTGCGGCCGAGTGCCTCCAGTTCGCTACGCAGGTCGAGGTAGTTGTAGACCTCGCCGTTGTAGACGATCGTGTACCGGCCGTCCGCCGAGCGCATCGGCTGCTGACCGTGCGCCACGTCGATGATCGACAAGCGACGGTGTCCCAGCCCGACCGAACCGTCGACGTAGGCGCCCTCACCGTCCGGGCCGCGATGGGCCTGGCAATCGTTCATCGCACGAAGCATTGCTTCGGTGCCGTCCGGGCCGTAGTAGCCGACGATTCCACACATGCGCACCATCCTATTTGCCACTGACCCGTGCACCGACCACCGCGTGCCCGCGCGTTGCGAGGCGGGCCACCTATTGCGTGGAAGGATTATCCGGTGAGCTGGGGGATGGTCGGTGCGATCGTTGCAGCACTTGCCTACGGTGCCTCCACCATTCTGCAAGCGATCGGCGTCCGGCGGATCGCGGACGCACCCGAGGGCAGTGGGTGGGTTGATCGCGCCCGTGCCGGTTGGCTGTACGGCGTCGGACTCGGTCTGGACGCCGTCGGGTTCTTGGCCTCGTTCGCTGCGCTGCGTACGCTTCCGCTCTTCCTGGTCGAGTCCGTGCTGGCGGCCTCGGTCGCGGTGACGGCGGGCCTGGCTGTTTGGTTCTTGGGGCTTCGGCTGGCGCGACGAGAAGTGTTGGCTTTGCTAGTGATCGGTGTCGGGCTGGTGCTGCTTGCCGTGAGTGCCGAGGAGGGCCACGCACGCCAGGTCGGCCACCGGGGTGGACTGTTGTTGGTTGGTCTGGCACTCGTCGTCGCGGCGATCTTCGCCGTGGGCTACCTCGACAAGCGGGCTTCCCGCTCGTCAATCGTGCTGGCCACAGCCAGCGGTCTCGGCTTCGGCGTCGTCGGTATCGCCTCGCGCGTCCTGCAGATTCCTGACGCCTGGTGGCGCGTCGTCCTGGAGCCAACGCTGTGGGCTCTGGCCATCGCCGGTGGCCTAGCTGTCATCGCATACGCCTTCGCCCTGGAGCGCGGCCGCACCACGAGCGTCGCGGCCATCACCTTTGCCACCGAGACGATCCTGCCGGCCACAGTCGGACTGCTCCTGCTCGGCGACCGGGTGCGTGATCACTTCGCAGTCGCTGCGTCGATCGGTTTCGTCATCACACTGGGCGGTTGCATCGCGTTGGCGGCGCGCGCCGAGCCGGAAGTCACCCGCGCGTAGGCTCGGCTCCGTGGACTCCCCCGAAAGCATCGACGACTACTACGCCCGGATCGAAGCCGCGCTCGGCCCTGAGCGTCGTCTCCCTGTGGCCATCGAGGAGATGCCGGGGTGGGACATCTTCCCCTTCGAGGTCGACTCGCTGCGCATCAAGCCTCTTGCGCCGTTGGCGGACACCGAACCGGCTCGCCGCGGTGAAGATGCCGTCGACTGCTGGTGCGACCGGCCACACGATCCGGACGCTGCGGGGCTGGTCTGGTCGAACGACCGGTGGAAGGTGTCGACGGACGTGGATGGGTCCGGGCTGCCGATCATGCTCTGGTTGAGTCCGCTCACCCACTGCGATCTGCCCACCATGCCGACCGACGTGGCTGCGGAATTCGGACCGCTCGTCGCGACGATCTCGGCCGCGATCGAAGACCTCCCCAGTGTCGGACGCGTCCAGCTGGCGAAGTACGGCGACGGTGGGGCGCACTTGCACCTGTTCTTCATGGGACGCCCGCTGCGCATGCTTCAACTGCGTGGGTCACCGATGCTCGACTGGGAGGAGAACCTCCCCCGCGTCCCGGCCGACGTCGTCGCGCGGAATGCGCGACCGGTCGCGGAGGCGTTGACCGCAGTTCATGGTGGCCATCTCGGGCCGGTCGTCCGCGCTTGACTCCGCGTCAGAGAGGCCGGTCCTCATGACGAGCACACCTGCGGTGCCGCTGATGCGGCGAGGTAGCCGATCTCACGGCGGTCGTGCCTTGGCGGTGACCCTGTCGCGACCCTCAGTCGCTACCGGCGTCGTGATGCTGCCTGTCGGCCTACCGGGCGCGAAGTGATTCGCCGCGTTTTGTGAGGACGTCCGCTTCACTGGGCGGGGTGATGACCGCCGACTTGGACGGGATGAGCGGGTCGGGTACAGCCTTGGTGATCCGGTTCAGACCGGTCATCACGTGGTAGCTGATGAGCACCGCGAGGGTGCCGAGCGCGATGCCGGAGAAGGTCAGGTCGCCGATCTTCCAGGTGTAGTCGGCGATGCCGACAATGAGACCGATGGCAGCCGAGGTGAGGTTGATCGGGTTGCCGAAGTCGACCCGGTTGTCGATCCAGATGCGGGCGCCGAGCAGGCCGATCATGCCGTAGAGAATCGTGCCGGCGCCGCCGAGGACGCCCTTCGGGACCGTCGCGATCGCCTCACCGAACTTCGGGACACAGCTCAACAGCAACGCCCCGAAGGCTGCCACCCAGTAGGCAGCGGTCGAGTAGACCTTGGTCGCCGCCATCACGCCGATGTTCTCCGCGTACGTCGTGGTGCCTGACCCACCGCCTGCACCCGCCAAGGTCGTCGCCAGGCCGTCAGCCATGAGTGCGCGTCCGGACACGTCGTCCAAATCGCGTCCGGTCATCTGGGCGACCGACTTCACGTGCCCGATGTTCTCGGCCACCAGCACCAGCACCACGGGAACGAAGAGGACGGCGATCGACAGGTGGAACGAGGGTGCCTGGAAATCGGGCAATCCGACCCACGCTTCCTTGCGCACTTTGGTGAAGTCGACCTCGTTGCGCAACACAGCCACGAGGTAGCCGGCCAGCACACCGAACAGGATTCCCAGGCGTCCGATCAGTCCGCGGAAGAGCACGGTGACCAACGCGACAACCACGAGCGTGACGGTGCCGGTGACCGGCGACACGACAAAGTTGTTCTTCGCAGCCGGCGCGAGGTTCAGCCCGATCAACGCCACGATGGCGCCGGTGACCAGCGGCGGCATGAGGGTGCGCAACCAGTGGGCCCCGAGCAGTTGGACGACCAGCCCGACCAGGAACAGCGCCACGCCGGCAAGGAGCACGCCTCCGAGCGCGCCGCTCATGCCGTGCTCCGACTTCGCCGCAGTGATCGGCGCGATGAAGGCGAATGACGATCCGAGGTAACTCGGGACGCGTCCGGCGGTCAGCAGCAGGAACAACATCGTTCCGAGCCCGGAGAAGAACAGCGTCGTGGACGGCGGGAAATCGGTGATCAGCGGCACCAAGAAGGTCGCGCCGAACATCGCGACGATGTGTTGAGCACCGATGCCGGCGGTGCGTGGCCAGCTCAATCGCTCGTCGGGGGCCACCACCTCGCCCTTGCCGATCGAGCGTCCGTCACCGTGCAGCGTCCAGCCGAGTCCATTCACGATCAGTCAGCTTATCGACTGCTCGCCGCTGCCGTCCGCGGTGGCCAGTCCACCCCTGACCGCGGCCTCCACAACTGCGGCCCTACCGGGCAGGTGCGCCAGCTGCAGCTGCCGCGCCTGCGAAGAAGGGCCGCGTATGCCGCTGGAACCGCCGCGTTTGCTCGGCGTCCATTGAGGTTGAGTGGCACGACAAAGGGTCCCGGACAATTGCCCGGGACCCTTCATCGATCTGGAGTGGAGACTCAGCCCTCCAGCTCCTTGGCCTTCTGCTCCACGTCGTCGAGGCCACCGCACATGAAGAACGCCTGCTCGGGAACGTGGTCGTAGTCACCGTCGGCGATCTTGGTGAACGCTTCAATGCTGTCGGCCAGCGGAACGGTCGAACCCTCGATGCCGGTGAACTGCTTGGCGACGTAGGTGTTCTGCGACAGGAAGCGCTGGATACGACGGGCGCGGTTGACGAGGATCTTGTCCTCTTCGGAGAGTTCGTCGATACCGAGGATCGCGATGATGTCCTGCAGCTCCTTGTTGCGCTGGAGGATTCCCTTGATCCGGACCGCCGTGTCGTAGTGCTCCTGGGAGATGTACCGCGGGTCGAGGATGCGCGACGTCGAGGTCAGCGGGTCCACGGCCGGGTAGATACCCATCGAGGCGATGTCACGCGAGAGCTCGGTCGTGGCGTCCAGGTGAGCGAACGTCGTGGCCGGAGCCGGGTCGGTGTAGTCGTCGGCGGGCACGTAGATGGCCTGCATCGAGGTGATCGAGTGACCACGCGTGGAGGTGATGCGCTCCTGCAGCAGACCCATCTCGTCGGCCAGCGTCGGCTGGTAACCCACGGCCGAAGGCATACGACCCAGCAGGGTCGAAACCTCGGAACCGGCCTGGGTGAACCGGAAGATGTTGTCGATGAACAGCAGAACGTCCTGCTGCTGCACGTCACGGAAGTACTCCGCCATCGTCAGCGCCGACAGGGCGACGCGCAGACGCGTGCCCGGCGGCTCGTCCATCTGGCCGAAGACGAGCGAGGTCTGACCCAGAACGCCGGCCTCTTCCATCTCGACCATGAGGTCGTTGCCTTCACGGGTGCGCTCACCGACACCGGCGAACACCGACACACCACCGTGGTCACGTGCCACACGGGCGATCATTTCCTGGATCAGCACGGTCTTGCCGACACCGGCACCACCGAACAGACCGATCTTTCCACCCTGGACGTACGGAGTGAGCAGGTCGATGACCTTGATGCCGGTCTCGAACATCTGGGTCTTGGACTCCAGCTGGTCGAAGGCCGGTGCCTTGCGGTGGATGCCCCAGCGCTCGTTGACCTCGAGGGTTTCGCCCTCTTCGAGGTTCATGCAGTCACCGGTCGCGTTGAAGACCTTGCCGAGCGTCACGTCGCCCACGGGGACGCTGATCGGACCGCCGGTGTCCTGCACGGACGAACCGCGCACCAGACCGTCGGTGGGCTGCAGGGAGATCGCACGGACCATGCTGTCGCCGATGTGCTGCGCGACCTCAAGGTTGACGTTCTTGGTCTCGCCGCCCAGCTCGACCGTCGTGGTCAGCAGGTTGTACATCTCCGGCATCGTGTCGACGCTGAACTCCACGTCGACGACCGGGCCGATCACACGCGAGATGCGACCGACACCGCCGGGCTGCTGGGCCTGGTCGGCCCCTTGCTCGGTAGCAACAGTGCTCATTGATTAGTTCCTTCTCGTCATCAGCTGGCGTCGGCGAGTGCGCTGGCGCCACCAACGATCTCGCTGATCTCTTGGGTGATTTCGGCCTGACGTGCCTGGTTGGCCAGTCGGGTGTACGTCTTGATGAGTTCTTCGGCGTTGTCGGTGGCCGACTTCATCGCGCGCTGGCGAGCCGCCAGCTCGGATGCAGCCGACTGCAACAACATGTTGAAGATGCGCGACTCGACGTACTTGGGCAGCAGGCTGTCAAGCACCGTCGCGGCGTCCGGCTCGAACTCGTACAGCGGCAGGAGCTCGTCGCCCGCGTTGGCGCCATTCGTGCCGTCGTTACCGGCGTCGTCGCTCTCGACAACCTCCAGCGGCAACAGCCGGGTGACGGTCGGCTCCTGGGTGACCATGTTGACGAAGCGCGTGTAGACCACGTGCACCTCGTCGACACCGCCGCCTTCGGAGCCCTTCATGAACTCCTCGGTGAGACGCTGACCGATCTCGCGGGCCACCTCGGGGGTCGGGCTGTCGGTGAAGCCACTCCACTCCTGCGCGAACTCGCGCCGACGGAACTTGTAGTAGCTCACCGCCTTACGACCCACGAGGAAAGGCACTGGCTCCAGGCCTTCGGCGCTCAGGTGCTCGATGAGCTCCTGGCTGCGCTTGATGGCGTTGACGGAGTACGAACCGGCCAGACCGCGGTCACCGGTGAGCACCAGCACTGCTGCGCGCTTCGGCTGGTCGCGCTCGGTGGTCAGCACGTGGTCGACGTCCGAGAACGTCGCCAGCGCCGACACCGCACGGGTGAGGGCCACCGCGTACGGAGTCGATCGCTCGACTGCCTGTCGGGCCTTGACCACCCGGGACGCGGCGATGAGCTCCATCGCGCGCGTGATCTTCTTGGTGGCCTGGACCGACCGGATGCGCTGGCGGTAGATCCGCATCTGCGCTCCCATAGGCGTTCCTTCCTGTCGCTATGAACCGTGAGTAGCTCGTCAGCGCTTCTGCTTGACGATCTTCTGCTGGTTGATCTGGTCCTCGGTCAACTCATCGAAGCGCTCCGAACCCTCACCACCGTGGTCGGGGGTGGAGCGGAACTCCTTCTTGAAGTCGGCCATGGCCGACTCGAGGGTCTTCTTGCCGTCGTCGTCGAGCTTGGTGCTCTCACGGATCGAGGAGAGGAGGTCCTCGTGGTTACGACGCAGGTAGTCCATCCAGTCGGACTCGAAGCGGGAGACGTCCTCGGTCGGAACGTCGTCCAGCTGACCGGTCGTACCGGCCCAGATCGAAGCGACCTGCTCCTCCAGGGCGTACGGGGAGTTCTGCGACTGCTTGAACATCGCCATCAGACGCTCACCACGAGCCAACTGGCGACGCGACGCGGCGTCGAGGTCGGAGGCGAACATCGCGAAGGCCTGCATTTCGCGGAACTGCGCGAGGTCGACCTTGATCGAACCGGTGACCGACTTCATCGCCTTGGTCATCGCGGCACCACCGACACGGGAGACGGACACACCCACGTCGACGGCCGGACGCTGGTTGGCGTTGAACAGGTCGGACTGCAGGAAGATCTGACCGTCGGTGATCGAGATGACGTTGGTCGGGATGAACGCCGAGACGTCACCGGCCTTGGTCTCGATGATCGGCAGACCGGTCATCGAACCGGCTCCGAGCTCGTCGTTCAGCTTCGCGCAGCGCTCCAGGAGACGACTGTGCAGGTAGAAGACGTCACCGGGGTATGCCTCGCGGCCCGGGGGGCGGCGCAGCAGCAGCGACATCGCGCGGTAGGCGTCGGCCTGCTTGGTGAGGTCGTCGAAGATGATGAGGACGTGCTTGCCGTCGTACATCCAGTGCTGGCCGATGGCCGAGCCGGTGAACGGAGCGAGGTACTTGAAGCCGGCCGGGTCTCCTGCCGGAGCGTTGACGATGGTGGTGTACTCCATCGCGCCCGCCTCCTCCAGCGTCGCGCGGACCTCGGCGACGGTGGAGTTCTTCTGACCGACCGCGACGTAGATGCAGCGCACCTGCTTGGTCGGGTCGCCGGTCTCCCAGTACTTCTTCTGGTTGATGATCGTGTCGGTGGCGATCGTCGTCTTACCGGTCTTGCGGTCACCGATGATCAGCTGACGCTGACCGCGACCGATCGGGGTCATCGAGTCGATGGCCTTGATACCGGTCATCAGCGGCTCGTGCACCGACTTACGCTGCACGACCGTCGGAGCCTGCAGTTCCAGGGCGCGACGCTCGCTGGTCTCGATCTCGCCGAGGCCGTCGATCGGCTGACCCAGCGGGTCGACCACGCGGCCGAGGTAGGCGTCACCGACCGGCACGGAGAGAACCTCACCGGTGCGCTTGACTTCCTGGCCTTCTTCGATGCCGTCGAAGTCACCGAGGATGACGACGCCGATCTCGTGGACGTCGAGGTTCAGTGCGATACCGAGGGTGCCGTCCTCGAAGCGCAGCAGCTCGTTGGTCATGCAGCTCGGCAGGCCTTCGACGTGCGCAATGCCGTCGGAGGCGTCGGTCACGCGACCGACCTCGTCGCGGGACGCGGTGCCCGGCTCGTACGACTGGACATAACCGTCCAGTGCGGCCCGAATGTCTTCCGGACGGATGGAGAGCTCCGTCATCATTTTCTCCTTCGTGTGGGCCGTGGCCCGCAGTTACAAGCTGTCTGGTGTTTGCGAAGCAGTGGGCTCAGCCCGCGATGTCGCGGCGGACGCCTTCGAGTCGACTGAGGATGGTGCCGTCGATGACTTCGTCACCGACCTGGACGCGAACGCCACCGACGACCGACGGGTCGACGACGACATTCGTCATGACCTGGCGTCCGTAGAGGTCGTTCAGTGCGCGGGTCAGGCGCTCCCGCTGCTCCGGGGCGAGCGGTGTCGCCACCGTCACCAGAGCGGTGAGTTGCTGGCGCACGGACGCTGCCACGCGCAGGTACTCGTCGAGCACCTTCTCGTAGCGGCGGCCCCGCGGGTGCTCCGCGGCGCGCTCGGCGAGGAACACCGTCTCCGGCTCGGCCTTGCCCTCAAGGAGGGTCTTGACCAGGCCGGACTTGTCGGCGCCGGACCGCTGACGGTCCATGAAGACGTCCCGCAACTCGGCATCGCCGGCGACGGTGCGCTCGAAGCGGAACAACTGCTCCTCAACGGCGTCCAAGCGCCCACGACGATCGCCTGCGGCGAAAGCGGCCGAGACGGCTGCCTCCTCCACCGCGTCCGAGGCGTCGCGGTCCTTGGTCCACCGCTGCGCGAAGAGTTCGCGCAACAGAGCCTGCACCGGCTCGCTGACCTTGCCGCCGAACAGCTTGTCGACCAGGCCGGCGCGGCTGGAGGCGTCGTGGGTCGGGTCCGTCAACGCTCGCCGCAGCGAGGCGTTGGAGTCGAGCAGGTCGAGGGCTGCGAAGAGCTCGCGCGACGTGACCGCCGCGTCTGCACCTTCGGTCAACCGGCGACCCAACTCGGCCCGGACATGGGCAAGTGCGCTCCGGGAGGCTCCGTTCATCATCAGTTGCCTGCCTCGGAACCGACCTTCGTCGGCTTGAGCGAGCCGGATTCCAGCTCGGCCAGGAACCGATCGACGATGCCCTTCTGGCGTGCTTCGTCGTGCAACGACTCACCGACGACCTTGCTGGCAAGGTCGACCGAGAGGGTGCCGACGTCGCCGCGCAGCGAGACGGCGGCCGCCTGGCGGTCTGCCTCGGTCTGCTTCTTGGCCGAATCGACGATCCGGGCCGCTTCGGCGTTCGCCTGCTCACGCATGTCGGCCACGATCTTGGCGCCCTGTGCTCGGGCGTCCTCACGGATCTGGGCCGCTTCGTCACGAGCGGTGTTCAGCTGTGCTTCGTACTCGGCCTTGGCGGCCTCAGCCTGCTTCTGAGCAGCCTGCGCCTCCTCCATGCCACCTTCGATGGCAGCCACACGCTCGGTGTGGGCCTTCTCCAGCATCGGCACAACCTTCTTCTTCACGATGAAGTAGAAGAGGCCGAACACGATGAGGCCGAAGACCAGCTCGGGGATGTGCGGCAGGATCGGCAGCGCGTCCGGCTTGCCCTCGGGATCGGTCGATCCCTCGGTCAGCAGCACTGCAGCCTTGGCCGCTCCGCTGGAAATGATCACTATGTGCTCCTCGGTTTCACCAGGACGTGGTGGCGTTGATCAGTCCACCCGTCCTGAGCGGGTCAGATGAAGAAGAGGACCAGACCGAAGATGGCAAGGGCCTCAGCGAGCGCGAAGCCGAGGATGGCGATCGGGCGCAGCAGGTTGCCGCTCTCGGGGTTGCGGGCAACGCCGGAGATGTAGGCGGCGAAGATCAGACCGATGGCGATGGCGGGGCCGATCGCGGCCAGGCCGTAACCGATGGTGCTGATGTTTCCAGTCATGATTTCTGTTTGCCTCTCACAGAGTGGGAAGGTTCGCCAGGGATTTGCCCCTGGACATTCGTGGGGTTGTTTTCAGTTGTTGATCAGTGGTCGTCTGCCAGCGCGCCGCCGATGTACGACGCGGCGAGCAGGACGAAGACGTAGGCCTGCAGGAACTGCACCAGGGCCTCGAAGGCGGTCATGACGACAGCCATCAGCCATGCGGGAATGGCAACCAGCTTCAGCCCGATGGCGTCCTGGTTGAACAGCTCCCAGCCGCCGAGGATGAACACGACCAGCAGCATGTGGCCGGCGAACATGTTGCCGAACAGACGCAGGGAGAGCGTGACCGGACGGGTGATGAAGAAGGTCATCAACTCCAGCGGGACGATCAGCGGCATCAGCCAGCCCGGCACGCCCGGGGGAATCATCCACTTGATGTAGCTGCCGAAGCCGCCGTGCTTCTTGATGCCGATCCAGTGGTAGACCACGTAGACGATGAGCGTCAGGGCGATCGGGAAGCCGACGCGGGCCATCGTAGGGTTCTGGAACGGCGGGATGATCCCCATCCAGTTGTTCAGCAGGATGAAGACGAACAGGCTGAACAGCAGCGGGACGAAGCGCAGGAAGTCCTTGGAGCCGATCGAATCTTCGGCCACTCCGCCACGAATCGCGTGGTAGACCTGCTCGGTGAGGTACTGGCCCTTGCCCGGCACCACGGCCGCCTTGCGGGTGGTGGCCAGCAGCCACCACAGCAGGATTCCGGTGGCGAAGAGCATCACGATCATCGGGCGAGTGATCGCCAACGTGAATTCGTAGCTGCCCAGCTTGACGGTGCCGAACTTGACCAGCGGCTGCCAGAAATCGGACGGTGCGGGCGGGAAGCCGCCCTCAGTGGACACGGCTGCCGGCACGCTCAGCGCGGTGAGGCTCACGCGTTCTCCTCGTTCACGGTGGTGGTCAGGGGGTGAAAGTCTTGGGGCTCAGCCACGATCCAGGGCGTCACGCTTCACCTTGGTCGGGCGAGGTGGGGACACTTGGTTCGGACTCTGCAGCTTTGTCGCCGGGGTTACCGTATCGGATCCAGACGAGGTACATCGACAGGGCCGCGCCGATCAGCAGTCCGAGCAGCGTCAGCCAGGGCTTGGTGTCGAGCCAGCGATCGGCGAAGAACCCCAGCGCGGTGTACAGCAGGGGCCCGGCAATCAGGATGGCGGTGACGTTGGAGGCGAGCTGGTCGGACTTCGCGTGCGTCGGACGCTGCATGCGCGGGCTCATCGCCGCTCCCCCGGAAGCTGCACGTCGAACATCGGGGTGCGCGCCCGCATGAATCCCCACAGCTGACCCATCAGCCAGACCAGGGCGCTGACAAGGGCGCCGAGCGCTACCGCTCTGCCGTCGAGTGCCCGAACGTTGGTCAGCAGGAGCAGCGCCGGGAACATGAGGCTGATCTGCAGGAAGTACATGCCGAGCGCGCCGGCGAGCGAAGCATTCGGGTGAAGATGCTCCAGCACCCACCTCATGCCGAGATAGCCGAGCAGGAAGATGGCTGCACTGACGGCGACGCCTGCGGCGGCCCCGAGACCGCCGGCGACACCGCGGGTTGCCAGACCGATGACGGCAGCGATCGGCAACAATCCGACCGTGGCGATGACTCCCCCACGGAACATCAGCGGGAGGGCGGAACGGTCGACGGCGGGAGCACCGAGCCGCGTAGCGGCAGTTGCGGTGTGCGCAGTCATTCGGCGGGCCCTCAAAGCAGACGACGGGGGTCGAAACGGCTGGTCAGCGGGCAGCGCTCTCTGCGGATATGCGCAGTGGAGGGCCCTTCCAGGTCCTTGTGAAAGTTATCACAAAGTCTTCTTCCGGCCCAATTTCGGCAAGCCGAGAGTGAGCACCAGACAGATCAGCATGCCGGTCGCCATTGCTGCCGCGGCGTACTCGGCCTGGACGAAGGCGAACAGCAACACTCCCCCTGCCACGACGGCCGACCACGCGTAGAAGAGCAGCACCGCCTGGCGGTGCGGATGGCCGATGCTGAGCATCTTGTGGTGCAGGTGCTTGGCGTCCGGCTTCCAGAATTTCAGCCCTCGCCTGCGGATCGCGAGGATCACGTCGAGGATGGGCACAGCCAGGATCGACAGGGGCAGTGCGATCGGCAACCAGAACGCCACCAGCGCCGAACTGCGCTGCGGGGTGTTGCTGGGATCGAAGTTGCCGGTGAAGGAGATCGTCGCCGCAGCGAGCAGCAGCCCGAGCAGCAGCGCGCCGGCGTCCCCCATGAACAACTTGGCGGGGTGGAAGTTGTGCGGCAGGAATCCGGCGCAGCAGCCGACCAATGCGGCCAGGATGAACGCCGGGGTGGAGAAGACGGTCGGCGGATCGAAGTTGGGCGGGCTGGCGGTATAGACCCACACGAAGAATGCAGCGGCCGCGATGGCGACCATGCCGGCTGCCAAGCCGTCCAGACCGTCGGCGAAATTGACCGCGTTGGTTGTCGCGATCACCACGAAGATGGTGAGCGGCACCAGGATTGCCTGCGGCAAGTAGGTGATGGCGCCCCCGTACGGCACGGTCGCCAACTGCACTCCGGCGAAGGCCATGACACCGGCCGCGATCATCTGGCCGGCGAACTTGGTGACGGCGTCCAACTCGATGAAGTCGTCGATCGCGCCGATGCCGGTGATGATGAGCGCCCCGATCAGCACCCCGACCAGTTCGGGAGTGTTGAACAACTGCGACAGATAAGGCAGTTGGGATGCCACCAGGGCTGATCCGCCGAATCCGATGAGCATCGCCACTCCGCCGAGGCGTGGCACCGGGATCGAGTGCACGTCACGTCCGCGCACCGGGGTGACGGCGCCGAAGCGCACTGCCAACCACCGGACCGCAGGGGTCGCCAGGAACGTGATCGTCGCGGCGACGACACAGACCAGGAGATATTCACGCACGGGCGGTCGGTGAACTTTCAGGATTCGGGGAAGCGGCTTCGTCCAAAGTATCCGCTCCCGCCCCTCCAAGCAGTCGCACCTCGCTCGGCGAGTAGGATTTCCCACCCGCCGAACGAGGCGCGCTTGGCTGTTCTTCGATCAGTTCTGAGGGTACGCCGGGAAGCGCTTGCAGAGGTCTTCAACTCCGCCGCGCACTTCCTCGGAGATGGCGCTCTCGGGGTTGCCGTCGCCTTCGGTGATCGCCTTGTGGATGAGCTCGGCGATGACCTTCATCTCCTCCGTGCCCATGCCCTGGGTGGTCACCGACGGGGTGCCCACGCGGATGCCCGAGGCCACATTCGGCTTCTGCGGGTCGAAGGGGATGGCGTTCTTGTTGAGGACGATGCCGGCGGCGTCCGCTCGCAGTTCGGCATCGGCGCCGGTGACGCCCACGCCCTGCAGGTCGTGCAACGACAGGTGGGTGTCGGTGCCGCCGGTGGTCGGGCGAATGCCCTTCTCCCCCAACGAGGTTGCCAGCTGCTGCGCGTTGGCGATGACGTCCTTGGCGTACTGCTGGTACTCCGGGGTCGCGCACTCCTTGAAGTTGACGGCCTTGGCCGCGATGGTGTGCATCTGCGGGCCACCCTGCATCATCGGGAAGACGGCCTTGTCGAGCTTGGCGGCGTGCTCGGCCTTGCTCACCAGAGCGCCGGAACGCGGGCCGCGCAGCACCTTGTGCGTGGTGAAGGTGACCACATCGGCGTACGGCACCGGGCTCGGGATCGCCTTGCCGGCCACCAGGCCGATGAAGTGAGCGGCGTCGACCCAGAAGATCGCACCGACCTCGTCGGCGAGCTTGCGGAAGAACTCGAAGTCGATGAGGCGCGGAATGGCCGAGCCGCCGGCACAGATCACCTTCGGCTTGTGCTCCTTGGCCAGGCGCTCGACCTCGTCGTAGTCGATGTTCTCGGTCTCCTTGTCGACGCCGTAGTGCACCGCGTTGAACCACTTGCCCGAGAAGCTGACCTTCGTACCGTGCGTGAGGTGGCCACCCATCGGCAGCGCCATCGCCAGGATGGTGTCGCCCGGCTGCATGAATGCGCCGTAGACGGCCTGGTTGGCGCTGGCTCCGGAATGGGCCTGGACGTTGGCGTGCTCGGCGCCGAAGAGCTCCTTGGCCCGCTCGATCGCGAGGTTCTCGGCACGGTCGACCACGGAGCAACCGCCGTAGTAGCGGCGACCCGGGTAGCCCTCGGCGTACTTGTTGGTCAGCGTCGACCCGAGCGCGGTGATCACCGCGGGGCTGGACAGGTTTTCGCTGGCGATCAACTGCAGGCCGCTGCGGATGCGGGTCACTTCGTCGACGAGAACTCCCGCGATCTCGGGGTCGAACTGCTCCAGCGCCTCGTAGTCGGCGCCGTAGAAGGGCGTGGTCATCGATTCACCTCGGTGTTGGGGTTTTCATCGGATGGGTGGTGCGTCTCGGACGAGTGGTCCGGAGTCTGGGTGGCGGCATCATGGCCATGCGGTTCATCCACTGGTTCCGGTGCCGCTTCAGCCGGCCGCTCCGCCTCGGTTCCTACGGAGACGTCGCCGCCGGCATCCGATGCGAAGTCAGCTGCGCCGTCGGCGGAGTGGATCTCGTCGGTTGAGGGCTGGGCGTCGTCCCCGGGCTTGGCCAGATCGACCGGCATGCGCTCGCCGGTCTCGGGGTCGACGTCTGCCGGACGCTCGTAGTCCTCGGCATTCTCAGCGAACGCACGCAGATCGGCTTCGGGGTCGAGCAGTTCGACCGAACCGAGCACCTCACGCAACTGCTCCGCGGTGATCGCTCCTGCGCGCAGCACCACCGGGTCGGCCTTGGTGCAGTCGAGGATCGTGGAGGGCACGCCCCCCTCGCGCACTCCGGCGTCGAGGTAGACCTCGACGGCAGGGCCGAACGCAAAGCCTGCCTCGGTGATCGTGGTCGCGGTCGGCGCACCGGTGCGATTGGCCGAACTCACCGCCATCGGGCCGGCCGCGCGCAGCACCTCGAGCGCCACCTCGTCGTCCGGGATGCGCAGGCCGACGGTGCCGTTGGTATCGCCGAGATCCCAGGCCAGCGATGGCTGCGACCGGAAGACGAGGGTGAGTGCGCCGGGCCAGAAGGCTTCCATCAGCCGGCGCGCGTACGACGGCACCGCGGTGGCCAGACCGTCGACAGCGCCCATGTCGCCGATGAGCACGGGGGGCGGCATCTCACGTCCGCGCCCCTTGGCGGCAAGGAGGGCATCGACGCCGGCCGCGCTGAAGGCATCGGTGCCGATGCCGTAGACGGTGTCGGTCGGGAGCACCACGCACCGCCCCATCCGGGCAGCCTCGACCGCGGCTGCCACACCGTCAGTGCGGCCCTGCTCGGTGCTGCAGTCGAAGATCACGGGGCCATCCTTGTGTTGCTGTTCGGAGAAGACTCAGACGAGTCTCCCGCATCCCTTGCGGCTGCCGCATCCTGGTCCAGCTCCGTCCACCCCCGGCCCTCGAACGCCCGCTGCAGTGCGTCACGGTGGCCTGCGGTGTCGATGCTGTTGGCGGCCAACCAATCGCGGTCGTAATAGGTGTGTTCGTAGCGCCCGCCGCCGTCGCACAGCAGGGTGACGATGCTGCCCCTCTCGCCGCGCGCCTGCATCTCACTGGCGAGGCGCAGCGTGCCGACAAGGTTGGTGCCGGTCGAGCCCCCGGCAAACAGACCGGTGCGTTCGCGCAACAGATGGACGGCAGCAATCGAGGCGGCGTCCGGCACCTTGATCATTCGGTCGACCACGCCCGGGGCGAAGGAGGGCTCGGTGCGAGGACGTCCGATGCCCTCGATGCGTGAACCGCCGTGGATCGTGAGCGCCGGGTCTCGATCGACCCAACCGTCGAAGAAAACGGAGTTCTCCGGATCGACCACACACAACTTGGTGTCGTGTCCGAGGTAGCGCACGTAGCGGCCGATCGTGGCGGACGTGCCACCGGTGCCTGCACCCACCACGATCCAGGCGGGCACCGGATGAGGCTCGTCGACCAACTGGTCGAAGATCGCTTGGGCGATGTTGTTGTTGCCACGCCAATCGGTGGCCCGTTCGGCGTAGGTGAACTGGTCGAGGTAGTGCCCGCCGCGTTCGTCCGCAATCTGTTGGGCACGAGCGTAGACCTGCGCACCGTCGTCCACGAAGTCGCACAGACCGCGGTATCGCTCGATGAGTTCGACCTTGCTGGCGCTGGTCGTGCGGGGCATGACCGCGACGAAGGGAATACCGAGCAGTCGCGCGAAGTAGGCCTCGCTGACTGCGGTCGAACCACTGCTGGCCTCGACCACGACACGTCCCTGGCGGATCCATCCGTTGCACAGCCCGTAGAGGAACAGGCTGCGTGCCAGGCGATGCTTCAGGCTTCCCGTGGGGTGGGTCGACTCGTCCTTCAGGTAGATGTCGATGCCGTCATAACCGGGCAGATGCAAGGGGATCAGATGGGTGTCGGCCGAGCGCGTCGCGTCGGCATTCACCTGACGGATCGCCCAACTGATCCATGCGCGTTCGTCGTCGCAGCCTTGGGTGACATCGTCCGGCGCAAGAGACATATGAGCGATGTTAGGCCGTGCTGTCCGCCAGCCAGCGTGATCCTCCCCTCGCACTCGTGCAGTTCGTCGGCCTCCACGAATCCGAACTCCCGTTGGCGCGCTGCATCGGGAGATTCGATTGGGCGGTGTAGGTCTGGAACCAGCGCCGCTGCCCCACCAACTCGTGCGGCAACGACATGAGGCGACGCAGTTTGGCGTACTTCAGGCGCATGCCGAGCCGGCGACCTCGGTGCTCGGGCAGCACCAGCGTGTCCTCCTGCAGCACGAATTCCGGCACTCCCCGGCTCACCAGAAGCTCGGTGTATCCAACGGGTTCGCCGTCGGCGAGCGCCAACGACATGACGCTGACCCACCCTTGGTCGTGCATCCGTTGCGGGTTGTTGAGGAGTCTGTCGACGTCCACCGCCACGGCAGCACGGCTCAGCTGCCCGGTCGGCACGTCCTGGTTCATCTGTGTGGTGAGGCGGGCCAGCGGCGGCAGGAACTGCTCGGGGGTGAATCCTGCCCAGGAGACCATCTCGTCGTCGGTGACCGAATCTCCCGGGCACGGTTCGCTCACCGGGCGTCAACCGGTGGCGCAGACGTCGGCAAGGATGAACCCATGGAGATCACAGATCAGGAGTTGTCACGCACCGACGTCGAACGCCTCACGCTCACCGCGACCGAGCCGGTGTCACTGGTGCGGTGCACCCTGACCGGCGCCGACCTGCGCGATCTCGATCTGACTGAATTCAGTTTCGATGAATGTGCATTGGACGGTGCTCTGCTCGACGGCGCAGGCTTAGGCGGAGCCACCTTCACCGGCTGCCGCATGACGGGAGTCTCGATGGAGCGCACCCGTGGTCTCGGCTTCCAGATCCAGCGGTCCAACCTGTTCGCGGCCAACCTCACCGGAGTGGTGCTGGCCAACGCCGATCTCAGCGGATGCAGGTTCACCGAGGCGGTGCTGCGCGGAGCTGATCTGCACGCGTCGGTGTTCGACGACTGCGATCTGATCGAAACCGATCTGTTCGACGCCAACCTCAAAGACGCCGACTTGCGCGGTGCTCGTCTTGGTCCGTGCGATCTCGACCGCCTCCGGGCCCTGCGCGGCGCGATCCTCAGCCCGCACCAAGCGTGCGACATCGTCGCCGACCTGACCGGGTGCAGCGTCCTGCCGATCGACAGCTGACTTCTGCGCCAGCAGACTCAGGACGTCGGGCGGTGCGCTCTGGCGAACCGGGGCCGTCCGGTCAGATCGGGCACATCGTCGACATCCACCCAGCCCGCCCGACATAGCGCCTCGGGCAACGAATTTCCTTGCGTCTCAGCGTGTTCCATGAACATGACACCACCGGGTCGCAGCAGTTCGAAGGCACGTGCTGCGACCTCGAGCGGGATGCGCAGGCCGTCGACGCTGCCGCCGTACAACGCCTCTGCAGGGTCGTGGTCACGCACCTCCGGATCGACCGGCACCATGCCGTCGGGGATGTACGGCGGGTTGCTGACGACGACGTCGACCTCACCGAGAAGTTCGGGGAACGCCTCTTGCGCAGGGCCTTCGACGAGGTGCACGTCGAGGCCCAAGCGGTCGCGGTTGTGGGTGGCCCACGCGAACGCATGCTGGGTGAGGTCGACCGCGTGCACGATGAGGTCGGGACGTTCGTGCTTGAGGGCCAAGGGAATGGGGGCCGCGCCGGTGCAGAGGTCGACAACCGTTCCGCCTTCCGGCGCCCGATCGATCACCAGGTCGACGATCAGTTCGGTCTCCGGACGTGGGACGAAGACTCCGGGGCCGACCTCGAGCTCGAGGTGTCGGAAGGGTGCCCGGCCGGTGAGATGTTGCAGCGGCACTCGCTGGGCGCGTTCGTCGACCAGTTCCTCGAAGGTGCTGGCCACGTCAGCCGGCATCGGATCGCCCATCAATGCCGCGCGGCGCACCTGCTCAGCAGACCTTTCCCAGGCGTGCTCCAGCAACCGGTGAGCGTCGGCGTCCGCGGAGTGGATTCCGTTGTCGGACAAGCGTTGCGCGGCTTCGCGCAACAGTTGGCGAGCTTGGCTCACGCTCCGCCACCGGCAGCAACAGCCGCCATCCGAGCCGACTCATCGGCGGCGACCGCGGAGTCGATGATCGGGCCGAGTTCACCGTCCAGCACGGCGTCGAGGTTGTACGACTTGTACCCGGTGCGGTGATCGGCGATGCGGTTCTCGGGGAAGTTGTAGGTGCGGATGCGTTCGGAGCGGTCCATCGAGCGCACCTGCGACTTGCGCGCGGCAGAGGCCTCGGCGTCGCGCTTCTCCTGCTCGATCTGCCGCAGTCGCGCCTTGAGCACGCGCAGCGCCGATTCCTTGTTCTGCAGCTGTGACTTCTCGTTCTGGCACGAGACAACGACACCCGTCGGCAAGTGGGTGATGCGCACGGCGGAGTCAGTGGTGTTGACCGACTGTCCACCGGGGCCCGAGCTGCGGTAGACGTCGATCTTCAGGTCATTCGGACCGAAAGTGATCTCGTCGTCGTCACCGTCGTCCAGATCGGGCATCACCAGCACGCCCGCCGCCGAGGTGTGGATACGGCCCTGCGATTCGGTAGCGGGCACCCGCTGCACGCGGTGCACGCCGCCTTCGTACTTCAACCTCGCCCACGGCGCGGTGCCGGGCTCCATGACACCCTTGGCCTGCACCTGCAGCCGGACGTCGGTGTAACCGCCGAGATCGGATTCAGTGCCGTCGGTGATCTGGGCACGCCAGCCGGACTGCTCGGCGAAACGCAGGTACATGCGCACCAGGTCGGCCGCGAACAGTGCCGCCTCGGCGCCGCCCGCACCGGCCTTCACCTCGAGGATCACGTCACGGTCGTCGTCCTCGTCGCGGGGAAGCAACAGCTTGCGCAGGCTCGCTTCTGTGTCGCGCAGCTGCTCGGTGAGAGCCGGCAGCTCCGCAGCGAAGGACTCGTCCTCGGTCGCGAGCTCCTGCGCGGTGGCGAGGTCGTCCTGGGCGGTGCGCCACGCCTGGTAGGCGGCGACCGTCGGAGCGAGCGCGGCGTACCGCTTGTTGACCTTGCGCAGCGCTACCGGGTCACCGAGCACCGCCGGATCGGTCATCTGTCGTTCGAGTTCGGCGTGCTCGGCGACGACGGTTTCGGCGGAGTCCAGCATGGTGCTCCTCGCGGGTGCAGTCAGAGATTCAGGGATGCAGAAGGGCGGTGGAAATGGAGCACGCCGGTCCCGTCGAATGACGGAACCGGCGTGTCGGGGAAGCTACTTGGCGTCCTTCTTGCCGTAGCGCTGCTGGAAGCGCGCGACGCGGCCACCGGTGTCGAGGATCTTCTGCTTGCCGGTGTAGAACGGGTGGCAGTTGGAGCAGACTTCGGCGCTGATGCGACCGGACTCCGCGGTGCTGCGGGTGGTGAACGTGTTACCGCAGGTGCACACGACGGTGGTCTCTGCGTAGTTCGGGTGAAGGTTCTTCTTCACAGGTGATCTCCTCGTTGTCAGGCGTATCCCGGGTCGCCGCGCAGGATGCGTGAGGCGTGAACCGGGGCCAAGGGTCAAGTCTGCCAGAGCAGCGGACATCACTCCAAACTCGTAGGACGCGCGCACTATTCCCGCCGGGCGCGTCCGGCCAGTCGCTGGGGGGCGTGCCACACCGCCGACCGAACTCGCCCCAGAAGCGGCCCGCGGCGGGACTTTACCTTCGCTTTACTCTCCGAGAGCCTCAGCGGTGGGACGGTGAACGCGCCATCGCTCGATGCCAGGAGGCACGCATGACCCGCCACAACCTCACTCGTCGCTCCTTCCTCGTCGCCGCCGTCGTCGGCTCAGGAGCAGCTGTCATCCCCAACGCCGTTGCGGTCGACCAGAATTCGCTGTTCGCCGATGCCGGTCGTCAGTACGCCGTGCCGCCCGCGCTCCTTGCGTCGATCAGCTACGGCCAGACGCGTTGGGCCGACCACGCCGGACGCCCGAGCCGCAGCCAGGGCTACGGCCCGATGCACCTGATCGACGGTGCTGCCGTGGCTGAGCAGCGGGCCGCGGAAGGCAAGCCCGCCGGTAACGCAGTCGACACGCTCGGGTTGGCGGCGACCGCAGCGGGACTCTCCGCTGACCGCGTCCGCACCGAGCCGGCCAGCAACATCAAGGCCGCAGCGGCCTTGCTCGCCCAGCAGCAGAAGAACCTCGGTGGCCCGACAGGCGTAGGCAGCGACCCCGCCGCGTGGTACGAGGCGATCGCAGCGATCAGCGGCCTGTCGACCCCGGCGGCACAGGTGCGCTTCGCCGACGACGTCCTGACCGACATCGCTACGGGTGCGAGCGTCAGCGAAGGCGGCACGAAGTTCTCGCTACCCGCAGGTCGTGTCGGATCTGCCGGGAAGGGGCGGCAGAAGCTGCTCGACCGGGCCAAGGCGGGCCAGCGTCCGTCCGGTCCCGTCGATGCACCCGGCGGTCTGGGCGTCGAGTGGATCCCGGCGCCGTACGAGCAGTACGGCCCGGATCCGGGCGACTACGGCAACCACGACCTGGCCTTCCGGCCGCGTTCGCCCGAACTGACCCACGTGATCATCCACGACACCGAGTGCAGCTACGAGGTGGCGCTGAGGCTGGTCACCGACCCGACCTACCTGGCGTGGAACTACACGCTGCGCTCGTCGGACGGGCACATCGCCCAGCACCTGGAGACCAAGGACATCGGCTGGCACGCCGGCAACTGGTACATGAACATGCACTCGGTCGGGCTGGAGCACGAGGGCTACGCCGCCCAGGGTTACAGCTGGTACCCCGAGGCGCTCTACCGCACCAGCGCGCGCCTCACCCGTCACCTGTGCACCCGCTACGGCATACCGATGGACCGGGCCCACATCATCGGTCACGACCAGGTGCCGGGCCTCACCACTGCGCGCATCCGCGGCATGCACTGGGACCCGGGCCCGTTCTGGGACTGGGAGCGCTACTTCGAGCTCATGGGTGCGCCGTTGCACAAGGGGACGACCGGGCAGGCTCCCAAGGCTGGCGATGTTGTACGCATCCTTCCCGGGTTCGACGACAACGTGCAGGCGGTGCAGGGCTGCAGCGGAGTCTGCGTGGAGGGCACCGGCCACGGCACCAACTTCATCCCGCTGCACACCTCCCCCGACGCCGGCTCACCCCTGGTGAGCGACCCGGGCCTGAAGGCGGGACCGTCCACCACACAGGTCTCCGACATCGGGGCCCGTGCTGCGGCCGGCACCGAGTACGCGGTGGCCCAGATCAAGGGCGACTGGACGGCGATCTGGTACCTCGGCGAGATCGCGTGGTTCCACAACCCAGCCGACGCGCCCACTGCCCGCCGGGTCAAGGGCGCCCGCACCGTGACTCCGAAGGGTGCCTCCGCGGCAGTCTTCGGCGGGGCCTATCCGGAGGCGGCGGCATACGCCAATCCTGCTGATGCCCAACCGGTTTCGCCTCTTCTGTACACCTTGAAGGCCGGGCAGACCTACGTGCTCTCGGACGACACCGTGCCCACCGACTACTACCGGGCGAAGACCTTCTCGCTCGACACCCCCGGCGATCACATCAACACCGTCGGCAAGACGAAGTACCTGCAGATCAACCTCGGCCACCGCATCGCCTTCGTGCAGGCGTCCGAGGTCGAGGTGCGCTAGGTCACCTGCCTGCCTTTGCCCGAGAAACGCCCGCGTCATGACGCGGGCGTTTCTCAGGTGGGCGTGGCGTGAGTGGCGTCCTCGGCCCCTGGCTACTGACGTTCCTTCTGCAACAGGGCGAGATCGCGGCGCACATAACGTAGGTGCGCCCACTCCTCCTCGATGATGACGCGGACGCAGTCGCCGACGGTGGGCTTCCAATCGTCATCGGGGCCCCAGGGATCGTCGCGTGGCTCATCGAGTTGCTCCGCCGTCACCGTGGCCAGGAAGTCGGTCAGCATGTGCTGTCGTTCGGCACGCACAGCGAGGACCTCCTCGAAGTTCTTCGGTTCGCGCATTCGCTCAGGGATGACACCCATCTGCTCTGCCCCGGTGAAGAACTGTCCGATCTCGTGGAAAGGATCGCTCTCGCGCCGTACACCTCGCAGGAGCCAGGCGTCCGTCGCGAGCACCAGGTGGCGCAGCGTCTGCGCCAACGACCACTCGTCCTCGACGTGTGCATCGCGTAGGTCGGCCGGTGTTCGGGTGACGGTGGTGTTCCACGCGTCCTGGACGGCGACCCACCCCTCGCGCAGACCTCCAGGAGTTCTGGACGCCTGGAGTTCGCGCCCGGGGAACTGCCGGTTCAGTTCAGCCTCCACGAGTGGAACGACGTCGACGCCGTTGACGTAGAGACTGCCGAACATCAGGTCATGGCTGTCGATGTGGAGACCGCCGACCTCGACGCCGTGCATCGTGACCCCGCTCAGATCGCAGAAGCGGAACTTTGCGTTCGAGAAGTCGGCTCGGACGAAACGGGCGTCAGCGAATTCTTGGGTGCGCTCGTAGGTGGTCATGATTCGAGTGTTGCGCCAACCCGGCGCGTGGTCCAGACCTTTCGCACCACGGTTCGAAACGTCGTGACGTAGCCGCTCGAACGGCACACGAAGAAGCCCGGCCGTCAAACGGCCGGGCTTCTTCGATACTGAAGGACTGAACTGTGAGCCCGCGGGTGGTCAGTCAGTTCTCACTCTTCTCAGTCCTCACGTCGCGGACGACGATGCCGGGCGGCGGAGCCTGCGACGCCTCCCGGAGGAGGAGCCGCGACCAACAACACCGGACGAAAGACTGAGCTGTGAGCCTGCGAGCAGATCAGTCCTCACGTCGCGGACGACGATGCCGGGCGGCGGAGCCTGCGACGCCTCCCGGAGGAGGAGCCGCGACCAACAACACCGGACGAAGACTGAGCTGTGAGCCTGCGAGCAGATCAGTCCTCACGTCGCGGACGACGATGCCGGGCGGCGGAGCCTGCGACGCCTCCCGGAGGAGGAGCCGCGACCAACAACACCGGACGAAGACTGAGCTGTGAGCCTGCGAGCAGATCAGTCCTCACGTCGCGGACGACGATGCCGGGCGGCGGAGCCTGCGACGCCTCCCGGAGGAGGAGCCGCGACCAACAACACCGGACGAAGACTGAGCTGTGAGCCTGCGAGCAGATCAGTCTTCGTCATCCAGCTTGATGGAGGAGGTCTGCTGCACCTGCATGAGGAACTCGACGTTGCTCTTGGTCTTCTTCAACCGGTCGAGCAGCAACTCGATGCCCTGCTGCTGATCGAGGGCAGCCAGCACGCGGCGCAGCTTCCACATGATCTTCAGCTCGTCGGCACCAAGGAGGATTTCCTCGCGGCGCGTGCCAGAGTTGTTGACGTCGACCGCCGGGAAGATGCGGCGGTTGGCCAGCTGACGGTCGAGCTTGAGCTCCATGTTGCCGGTGCCCTTGAACTCCTCGAAGATCACCTCGTCCATGCGCGAGCCGGTCTCGACCAGCGCGGTGGCCAGGATGGTCAGCGAGCCGCCGTCCTCGATGTTGCGCGCGGCACCGAAGAACTTCTTCGGGGGGTAGAGCGCAGCGGAGTCGACACCACCGGACATGATGCGTCCGGACGCCGGGGCGGCCAGGTTGTAGGCACGGCCGAGCTTGGTGATCGAGTCGAGCAGCACGACCACGTCGTGGCCGAGCTCGACGAGGCGCTTGGCGCGCTCGATCGCGAGTTCGGCGACCGTGGTGTGGTCGTCGGCGGGACGGTCGAAGGTGGAAGCGATGACCTCGCCCTTGACCGCGCGCTGCATGTCGGTGACTTCCTCGGGGCGCTCGTCGACCAGGACGACCATGAGGTGGCACTCGGGGTTGTTCGTGGTGATCGCGTTGGCGATCGACTGCATCACCATCGTCTTACCGGCCTTGGCCGGAGCCACGATCAGACCACGCTGGCCCTTACCGATCGGCGCGACGAGGTCGATGATGCGCGTGGTGAGGATGTTCGGCGCAGTCTCCAGGCGCAGGCGCTCCTGCGGGTAGAGCGGCACGAGCTTGCCGAACTCCACGCGCTTGCCGGCCTGCTCCGGGGCCATGCCGTTGATCGAGTCAAGACGCACCAGCGCGTTGAACTTCTGGCGGGCCGGGAGCTGCTCGCCCTCACGCAGCGCACGGACGGCGCCGGTGATCGCGTCACCCTTGCGCATGCCGTTCTTCTTGACGATGTTCAGCGGCACGTAGACGTCGTTCGGGCCCGGCAGGTAACCACTGGTGCGCACGAACGCGTAGTTGTCGAGCACATCCAGGATGCCGGCCACGGGCACGAGGACGTCGTCCTCGCGCACCTGGGTGTCGACATCGCCGAACTCCTCGGCGCGACCACGGCCGCGCTTGCGGTCACGACCACGCTGACGGCGACGGTTGTTGCCGCCACGGTCGTCCCAGTCGTTGTTGTCACGCTGGTTGCCCTGACCGCCCTGCTGACCCTGCTGGCCGCCACCCTGCTGACCCTGCTGCGAACCACCCTGCTGGCCACCGCGGTTGCGGCCGCCCTGCTGGTTCTGCTGACCACGGTCGTTCTGGTTGCGGTCGTTGCCGCCACGGTCGTTCTGCCCGCGCTGGCTGTCGCCGTCCTGCTGACCACGGTTCTGGCCCTGGTCGCCACGGCCACCCTGCTGACCACGCTGGCCGCGCTCGCGACGGTTGCCGCCGTCCTGCTGCTCGTGCTGGTCGCGACTGGACTGGTCGGCGTCCTGACGGCGCTCCTCGCCCTGGCCCTGCGACCGGTCGTTGGTGGAACGGCTGTCGTCGTTCTGCTCGCCACGGGAGCGGTCGGTGCGCGCAGTGCGCTCGTTCCGCTCGCCGGTCTGGGCGGGCACCTCGGCCGGCGCGTCCTGGCGCTCGGCCTGCGGCGCAACACTTTCGTTCGGCTCAGCGGCAGGAGTGGTCACTGCCGATCGAGCCGCACGACGGGTGCGCTGCGGCGCAGCGGCCGGGGCGTCGTCGGTCTTGGGTGCGGTGCGCTCAGCAGCCGGGCGGGACGATCCCTCGCCACGGCTCTGGATGGCGGCCAACAGGTCGCTCTTGCGCATCTTGGAGGTTCCGCTGATGCCCATGGTGCCGGCGAGTCGCTTCAACTCGTCCAACTTGAGCGAACCAAGGGATCCTCGAGAGCCCGACTCGGCTGCTGCCGTCGTCGCGGACTCGGTGGTTTCAGTCACGAAGGTTCCTTCCCCCTCGCCAGGCTCGATCAGAATGATCGATCGGGGCTGCGCCTCACAGATGAGGCCATTGTGTTGAACTCGCAGGTGAGCACCATCGAAAAGGTGACGCTGCGGGATGTGAATGCACCTGGGGCTTGCCGGAGAACCGGAACCTCACTTGGTACGTGACCCAAGGTACACGCTTGATCAGCGATTATGCGAAACGACCCGGACCCCGTCGCGAGCGATCCCCGGACGCAACGCCGACCAGCCCTCGCCTGGACTGTCGACCTGATCCAGTGACCCAGATTGCCCGAGCACCAGGACGGTGGGACCCGCCCCGGAGATGAAGGCCGCGTGCCCCTCAGCGCGCAACGCGTCGACCACGGCCATGCTCTGCGGATAAGCCGGTCGGCGATTCTCCTGGTGCAACCAGTCGGCCGTCGCCGGGTGCAGCACGTCAGGATCGGTGGTCAGCGCATGCACCAGGAGCGCCGCTCGGCCGGCTGTACGTGCTGCATCAGCAAGCGGAACCTCTTGCGGCAGAGCCGATCTCGCCTTATCGGTGGAAAGCGTGACATCAGGAACGAGGGCGAGGACGTCGATGTCGGGGTGAATCGGTGGGCACCGCGTCAGCCACGCCTCACCGCTCCACCACGAGGCGGTGAACCCGCCGTACACGCTCGCCGAGGCGTTGTCGGGGTGACCCTCGAGGGCGCTGCTGATGTCGCTGATCAGCGCAACGTTCGCCTCGTCCAGATCACGCCCGGTGAGGGCGACCGCTGCCGCAACTCCCGCGACGATGGCGGACGCAGACGACCCGAGACCACGTGAATGCGGGATGACATTGGTGCACTTCATCCGCAGGCCGTCCGGTGCTTGGACTCCCAGGCGGTCCCATGCGACGAGCATCGAGCGATACACCAGGTGGCGTTCGTCGATGGGCACCTCACCGGCACCAGCACCGAAGACCTCGATGGCCAAACCGTCGCCAACGGCTTCGACCTCGACCACATCACGCAACTCGATGCCGAGGCCGAGGCTGTCGAAGCCCGGACCGAGGTTCGCCGAGCTCGCCGGCACCTCGACGCGCACCTGAGCGCCGAGCCGAATTCCTTCCGACATCAGTCTTCGAGGCCGAGTGCGCGCGCCACCGAAACGACGTCGACCGGCACCCGGGTGGGCTGCACGTCGCTGCCGTCGGCCGTCTTCAGGGCCCACTGCGGGTCTTTGAGGCCGTGGCCGGTGACGGTGCACACGATGCGCACGCCGGCGGGGATGCGTCCGGCTTCGTGCATCTTCAACAGGCCCGCGATGCTCGCGGCCGAACCGGGCTCGACGAAGATGCTCTCGGTGCTCGACAGCAGGCGGTGCGCGTGCAGGATCTGCTCGTCACTCACCATGTCGATCACACCGCCCGACTCGTCGCGGGCGGCCTCGGCCTGCCTCCACGACGCCGGGTTACCGATGCGGATGGCTGTCGCCACGGTCTCGGGCTCGTCGACCGGGAAACCTCGGACAATCGGTGCTGCGCCTTCGGCCTGGAAGCCCCACATCATCGGCCGCTTCGTGGCCATCGGCGCACCGTGGGCGCTGTCAACGGCCTCGCTGTAGCCCCGCCAGTAGGCGGTGATGTTGCCCGCGTTGCCGACCGGCAGCACGTGGATGTCGGGTGCATCGCCGAGCACGTCGATCACCTCGAAGGAAGCGGTCTTCTGTCCCTCGATACGAGCAGGGTTGACCGAGTTGACCAGTTCGACGGGGTAGGCCTCCCCCAGCTTGCGAGCCACGCCGAGACAGTCGTCGAAGTTGCCGTCGACCTGCAGGAGCGTGGCGCCGTGGGCGATCGCCTGGCCGAGCTTGCCCATGGCGATCTTGCCGTCGGGCACGAGCACGGCGCAGGTCATGCCGGCCTTGGTGGCGTACGCGGCAGCCGACGCGCTGGTGTTACCGGTGGACGCGCAGACCACAGCTTTGGCGCCCGCCTTCGCGGCCATCGAGATCGCGGTGGTCATGCCGCGATCCTTGAACGAACCGGTCGGGTTCATTCCTTCGTACTTCACCCAGATCTCTGCGCCGGTGAGATCGCTGAGGCCTTTGGCGTGGATGAGCGGAGTGCCGCCTTCGCCGAGGGTGACGACCGGGGCTCCCTCCAGCATCGGCAAGCGGTCTGCGTACTCGCGGATCACTCCGCGCCATTGATGTGCCATGTCCTCATTCCCCTTCGACGCGCAGCACCGAGAAGACCTCACGCACATCGTCGGAGCTCTTCAGCTCATCGACGACGGTCGCCAGATCGGCTTCGTTCGCGCGGTGCGTAATAATGTGCAGCGTTGCCACGCCGTCCTGTGAGCGCCGGGCTCCCTGACGCATCGACTCGATCGAAACCCCGTGTTCGCCAATGGTTTTGGCGATATTGCCGAGCACACCTGGTTTGTCCTCGACATCGAGGCGGATGAAGTAGGCGGTCTGCGAGGCAGCGATCGGCTCGATGGGCAGGTTGGCATACGCCGACTCCCCTGGGCCGCGTCCTCCGGTGACACGGTGCCTGGCTGCCTGCACCAGATCACCGAGCACCGCCGAGGCTGTGGGGTCGCCTCCGGCTCCACGGCCGTAGAACATCAGTTCGCCGGCCAGCTGGGTTTCGACGAAGACGGCGTTGAAGGCCTCGCGCACGGATCCCAACGGATGGTTGCGGTTGATGAGGGTTGGGTGCACGCGCACGTTGACCGCCTGCGTGCCGTCCTTCTCCACGAGTTCGGCGATCGCCAGGAGCTTGATGACACAGCCGATTCGCCGTGCCGCTCGGATGTCGTCGGCCGTGACGCCCATGATCCCTTCGACGTGGACGTCGGAGGTGCGCACGCGCGTGTGGAAGGCGAGTGAGGCGAGGATGGCCGCTTTCGCCTGGGCATCGTGGCCCTCGACGTCAGCGGTCGGGTCGGCCTCGGCATAACCGAGCGCCTGCGCTTCGGCGAGCACATCGCTCAACTGCGCACCGGTGCGATCCATCTTGTCGAGGATGAAGTTGGTGGTGCCGTTGACGATGCCCATCACGCGGTGCACGCTGTCGCCGGCGAGCGAGACCCGCATCGGTCGGATCAGCGGAATCGCTCCCGCGACCGCGGCCTCGTAGTAGAGATCGACACCGTGCTTCTCGGCGAGTTCGTAGAGTTCGGCGCCGTCCTGACCGAGCAGCGCCTTGTTCGCCGTGACGACGCTCGCACCCGACTCAATGGCCTTCTGCAGCAACGCTTTCGCCGGGTCGATGCCGCCCATGAGCTCGACGACGATGTCGGCTTCTGTCACCAATTTCTCGGCATCGGTGGTGAACAACGATGCGTCGAGACCGGTGTCGGAGCGGTCCTTGGTGGTGTCGCGAACCGCGACTCCCACGATCTCCAGCGGTCGACCGATCCGGGCAGCGAATTCGTCCTTCGCCTCCGTCAATCGTCGAGCGACCGCTCCCCCGACGACTCCACTACCGAGCAGCGCGATCCGCACCGACTCCGACATGCCTTACTCACTCTCCAGCAACAACAGGTCCTCAATGGTCTCGCGACGTATCCACGGCCGCGCACCCGCCTCTTCCACTGCGATGACCGGCGGGCGAGGTACGTGGTTGTACGTGCTCGACAGCGAGCGACAATAGGCACCCGTCGCGGCCACGAGCACCAGGTCATCGGCGCGAATATCGTTCGGCAG
The DNA here is from genome assembly GCF_017654605.1 of Yimella sp. cx-51. GTDB lineage: Bacteria > Actinomycetota > Actinomycetes > Actinomycetales > Dermatophilaceae > Yimella. Next base: position 2,220,311 of record NZ_CP072113.1, read on the forward strand.
CAACACATCTCGTACGACGATGTCGCCCGACTCGCAGTGCTTGCCGACCACGCGGCTCTGCGTAGCCGGTTCGGCGGAACGATTGACGACCTCGCAGTGGTACTCGGCGTCGTAGAGCACCGGGCGGGGGTTGTCGCTCATGCCACCGTCGACGGCGACGTAGGTGCGGCTGAGCTCGTCGTCGACCACCACCTGCTTGACCGTGCCGACGGTGTAGAGGGTCATTCCGGCCGGGCCGATGACGGAGCGACCGGGTTCGATCGAGATGCGCGGAATCTCGGTTCCTGCAGCAGTACACGCCTTCTGGACGATCGAGGCGAGCTGGTCGGCCATCACCGAAGGCGCCAACGGAACATCGCTGGGCAGGTAGGCGATGCCGAAGCCCCCGCCCAGATCGAGCTCGGGCAGAGTGACGCCGTGCTCCTTGGCAACCGCCAACTGCAAGCCGATCAGGCGCTCTGCCGCTACGGCGAATCCGTCGGACTCGAAGATCTGCGAACCGATGTGGGAGTGGAAGCCGAGCAGTTGCAATTCTTCGCGTGCCAGCACCCGCCGGACCGCTTCCCCCACCTGGGTCTCAAGCCCGAACCCGAACTTCTGGTCTTCGTGCGCGGTGGCGATGAACTCGTGGGTGTGTGCCTCGACCCCGGTCTTCACGCGGAGCATCACCTTCGCGGTGGCACCCGCTCGTGCGGCGGCGTCCGCGACCCGCTCGATCTCCTCAAAGGAGTCAACGACAATGCGACCGACTCCGTGCGCCAGCGCTGCATCGATCTCGGCGACCGACTTGTTGTTGCCGTGCATGCCGATGAGTTCTCCAGGCACGCCAGCTCGGATGGCGACGGCGAGTTCACCGCCGCTGCAGACGTCTAGATGCAGGCCCTCTTCGCGCACCAGCTTCGCCATGGCCACCGACAGAAAGGCCTTGCCCGCGTAGAAGACATCGCAGACGGTGCCAATGCCTTCGAACGCGCGGGCGAATTCGTCGCGGTACTCACGGGCCCTCGACCTGGCGTCATCCACGTCAACGAGATAGGCAGGCGTGCCAAATTCGCGCGCGAGGTCACGGACGTCGTGCCCGGCGATGGACATCGAGCCGTCCGCGCCGCGATGCGTATTGCGGGAGAAAACAGGAGTCAGAGCTGCTTGGTCGTTCATCAGCGGCAACGCTACCCATGCGTCCCGGCCTGCCGTTCGATCACTCACGAATTGGACGAAGTTCACGCCACCTCGGCGGCTTTGGCGCGTTGCCAGGTCACGCGCTCACCGGTCACGGTTGCCGTGAGGTCGTCGCGGTGCACGATGCGGTGATGCGTGCCGCACAACAACGCCGAATTCAGGAGGCTTGTGGAGGCGCCGGCCCACCACGACACGACATGGTGCACCTGCTTTGATCCGGCGCCCGGGTCGAGCGAGAGGTACCACCCGAAAATCTGATCACGCTCCGCACCATCCAGCACGGCCGCCACGCGTGGCGTGTGATCCAACGCGGTCTTGGCGACGCTGGTGTTCACCGCCCCTGTGGTCACTGCGTCACGCAGTACCCGGTTCGCCGGCACCAAGCACGCGTCCGCCAGCTTCGCCACCCGCGAGGCATGCGCCGGTTCCATCCCGCCCGCAGACAGACCGCCTCCCTGAGAATCATCGCCCTCGACACCGGCGCTCTCGGCTTCGGTGGCAGCCGGCACCGGAGGCCCTGCAAGAGAGGCTGTTTCAGCACCGACCAGAGCGGCGACGGGCTCACCGGTCGACAGGCGTTGCACCCACTGGCACGCGTCCGCCGCTGTCGACCGGTACACCGCGCCCCGCTCGATCGCATCCGAGGTCACCGCCACCAGAGCCGCTTCGGCCTGCTGCATCACCACCGCCAACGCCCGCGCGGCAGCAGTCAACTCCACATCAGTCAGATTCGACGAGATCTGAGCAAGCCGGCGCACATCACCCACCACCGATTGCACCGCGTCCGCGCACTCAGCCGCTTCACCCGGGTAGGAGTCATCACGCGACCCGACATGACCGATGCTCATGCGCGCCTCGCCCCCTCCCCAGCGGTCCCCTGTTCGATACCCCGATCGTACACATGTTCGATATCGAGTGGAAGGGTTCAGATGCGTGAATCTCGTTCGCCCACAGCGGAATTGGACTACCCGCGGGTATCCACAAGACGACTTGAAACGCAGACTTATGCACAGGGCGTCCGCACGCCCTTGCCACAAGCTCAATCGTGTGCCAACCCAAGCTCGAGCGACTCGTCCAGGGGGCATCGCGGGCCCATAGACCCCACAAGCTCGTGCGCCCGAGCAAGCACGGCCGATGCGTGAAATACGGCGTCCTGCTGGTACGGTTGGCCGCTGCTGAGCCCCCTTAGCTCAGGGGATAGAGCACCGCCCTCCGGAGGCGGGAGCGCAGGTTCGAATCCTGCAGGGGGCGCAAGACAGAAAGAGCCGCTGACCTGGGAACACAGGCCAGCGGCTCTTCTCATGCATGCTGCGCGCAACCTCGCTGATCCTTCGCGGGTCACGACCCGGAGCACCTATCGCGTGCACAAATCGCGGACGGCGCGGACACTGCTCGCGAATGAGCCGGTTCGCGGACACTGCTCCCGGCGTCCGCGAGTTGTGCACCGCGCATGACGTCCTATCCCAACCGCCGCTCGAACACCCGACGTCGCGGCGCGCCGCTCCGAGCTCATGCCCGTACGCTTCGGGCCATGCCCTCGCCCGCGCCGGTCACCATCGTCCTGTTGGTCGGCGCGCTGCTCATCCTCCTTCTGCTCTGGCAAGTGTTGCGACGCAACAACCTGCAGAAGGGCTTCGTCAGCGAGCGCGATCGCGCCACCTACGACACCCTGCACAAGGCGGCCCTGGCCGGTCGACATCTCGGCGCCGGTTTGGACGAGGGTTCGGCACAGAAGGCACTCCCTCACCTGCGCGCCCTCCTTGCCACGCCCGCCCTCGCGCTGACCGGCAGGCACGGCGTCCTGGCGTGGGACGGCACCGGCGAGCACCACGTGGACGAGGTGCACGCCGCGGTCGCTGAGCACATCGACGACGGCAAGCTCGCCGTCGTGACGCATCTCGACTGCAGCGATCCCGATTGCCCCGTCCGGTCTGCCGTGCTGGCCCCGATCCAGGTGCGCGACAGCGTGGTCGGCATGCTCGTCGCGTCCGGGTCGCAGCCGTCGGCCGGACTCGCCCGGGCGGCCGAGGAACTCGCCGGGTGGGTGGCCACCCAGGTCGAACTCGCCGACCTGTCAGCCGATCGCACGCGCACGATGGAGGCCGAGCTACGGGCGCTGCGAGCCCAGATCAGTCCGCACTTCATCTACAACAGCCTCGGCGCGATCGCCAGCTTCGTGCGCACCGACCCCGACCGGGCCCGCGAGCTTCTGCTGGAGTTCGCGGATTTCACCCGCTACGCACTGCGACAGGGCGGGGCGTCGGCGACGCTGGCCGAGGAACTGCACAACGTCGAGCGCTACCTCGTGCTGGAGCAGGCCCGCTTCGGGGAGCGGCTGCAACTGCGGATGAAGGTGGCACCCGAGGTGCTGCCGATCCGGGTGCCCTACCTCGCGATCCAGCCGCTGGTGGAGAACGCCGTCCGGCACGGACTCGCCCCCAAGGCCGGCGTCGGCACGGTCGTGCTCGTGGCGCGCGACCTCGGCGCGGAGGCGGAAATCAGCGTCGAGGACGACGGGGTCGGGGCCGAACCGGCGCGCATCCAGGAGGTGCTCGACAGCCCTGGCACCTCCGACTCGATCGGTCTGGGAAATGTGGACGCCCGCCTGCGCCAGATCTACGGCGACGACCGGGGACTCGTGGTGGAAACGGCTCCAGGCTCAGGGATGAAGGTGTCGTTCCGGGTGCCGAAGTTCGCTCCGGGAACGTAGATTGACCTCCATGTCCGCCGCCCTGACCGTGCTCGTGGTCGATGACGAGGCCCCGGCCAGGTCGGAGATGGCCTGGCTGCTCAACCACGACGAGCACATCGCGCAGGTGCGGCAAGCCTCCAGCGGCGGCGAAGCGCTGGACGTCCTGCACCACGGCGGCATCGACGTCGTCTTCAGCGACATCAACATGCCGGGTTTGGACGGCATGCAACTGGCCCGGGTCATCCGCCGGCTCCCGAGACCACCGCAGGTCGTACTGGTGACCGCCTACGACGAGTACGCCGTCGACGCGTTCGAGATCGATGTCGTCGACTACGTGATGAAACCGGTGCGACCCGAGCGACTCGCCCAGGCCGTCCGCCGCTGCGTCAGCGCCGTGCATCACCAGGAACCAGCGACCGACGACGAGCGCATTCCGGTGGAGCGCGGGGGCGTCACCCGATTCATCCAACGCTCGGACGTCCGCTTCGTCCAGGCCATGGGTGACTACGCCGAACTCCACACCTCCGAGGGCACCCATCTGGTGCGCATCCCCCTGAGCACTCTCGAAGAACGTTGGGCCGCAGCGGGTTTCATCCGGATCCACCGCTCGACCCTGGTGTGCACGAGGTTCGTCACCCAACTCCACACGGACGACGGCCGCTGCTCGGTGACCATCGACGGCCAGAACCTCCAGGTCAGCCGCCGGCACACGCGGGAGCTGCGACAGCACCTGTTGCGCCGCGGCGAGGAGTCGTGACCGAGCCGGCTGAGCGGGTGCGCATCACCAGTTCACGACGTCCGATGGTGCGAGCCGGTCAGCAGGATCTTCGCGACGAGATCAACACCCAGACCGAACTCGGTGAGGTCTACGTCGACGGCCTCATCCGCGCCCAACTCCGGCTCGCCCTGCGGGTGATCCTGGTCGGCGTCCTCAGTCTCGGCGGACTGCCGCTGCTGTTCCACCTCGTTCCTTCGACCCGCAACGCAACCATCTTCGGTCTGCCCTTCGCCTGGCTCGTGCTCGGTCTGCTGGTCTACCCCACCGCCATCATCATCGGGCGCCAGTACGTGCGCGCCTCTGAGCGATTGGAGGCGGAGTTCAGTGCACTGGTGAACGACCCGTGACCTCCACGTGGAGCACGGTCGCGATCGCCGCGGTCTGCCTGTTGACCTCCGCGCTCGGCCTGCTCGGTCTGCGCTTCACCCGGGGCACGAGTGACTTCTACGTCGCCGGTCGCACCATCACCCCGTGGCGCAACGCCAGCGCGATCGGCGGTGAATACCTCTCTGCTGCAAGCTTTCTCGGCGTCGCGGGGCTGATGTACGAACGCGGCCTGGACACACTCTGGTTGCCCGTCGGCTACACGGTCGGGTACCTCGTCCTGCTCGTGCTCGTCGCGGCACCACTCCGCCGCAGCGGCGCGTACACGCTGCCCGATTTCGCCGAACTACGGCTCGACTCCCGGCTTGCCCGCCGCATCAGCTCCGTGCTGGTGATCGGCATCGGCTGGCTGTACCTGCTGCCGCAACTACAAGGCGCCGGCCTGGTGCTGGAGCACGTCACCGGATGGCCCCGATGGGTCGGGGCGACAGTCGTCGCGGTGCTGGTCACCTTCAACGTCGCGCTCGCCGGAATGCGCTCAATCACGCTCGTGCAGGCAGTGCAGTACTGGCTGAAGCTGACGGCGATCGCTGTGCCGGCTTTCGTCATGCTGGGTGTGTGGCTGCGCGACGCCCGGCCTTCCGCGTCGGCCGACTCCGCCTGGTGGGATCCCTTGGCGCAGACGGGTGGAAGCAGCCTCTACGGCACCTACAGCGTCCTGCTGGCGCTCTGCCTGGGCAGCATGGGCCTGCCGCATGTCGTCGTGCGGTTCTACACCAACCCCACCGGACGCGAGGCTCGCCGCACCACCGTCGCGGTGCTGGCTCTGCTCGGGATCTTCTACATTTGGCCTCCGGTGTACGGCTGGCTGGGACGGGTCTACCTGGGAACGGACGCGGCAAACCGCGACACGATGTCGCTGCTGCTACCGCACGCAGCCGTCGGTGGAGCAGCCGGTGAAGCGCTGAGTGCCCTACTCGCAGCGGGCGCCTTCACAGCATTCCTGTCAACGGCCAGCGGACTACTGATGGCCGTTGCCGGCGTACTCGACCAGGACATCGTGCGCCCCGCCGTCCGCCGTCGCCGTCCGGGCGTCAAACCGAGCCAATCCTTCCGGTTCGCAACAGCTTTCGCGATGAGTGCGCCCTTTGCGATGGCCCTCCTCAGCCCCACCTTCGGCATCTCGCTCATCGTTGGTTACGCCTTCGCGATGGCTGCCGCCACGTTCGCCCCCTTGGTAGTGCTGGGCGTCTGGTGGCGCGGGCTCTCCCGAACCGGCGCGATCGCGGGCATCCTGGTCGGCGCGAGCGCGACCGTCGTTTCCTTCGTGACCACCCTGGCCCTACCTGATGCGGTGACCGGCACCGCGCGTCAGCTGCTGCTCGACCCGGCCGCCTGGTCGACACCGCTCGCCGTTGCGGTCATGGTGATCGTCTCGCTCGCCACTCCGTCGACCATCCCGGCGTCCACTGGCCGCACGATGGCCCAGTTGCACATCCCCGAAGCCGTCGCCCAGCGCAGCTGAAGTCGCCGCTCGTCGCACGATCCGTACCGCTCGTCGCGACAGATCGACCCGCACGTCGACCCATCGCCCCCGTCCGGCGCAGCAGCGCCGAAAACGGTGGCGACCCTCCGGCCCGCTCCACAAAGGTTTGTGACACCGATCACACGACCCCCCGTGTGCCCGAACCCATCCGGAGGTGACTTCGTGAGCGATGACGCCGCTACGAAAGTCGACGACCGTTTCATCGCGGTCCAGCAGTCCCCCGAATTCGCCGAGCTTCGCAAGAAGTTCCGCGGGTTCGTCTTCCCGATCACGGCCTTCTTCCTGGCCTGGTACTTCCTGTTCGTGCTGTTGTCGATCTACGCGCCCGGCTTCATGGGCACCAAGGTGCTCGGCAACATCAACATCGGCCTCCTGATGGGTCTGGGTCAGTTCGTCACGACCTTCGCGATCACGTTCATGTACGCGCGCTGGGCCAACCGTGAGTTCGACCCCCGCGCGGACGCCATCGGCGCCCGCCTCGCGCAGGAGGACAGCAACCGATGAACACCGCGCTGATGAACCTCGCCACCGCGAACAAGGTCGGTAGCCCGACGCTGAACATCGCGATCTTCGCTGTCTTCGTGCTGGTGACGCTGACGATCGTCATCAAGGTGGCCTCCGGCAACAAGACCGCCGGCCAGATGTACACCGGTGGCGCCGCCTTCTCCGGCAAGCAGAACGGTCTGGCGATCGCGGGTGACTACCTCTCTGCGGCGTCCTTCCTCGGCATCGCCGGCGCCATCGCGCTGCAGGGTTACGACGGCTTCCTCTACTCGATCGGCTTCCTCGTCGCATGGCTGGTCGCCCTGCTGCTCGTCGCCGAACTGATGCGCAACACCGGCCGGTTCACGATGGCGGACGTGCTCTCCTACCGCCTCAAGCAGCGTCCGGTCCGCATGGCTGCAGCCACCTCGGCACTGTGCGTCTCGTTCTTCTACCTGCTCGCCCAGATGGCCGGCGCCGGCGGCCTGGTGTCGCTGCTGCTCGGGGTGAGCGGCGCCACCGCCCAGAACCTCGTCATCGCCGTCGTCGGCGTGATCATGGTGCTTTACGTGATGATCGGCGGCATGAAGGGCACCACCTGGGTGCAGATGATCAAGGCCGTGCTGCTCATCGCGGCGACCTTCATCATGACGATCTGGGTGCTCGGCAAGTTCGGGTTCAACCCGAGCAACCTGCTCCACGCAGCAGTGACCGAAAACCCCAAGGCCGGCGAGAAGCTCCTGTCGCCCGGGCTGAAGTACGGCAAGGACTCCACCACCAAGCTCGACTTCATCTCCCTCGCCCTCGCCCTGGTGCTGGGTACCGCCGGTCTGCCGCACGTGCTGCAGCGCTTCTACACGGTGCCCACCAGCAAGCAAGCGCGTAAGTCGGTGGAGTGGGCGATCTGGCTCATCGGTGGCTTCTACCTGCTGACACTGGTCATCGGATACGGGGCCGGAGCACTGGTCGGACCCGACACGATCAACGCCGCACCCGGCAAGGCCAACGCCGCTGCCCCGCTGCTGGCTTACGAACTCGGCGGATCTCCACTGCTGGGCATCGTGTCGGGCATCGCCTTCGCCACGATCCTCGCCGTCGTCGCCGGCCTCACGATCACCACGAGCGCGACCTTCGCGCACGACATCTACAACCAGGTGATCAAGCGCGGCCAGGCCTCGTCGGAGTCCGAGGTGAAGGTTGCTCGCATCGCGGCCCTCGTCGGCGGCGTCATCGCGATCGGCGGCGGAATGCTCGCCAAGGACCAGAACATCGCCTTCCTGGTGGCCCTGGCCTTCGCGGTCGCCGCGAGCGCCAACCTGCCGACGATCCTGTACTCGTTGTTCTGGAAGCGGTTCAACACCCGCGGCGCCGTGTGGAGCATCTACGGCGGTCTGATCACCGCGGTCGGGCTGATCATGTTCAGCCCGGTCGTCAGCGGTAAGGGTGTCGACCCCAAGACCGGCAAAACGCTGTCGATGCTGCCGGCGGACATCGACTTCCACTGGTTCCCCCTCGACAACCCGGGAATCGTGTCGATTCCGGTCGGCTTCTTCCTCGGCTGGCTCGGTAGCGTCACCAGCAAGGAGTTCAACGCCGCGAAGTACGCGGAGATGGAAGTACGTTCGCTGACCGGTCACGGTGTTGCCGAGGCGATCGATCACTAGAAAGGTTGGCGGGGGCGCGTGCTGCGCCCCCGCCACCGCTTGGCCACACCGGGCACCTGCCCGAGAGATTTGAGGATTGAGGATTGTGAGCGACAGCACCTACGCACCCGACCCGGCCTTCGCCGCGAACGCGAACGGCACGCAGGACCTCTTCGACCAGGCGAGCGCCGACTTCGAAGGTTTCTGGGCCGATCAGGCACGGTCACGCATCACCTGGAGCAAGGACTTCACCCAGACGCTCGACTGGAGCAATGCCCCGTTCGCGAAGTGGTTCGGCGACGGCGAGCTCAATGTCGCCTACAACTGCGTCGACCGACACGTCGAGGCCGGCAACGGTGACCGGGTCGCGATCCACTTCGAGGGCGACCAGGGCGACACGCGCACCATCACCTACAACGACCTGCTGCGTGAAGTCAGCAAGACCGCGAATGCGTTGCAGGAGTTGGGAATCGACAAGGGCGACCGCGTCGCGATCTACATGCCGATGATCCCCGAGACGGTCTTCACGATGCTCGCCTGCGCCCGTCTGGGCGCACCGCACTCGGTGATCTTCGGTGGCTTCTCCTCCGAAGCACTGCACACCCGGATCACCGACGCCGAGGCGACCGTTGTGGTGACCACCGACGGCCAGTGGCGCCGCGGCAAGCCGGCACCTCTGAAGGCTGCGGTCGACGAAGCGCTCACCCACGGCGACCACCCGGTCAAGCACGTCCTGGTCGTCCGACGCACGGGCGGCGAGGTGGCCTGGAACGACGAACTCGACAAGTGGTGGCACGACGTCGTCGACCGTCAGTCCGATCAGCACACCGCCGAACCAATGGAGGCCGAACAGCCGCTGTTCATCCTCTACACCTCCGGCACCACCGGTAAGCCGAAGGGCATCCTGCACACGTCCGGCGGGTATCTGACCCAAGCCGCGTACACCAACTCGATCGTGCACGACGTGCACCCCGAGACCGACGTCTACTGGTGCACCGCCGACGTCGGCTGGGTCACCGGTCACTCCTACATCGTCTACGGACCGCTGGCCAACGGCGCAACGCAGGTGCTCTACGAGGGCACGCCGGACACCCCGCACCAGGGTCGCTGGTGGGAGATCATCCAGAAGTACGGCGTGACGATCCTCTACACCGCGCCCACCGCGATCCGCACCTTCATGAAGTGGGGCGACGAGATCCCCGCGAAGTACGACCTCAGCTCGATCCGCATGTTGGGTTCGGTGGGCGAGCCGATCAACCCCGAGGCCTGGCGCTGGTACCGCGACCACATCGGTGGCGGCTCTGCGCCGATCGTCGACACCTGGTGGCAGACCGAGACCGGTGCGATCATGATCTCGCCGCTGCCCGGCCTCACCACGCTGGAGCCGGGATCAGCGCAGAACCCGGTGCCGGGCATCAGCGCCGAGATCCTGGACGACGAGGGCAACCCGCTCACCGAACCGGAGCAGGTGGGCTACCTGGTGCTCACAAAGCCGTGGCCGGCGATGCTGCGCACCATCTGGGGCGACGACCAGCGCTACCAGGACACCTACTGGAGCCGCTTCGGCCCCCGCTACTACTTCGCCGGTGACGGCGCGAAGTACGACGCGGACGGCAACATCTGGCTGCTGGGCCGGGTCGACGACGTCATGAACGTCTCCGGGCACCGGTTGTCGACCGCCGAGATCGAATCGGCTCTGGTCTCACACGAATCCGTCGCCGAGGCGGCCGTGGTCGGTGCCACCGACGAGACCACCGGCCAGGCGGTCTGCGCCTTCGTGATCCTGCGCGAGGGCTACGCCGACAACGGGGACGAGAGCGTGCAGGAACTGCGCAATCACGTCGCCAAGGAGATCGGGCCGATCGCCAAGCCTCGCCAGGTGATGATCGTGCCCGAACTGCCCAAGACCCGCTCGGGCAAGATCATGCGTCGGTTACTCAAGGACGTCGCCGAGAACCGCGAGGTCGGTGACGTGACCACGCTGGCCGACTCCTCGGTGATGAACCTCATCAAGGACGGCCTCAAGAAGCACTGACTCCAGCCGTAGCGCTGCAAACACGAAACGAGTGGCCAGGGATTTCCTGGCCACTCGTTTCGCGTCGTCCGCACCTGCGGTCAGCGCTGCGTGGAGTCGGTCACCTCGCCGACCAGTTCTTCCAGGACGTCCTCCAGGAAGACCACACCGGTGGCGGCGCCAGTGTCATCGACGACGCGCGCAAGGTGGGCGCCGGTGCGCTGCATGGTGAGCAGCACGTCCTCCACCTCGTCCTGCGGACGAACGGTGGCCAGGCGGCGAATGCGCCGCGGCGGCACCGGTTCGTCGTAGAGCTCGTCGCGGGCGTAAAGCACGTCCTTCAGGTGCACGTATGCGACCAGCGCACCACCTTCGTCGACCAGCGGGAAACGCGAGAAGCCCCGTTTGGTCACGAGCTTCTCCACCTGCGCCGGGGTGGCACCGACAGGCAGCGTGACCAGATCGTCGCGAGGCACAGCGACATCCGCGGCCACCCGGTCGCTGAACTCCAGCGCGTCGCGCACCCGCTCCTGCTGCTCGGCTTCCAGTAGACCCTCGCGGTGCGACTCCTCGACGATGATCTCCATCTCGTGCGCCGAGAAGGTGGTCGACATCTCGTCCTTGGGCTCGATGCCGAGGCGGCGCACCGCGAACTTCGCGATCGCTTCCAGCGCCTTGATCAGCGGGGAAAGGACCCGGGTCACCCACAACAGCGCCGGGGCGAGCAGCAGTGCTGCCCGGTCAGGACCAGCGATGGCGATGTTCTTGGGCACCATCTCACCGAGCACGACGTGCAGGTAGACCACGATCAACAGCGCGAGCACCAGGGCCACGACATCCGCTGCACCGGTCGGCATGCCCAGCGCATCCATCGGTCCCACGAGCAGGTGGTGCAGGGCATCCTCGGCGACGGCACCGAGCAGCACCGAGCACACGGTGATGCCGAGTTGGGCGCAGGCAAGCAGCGAGGAGACGTTCTCCAACGCCTCGATCGCCTTGGCCGCACGCTTCGATCCCCGAGCCGCCAAAGGTTCGAGCTGGGTGCGCCGGGCGGCCATGACCGCGAACTCGGCGCCCACGAAGAAGGCATTGCCGACGAGCAACAACAGTGAGAAGAGGAGGCTCACGACTCGTCCGCCTCGTCAACAGGCACCACCGGCGTCAGGCGCACGCGGTCGACACGGCGCTTGTCCATCGACAGCACCCGCAGCCGCCAGCCGTCCAACCCGATCTCGTCGCCCACCTGCGGAACGCGACCGACCTGTTCCATGACGAAGCCACCGACCGTCTCGTAGGTCTTGCCTTCGGGAATCTCGGCCCCGATGCGATCACGCACCTCGTCCGGACGCCACATGCCCGAAACCGTCCAACTGCCGTCCGGCAGCAGGCGGCTCGGGTCGGTCACCAGGTCGTGCTCGTCGCTCACCTCGCCGACGATCTCCTCGATGACGTCCTCGAGCGTGATGACCCCGCTGGTACCGGCGTACTCGTCGATCACGACGACCATCTGCAGGCCTGCACCGCGCAGTTGCAAGAGCAACGGGTCGAGACGCACCGTCTCGGGGACGAAGACCGGCGGCACCATGAGTGCGGTCACGGGCACGTCGTCGCGGCGGTCCGGCGGCACGGCGATGGCCTTCTTGACATGCACCATGCCCTCGACGTCGTCCCAGTCGTCTCCGAGCACCGGGAACCGCGAGTGGCCGGACGCTCGGGCCAGATCGATGACATCAGCAGCCGTGGCGGTGCGCTCGACGGCAGAACTACGCACGCGCGGGGTCATCACGTCGGCGGCCACCCGATCACCGAAACCGAGCGACCGGGCGAGGATCGCCGCCGTGCCTTCCTCGATCGTGCCGGCGGCGGCGGACTGGCGCACCATGCTCGCCAGCTCCTGTGGGGTGCGAGCGGCCGACAATTCTTCCTGCGGCTCGATGTTCATCGCCCGCAAGACCGCGTTCGCCGAACCGTTGAGCACAAGGATGAGCGGGCGGAAGATCAACGCGAAGATGCGCACCGGAACGGCAACCACGGTCGCGACCTGCAGCGGTGCGGAGATGCCGAGGAACTGTGGGATGAGTTCGCCGAAGATCATCGAGAAGACCGCGGCGATCACCAACGCGAGCACGGTCGAGGTGGTGGCCGCGACGGTGCCGGTCAGCCCGATCGACTCCAGCGGACCCTCGAGCAGCTTGCCGAGCGACGGCTCCACCAACCAGCCGAGCACCAGGGTGGTGAGGGTGATACCGACCTGGGCAGCCGAGAGTTGGGTCGACAGCGAGCGCAGCGAGGGAAGCACCGCACCGGCGCCGGCGTGGCCTTCGTCGACGGCGCGCTGAACACTGGGACGGTCGAGCGCGACGAGTGAGAACTCCGCAGCCACGAACATCGCCGTCCCGACCGTGAGCAGCACGCCGACGCCGATGAGAAGCCATTCGTACATAGGGCTGCAATAGTGGCACGGCTGGGCGCCCAGCTTCGCCCATCTCAGCCGGGCGATACGCCTCCCGGATCCGGCCGAGCATGACCTTCTTCACACGAGAACCCGCGGGCCGGTGACCAACATCACCCGGTGGCAATGTTCTGATGGAGTGGTCCATTGCCAACACGTCGACTTGGGGGTCTCCAAACGTGTCAGCTCCACCAGCGACCGCGGGCTCGAAGGAACGCGGCCGCATTGAAGTCAATCAACTCAGCAAATCATTCAAGACCTTTCGCGCCGTCGACGACCTGTCGTTCAGTGTGGATCCGGGCCGGATCACCGGCTTCCTCGGTCCGAACGGCGCCGGCAAGACCACCACGCTGCGGATGATCCTCGGCCTGATCAGGCCCACATCCGGCAGTTCCACCATCGGTGGCGTGCCCTACGTCGACCTCGCCAACCCACTGGGCACCGTCGGTGCTGCACTGGAGGCGACCAACTTCCACCCTGGACGCACCGGACGCGATCACCTCCGGGTGCTCTGCACCTCGGCTGGCCTGCCCGACTCGCGTGCCGACCAACTGCTCGAACTCGTCGGCATTCCGGCCGCCGCTAAGAAGCGTGCCGGTGGTTACTCGATGGGCATGCGGCAGCGCCTCGGCCTGGCCGGCGCTCTGCTGGGCGACCCGGACATCCTCATCCTGGACGAGCCGGCCAACGGCCTCGACCCTGAGGGCATCCGCTGGCTGCGCGGCTTCCTGCGTCACCTGGCGGGCGAAGGCAAGACCATCCTGGTGTCCAGCCATCTGCTCTCCGAGGTCGAGCAGACCGTCGATGACGTGATCATCCTCGCCAACGGCCGCCTCATCCGGCAGGGCACGATCGAGGAACTGCGCGGTGAGCCCAAGGTGCGGGTGCGCACCCCGGACGCCGGGCAGTTGGCGCAGGCCTTGCAAGGCGCTGGCATCAAGGCCGAGCCGGGTGACGAATCCGGCGTCGTGGTCGCTGTCAGCGACGACCCCGCACGCGTCGGCGACCTCGCCTACGAGGCTCGCGTACGGGTGCATGAGCTCACCCGCCAGAAGGCCGATCTGGAGCACCTGTTCTTCCAGCTCACGAGCCAGGGCGATGCCCGAAACCGCAATCTGGGCGCGCAGTCCGACCAGCACCACCAGCCGGGAGGCGGCGGCGCGCCGCAAGCCCAGCAGGCACCGATCGAAGGAGGTCGCTGATGGGACGCGCAGTGAAATCTGAGATCCGCAAGATGCTCACCACCCGGATGTGGTGGGGCATGGCGATCGCCATCTTCTCCTGCGGAGCGCTGTTCGCGCTCCTCTTCGGTGCGATCTCGCGCACCAAGCCTGACCCCAACAATCCCGGCGTACCTGTGTTCACACCGCTGGAAGCCGCGATCAACACCTACACCGGCGGAGTCGGCTTCGGCTACGTCTTCCTCATGGTCATCGGCATCATGACGATCGGTGCCGAATACCGTCACAAGACCATCACCGGAACGCTGCTGGCCAACCCCAAGCGTCCCAGCATGATCGCCTCCAAGGTGATCGCGTTGCTCGCTTTCGGCATCCTCTACGGGTTGGTCTTCCTGGTCGGCTCGGTGTCGGTCGGAGCGGCCATCCTGTCCGCCCGGGGCCTGCAGGCCTTCCCCGAAGCAGGGACGCTCACCCGCTCGCTGCTCCTGGTGTTGCTGGTGCTGGGCCTCTGGGCGCTCATCGGCCTCGGTCTGGGCGTGCTGATCCCGAACCAGGTCGCGGCCATCCTGATCGGCGTCGGCATCGCGTTCATCGTCGAACCGATCATCGGTTTCGCGATCAGCAGCATCTCGTGGGGCAAGGACGTCGCCCAGTTCCTCCCGAGCCAGGCCACCGCTGCCGTACTCGGTGGTTACTCAGGTGACCCCGATGCGTCCACGGCCGGGCTCAACTGGTGGCAGGGCAGCCTGACCCTGCTGGTCTACGCAGCGATCTTCGTGGCCATCGGGACGTGGTTGACCAACCGTCGCGACGTCACTTGACCGATCGCTTCACCCGCTCGGACAGAGCCCAACCTGCAGGCGTAGGCTGGGCTCTGTCTGTGTCTCACCACACACCCACGATCGTTCGGCGACGCACATTGAAAGAGGCGCATCAGGTGTCCCAGCCTTCTGACCCCCTCGCGAGTTTCGGCCCCAACGAGTGGTTGGTCGACGAACTCTACGAGCAGTACCTCAAGGACAAGAACTCCGTCGACAAGGCGTGGTGGAGCTTCTTCGCCGATTACCAGCCCGACGCGCAGTCGTCCTCCTCCAACGGCGCCAACGCCTCGGATGCCGACGCTTCCGCGAAGCCGGCGACATCCCCGAACGGCTCCGCTGATTCGGCACAGACCAGCAGCCCGTCCGCTGCGGCAGCCGACACCGCCGAGCAGGCCGCGCCGCCGGCCGACCAGAAGTCCAGCGACGCCAAGCCGGCCGCCCGTGCCGAGAGCTCCAAGTCCAACCGCACGGTCACCCTCGACCCCAAGCAGGCCGAGGTCTCCAACTCCCGCCCGATCTCCCGCGACGGCGGCGTCTCCCCCGTCCAGGCACCCGAGGCCGACGACGAGCGGGTCGCGCTGAAGGGTGTCGCTGCGCGCATCGTCGCCAACATGGAGGCCAGCCTCGAGGTCCCCACGGCAACCAGCGTCCGCTCGGTGCCGGCCAAGTTGTTGATCGACAACCGCATCGTCATCAACAACCACCTCGCCCGCAGCCGCGGCGGCAAGGTCAGCTTCACCCACCTGCTCGGCTTCGCCATCGTCAAGGCGCTCAAGGTCGTGCCCGACATGAACAACGCCCTGTCGGAGGACGAGAAGGGCAAGCCGGTGCTGGTGCGCCCCGGCCACGTCAACTTCGGCCTGGCGATCGACCTGCAGAAGCCGGACGGCAGCCGCACCCTGGTCGTGCCGAGCATCAAGAACGCCGAAGCGATGGACTTCGTGCAGTTCTGGACCGCCTACGAAGACATGGTCAAGAAGGCCCGCACCAACAGCCTCACGGTGGAGGACTACGCCGGCACGACCATCACGCTGACCAACCCCGGCGGCATCGGCACCGTTCACTCCGTCCCCCGCCTGATGAAGGGCTCAGGCGCCATCATCGGCGCGGGCGCACTGGAGTACCCCGCGGAGTGGCAGGGCGCGAGCACCGACACCCTCAACAAGAACGCCGTCAGCAAGGTCATGACGCTGACCTCGACCTACGACCACCGCATCATCCAGGGCGCGACCTCGGGTGAGTTCCTGCGCGTGGTCAACCAGCTGCTGCTGGGCGAGGAAGGCTTCTACGACGAGATCTTCCAGGCCCTGCGCATTCCGTACGAGCCGATCCGCTGGGTGCGCGACATCGACACCAGCCACGACGACGACATCAACAAGGTCGCCCGTGTGCACGAGTTGATCCATGCCTACCGGGTGCGTGGCCACCTGATGGCCGACACCGACCCGCTGGAGTACAAGCAGCGTCGTCACCCCGACCTCGATGTCACCAACCACGGCCTGACCCTGTGGGACCTCGACCGCAGCTTCCCCACCGGCGGATTCGGCGGCGAGCCGTTCCTGAAGCTGCGCAAGATCCTGGGCATCCTGCGCGACTCGTACTGCCGCGGTATCGGCATCGAGTACATGCACATCCAGGATCCCGAGCAGCGACAGTGGATCCAGAGCAAGGTCGAGGTGCCCTACGAGAAGGCCACCGCCGACGAGCAGCTTCGTATCCTGCGCAAGCTCAACGCGGCTGAGGCCTTCGAGACCTTCCTGCAGACCAAGTTCGTCGGCCAGAAGCGGTTCAGCCTCGAAGGCGGCGAGTCGGTCATCGCGCTGCTCGACCGCATCATGTGCGAGGCCGCCGACCAGGGCCTGGACGAGGTCTGCATCGGCATGCCGCACCGCGGTCGCCTCAACGTGCTGGCCAACATCGCCGGCAAGTCCTACGGGCAGATCTTCCGCGAGTTCGAGGGCACGCAAGACCCCAACTCCGTGCAGGGTTCCGGCGACGTGAAGTACCACCTCGGCACCGAGGGCGAGTTCGTCTCCGACACCGGCAAGAAGACCAAGGTCTACCTCGCCGCCAACCCCTCGCACCTCGAGGCGGTCGACCCGGTACTGGAGGGCATCGCCCGCGCCAAGCAGGACCGCATCAACCTCGCTGGCACCGCGTTCACCGTGTTGCCGATCCTGTTGCACGGTGACGCCGCGTTCGCCGGTCAGGGCGTGGTGGCCGAGACGCTCAACCTGTCGCAGCTGCGCGGTTACCGCACCGGTGGCACGATCCACATCGTCATCAACAACCAGGTGGGCTTCACCACTGCGCCGTCGCAGTCTCGTTCGTCCACCTACTCCACCGATGTCGCGCGAATGGTGCAGGCGCCGATCTTCCACGTCAACGGAGACGACCCCGAGGCCTGCGTCCGGGTGGCCGAGCTCGCGTACGAATTCCGGCAGAAGTTCCGCAAGGACGTCGTCATCGACATGGTCTGCTACCGGCGCCGTGGTCACAACGAGGGCGACGACCCGTCGATGACGCAGCCGCTGATGTACAACCTCATCGAGGCCAAGCGCAGCGTCCGCAAGCTCTACACCGAGGCACTCATCGGACGAGGCGACATCTCCTCCGACGAGGCGGAGGCGGCGCTGCGTGATTACCAGCAGCAGCTGGAGCGGGTCTTCGTGGAGACCAAGGCCGCCAAGACCGAGCAGTCGGCCGCCCCCGAGAGCGCCCCGGACGCCTCGACCGGCACGGACGCCGAAGGCCACGGTGGCCTGGAACGCCCGTCGGCGCAGGCTGCGGACGACGCCACCGTCGACGGACGCAACCGCTCCACCGCGATCAGCGAGTCCGACCTCGCCAAGATCGGCAACACCTGGGTCAACCCGCCCGAGGGCTTCACCGTCCACCCCAAGCTCGCCAAGCTCATGGAGCGCCGCGCCGACATGGTGCAGCACGGTGGAGTCGACTGGGCCATGGGCGAATTGACTGCGTTCGGGTCGTTGCTCATGGAGGGCATCCCGGTGCGCCTGGCCGGTCAGGACAGCCGTCGCGGCACCTTCGTGCAGCGACACGCCGTGTTGATCGACAAGATCAACGGCAACGAGTGGACGCCGCTGCGTTACCTCACGCCCGACCAGGCGTGGTTCTGGGTGTACGACTCGCTGCTGAGTGAGTACGCCGCGATGGGCTTCGAGTACGGCTACTCGGTGGAGCGCCCCGACGCGCTCGTGCTCTGGGAGGCCCAGTTCGGCGACTTCGTCAACGGCGCACAGACCATCCTGGACGAGTTCGTGTCGTCCTCGGAGCAGAAGTGGGCGCAGCGTTCGTCGGTGGTGCTGCTGCTCCCCCACGGCTACGAGGGCCAAGGCCCCGACCACAGCTCTGCACGCATCGAGCGATTCCTGCAGCTGTTCGCCGAGGACAACATGACGATCGCCTACCCGAGCACGCCGGCGTCGTACTTCCACCTGCTGCGTCGCCAGGCCTACGCCCGCCCGCGTCGTCCGCTGGTCGTCTTCACCCCGAAGCAGTTGCTGCGGTTGAAGGCAGCCACCAGCAACCCGGCCGAGTTCACCTCCGGTGTCTTCCAGCCGGTGCTGCGCGACCAGCACAAGCTCGACAGTTCGAAGGTGACCCGTGTGCTGCTCGCCTCCAGCCGCGTCGTCTACGACTTGGAAGCCGAGCGGGAGAAGCGCGGCGATGACACGACCGCGATCGTGCGGGTGGAGCAGCTGGCTCCGATCCCGGCCAAGGAGATCGCCGGGGCCGTCGCCGAGTACCCGAACGCCGAGCTCATGTGGGTGCAGGACGAGCCGAAGAACCAGGGTGCGTGGTCGTTCATGGCGCTGAACCTGCCGGAGCTGCTCGCTGAGCACGGTGAGAACCGTCCGCTGCAGGTCGCCTGCCGCGCCGCGTCGGCCTCCCCGGCGACCGGCTCGGGCAAGCGCCACCAGATCCAGCAGGCTGAACTGGTCGCCAAGGCCTTCGACCGCTGATTGCGCGGGAAAGGTCCGTCCGGTGCTCGGCACCGGGCGGACCTTTTCGTTGGTCGGACGTCGCCGATGACCTGCATGGGTGTCGCCGCACTGCCGGAGGCGGCGACGGGTAGTTTGGACCTATGTATTTCACCGACCGTGGCATCGAGGAACTCGCCACGCGACGAGGCGAGGAAGAAGTGTCGCTGGAGTGGCTGGCCGACCAGCTGCGCACCTTCGTCGACCTCAATCCTGAGTTCGAGGTGCCGGTGGAGCGGCTCGCCACCTGGCTGGCCCGCCTCGACGATGACGACGAATGATGAGTGAGGGATCTGTGAGCACCCAATCCGACGGGCACCGCGAGCCGGAATTCAACCCGAGCGCGGAGTTCCAGGTGATCGATGGTCCGCGCCGCGTCGGGCTGTGCTTCGTCGGCGACGAATATGTCGCCGGTCTGGGCGACCCGAAGGCATTGGGCTGGGTCTCTCGCGTCGTCGCCCGAACGCCGCACGCCGGCGTCGATCTCGCGGCCTACAACCTCGGGGTGCGCGGCGATTCCTCCACCGACGTCCTGGCCCGCTGGCAACAGGAGGCGCAGCCACGGTGGCGCACCGCCAACGAGCGCCGCTTGGTGGTCGGCTTCGGCATGCAGGACATCGAGGAAGGCATCTCGACCGCGCGGTCTCGCCTCAACCTCGCCAACATCCTGGACGACGCCTCGTCGTCGGCGATCGCAACCTTTGTCGTCGGCCCGGCTCCAAGCCTTGACGCCGAGACGAACGAGCGCTTGCAGGTGCTCGTCGATGCCCAGGCCGACGTCTGCTCCCGGCGGGGTGTCACGTACGTCGACTGTTTCCGTCCGCTGCTGGGCCACGACCAGTGGCAGGCCGACCTCTCGGCATCTCCCGATGGCTTGCCCGGTCAGGCCGGCTATGGACTGATCGCATGGCTCGTGCTGCATGCCGGCTGGCAGAACTGGTTGAACCTCGACGGCTGACCAGCCAACTGGCGGGCTGCTGCGAGCACGCTGCCCGAGCGGAACCACTCGACCGCGCCAAGGTCACAACTGGTGACACACTTTCGGCGAGTGCCTGCAGGCCCTGGGGTAACGGTGTAAAGATGTGCGGACATTCGTGCCCGCACCCGGGCCCCGCTTCACGAGGAGTTCCCCATGGCTTCGGTCCACCTGCGCCGCCGCGTCGCCCTTACCACCGCGCTCGCCCTGTCCTTCGGGCTCACCGCCTGCGGTTCCGACAGCCTCGACACCGGCTCCTCGTCCTCGTCAGGCGGCAGTGCCACGGAGTCGTCGAAGTCGGTCAGCGCCGACCAGAAGCTCGCCGACATGGTGCCGGCGGCGATCAAGTCCAAGGGCACGATCACGATCGGCACCGACGCCTCCTACGCCCCGAACGAGTTCCTTGCCGACGACGGCAAGACCATCCAGGGCCTCGACGTCGACCTGGTCAACGCGGTGCTCGCCAAGCTCGGCCTGAAGGCGAACTGGCAGAACGCCTCGTTCGGCACGATCCAGAACAACGTGCAGAGCGGCAAGTACGACATGGGCGTCTCCTCCTTCACCATCAACAAGGAGCGCCTGGGCGCCGTCACGATGGTCAGCTACTTCAGCGCCGGCACCCTCTGGGCCACCAAGAAGGGCAACCCCGACAAGGTCAACCCCGCCGAGCCCTGCGGTCTGACGGTCGGCGTGCAGAAGGACACCGTGCAGGTCGACGACCTCACCACGCGCAGCAAGAAGTGCACGGACGCCGGCAAGAAGGCCATCACCCAGGTCGTCGAGCAGGACCAGAGCAAGGTGACCGCCAACCTCATCTCCGGCAAGGTGCAGGCGATGGCCTCCGACTCCCCCATCGCGCTCTACGCCGTGCAGCAGACCGGTGACAAGCTCGAAACCGTCGGCGATGTCTACGACTCCGCGCCCTACGGCCTGGTGCTGAAGAAGGACCAGACCGACTTCGGCAAGGCGCTCGCCGAGGCCTTGAAGTCGATCAAGTCCGATGGCACCTACGACTCGGTGCTGAAGAAGTGGAACAACACGTCCGGTGCAGTGAGCACCTTCGAGGTGAACCCCAGTGTCGGTGGCTGACACACGAGACGAAACGGACCGGCCGGGTGAGATCAACGCCCGGCCGGTGCCGCACCCGCTGCGTTGGGTAGCCGTCGGCATCATCCTGCTGCTCATCGCGATGATGATCAGCTCGTTCGTCACCAACCCTGCGTGGAATTGGGGCTTCGTCGGAGAGGTGATGAACTACTCACCGGTGCTCGAGGGCCTGGTGAAGGGCACCCTGATCGGCACCGTCGGCGCGATGATCCTCGGCGTGACCCTCGGCATCATCCTGGCGATCATGCGGCTGTCGGAGAACCCTGTGCTGCGGGGCGTCGCCTTCGCGTACACGTGGTTCTTCCGGGCCATCCCGCGCTTGGTCCTTCTGGTGATGATGGGCTCCGGAGTCGCCGTCCTCTACCCGAAGCTCGATGTCGGTTTCCCCTTCGCACAACAGATCTTCGGGGTCGACAACAACCTGATGGTCGGCTCCATCAACGTCAACCAGCTCTCGAACGGAATCATCGTCGGCATCCTCGGCCTCGGCTTGTCCGAAGCCGCGTACATGGCCGAGATCGCCCGCGCCGGCATCCAGTCGGTCGATCGCGGTCAGACCGAGGCGGCCCAGGCCCTGGGTATGTCCTCGGGCAAGTCGATGCGCCGGATCGTGCTCCCGCAGGCCATGCGCGTGATCGTGCCGCCCACCGGCAACGAGACGATCGCCATGGTCAAGGACACCTCGTTGCTGTCGGCTGTGCCCGTGACGATGGAACTCTGGTACCAGGTGGGTGTGGTCGCCAACAAGACCTACAAGATCGTCCCCGCCTACGTGGCAGGTTTCGTCTGGTACCTCATTGTCTGCTCGATCCTCATGGTCGGCCAGGCATGGCTGGAACGTCGGTTCGGACGCGGGTTCGGCACGAGCTCCAACAGCCCGGCCAATCGCACGAAGTTCCTCGGCATGATCGGAGGTGGCGGCAAGTGAGCACGCATCCGCACCGCGCGGCCGGCACCGAACTGGTGCGTGCCCTCAATGTCACCAAGCGCTTCGGCGACAACGAAGTACTCAAGGGCATTGACCTTAACGTCTCCCAAGGCGAGGTCGTCTGCCTGCTCGGACCCTCCGGCTCGGGCAAGACCACCTTCCTGCGCTGCATCAACCAGTTGGAGACCATCCAGGGCGGACGCATCTGGGTGGACGGCGATCTGATGGGCTACGAGGATCGCGGTGGCACGCTGCACCGCCTGCACGACAAGAAGATCGCCGGTCAGCGCCGCGAGATCGGCATGGTCTTCCAGCGGTTCAACCTCTTCCCGCACATGACCGCCCTGGAGAACGTCGCCGAGGCACCGGTGCACGTCAAGGGTGTGGGCAAGAAGCAAGCACGCGACCAAGCGCTCGCGCTGTTGGAACGGGTCGGTCTCGGCGACCGCTGCAACCACTACCCGGCGCAGTTGTCCGGCGGCCAGCAGCAACGAGTGGCCATCGCGCGAGCACTGGCGATGGAGCCCAAACTCATGCTCTTCGACGAGCCCACGTCGGCGCTCGACCCCGAACTCGTTGGTGAGGTGCTCGAGGTCATGCGTGAGCTCGCTGAAGGTGGCATGACGATGATCGTGGTCACCCACGAGATCGCCTTCGCCCGCGATGTCGCCGACCGCGTGGTCTTCATGGATGGCGGCGTCGTGGTGGAGCAGGGCCCCCCGCGCGAGGTCATCGCGCGTCCCCAGCACGAACGCACTCGCACCTTCTTGCGGCGCATCCTCGCCGAACAGCCTGAGGACGCCACTCCATCGCCGGACGCGCCCAACCTCACCAAGAGTTGAGCAGGCTGCGTCACAACTATCGGATCGGCCTCGCCACAGTGCGGGGCCGATCGATGTTTCCGACCTACCGGGACGGCGACCGATTGCTCGTGCTCTACGGCGCGCGACCTCGGGCAGGTCGTCCGCATCTGGTGCAGCCACCGCCATCCGCCACCGGTGCGCGACCGCTGTCGATCAAACGGGTGGAGCACCGCACCGATGACGGCTGGTGGGTGCTGAGCGACAACCCGGACGAAGGCACCGACTCGCGCATCTTCGGCCCCATCCCCTACCGCGACATGGTCGCAAAGATTCTGGTACGTATACCCCGACCCATCGGCCGACGGCGGCTGCGCAGAGAGTAAGTTCGAGGACGACGGGCACGAGCATGCGCTCGCCCGAGACTCCACGGAAAGGACTGTCATGAACTTCCTGCGCCGCTTCATCGCCCCGGCCGTCGAGGTCAGCGCCCACTGCGACCTGCCCTGCGGTGTGTACGACCCCGCCCAGGCTCGCATCGAGGCCGAGTCGATCAAGGCCATCGACAAGAAGGTCGCCGACAGCGACGACCCCGACTTCCGCATCCGCGCGATGATCATCAAGGAACAGCGCTCGCACCTGGTCAAGGAGCACCTGTGGGTGCTGTGGACCGACTACTTCAAGCCGCCGCACTTCGAGAAGTACCCCAACCTGCACACGCTGATCAACGAGGCCACCAAGCTGGCCGGAGCGGCGGGCACGAAGGGCTCCTTCGACGAGTCGGTCGCCGACGACCTGCTGGGCAAGATCGCCGAGATCGACAAGATCTTCAAGGAGACCAAGCAGGCCTGACCTGCCCCGCCTCCTTCACGGACGAGCCGCCACCGCTTTGGTGGCGGCTCGTTCGCTGTGTCATGGCCGCCGAACTATACGAAGAATTGGTGTGACCATTACCCGCTGCTGGTCTGGGAGTCGGTAGGTTCAGCGGTTGCTCCGGAATGACTCCGCGGCAACCCATTTTCCGCGCTACCCCTCGGGGGGCCGTTGTGAGTGAGATCGACCCACACAAAGCCCCGCCGGCGAACAAGGGCCTCCTGGTCCTGGCCGGCGTCCTGCTCATCATCCCTTGCCTGGCGCTGATGCCGGTGAGCTTCTACTCCGACCTTAAGAACCCACGGGGTAACGACATCGGTGGCGGGCCGATGTTCGTCTGGTACCAGATGATCTGGGCCTTCCTCACCGCGTCGTTCACCTCAGCGGCCTTCATCGTCGTGAAGAAGGCACGGCCACACGTGCCGATGCGACACGTGGGCCGTCACGCCGCACGCGACGAGTCCGCGGAGCGTGACGTATGAGTACCGCACTGCACACGCTGCTGACGGCGCCCGACCTTTCCCGTCCGAACACTGGGGTCAACTGGACCGCGCTCACCATTTTGATCGTCATCTTCCTCGCGGTCACGGTCATGGGCTTCCTGGCCACGCACTGGCGCAAGGCCGACTCGATGGAGTCACTGGATGAATGGGGTCTGGGTGGACGCAGCTTCGGCACCTGGATCACCTGGTTCCTGCTCGGCGGTGACCTCTACACCGCCTACACCTTCATCGCCGTGCCCGCCGCGATGTTCTCCCTCGGCGCGATCAACGGCTTCTTCGCCGTGCCGTACACGATCGTGGCCTACCCGATCATCTTCTTCTTCATGTTCTACCTGCCCTCCAAGGTCGGCGGCTGGGGCAGCGTCTTCGATGCCGCGCAGGACAAGATGGCCAAGCCCAACCCCGCAACCGGTAAGCCGGGTGCATTCGTGGTCGGTGAAAACCAGCAGTGGGTTGCACCGCTGGGCGGTGCTGGCGGGCTGGGCAGTGGGCATGATCTACGGCACCTGGACGGCATACGGCATCTCCAGCCCGGCCACCAAGAACTTCGGTGGATCGGTCGACAAGATTCCGGTGATCAAGGAGCTGGGGTACATCGCATTCACGGCCTTCGTGCTGAACGTGCTCGTCGCAGTCGTCCTGACCTTCGTGATGCGGGCCGCCAAGGTGCCGTACGGCAAGGACGAGACGGTGACGATCGACTACTTCGCCGACGAGGACGACCCGCGCGTGCAGGCGTACGACCCTGACCCGTTCGAGGATCACAGCCACGACGGGGTGCGTCCGAGCGGACGGCACGCAGCGACGGACTGAGGAACACCGGCCTCATGCAGAAGTCCGCAGGAGCGGCGGGGAGACCCGTCGATCCTGCGGACTTCTGTGCGATGCGCTCTGCTCAGGCGTTGGGACGCTTGCCGTGGTTGGCACCCTTGCCCTTGCGCGAGCGACGCTTACGGGCGCGCTTGCTCATGACTGCTCCTGGTTCGATCGATCAGCCGGACGGGTCCGGCAAACTCACGCATCGTCCCACACGTACGCCCCTCACACCGAATCTATGGTCGACTGTTGTGCCAGAAGGGAGTATGGGCCTCCTGTGAGCCGTGCCATAATCATCTGTCGGCTCCATCAGGACCGCCCTCGCACCACGGACCGTCAGGTGGACCA
Organism: Yimella sp. cx-51; assembly: GCF_017654605.1. Taxonomy (GTDB): domain Bacteria; phylum Actinomycetota; class Actinomycetes; order Actinomycetales; family Dermatophilaceae; genus Yimella. The sequence goes on from NZ_CP072113.1 coordinate 2,245,779, forward strand.
TGAACCCAGAGATCGACCTCCTGCTCGGGATGCTCACCGGTACGTCTCCCAAGGCTCCCTCGCCCATCGTCGGCTGGAAGCCGCCGACCGGCTGATCTTCCGGTGACGCCGGAAACACAAGCCCCCGCTGCGGAGACCGAGCTGGTCGCCAATTCGCAGCGTGACGCGCTCCGCAGCGCGACACCGATCAACCTTGTCCTCACCGTCGCGCTCGTCGCGGCCCTGACCGTCGACCTCTGGCAGGGCTTCGACATCGGCGATCCCGCAACGGTCGTCCTTCTCGCGACAGCCGCATGGATGTCGGAGAGCTTCGCCGCCCTCGTCCAACGGTTCTCCTCCGTTTCTCTGGTGTCGACTCTGGTTGGCGTCGCCACCGTGCTGTGCGGACCCCTCGGCGCGAGCATCGTGGGCCTGAGTTGCGGTCTCTGCCTAGGGCGCTGGCCCCTCCCGGTCCGATTCTTCAACGCCTTCATGAGCGGCGTGATGGGCGCAGTCGGCGGGCTGACCTTCAATCACTTCGTGGGTGACGGCGCAGGGCGCCTGGTATGGGTACGGGACAACATCGGCAGCCTGATCCTCCCGATCGCCGTCACGACACTGGTGATGCTGTTGGTCAACGCCCTGCTGGTCGGACTGGTCATCCGCGTGACAGCCGGAGTGCCGTTCAGCAGGTCACTGCGAGATTTCGGCGAGCACGGAGTCGGATTGTTCCTGGCCGGCGGCCTGATCTCTTATCTCGTGGTCGTGCTGTGGATCGGAGCAAAGGTCGGACCGCTGACCATCCTGGTCATGGCCCCACCCCTACTCCTGGTGCAGTGGGCCTCGGCAGCCACCGTCGCCGAGGCCTCCAGCGCCGATCACGCCGTGGACGCACTCGTGGCCTCCCTGGAACTCAACCGTCCTGGCACACGAGCGCACGGAGATCTGGTCGCCGCCATCGCCGAAGGAATCGCAAACCTGAGCGGATTGTCCGATGACGAAGTGCACCAGGTGCGACGGGCCGCACGACTGCACCACCTCGGAACCATCGCCACATCCGACCCCGGACGTGCCGAGCTCGATGTCGCGGTGGCCCGTCGAGGCGCGCAACTCATGGAAGGTGTGGAGTTCCTTGCCTCCGTGCGGCGCATCGTTGCGACGCAGTCGGACGCCGCGATCGACACCGCCCCGCCCGCGCAGGTGTTGGCGGCCGCGGAGCTCCTGGCCGATTCTTTGGAGAAGGATCGACCACAGGTGAACGCTGCGACCCATGCCTGGGTCGAGCAACACATTTCCCTGATCGCAGACCATCCCGACCTCGCGCCGACGCTACGCACGGCCATGCAAGCGCTGCCAAGCACGCCGCTGCCCGATCAACTGCTCGTGCGGCATTTCTCCGACGTGGGCCCGCGGCCCCCCGGTAGAGGTGCGACATGAGATCACGTGGCCGAATGATCACACGAGGGGTGCTCAGCACCCTCGTGGTCATCCAGCTCATCGCGATGACAATGGTCGCGACGCACTGGTCCAGCGCACTGGACAGCGCCGGCTGGCGGCTGGGCGTGATGCTCCTCGCCCTTGCTCTCAGCGTTCCGTTACACCTTCGGCTCCCCAGCGGTCTTGACGCCTCGCCCGTCGCGCCGTCCATTGCGCTGGCCATGGCACTCACGGCGCTGCCGACTTCATCGAACGCCTGGCTCAACACCGCCCTGGTCGTGATCGCGGTGACCGCTGGTACCTTGCTGGGCCACGTCGTGGGGCGACTCCTGCGGCAACCACCGGCAGATGTCGCCCAAGTGGCCACTCGGATCCTGAGCGTCGCCGCAGCCGCTGTCCTCTATCGCAACGTGCCCTTCGTGGACGGTCGATCCGCCGCCTCGATGGTGCCGGCATGGGAGAACTCGGGTTGGCGCATCGCGCTGGCGATGACTGCCTGCGGTGCTGCCGCGATCGTGCTCGACGTCATGTTGCTGGTGTTGCGCACGGCACCGCAGGGCCGGTTGCGCGAGACGATCACCCACCGCGGGGCGGAGGTCGGGCCGGTGTGGCTGGCCGTGCTGGGGGTGGCCGTCGGGATGGCTCTCGGGTTCGGCCCGCTCGATCTGTGGTCGGTGCCGATCATGGCTATGCCGCTGCTGCTGATGCGCACCGCGCTGCGGCGGCAGGCTGCCGTCGTACAGGTGCGCCGCGACACGATCTCGGCACTCTCACGCCTCCCGGAGCGCACCGGCTTCATCACCGAGGGCCACAGCCTGAGGGTGCGGATGCTCGGCATGCGCATCGGCCAACAACTCATGCTCACGGATCGGGAGATGCGCGATCTGGAGAACGCCGCGCTCCTGCATGACCTGGGACAGCTCGGGCTCATCGAGCCCATCCCCAACGGCGCGACCAGCGACGCGGCGCCCACCGATCAGCTCGCCATCGCCGCAGCCGGCGCCGAGGTGGTGCGCAACATCGCCAGTCTCGAACGCGTCGCCTCGATCATCGAGCACCAACCGACGCCTTATCGAAATGTTCGGGAGTTCGGTGAGGAGCTCTCGGTCGAATGCCGCATTCTCAAGGTCTGCAACGCCTACGACGATCTGACCCTCGGTCGGGGCGAGCTGCACACCGCAGCCATGGAGCGCATCTCGCTCGGCATGGGATACGAGTACGACCCGGATGTCGTCGACCTGTTGAACAACCTCCCGCAGCTACCACCCGTCCGGTGAACATCACCGGAACCGGTCGGACTCAGTCGAGTCGGTGAATCTCCACGGTCGTCACCTGCACGGTGATGCTCTGCATGATGCGGCTGCGCAAGGCGGTTGGCGCTTCCTCACATGCGCATGACCGCCGGACGAGGGCCTTCATGATCGCGTCGCGCTGGTACTCGTCCAGGCACGGCGGGCAGTCGGACAGATGCTGTTTGAGCACCTGGCAGTCCTGCTCGGTCAGCTCTCCGTCGAGGTACTCCGCGAGATGTTCCAGGTAGCTGTCGCAACCCTGGGCGTCGTCGAAGATCATGCGTTCTCACCCTTGATGAATCCGCGCTCGCGCGCGTAGTCGGTGAGCTGCTCACGCAACATCCGACGACCGCGGTGCAGTCGTGACATCACGGTGCCGATCGGGGTGTCCATGATCTCGGCGATCTCCTTGTAGGAGAAGCCTTCGACGTCGGCGAAGTAGACCGCGAGGCGGAAGTCCTCCGGGATCTCCTGCAGAGCCCGCTTCACGTCGGAATCAGGCAAGTGATCGAGCGCTTCGGCCTCGGCAGACTTCAGGCCGGAGGAGGTGTGCGCCTCCGCGCGGGCGAGCTGGTAGTCCTCGATCTCGGCGGCGTCGGACTGCTGCGGCTGCCGCTGCTTCTTGCGGTAGTCGTTGATGTAGGTGTTGGTGAGGATGCGGTAGAGCCAGGCCTTGAGGTTGGTGCCGGGCTTGTACTGGTGGAAGGCGGCGTACGCCTTGGCGAAGGTCTCCTGGACGAGGTCTTCGGCGTCGGCCGGGTTGCGGGTGGTGCGCAGGGCCGCGCTGTAGAGCTGGTCGAGGTAGGGCATCGCGTCGCGCTCGAAGCGGGCGAGGCGTTCGGCTTGACTCTCGGCAGACACGTCGACCTGACCGCCGGACACGGCGGTGGTCTCGTGGCTGCGGTCGTCGGCGTCGGTCTCGACCGTGCTGGTGGCAGAACGTTCCTGAGTCATTGCGCTCCAGCCTATCGCCGACGTCCGACGATCGGTTTCCTTCGGCTTGGTCGGCAGGCCCACGCCGCCGAGCGCCGTGTCCTTCGGCGCACTGGGTGCAAAGATCACGTCCGACTTCTCCTCGTTCAGTGCAGGTGGTGGGGAGGTCCCGCACACGCCCCGATCAACAGCACCGGTCAGGAGTTCATTCCGCGAACGTGACCGCCAACCATTCCCGAACGGCGATCAGGACGTCATCCGGATTCTTGCTGAAACCGTGGGCGCCCTTGCACTCGTGGATCGACAGGCCGGTGGGCAGATCGCCCGCGTCGGCGAACTCCTCGACGAAGTCCGCGGGTCTGCCGAACGGGTCGCTACCGCCCTGGACGACCGCAACGGGCAGGCCGGCCTCGAGCGCTCCCCGCAGTTCCGGTGCACGCGCCCGGTCGGTCTTCCCGGCCCCGCTCAGCGGGAAGGAGAGCGCAAGCACGGCGTCCGCACCCACCTGCGCGGCGGTGCGGCATGCCACCCGTGCACCCGCAGATCGGCCGCCGACCACCAGCGGACCAGGCAGCGCGCCGCTGACGCTGGTCAACGCGTCGATGATCGGCACCCACGCCGCGTCAAGCGTTTTCGGCGGGGTAGCCACCTTGCGCCCGGCAACGCGCCACGGCTGTTCGACACGGACGTAGTTCCAGCCGTCCTGGGTGAGTTCGCGCAGTCGCACGAGGTCGGGGGCCTCGATGCCACCGCCTGCTCCGTGGCTCACAACGATGCTCCCGCGCGCGTCAGGCACGGTCTCGACGTGCGCCCGCGCGATGCCGACCGGCGTGTCGATCTCCTTGATCTGAAACGTCATTCGGTCATTCTCCGATGATCTCGCCGGTGGCCGGATCGACGACCCCGTGCAACTGGTGCTGTCCGATCGGCAGCGTCAACTGTTCGCCGTTGTTGCGACCCGAACCCACCGCCGCCGACACCGGCCACGCTTCGAAACGCCCTCCAACACCCGTGTGGAGCAATGCCCGCACCTCGTCCGGGTCGGTCATCGCCGGATCGAGCCACGCGGCGAAGTGCTCGCGGTCGATCACCACCGGTTGCCGGTCGTGGATCCGGTCGAGGCCGGGCTCGGCTGCGGTGGTGATGATGGCGTAGGTGGTTAGCCAGGCGTCCGGGTCGTCGGTCGCCTTCGACTGATCGCGCCAGAACTCATAGACACCGGCGAAGGCGCACGCGCCGCCGTCACCCCGACGGATGAAAAAGGGTTGCTTACGCGGCTTGCCCTTGGCATCAGTGGACGTCGGGCTCACCTGCCACTCGTACCAGCCGTCAGCCGGCACCAGACAACGCCGGCTGATCGCAGCCTTGGCGAAAGCGCCCTTCTCCAGCAGCGTCTCGGCCCGGGCATTGATCATCCGCAGGCCGACCTTGGTGTCCTTGGCCCAGGAGGGCACCAGACCCCAGGTCAGGAGTCGCAACTGCCGCACCGCACTCGCGTCGGGATCGTTCTTGTCGTCCTTGGGCACGCGGGTCAGCACCACGGGCGCCTGCTTGGTCGGCGCGACATTCCAGTCGGGCGTTCCGGCCGGTGGATCCTGGGGGCGCACCAGGATCGAGCGCGCATGCTCGGCCATCCGATCGTCCTCGACATCGAACTCGTCGGTGATGTCGTCTGGGCTGAAACTCACAGCGTATCGACCACACATGACATCGAGCCTATGCCGCCTCCGACGTCCGGTGCCGAGACGGACAGAGACGGCATCCCACTCACCGCAAGGGCGGACTACCGTAGGGCCCGATGGATTCTCACAGTTCGACCGGCGACTGGCCGGCACCACTTGCGACCGGCCCCCTCCAGGCGACCGTTGATGTTCCGGGCTCCAAGAGCCTGACCAACCGATACGCGGTGCTCGCCGCGCTCGCCACTGACATCTCCCGCCTGCACCGGCCGCTGGTGTCCCGAGACACCACCTTGATGTTGCACGCGTTGCGCTCGCTGGGCACCGGCATCACCGAGGAGGAGTTGGACGGCGCGCCCAGCTGGCTGGTCGATCCGCAAGGAATGCATGGGCCCGCCGAGATCGACTGCGGGCTCGCGGGCACGGTCATGCGTTTCCTCCCCCCGGTCGCAGCCCTCGCCGACGGAGCCGTGCGCTTCGACGGCGACCCGCACGCCCGCAAACGTCCGATGGCCCCTGTGCTCGGCGCGCTGCGCGACCTCGGCGTACAGATCACGACCGACGGCCATGAGGGCCTTCCTTTCGTGGTGCACGGCACGGGTGCAGTGCGCGGCGGCAAGGTGGTGATCGACGCCTCCGGTTCGTCACAGTTCGTTTCAGCACTGCTGCTCACCGGCGCCCGCTTCGACGACGGCGTCACCGTCGTCCACGACGGCAAACCTCTGCCCTCCCTGCCGCACATCGCCATGACGGTCGAAGTACTGCGGGACGCCGGAGTGATGGTCGACGACGCCGACGCCAACACCTGGCGGGTTGAGCCCTCCGAGATCTCCGCGCTCGAAGTCGAGGTAGAGCCCGACCTGTCCAATGCCGCACCCTTCCTCGCAGCTGCACTGGTCACCGGTGGCACGGTGCGGGTGCCCGGCTGGCCGCAGTCGACCACGCAGGCGGGCGACGCACTCCGCGACATCCTCGACGGGATGGGCGCGGATGTCAGCCTCGACCGCGGCGGTCTCACGGTCACCGGCACCGGCGAGATCTCCGGAGTCGACCTCGACCTGCACGATGTCGGAGAGCTCACTCCGGTCGTGGCCGCCCTGGCGGCGCTTGCGGATTCGCCCAGTGCGTTGCGCGGCATCGCGCACTTGCGCGGACACGAGACCGATCGTCTTGCTGCCCTGACCCATGAGATGAACGGTCTGGGCGGCCAGGTCACCGAGACCGACGACGGCCTGCTCATCCGGCCGACGACGCTTTCGGGCGGCACCTTCCACACCTACGGTGACCACCGCATGGTGATGGCTGCCGCCGTTCTCGGCCTGCGCGTGCCGGGTGTGCTGATCGAGGACGTCGCCACCGTCGGCAAGACCATGCCGACCTTCACGGCGATGTGGCGATCGATGCTGGGCCAGGATTGACCGCATGGGTCGGCGCTACGACTACGACGAGTCACGGATCGGGGTGCGCCCCAACCCCAAGGGCAACCGCCCCCGCACCAAGGACCGCCCTGCGCACGCCGACGCCGTGATCGGCATGGTCACGGGGGTCGACCGGGGGCGCTGGACCTGCCTGGTCGAAGGGCAGCCCGTGGTCGCCATGCGGGCCCGCGAGTTGCGTCGCAGCCCGATCGTGCCGGGCGATCGGGTCGGTCTGGTCGGTGACACCTCCGGCGCCGACGGATCCTTGGCCAGGATCGTCCGGATCGAGGAGCGGTCCACGTTCCTGCGGCGTACTGCCGATGACACCGACCCGGTGGAGCGCGTGCTGGTGGCCAACGCCGACCAACTCGCGATCGTCACCGCCCTGGCCGATCCCGAACCTCGTCCGCGGATGGTTGACCGCTGCCTCGTCGCGGCTTATGACGCCGGGATGCACCCCCTGCTCGTGCTCACCAAATCTGACCTCGCCGACCCGCAAGAATTCCTGAAGTCGTATGCCGGACTTGAGCTTTCGTACGTCGTGACGCAGGTGCGCGACGACGGAATGATCGAGGGCCTGGGCGAACTGCACTCCGCGTTGGCCGACCGCATGACTGTGCTGGTCGGTCATTCCGGGGTGGGGAAATCAACCCTGGTCAACGTTCTCGTGCCCGGCACCGATCGTGCCGTCGGCCATGTCAACGCCGTCACCGGGCGAGGACGTCACACCTCCACCTCCGCGGTCGCGCTCGAGCTACCGGACGGAGGCTGGGTGATCGACACCCCCGGCGTCCGCTCCTTCGGCCTGGCCCACGTCGATCCCGACTCGTTCATCGACCACTTCCCCGAGCTCGCAGCCGGCACCGACGACTGCCCGCGCGGGTGCACCCACGACGACGAGTACTGCGCACTGGACGCCTGGGTCGACGCCGGGCATGCCGGCACCTCGGGCCGCGCTCGCCTCGAATCACTGCGACGTCTGTTGCGCTCAAGGCTGGGCACCGAGGAGGACTGAGTCATGTCATGGGGTCTGGCTACGGTGGGCGCGAGCCTGTCCGGACTGGCGCAGATCAAGTCAGCCCCCGGTCAGTGGAAGGTCGCCACTCGCGCCACCGCGATGACCGCGATCACCGTCGGCGTGGTCTGGCTGGCGCTCGGTAAGGAACTAGCCTTGCTGGCGATCACCGGATCGTTCATCGGCAATACCGCAAGTGCCCGACCCTGGCGGGCTCGGCTGCACATCCTGGCGTGGATGGACCTCGCCTACATCGCCGGCTGTGCGATCGCCGTGGTCATTGGCAGCAATCCGGTGCTCCTCACGCTGACTCTCACCGCCATCGCGATGACCGCGGTGCTGGGTTACAACGCGGTGATGGCCGACCCACCGGGCCCGATGTTCCTCATCATGGGCCCCGCCATCGCGTCCTACCTACCGACCGTCGGGGTCGACAAGTGGCAGGTGATCGCGGTCTGCGTGCTCAGCTGCCTCACCGCATCGATCGCGACGCTGGCGTTGCATCCCCGGGCTGACTCCGCCGAAGCGCAGGCCGTGGACGCCGCCCGCGAAGCGGTCGAGGAGCTCATCGAGCAGGCCGCACAACCTGACACCACCGACCTGGAAATCGCTCATCTGCGCGACACTGCCTACGCGCAGGTGCTGAGCGCCAGCATGACCTTGGAGGAGGCAGCCGGCCGCAACGCCAGGGCGTCGGCATGGCGCTCGCTGTTGGTCGACCTGCGCAGACTGCACTTCCAGGTCATCGGCCAGGTGGCCTCCCGCTCGCTGCCCGGGGCCGTGGTGGAGGTCGACGCCGCCGCCCAGCGTCGCTACCTGGGAGCACCGCCGGTGAAGTACCTGTTGCGGTGGGCTCTCTCTCCTCGTTCGCTGCCCTGGCTCGCGTCCCGCCGGATCGGGATGGCGATCGCCTTGACCTGCGCGGTGTCGTACGGTCTCGACCTGCGCCACCCGTTCTGGGCGGTGATGACCACGGCCCTGGTGATGTCGCTGGGCACCGATCGGCTCTCACTCACCCACCGCGGTCTGCATCGAATGATCGGAACGGTGGCCGGCACCGTGGCATTCGTGGGTCTGCACCATCTCGACGCCACGCTCGAAGTGACCATTGCAATCTGCCTCGCGCTGGTCTTCATGGTGCAGTGGACCGCGGTGCGCAACTATGCGATCGCCGCCTTCTTTGTCACTCCGATGGCGCTGCTCGTGACCACGAGCACGGCGCCCGGCCACGCAATCGGGACGGTCATCAAGGAGCGGATCCTCGAGACCCTCATCGGAGTCGCGGTGAGCCTGGTGGTGATGTGGGTGACCGATCGCCGCGCACCGATTGCGTTGGTACGCAGGCAGTATCGCCGCGTCCTGCGGGTGACGGCTGACCTGCTCGATCTCATCGCCACCGATCAGGAGAAGTCAGAGGCCGGTTATCGGGTGCGCCGCGACCTGGCCTACGAACAACTGCAGGCCGGGCGCATCCTGCAGATCGCGCAGCAGGACCTCCCGGTCACTTTGTCCGCGTGGTCACGGGTCGAGGTCACCGTCAACCAGTTGGCGTACACGGCGTTGGTCGCGTGTTGGATCCGCAACCCGAAGAAGTATCTGGACGCGGCGGCCATGGCCACCTGTCTGCGCGCGGTGATCCGCGATCTGCCGCCGGTGGGCACCAGCCCGATCGATGGCGATGAGCTGTGCGACCGCGTCGATGAGGTGTTGCGCACCGGCTCCCCAAAGATCGTCACCCCGAGCGTGCCGCAGGACGCACCTGCCGAGTGAGCGGCCGCCGACCCGGTACGGTCGGGCCCGTGAGTGCTGAACGCTGCGAGACGCCTGAGCCCGGGAGCGTGCGATGAGTTACGCCGATGACGTGCGCGTCGCCCATGTGATCGCCGATGCCGTCGAGCCGACGACGATGGGCCGCTTCCAGGCCGACGACCTCGTCGTCAACACCAAGCCCGATCTGACCCCCGTCAGCGATGCCGATCTGGCCGCCGAGGAGATCATTCGCGGGCAGCTGAAGCGCGCTCGCCCCCGCGATGCGGTGCAGGGAGAAGAGCACGGCCTGGAGGGCAAGGGCCCCCGCCGGTGGATCGTCGACCCGATCGACGGCACGAAGAACTTCGTCCGTGGCTTACCGGTGTGGGCCACTCTCATTGCGCTGGTGGACGACGGAGAGCCCGTCGTCGGGCTCGTGGCCGCACCCGCACTCGGACGTCGGTGGTGGGCCGGCAAGGACACCGGCGCCTGGACGGGTCGCAATCTGCAGGGCGCGCGTCGGATCTCGGTGTCGAAGGTATCGAAGATCGAGGATGCTTCGTTGTCCTATGCCAACGTGCGCGACTGGGACGCGCACGGCAAACGGGAAGCCATGCTGCAACTGATGGACGACGTCTGGCGCAGCCGGGCGTACGGCGATTTCTGGTCACATGTGCTGGTCGCCGAGGGCGCTGTCGACATCGCTCCGGAGCCGGAGTTGGCCGTCCACGACATGGCCGCACTCGTGCCGATCGTGACCGAGGCCGGCGGCCAGTTCACCGGACTGGACGGTACGCCGGGCTGCTGGAGCGGCAACGGCATTAGCACCAACGGGCTGCTGCACGACGAGGTGCTGCGCCGGTTGGGACGCTAGTTCGGGAGAACATGTGTCCAAGGAATTCGGGAGACCACGGTTGAAGCAATAGGGTTTGACCACAATGGCTCCAAATCCGTCCACTATCCACCTGCCGTGGAAGACACGTCTGCAGGGTCGCATCGTTGCGCTCGACCTCGTGCTGATCGCGGTCTCACTGGCCGTTGCGGTGTACGTACGGTTCGGCGAGTCGCCAAAGTCGCGGTTGGTCGGTTTCGCCCAGCTTTCCTATGTGGAGACTGCGCTTCTACTCGGTGCAGGATGGCTGATCGCCCTGGCTGCGGGTAGCAGCTATCACCTCGATGTGGTCGGCGTCGGGTCGGAGGAATACCGCAAAGTCACCCGTGCCACTCTGCTGCTTTTCGGCGCAATCGCCATCACCGCAACCACGTTCAAGATCCACTTCGCCCGTGGCTTCCTCGCCATCGCCCTTCCACTGGGCCTGGCACTGCTCCTGCTGGGCAGGCTGATCCACCGCAGAGTTCTGCTGCGTGAGCGGATTGCTGGCAACTACATGGCACCGGCTCTCGTGGTGGGTTCGCCGGTGGAGGTGCGATATGTCGTTGACCTCATGCGCCGGCAGCCCTTCGTCGGATATGCGCCTGTCGCCGTTGCCACCGCGAGCGAGGAGGACTTCGAGCTGACCGACGGGTCGACGCTGCCTGAGATGGGCTCGCTGGAGGACACCGCCGAGTCAGCCGCCCGCGTCGGAGCGTCCATCGTCGTCGTCGCCGGTCAGAGCCAGATCGATCCCAAATCGCTGCGCCGGCTCAGTTGGCAACTGGAAGAACGTGGCTGCGAACTCGCACTTGCCACCCGGATGACCGATGTCGCAGGCCCCCGAATCCACTGGCGTCCGATCGAGGATCTCCCGCTGATCCGGGTGGAAATGCCGCGGTACACCGGAGGCAAGTTCGTCGCGAAGCGGGCCTTCGACCTCGTGGCTGCTCTGGGAATGCTCGTCCTGTTCGCTCCCGTCATGGTCGTGACCGCAATCCTGGTCAAGGCGCACGACGGCGGCCCCATCTTCTTCCGCCAGAGCCGGGTCGGCATGAACCAGGTCGAGTTCAAGATGACCAAGTTCAGGTCGATGGTGATCGACGCCGAGCACAAGCTCGAAGAACTCCGCGCATCCAGCAACGGCAACGGCAACGGCAACGGCAACGAAGTGTTGTTCAAGATGCCCGACGACCCGCGTGTCACGCGGGTCGGCCGGTTCATCCGGCGCTACTCCATCGACGAACTTCCGCAGTTGTTCGACGTCATCCGAGGCTCCATGTCGCTTGTCGGACCCCGCCCGCCGTTACCGGCCGAGGTGCTCACCTACGACCATCGGGCAGAGCGACGGCTCTACGTCAAGCCAGGAATCACCGGCCCGTGGCAGGTCGGCGGACGTTCTGGACTCACGTGGGAGGAGAGCATCCGCAAGGACCTCTACTACGTCGAGAACTGGTCGATGACCGGTGATCTGCTCATCCTGGCGCAGACCGTGCAGGCGGTCATCAAGGGCGACGGCGCTTACTGAGCCTCGCTCTTGCCGGCAACACCCGCCCGGTCGCTCACGACAGTGACTTCTCCCAACCCGAGTTGCTCGACCGCCGCGGCGTACTTGGCGGCGTCGCCGACCAGCACGACCGTTCGCGGCGATGAGCTCCATTGCTGCCACGCCGCATTCACGTCCTCGACCGTGAGTTCGCGCATCGCGGCGAGATAGTCGGTGATGAAGTCGGTCTCCAGGCCCACCAAGTGCAGGGACGCCGCTTCGTCGGCCACCGCGTCGGCGGTGGCATAACGGGCCGGTGCGGTCATCGAAAGATAGTCGACGCCTTCCTTCACCTCGGCCGCGCTGAGTCCGTCATCGGCACCCGAGAAGATCTCGCCCAGCAATCGGAGGGCATCGGCGGTGGCGTCGGCGCGCACCGATCCGCCGACGACGAACTGTCCGAAGTCGGAGCGCGGCCGGAAGCTACCCCGCATGCCGTAGGTATAACCCTTCTCCTCGCGCAGCACCCGGTCGATACGCGCGTGCGGCGAGCCCCCGATCGCATACGAGAGCACCGGGAAGGGCGCCCATTGGCTTCCCTCCTTGCGCGCCGGACCCAACCAGCCCATGTGGATCTCGGTCTGCACCGAGCCGGGACGGTCGACGAAGACCACTCGCCCCCGATCGTCCGCCGGTGCATCCGGCGTCACCTGGGGAGACAGGCGCTCACCGCTCACCAGCCACGTGCCGAGCGTCGCCTCGAGGTCGGCCAGCATGGCCGCCTCCTCGAAGTCACCGGCCACCACCACATACGCCTCGTCCGGACGCACCCACCGGCGGTGGAACTCCTCGCAGTCATCGCGGGTCAGCTGCGCCAACGAGTCACGTGAGCCACCCGTGGGTCGGGAGACCCGGGAATCAGTGGTGTAGAAAGTGCGGACGAACTCCAGCGTCGCGCGGTAGCTCGGATCGGCCATCTCGTGATCGATCTGCGAAAGACGTTGCAACCTGTGGCGATTCACCTCCTCGTGCGGGAAGGCGGGCTCGGTCAGGCATTCGAGCGCGAGGTCGAAAGCGGTGCGGACGTGACGCGTCGCGGCCTCCAGGTCGACCCAGATGCCCTGGTGCGCAACACCGGCGTGCAGCCCGATGCCGTCCTGCTCGAAGAGCTCAGCCATCTCGTCGGCGGAGTGGGAGGCTGTGCCCTCGTCCATCGTGCGCGACACGATCGTCGCAACACCTTCGCGCTCACGCGGCTCAGCAGCCAGCGGCACCGGGAGGTTGATGCGCGTGGAGGTGACGTGCTGACCGGGCAGGTCGTACAACGCCACGGTCAGACCGTTGCTCAACCGGTGCCTGGTTGCGTCGGGGAACTGCCACGGAGCCGGCGGGTGGACCTCCGGTCGTTCGACGAAACTCATGCCGCACTGCCCTTCCGGTGGACGACGACCGCGCGGGACGCCGGGTCGAGCCACGCCTTGGCCAACCGTTGCACCTCATCGGTGGTGACCGTCGCGGCGTCGTCGAGGTGATGGTTGATGTGCTGCGGATCGTCGTGCAGCAAGGTGTAGTGGCTGATGGTGTCTGCTCGTTCCTCGTGCACCGCCAGGCCCTGCAGCCAGCCGCGTTCGAAATCGGCGAACGCGGTAGCGAGTTCTTTCTCGGTCGGGCCGTGATCGGCCAGGCCCTGCAGTTCTTCGACCAGCGCCGCTTCGACCGCCTCGACGCAGCTGTCACCGGCCACGTCAGCGGTGAGCAGCCCGAGCGACACCCCGTCGACCAGACCCATTGCGCTGCGCGACACCTGGGTGGCGATCTGTTCTCGGCGCACCAGCCTGCGGTAGAGCCGCGACGTCGCAAGGCCCGCGAGGATGTCGAACGCAGCTTCGGCGACCAGGAACTCCCTGGTGTGATCCGGCGGCAGCCGGAAGGCGAGGTAGAGGCGATCGTCCGGCACGTCGTCGGTGCGTTCGAACCGCAGGGGCTCCGTGAGCGGTCTCAGCGGCTCGCTGGCAACGGTCGGTGCGAGGTCGACTCGCGCAAGACCGCCGAAGTACTTCTGCGCCAACGCGATTCCCTCGTGCTGACCGACATCGCCGACCAGTGTCAGCACGGTGTTGTTGGGCCCGTAGTGCCGCTTGAAGAAGTCGTGCACATCGTCGAGCGTCGCAGCATCGAGGTCGGCCATCGAACCGATCGTCGAGTGGTGGTAGGGGTGGCCCTGGGGGAAGACGAGTCCGTAGATGTCCTCCAGCGCGTGACCATACGGACGGTTGTCGTAACGCTGCTGCTTTTCTTCCTTGACCACATCGCGCTGGTTGTCCAGGCATGCCTGGTTCACCGCGTCCAGCAGGTACCCGTGCCGATCGGCCTCCATCCAGAGCGCGAGATCGAGGACGCCGGTGGGCACGGTCTCGAAGTAGTTGGTGCGGTCGAACCACGTGGTGGCGTTGAGCCGCGCACCGTGCGCCATGAGCGTCTGCATGTGCTCGCCCTCGGCCACGTTGCGCGACCCCTGGAACATCAGATGCTCGAAGAGATGCGCCAGACCGGTGCGAGCCGGACGTTCGTGGCGCGATCCGACATTGACCCAGAGATTGACCGCCACGATCGGCACACTCGGGTCAGGGGCGACGACGACCCGCAGGCCGTTGTCGAGGCGCGCCTCGCGCAGGGTGAAGTCCAAGGGCATGGCCGCCACCCTACGTGCGGGCAGCGCCCAGTCGGCCCGGCGCTCGGGATGGACACCGCCTACGCGGCCCGCAGGAGCCAGCGAGCCTCTTCACCACGATCTCCATGTCGACGTTGAAGAAGGCACACTCCCGGGCTGTGACTTCGCGCACCGCTCATACCCCGCGCAGCCGCAAAGGACGTCGTGGGGGCGTGGAAAGGTAATCTGAGCAATCGTCGGCGCAGTGCGCCGGAACCGCAAACGCCACACCGAAGTCGGAGACCTGATGAGTACCTCGCACGACCCGCAGTTCGGCCACCCGAACGCACCCTCAGGCACCCGCGGACCTGCAACGATCGTCTGGCGCGACACCGCGCCGGGCGCAGCAGCGGCATGGGCCGGACCGGAGGCGTTCAGCGGCCCCCAGCACAACGAGCCCTTGCCCGACGAGCGGCCCGTGCAGTCCCTGTCGTCGGCCTGGGCGTCGGCGGCACCTGCGCCGGCACAGCGCGAGACCACCCACCAGGTCGAGGAGGCCGACGAGCCGTCGTTCACCGACGCGCGGGAGCAGCAGCAAGACTCCGAACCCTCTGCTGTTGGTGCCGATGAGCACGACGTGGTCGACGAGCGACCCGGCGGTGTCGCAGCGCACCAGGACGATCAGCGCTCTGCCGACCCCGGCTACACGACCTCCTCCGATGACTCCGGCAACGTCTCCGAATCCGATCGTCCGCAGCATGACCGTTCCAGCGACTGGGGCGCAGCCAGCGCTGGCGCCCTCGGCGGCGCGGCAGCAGCGGGTGCTGCGACACCCGGCGGCTGGGTGCAGCCCGGTTCCGCGCCCACCGCGGACGAGGTCCACCACAACTGGACCGAACAGCACGGAGAGCTTCCGCCCAGTTCCGAGCCGTGGTCAGCGCCCGACGACCAGCAGGCACCTCAGGGAGGCGACGAGCCGGCTCAGCACGCGCCCGACCCCTACGCCTCGCCTGCCCCTGATGGCCAGGGCGAATACCGGGACGCGGGCCGGCAGACCCACGACCCGTATGCCCGGCCCCAGGCCGACCAGGCAGAGAGCCACGATCCGTACGCCCAGCCCCAGGGCGACCAAGCACAGAGCCACGACCCGTACGTCCAGCCCCAGGCCTACCAAGCACAGGGTCACGACCCGTACGCGGGTGCTCCCTACCAGCAGCCGCAGCAGCACGACCCTTACAACTCGCCCGCGGATCACGTTGGGCAGCAGCACGATTCGTCTGCCTCCTCCTTCTTGGCCAAGCCGCAGTCGCAGGCGCCGGCCCAGCAGGACTCGTCCCTGCAGGACGAACAGCCGTGGGGTGGCCACAGCGGCCAGGAGCAGCACCACCAGCCGCAGGACGCCGCGGCGGCCGAGGATGCTTGGTCGGCGCACCAGCACTCCGAGCCCGACCAACCGATGGCGACGGATCCGTCGGCAGGGGACGCGATTCCCGCTCCTCCGACAGGTCAGGAGAATGTCACCGTTTCGAGCTCGAACTCCGGTGCAGAAAACGACGCGGCTGCGGACGACGAGTCGCTGACCATCGGTCGCGGCCGCGACAACTCGATCGTGTTGGACGACATGCTCGTCTCCCGTAAGCACCTGCGCATCACCGCCGACGACCAAGGCCTGCTGCTGGAAGACCTCGGCAGCCGCAACGGCACCTATGTCAACGGCCGCCGGGTCGAGACCAGCCACCTGCAGGAAGGCGACCGCATCGGGGTCGGTGGCACCACCTTCGAGGTGCGTGACGGCTGGCTGGTCACGATCTGACTCCTCGAGCGGGTACACCGCAGGCAAGTCGGACGAAGCAAGGCAGGAGCAGGATGAGCAGGGGGACCGCCCGATGAACGACGTGCGCATCACTTACGCGGGAAACAACCGCAAGATCGCCACGAACCAGATACTGACGATCGGCCGAAGCCGCGACAACGACCTCATGGTCACCGATGCCGGTGCGTCCAGGCGGCATGCGCAGCTTCGCCGGGTGGGTGACCAGATCGAGGTGGTCGACCTCGGCTCGTCCAACGGCACCTTCGTCGACGGACGTCGGATCACCGCACCCACGCTCGTGGCACCGGGCGGGTCGATCCAGTTGGGCGGCACCGACGCGTCGCCGCTGGGAGTGGAGGTACGACAGCCGACCGGTGGCGCACAGCTGCCGCCTCAGTCCGGCCCGAGCGGCGGGGCAGCACTCCCGCATGCCGGACGTCCGACAGGACCGGCCGGCGCCGGCCCGAGCAGCGGCCACGGCCACCAGAGCGGGCCGCTCCCCAAGCGGCTCCCGGCGACCTCCTCGGTGCCGAAGGTGCCCTCCCACACCGGCGTCGTCTTCGACCGGTACGAGTTGCAGAATGCGATGCAGGCGGCCCCGGTCAGCCCGTCGGGCCACACCTCCGTGCAGGGCGCCGCACCCCAGGTGCTCGCCTCGGCGGGCGGACCCGGCGGCGGTCCGACTCCCGGCACGATGACCATCGGACGCGGTCTGGAGAACCAGGTCATCATCGATGACCTGCTCGCCTCCCGGCAGCACGCGCGGCTGGTGCCGAACGGTCATGGCTTCGACGTGCAGGATCTCGGCAGCCGTAACGGCACCTACATCAACGGTCAACGCATCGACCGCGGACGCTTGGGCGAGGGCGATCTGCTCGCCGTCGGCCACTCCCGTTTCACTGTGTTGCGCGGTCAGTTGGTCGCCAGCATCGACGAAGGTGATGTCAACTTCGTCGCCAACCACCTCACCTTCGAGCTGTCCGGCGGCAAGAAGCTGCTCGACGACATCTCGTTCGCGCTCGAGGGTTCGAGCCTGCTCGCGGTGATCGGTCCGTCCGGCGCCGGTAAGTCGACGCTGCTGAAGGCGCTCACCGGTTCGCAGCGGGCCACCCGCGGCGAGGTCTACTACGACGGTCGAGACCTCTACCAGAACTTCGACGACCTTCGTCATCGCATCGGTGTCGTGCCCCAGGACGACGTCGTCCACCGGCAGCTGACCGTCAAGCAGGCGCTGCGCTTCGCCGCCGAACTGCGTTTCCCCGACGATCTCGACAAGCACCTGCGTGACCAGCGGGTCGATGAGGTGATGGCCGAACTCGATCTCACCGCGCACGCCGGCACCCGCGTCGACAAGCTCTCCGGTGGTCAGCGCAAGCGCACCTCCGTGGCGCTGGAACTGCTGACCCGTCCCTCACTGCTCTTCCTGGACGAGCCGACCTCCGGGCTCGACCCGGGCCTGGACAAGCAGGTCATGCACACCCTGCGCGAGCTCGCTGACGGCGGCCGCACCGTCGTCGTCATCACCCACTCGGTGGCCAACCTCAACGTGTGCGACAAGGTGCTGCTGCTCGCACCGGGCGGCAAGGTGGCCTACTTCGGCCCGCCCGACCAGTTGTTGCCCTTCTTCGGGCTCTCCGACCACGCCGACGTCTTCACCTCGGTCGCGCGCGACCCCGAGGGTTCCAAGCAGCGTTTCAAAGCTTCCCCGCTGGAGGCGCAGCAGATCGAGGCTCCGCTGTCGGCACCGCGTCCGCCCGTGCCGCCGTTGGAGAAGCCGCCCAGGCAGCAGTCGATCCCCTCGCAGCTGTCGACCCTCGCGCGCCGACACCTGCAGGTGATCTTCGCCGACCGCGGCTACTCGGCGTTCATGCTGCTGCTTCCCGTGGCCCTGGCCGCGTTGGCCGTCGTGGTGCCCGGCGAGAACGGACTTGCCAAACCCGCACCAGGTGAACCCTTCAAGCTCAGCGAACCGCTGACGCTCCTGGTGGTGATCATCGTTGGGGCGCTCTTCATGGGGACGGCTGCGAGTATCCGCGAACTCGTCGGCGAGCGCGCCATCTTCACCCGGGAGAAGGCCGTGGGTCTGTCACCCTCTGCCTACCTGTGGGGCAAGCTGACCATCTTCGGGCTGCTGACCCTCGTCCAGTCGACGATCCTCGTCCTGCTCATCACGCTGGCCAAGAAGCCGCCCTCGGGCGCGGTCATGCTCGGTAGCGCCACGCTCGAACTCATCCTGGTCTGCTGGTTCACCGCGTTCTGCGCCGTCTCCCTCGGCCTGCTGATGTCGAGCTTCGTCAACACCTCCGAGCAGGTGATGCCGCTGCTGGTGGTGTCGATCATGGCGCAGCTGGTGTTGTGCGGCGGGCTCTTCGAGGTCTACGGACGTCCGGGTCTTGAGCAGTTGAGTTGGCTGACTCCGGGACGCTGGGGTTACGCCGCCGCGGTCTCCACCACCGATGTGGTGGGCATGCTGCCTCCCGGGCAGGCTTTCGATGCGGCGCGTGCGACGGTCGACGACCCGCTGTGGCAGCACTCCCCCGGCAAGTGGATGCTCTCGATGATCATGCTGCTGGTGCTCGCGGCACTGTTCGCAGTGCTGACCAAGTGGCGTCTGGCCCGCAAGACCAACGACTGACCGGTCGATCAACGACAGGCCCCATCGCGAAATGCGGTGGGGCCTGTCGCTGCCGCCACGTATCCTTGAGTTCATGCCCCGCGAAGCCGGCAAGAAGATCATTGCCAACAACAAGAAGGCGCGCCACGACTACCTCATCGAGGAGACGGTCGAGGCGGGCCTGGTGCTCATGGGCACCGAGGTGAAGAGCCTGCGCATGGGCCGGGCCAATCTCACCGACGGCTTCGCCAGCGAGCGGGGTGGCGAGCTGTGGCTGGAGAACGTCCACATCCCTGAGTACCTCCAAGGCACCTGGACCAACCACTCGGCCAAGCGGCGGCGCAAGCTGCTGATGCACCGGTCCGAGATCGACAAGTTGATCTCCAAGTCACGCGAGTCGGGCCACACGTTGATCCCGTTGTCGCTGTACTTCCTCGATGGACGCGCCAAGGTCGAGATCGGCCTCGCCAAGGGTAAGAAGCTGCACGACAAGCGCCAGGCTCTGCGCGAACGACAGGACAACCGCGAGGCGCAACGCGCGGTGTCCAACGCCTTCAAGCGCGGACGCAGGTAGGCCACCACATGTTCGCCCGCGTCGCAGCGGCCGCGCTGTGCGCCGGCCTGCTGGTGAGCGGGTGCTCCGGGGGCTCCTCGCCCGACAGCACCTCCGGCCCGTCCACCGCATCGACTGATGCCGTGCGATTGCAGGTCGAGACGATCGCGAGCGGGCTCACCAACCCGTGGGACATCGCTTTCCTGCCCAACGGCAAGGCTTTGGTCACGCAGCGTGATGGCGCCCTGACTCTCCTGTCCAGCTTGGCGCCCGGAGCACGCACCACACCCGTCGCGGCGTCGTTCGACGATCTGAACGCCCGTGGCGAGGGCGGTCTGATGGGCCTGACCCTCCTGCCCGATTTCCGCACTTCGCGCCGGTTCATCACCTGTCAGACCCATCAAAGCTCCGACATCCGGCTGGTGCTCTGGCGGCTGGAGCCCGGCGAGGCGACGGCCACTCGGATCCGAGATGTCGTCACCGGCTTGCCGGTCGCTTCAAGCGGACGCCACTCCGGCTGCCGCATGCTGATCGGGCCCGACAACATGCTGTACGTCGGCACCGGTGACGCGGCGAATGCCGCTGCGCCGCAAGACCGTACGAGCCTCGGTGGCAAGGTGTTACGCATCGATCCACGCACGTGGCAAGCACCTTCGGACAATCCGTTCGCCTCTTCGGGCAACCCGCGCGAGCAGTTGGTCTGGACCTACGGACATCGCAATGTGCAGGGTCTCGCGGTGCAGGCTGGACGCGTCTACTCCGCCGAGCACGGCCCCGACAAGAACGACGAACTCAACCTGCTGCGCAAGGGCGCGAATCACGGCTGGGATCCGAGACGCGGCGGGCAGGAGCGCGACTACGACGAGAGCGTGCCGATGACCGATCGGGAGCGCTTCCCGGACGCCGTCCCGGCGTTGTGGAGTTCGGGCGACATGACGGAAGCGATCTGCGCCGCCACCTTCGTGGAAGGCAGGCAATGGGGAGCGTGGGAGGGCGCCTTGGTGGTAACCGCGCTCAAGGGCGCCAAACTGATGGTCCTGACACTCGACGGGGCGGGGACGAAGGTGACCTCGGTGGCGGTGCCGCGAGCGGTCGCTGACAAATACGGCCGACTACGTGCTGCCCGCCAGGGCCCGGACGGCGCTCTCTACGTCACCACCAGCAACGGACAGGACGACAAGGTGCTGCGGATCCGCCCGGCTGACTGAGTTCAGCGGCGAGCGCTGGATTTTCCGGCAGCGACCGACTGTTCGGGCACGCGCTGCTGCGCCACCGCCATGGCCGACTGCTTCCGCCGACGGTGCAGGGCCTTCAACCGGCGCGCAAAGTTCATGATGCCGGCCCGAGCGGGGTTCTCCACCAGACGGTGCGCTCCCTCGGCGACTGCCACGAGGATCACCAGCGTGATCAGCAGGGCAGCCCAACCGCGCAGGCCGGGGGTGGTCTGGATCTGCTTGGCCGAGGTGAGGTGCCACAAGAACCATCGATGCGTCAGGTACAGCGCGTAGCTGGAGGCCCCGAGCACCACGAGCAAACGCGTGCTGAGGAAGCGGGCAAGCCAGCCGCGTCCGGAGGCGAGAGAGAAGATGCCGAGCATGAAGGGCAGCACGAAGAAGGCGCCGAATGATCCAGCCTTGACGGCACCACTGGTGGTGGAATGGAACATCCCCAGACCCAGGGTGTAGACCACGACGCCCGTCTGGATGACGCTGTGCAGACGGGTGGGCAGGCGCATGCTCTCGCCCAGCAGATGCGCCAGGGTCACGCCGCCGACGAAGACCGCGAGGTTGGGCAGCGGGTTGCGGTAGAGCCAGCGGTGGGCAGACCGGCCGTCCGTCGCCGGCAGGTCGGTCCAGCCCTTGAGGGTGAAGATGGCCCACAGCACCAGGCTGAACGCCGCGCATGCGCCGGCGATCAGCACCAAGCCCCGGGTGCGCCAACGCCATGCCGCCCGGGCGATCAGCGGCGCGATGAACGGGAAGAGGGCGTAGAAGAAGAGCTCGACGCCGATCGACCAACCCGGACCGTTGTAGTGGAACTGCGCGGTGGCGACATCATCGCCCCAGGTCTGGACGGCGAACAGGTGCTGGAGCAGCACCCAGGGCCGTTGCTGTTGACCCTCGGCGTAGTAGAAGAGCACCCACAGGACGATCATCACCCAGTAGAGCGGCATGACGCGGGCGATGCGGGCGAGGTAGAAGAGCACCGTTCGGCGGCCGTTGCGCGGCGACAGGTCGGGATAGTTGTACCCGAGCACCACCCCGGAGAGCAGGAAGAAGAGCGGGACGCCCATGTGTCCCCAACCGACCAGACGGTCGAAGGCGTCGGGCGCATTACGCGGGAGATGTGTGTGCGACAGCACCACCAGCAGCGCTGCAACCGCGCGAAGACCGGTGAGCGCCTTGAGTTCTGCCCGTTTGCGGTGCGGCCCTGGCGTCGGCTCGGTCGCTCTTCTCACCGGGCCACAATAAAGGCCCGACTAATCAGCGGAACCACTGCATCGGGTCAACCAACTGACCGTCGTTCAGGGTGCCGAAGTGCAGGTGGCAGCCGGTCGACCGGCCAGTGGTGCCCGAGTAGCCGATCAACTGCCCCTTGCTCACGGCTCCGCCGGTGACCACGAAGCGGGAGAGGTGGGCGTAGTGGGTGGCGAGGTTGACGCCGCGCACGAACCCGTGGTCGATCATGATGTAGTTGCCGGCCACCGGTTCGTAACTCGCGGTGATCACCTCACCCGCGGCCGAAGCGTAGATCGGCGTACCGCAGGCCATCGGGTAATCGACCCCGGCGTGCAGCAACCAGATGCCCAGCACCGGGTTGTTGCGCATGCCGAACGGGGAGATGATCTGGTTGATCGGCGCCGGCGGGTTGAGGAAGCCGTTGCCGTTGACCGGTGCCCGGGCCGTGCCGGCCGCCTCGTTGGCCCGCGGCACGGCCATCGCCGGCTTCTTGGCGGCCTTGGCGCGTGCGGCCGCACGCGCGATGAGGATCTTGCCGAGGCGCCTTGACTCACCCTTCTGCCACGCGAGGAGGTTGAGGTCGGCCCGCTTCTGCTTCTCCAGAGAGGCCTTCTGGTTGGACTGGGTGCGGCGTAGCGCGTCCAACCGGTTCTTGGCGGTCTGGGCATTGTTGCGCGCCGTCGTCGCGCTGGTGACAGCGTTACCGGCCTGCACCTTCAGCTGGGCCACGCGCCTGGTGGCAGCGCCGAGGCGGTTGACGGTGGCGGTCTTGGACGCCTTTTGGCCGGCCAGGGTGGTGAGCACGCCGTTCTGCTGGCGCATGATGATGTCGGCCATCGACATCGTGTTGGCGGGATCCTTCTTGCTCATCAGGATCTGCAGCGTGAGGTCGAAGGTGCCGAGGCCGCCGGTCATGTAACTCTGCCGCGCAACGCCGCCGACCAGCTTCTTGGTGCGCTGTTGGGCGGTGTTGATGTTGGTGAGGTCGGTGCGGCTGCGCGACTCGTCGCCCTGGGCGATCTTCAACTGGCTGTTCACGCTGGCCAGATTGTTGTTGGCCGTGGTCAGCTGGCTGTTCTTGGCCTTCAAGTCGTTGCCGGCGGTGACCAGTTGGGCGTCGGTCTTGGCCAATGCATTGACCGCGTTGCGCAACTGCGTGCTCACGGCGTCGAGGTCGCCCTGGGTGGTGACGATCTGCTTGTCGATCTTGTCCTTCTGCTTCGCCGGATCGTCGGCGACGGCGTGCGCGGCCCCGGGGAGGAACATGATCGCTACCGTCGCCATCGCCCCACGGCGCATGAGCATGTTCAACGGTCCGCGGCTGTCACTCACGCCGTCCACGCCTTTCGAAACCTTCATCAGACCCGCACCTGCCTGCGGAGACTGAACCACGAAACGATGATGGACAACACCACTGCGCCACCCACCAACCAGGGTACGACCATCAACACTTCGGAGGAGCCGATCAGTGCAATCACGTCGCCTCCCCGCTCACCGGCATTGAACAGGTCGGCCACACCCTTCTCCACCATGAGCCAGAGCACCCCGCTGGCCAGCACGGCGCCGACCAGGGCTGCCAACAGCACCTCGACGATGAACGGCAGATAGATCGTGGTCGCCGACGCGCCGACCAGGCGCATGATCTCCACCTGTCGGCGTCTGGAGAAGGCCACCTGCCGCACCGTCGTACTGATGAGCAGCACCGAGCACACCACCATGAGGGCCGCGAGGCCGACCGCGCCGACGCTGAGCACATGGAGCAGCTTGAAGAAGGTCTCCAGCACCTTGCGCTGGTCACTGATCGCCTCGACTCCCGGTGATCCGTCGATCGCTGCGACCACCTCGTCGTAGCGGTTGGGGTCGGAGAGCTTCACCCGGAACGATCCGGGCATCGAGTCTGGCGAGACGTCGCTGAGATACGGACTGTTCTTGAACTGCTGCTTGAAGCGGGCGTACGCCTGCTCCGGGCTCTCGTAGTGGATCTCCTGCACCAACGGCTTCAGGCTCTCCAGGTCGCGTTTGACCTGATCGCGCTGCGCCGGGGTGGCGATGCCGTCGACGCAGGACACCACGGCCGTGGAGTCCTTGGTGCACAGGAAGATCGACACCTCGACCTTGTCGTACCAGTAGCCCTTGGCGAGCGTCACCTGTTTCTGGGCGAGCAGACCGAGGCCGAGGAAGAACATCGAGATCATCGTGACCAGCACGACGGAGATGATCATCGCCATGTTGCGGCGGATGCCGCCGGCGATCTCACCGAGCATGAAACGAAGACGCACGATCAGTCCACCGTCCGTCCGCGCTTGACGGGTTCGTCCGACACGTAGCTGCCGAGCTGTTCGTCGCGTACCAGTTCGCCCTTGCGCAGTTCGATGACGCGCTTGCGGAAGAGGTCGACGATGCGCTCGTCGTGCGTGGCGACCACCACGGTGGTGCCGGCCTTGTTGATGCGCTCGAGCACCTTGACGATCTCGGTGCTGGTGTCGGGGTCGAGGTTGCCCGTGGGTTCGTCGGCGAGCAGGATCTGCGGCTGCTTGACCATCGCTCGCGCGATCGCGACGCGCTGCTGCTCACCACCGGATAGTTCGTGTGGACGACGACGGGCCAGGCCTTCGAGCGAGACGAGTTCGAGCACCTCGGGCACCATCTGCTTGATGCGATGCCGTTTGGTGCCGAGCACCTGGAGCGCGAACGCGACATTCTGGTAGACGTTCTTGTTCTCCAACAGGCGGAAGTCCTGGAAGACCACACCGATGTCGCGCCGCAGCGCCGGCACGTGCCGGTTCGGCAGGGTGCGCAAGTCGCGACCGGCCACCAGGATGGTGCCGGACGAGGGAGTGAGCTGGCGGGTGATCAGTTGCAGCAGCGTCGATTTGCCCGATCCGGAGGTGCCGATGAGGAAGGCGAAATCACCGCGTCCGACGTCGACGGAGATGTCTCGCAGGGCAGGTTCGTCCTGGCCCGCGTAGCGCTTGCTGACGTTCTCGAAAGTGATCATGCGGGAATCGAGCAGAGCCTCACGTCGGTCGAATGAGCCGCCCGGCGTGGGCATGCAGCCAGCCGGGCGCTGCAACCGTACGACGCAGTAGCAACGGGCCGTCGGAAGGCACGCCGACGACCGCCAAACTCGCGGCCGGTGGCACTCGGCAGCTCGTCAGTCCTTCTCGCCGGTGCGCTTCCAGCGGATGCCCGCCTCGATGAAGGCGTCGATGTCGCCGTCGAAGACTGCCGAGGGGTTTCCGGTCTCGTGCTCGGTGCGAAGGTCCTTGACCATTTGGTAGGGGTTCAGGACGTAGGAGCGCATCTGGTCGCCCCAGCTCGCGGTGGAGTCGCCCGCCAGTTCCTTGCGCTGGGCGGCCTCTTCCTGACGCTTCAGCAGCAGCAGGCGCGACTGCATGACGCGCAGCGCGGCGGCGCGGTTCTGGATCTGGCTCTTCTCGTTCTGCATCGACACCACGGTGCCGGTCGGGATGTGGGTCATGCGCACCGCGGAGTCGGTGGTGTTGACGCTCTGACCGCCCGGACCGCTGGAGCGGAAGACGTCGATCTTCAAGTCGTTCTCGGGGATCTCGATCGAGTCGGTCTGCTCGATCAGCGGGATCACCTCGACCGCGGCGAAGCTGGTCTGCCGGCGGCCCTGGTTGTCGAAGGGGCTGATGCGCACCAGACGGTGGGTGCCGGCCTCGACGGCCATGTGGCCGTAGGCGTAGGGCTCGTTGACCTCGAAGGTGGCCGATTTCAGGCCGGCTTCTTCGGCGTAGGAGGTGTCCATCACCTTGGTGGAGTAGCCGTGGCGCTCGGCCCAGCGCAGGTACATCCGCATGAGCATCTCGGCGAAATCGGCGGCGTCGACGCCACCGGCGCCGGCGCGGATGGTGACGACTGCCTCACGCTGGTCCCACTCACCGTTGAGCAGGGTGCGCACCTCGAGCTCGCCCACGGCCTTCTGCAGCGAGACGAGTTCGCGCCCGGCTTCGGCGAGGGTGTCGGCGTCGTTCTCCTCGGCGGCCATCTCGACCAGCACTTCGACATCGTCGATACGGCTGTCCATCGTCTCGATGCGCTCGACCTCGGCGTTGGCACGCGAGAGTGCGCTGGTCACCTGCTGCGCCTTCTCGGGGTCGTCCCACAGGTCGGGTGCGGCCGACTGCTGCTCCAGATCGGCGATCTGGGTGCGCAGAGCATCGAGGTCGGTGACGCCGCGCACCGAATCCATCGTCGCGCGCAGGTCTTTCAGTTCCGCAGTGAAATCAACAGCCACAAGGCGCAACCCTACGCCAGTCGGCGCCCGGCCTCAGCCGAGAATCCTTTGCACCGCGCATCACTGCGCCACGCTGGAGCGGGCTCGCGACTCAACCGTCACCGACACTTCCGATCCGAGGAACGACAGGAAGCCGCCGGTGATCGGCGGACGCACCAGTGCCTGCACCCGCACGACCGCAGTGTCGCGTCCGGATGTCGACCCCTGCACCACCTGCCACGCCTGCACATTCGTTGGCACCTGCTGGCGCGCAAGGCTGCTGCTCGCCGCCTGAGTTACCCCGCCGTCGGTGAGAGGTACGCGTTCAGCCAGGCCGCCGCGGTAGAGCGCGTCCTTGTCGACACTGTCAGCCGCGGTCAGGGCAGCCGAGTCGGCTGCGTTGAGCACGCGCATCTTGGCCAACTGGATGGCCGTAACGTCGATGGCCCCGACCACGAGCAGTCCGAGCACTGCGAAGAGCCCGGCAGCCAGGATGAGGATGCGCCCGTCCTCGCGCTCGGTCTTACCCGTGCTGAGACGGCGCCGCAACCAAGCCCTCATGAGCGGTACTTGCCGACGGTCTCGACGTGCGTGCTGGTCAGACGCACCGAGGTCGGCACCACCGCGCCGAGGAAGTCGGGCACGAGTGGCAACTCGACGTCGACCGCCGTCTCGACCCGCACCGTGGCCCCACGGGTCAGGCAGGGCGAGGCACTACAGGTCACGGCGGTGGTGCCGGACGAACCGTGATCGGCGAACACCAGCTCTGCGCCCGAGCGGGCCCGTGCATGAGCAGATCCGTCGTCCTGGGCAGTGACGAACATGCGGCCGCCTTCGCGCGCAGCACCCGACACCGCATACGCACCCGCTTGCAGGCGAGCCATGGTGATCACCAGGTAGAAGACCGGCAGCGTGAGCAGCATCCCAACCACGAGAAATTCCAGGACGGCGCTGCCACCTTCGCGATCCGCCCGGCGCAGCCTCCTCATTGCGCCTCCGAATACGCACGTCCGGACACCTGCAACGAGCCGGACGGTCCGAACGGACCGAGCACCGGCACCTGGGCACGCACGCGCACCGTCACCACGCGCGCACCGCCTTGAACGGTCTCCGACGCCGTGACGTCGTCGGCATAGCCCTTCGGCAGCGCATCCCGGATCAGGAGCCGGGTGCGCTCGGCGCCCGCTTCCGGGGTGGAGTCGGCACGGGCCCCGTACCGAGCGCCCTCCACTGCATAGGCCGTCAGCGAGTTGCGCACGAAGAGCGCGAAACCCACCTGGAAGGCGCCGAGAAAGACCACCACGAGCAACGCACCGACCATGGCGAATTCCGCGACGGCACTGCCCCGCTCACGATCGCGCCGTTGCTCGTGGTCACTTACCGCCACTGACGCCGTGGATTGCATTGTCGAAGAGACTGGTCAGCTGGGGCTGGGCGAACTGCCAGAGCGCGGTCACCAGGCCGGCGGTCATCAAGGTGATCAGCACCCAGCCCGGCACATCTCCTCGTTCACGGTCGGTCGTTGCCTCGATCAGGCGACGGTGCAACTGGCGATTCACATTTCGCAGGACGGTCATGGTGTTCCTCCCTTTCAGCAGCACGAAGCTGCATTTCCTTGGTGCACAATGCAATTCACATCGTGAGTCGGAGCGCCGCGAGGCCGGGCCAGACGGCGAACAAGATGGTCACGGGCAGGACGAGAAAGACCACCGGCACCATCATCGCCAGCTCCCGTCGTCCGCCCAGTTCGATGAGTTCCTGCTTCGCGGCGTCCCGCGCGTCCTGGGCCTGGGCTCGCATCACATCTGCCAGCGGGGTTCCTCGCTCCAGGGCGACGACGATGCCGTCGACGAAGCGCGCCAGGCTTGCGAGGCCGGTGCGATCAGCAAGGCCCTGCAGGGCTTCGGGCAGGCTGGCCCCCGCACGTGCGTCGATCAGACACCGGCTGAGTTCGCCGGCGAGCTCACCCTTGGACAGCCGTGCGACGCGCTCCAGAGCAGCGGCAGCTCCCTCACCGGCCGTCACCGCGAGCGCCAACAGTTCCGCCACGGCGGGGAACTCCGCCAAGATCTGACGGTCGCGTTTTTCAGCGGCCCTGGTAAGCAGTTGGTCGCGCAGCACCACCCCGCCGCCCGCCGCGATCAGGACGAGCAGCACAGCAGTCAGCGGGGATTGGTTGCCTGCCGCCACTCGCATCGACACCCACAGGGTGGCGGCGAGGGCAGCGATACAGCCGTACAGCGCTTGTTCGGCACGGAAGTCCTCCAGGCTGGAGCGACTACCGGCCCGTTCGAGCCGTCTGTTCACGGATGCGCTGCCGCCCAAGACGGAGTCGACGATCGACCCGATACGGCGCAGCACCATCGTGCCGGCGCGACCGCCCCGCGCATCGGACGGGCCGAGATATTTGGAGGGTCGCGGGGCTTGGGCCACGTAGGGCTCGATGCAGTCGGCAAGGCTGGGTGTGCGTCGCGCGGGCAGTCGTTGCCAGACCAGCGCAAGACCGAGAGCGGCCACCAGACCGCACAACGCTCCGAGCCACCCGAGATCGACGTTCACGCCATCACCCGCACTTCTGCCGGAAGGCGGCCGATGCGCCGCATCAGCCGATAGGCGAGGAACGAGACGCCGCCGCCGATCACCAACACCGCCACACCGGTCGGACTGCTGTAGGCGCGAAGGCTGTCACCACGCGTGGCGAGCATCAGGAGCACCAGCCAGGGCGCCACGAGCGCCAGTCGGGCGGCGTTGACCGTCCACGACTGCCGGGCTTCGAGCTCGGCACGCGTGCGCGCGTCGTCGCGCAGGAAGGTGGACAGTGTGCGCAGCAGCCGTCCCAAGTCAGTACCGCCGACCTCGCGCGCCAAGCGCAGCGATTCGATGAGGCGGTCGGCCACAGGGTCGGCGAGCCGTGCCTTCAGGTCGTCCAGGCACCCCTGGAAATCACCGGTCGTGCGGTAGTCGTGGGCGAAGCCGGCGAAGGCCGGCCGCAACTCCTCCGGGCCGCGAATTGCCAACTGGGCCAACGCTTCCGGCAGTGCCAACCCGGCTCGAACCGCCGAGGAGATGTGGTCGACCGCGTCGGGCCACAACTCCCGCCGGTTGTGGCGCCGACGCTGTGCCCGACCACGCACCCAGGCGACAGGGGCATAACCGGCGAGAGCCGCGAAGCAGAGGGCCACGGGAGCGACACCGGTGGCTGCCATCGCGACGAGGAAAACGAAGGACGCGCATCCGAAGCAGCCGAGCAGAAGTGTTCGGACGGTGAAGCCACGAATGTCCGAGAGCGCGAGGTCGGCTCGTAGTCGATCGGTCGCGGTCTCCCGAGAACGCACAGGGCGTTCGATCCGCGGCCAGAAGGACCAGTAGATGCAGAAGACGCCCATTCCCAGGAGCGCACTGACCACGGCGATCACAGCCGATCTCCCAGCAGTCGCGCCACGTCGAATCCGGCGCGGGCAAAGCGTTCCTGGTGCGGTGGGAAGCCGTCGCCACGTTCGAGCCGTCCATCACGATTGACGAAGAGCTCGGCCAGTTCAATGACACTGCCTTCGAATCGTCCGGGCACCGCTGCGATCTCGCGAACGCCGCGTTTGCCGTCGCGTTCGAGGCCGACGTGGACGATGAGATCGATGGAGGAGGCAACGGTCGGCATGACGAACTGCGACCCGACATTCGGCCCGGCCAGCAGCGGCAGAGTGCACATCTTCACCAGTGCTTCGCGGGCGGAGTTGGCGTGCAGGCTTGCCATGCCGGGTAAGCCGCTGTTCATCGCGATGAGCAGGTCGAGGCTCTCCTCCTGGCGCACTTCGCCGACGATGATGCGGGAAGGCCGCATTCGGAGGGCTTCCTTGACCAGCCGCCGCAGCGGGATCTCACCGGTGCCTTCAAGGCTGGGCTGGCGACACTGCAATGCGGCCCAGTCGCGCAGATTGAGCTTGAGCTCGAAGACCTCTTCGCACGACACGACGCGCTCGGTCGGCGGAATCGCGGCGGCAAGGCAGTTCAACATCGTTGTTTTGCCCGCCTGCGTGCCGCCGGTCACCATGATGTTGAGGCCACTCACGACGGCCGCGCGCAGGAAGGCTGCCGCCGGGGCCGTAAGCGATCCCATGGTGACCAGGTCTTCGAGCGAGTGCGCCCGGGCGACGAATTTACGGATGTTGACGTACCAACGTCCGGGCGTGACATCGGGGATCGCGACGTGGAGCCGGCTCCCATCGGGGAGGGTGGCGTCGACGAAGGGCGAGCTGAGGTCGACGCGCCTGCCGGAAGGCTTCAGCATGCGCTCGACGAGGTTGCGCACCTCCTGCTCCGTCAGGATGGTCGGGGTCAGTTCGGCGACTCCCTGCCGAGCCACGAAGACCCGGCTCGGTTCGTTCAGCCAGATCTCCTCGACCGTCGGATCGTCGAGATATTGCTGCAGCGCACCGAAGCCGAGCACTGAGTCGAGCACGCTGCGGGTGGCCACATCGGCGTCACCGAGCGGCTCGAGGCCACCGTGCAGCGTGCGCTCCTCGTAGTCGCGTACGACGTCCTGCACCAACGAGTGGAGAGTGACCCGATCCCCCACCGGGTCAAGTCTGCGGCGCCGGATGAGTTCACGCACCTCACCCTCGATCACCTGAATGCTGTTCATTCCATGCCTTCCCTGCAACTGCCTGCCATATAACGCGGCGTTTCAGGGGAATTGGCGCCTCATCCACAAGCTTTGCCTGTCTTTGGAGCGTTCTTGACCAAGGCTTTACCGTCTGCGCGCTTATCCACAGCCATCCCGCCAGAACAGCGCGTTGCGGCTCATACTCCGCATCCATGAGAACGCCCCATCGGATGTCGATCACTTTCACCGTCGTGCCTGACACGATCGGTGGTTCGTACGACATCAGCGTCAGTGCTCCGACGGACACACCGTGGAAGCACGTGCGCGCCCAGCTTCACCGGCACGGCTACCAGGTTCCGGACGCGCTCTACGTGGGCCGCCATCGCGTGACCGAGGCCGATCGGTTCGACCGGTTCCAGAACGGGTGCGTACTCGCCCCGCAGATGAGTCGCGATGAGCAGCATGAACTCCTCCTGCTGGAATGCCGACACGGTCCCCACGTCGGGCTGTCGACACCAATCACTGCACGCGCGGCCACCCTCGGTCGGGGTGTGGAGTCGACCTTGCAGGTCGACGACCCCGACATGTCGCGACGCCACTGCCAGGTGCGTCTTGCCTCGGGACGTGTCGTGGTCAGCGATCTCGGGTCGACCAACGGCACGCAGATCGCTGACCAGCCGGTGCCCGGCGACGCCGAGATGGAGTTGCGGTCAACACATGGATTAAAGGTGGGCAACTCACTTTTCGCGTTGACCAGGCTCAGCTGCGCACGTCCACCAGCGCGGGCCGGCTGGATCGAGGTGACCCGTCCGCCCACTCGTTTGCGACCACCGGCACTGCTACGGCTCGACCGGCCACGAAAGCCTGGCCGCAGCTCCCACCGTTCCCTGCCATGGCTGATCACCCTGCTGCCACTGATCCTGGGCGTCGCGCTGGCGTGGTGGATGCAGGCAATGATGTTTCTCGCCTTCGCCGTCTTCAGCCCGGTGATGATGGCCGCTCAACATCTGAGCGACCGCCGGGACGGAAAACGCAGCAAGAAGGAGAGCGCCGCAGACCATGCTGCTGCCGTGCGCCGCCATGAGCAACGGGTGCGCGACGCGCTGCGCACCGAGCGCCTCGTGCGCGAACGTGCAGCGCCGCCGCTGATCGACGCCCTCCACGTCATTGCCACTGCCGGGCCCAACCTGTGGCATCGTCACCCGGCCGAGCACGGCTTCGCCCAGTGGCGCGTAGGGACGGGTTCGATCAATTCCCGAGTGGTGGTGAGTGGCTCCGATGAGCACGAGCGGCCCGCCGTCCTCGATCATGCGCCTGTCGTGCTCGACCTGGGCGAGGACCGGGTGATCGGAGTGGTCGGCCCATCCGATGTCGCCCTTCCGGCCTTGGAGAGCCTGCTGATCCAGCTCGCGGCCTGGCACTCTCCGCAACGCCTACGGGTGGCTGTCATCGGCGAGCTGCCCGTCGATTGGGCTCCCCACCTGGCCTGGATGCCTCACCTGCGAACAGCGGGCGGACTTGATCACTTCCACGCCGCGGACGCAGAAGGAATTGCTGAGTTCGTACGTCGCTTGCCGCACGACGACGATCGTGAACAACCGGTCACCACGATCCTGGTGATCGCCGATCCTGCCGTCCTTCGTCAGGCGGGTTCGCTGTCTTCCGTGCTCGAGCACCCCGGCCACTACGGCGCCGCCATCGTCGGCCTGGCGCCCGACGCCAGGAGCCTCCCCGACCGCTGCCATCCCATCGTCCACTTCAGTTCAGCGGTGCACGCCGAGCTCGTCGGTGACACGACAACGTGCCTGGTCCCTGACCTGCCGGCATCCGGGGTGATGGCGCGAGCGATGCGTGGCCTCGCCGCTTTGCGCGACGGATCGACCGACTCGGCCGCGGCACTTCCGCATGCGGTCGACCTGGCGACCGCTTGGCGCGAGGCCACCGGCGCGGAGCTGCTGGACATCTCTTCCGTGCGGCATCGGTGGCAGGAGCACAAACGTGGCTCTGCTCGGGCGGTGTTGGGCCACAACGGTTCTCACTCCGTCGAGGTCGATCTCCTCACCGATGGTCCGCACCTGCTCATCGCCGGCACCACCGGAGCCGGCAAGTCCGAAATGCTGCAGGCGCTCGTCGCCTCGCTCGCGGCCGGCGCTCCCCCGGACTCGCTCAACTTCATCCTGATCGACTACAAGGGCGGATCTGCGTTCCGCGAGTGCGCGCAGTTGCCGCACACGGTGGGGATGGTGACCGATCTCGACGGCCACCTCACCGCCCGTGCG
Source organism: Yimella sp. cx-51 (assembly GCF_017654605.1). Taxonomy (GTDB): domain Bacteria; phylum Actinomycetota; class Actinomycetes; order Actinomycetales; family Dermatophilaceae; genus Yimella. The sequence continues at coordinate 2,278,846 of NZ_CP072113.1, forward strand.
CTCAGCTCACTCGGAGCCGAGATCCATCGGCGCGAGCGCTTGATGGCGCAGGCCGGGGCCAGCGATCTGGACGACTACCACCGCGACACCGATGCGCCCACGATTCCTCGGCTCGTCCTGGTGATCGATGAATTCCGTGTGCTCTCAGAAGAATTGCCCGACTTCATCGATGGCCTCGTGCGGCTGGCGACGGTCGGACGCTCGCTGGGCGTGCATCTCGTGCTCGCCACGCAGCGTCCCGCGGGTGTGGTGTCTGCCGACATCCGGGCGAACGTGAACCTTCGCATTGCCCTTCGGGTGCGGGACGAGGGTGACTCCCACGACGTCATCGAGGCTGCCGACGCCGCCCGGCTCTCGGCGTCGACCCCGGGTCGGGCCTACATGCGCTCCGGCGGCACCGAACTCCAGCTCTTCCAGACAGCGCGGGTGAGTGTGCCGCCGCAGGAGCCGGAGGCGATCGTGATCGACGATCAGTCAGCGCACGGGCCCGACAGCGTCTCACCCACCGTCCTCGAATCTCTCGTGGTGGTCCTCCACGAAGCGACGCAGCAGTGTGGAGTGGAGGTGCCTGGCGCTCCGTGGCTGCAGCCTCTACCCACCGAGGTGCCCAGCCTTTCGGAGACTGAAGCCTCGGTGTGCGTGTCAGGGGTGGCAACGAGCGGGTATCGCTTCGGTCTCGCGGACCGCCCAGTCAGTCAGGACCAACCCGTCATTGTCTGGGCGCCCGAACACGACCACCATCTCGCCTTCATCGGTGGCTCGCGAAGTGGCCGCAGTCATGCACTGCGACAGATCCTGGAGGCGGCGCTCAGCGACGGCGACCGCTTCGTGCACGCCTATCTGATCGATTTCGACGCCGGCCTCAATGGCCTGCGTGACTGGCCGGCCGTCGGATCCTATGTTGACGCCGACGAGCCGCGACGCATCGAACAACTGCTCGACTGGCTCACCGACGAGATCAAGCGTCGTCGGCGCATGCCTGCCCAGGAGACATCACCGCAACCACGGATCGTCGTTGCGATCGATGGCTGGGATGCCCTGGCTGAACTGACCGATCAGTCGCACTTCCGCATTCTCGATCTGATGAATGCGCTGCTGCGGGAGGCGACGTCGGTCGACATCCACGTGCTCGCGACCGGTGGACGCGGCTTGATGACCAGCCGGTCATTGCCGCTGTTCGCCAGTCAGATCGTCCTGGCCATGGCTGATCGTGACGACATCGCCACGCTGGGGGTGCCGCGAGCGGCAATCCCGGAGCACATGCCCGCCGGGCGCGGTCTCATCCTGCCTGACGGTCTGGAAGTGCAGGTCGCTGACGTCACCGGTCAGGCGCCGTCGCCGCCTGCCGTCCTACCGCGACGGATCGACGCGATTCCCGACGTCATTGCAGCCGGCTCCCTGACCCGCAGGGGTGACTGCGTCGTGCTCGGCACCGGCACGGAAGGCACTGTGCATTTGGCCGACACCACGTCGGCCTCGCTGGTCGGCCTGATCTGCGGTCGGCCCCGTAGCGGGCGCACCAACACCCTGCGGCTGCTGGCCGAGCAACTCCACGATCGACCGGTGTGCTGGGTTTCACCCGATCGACGTACCTCATTGCCCCACAACGTGGTCCAACCCGGCAACGGTGACGAGCTCGGCCAATGGTTGGCCGCCCAGCCGTCGGGTGCCGTGCTGATCGACGACGTGCCGTCCATCCTCGGCTCGGATGTCGAGGATCTCCTGGCGATGCACGCCGGCAACGCGGCAAGCACAGGTGCACTCGTGCTCGCCACGGCGACACCATCGGAGATCGCCGGCAACTACAGCGGCCTGATCGGCGAGTTACGCCGTCGGGGCACCGGCGTCCTGCTCATGCCGGGCCAACACGACGGTGAAGCGCTCGGCGTGCGTTGCCCGACGCTCGACCGTTCCCGTCCCGGCAACGGCTTTCTCGTGCGGGACGGGGAACTCATCGAGCTTCAGGTGGCGCTGGTCGAGTGAACGACGCCGTCGCGATCAGATGCGGGCGGCGAGTTCAGTGGCCTGCTTGATCGCGCGCTTGGCGTCTAGTTCGGCTGCGACATCAGCGCCACCGATCACATGCACCGGCTTACCGAGCACCTCTCCCAGCGAAGCGAGTTCACGCACAGACTCCTGGCCGGTGCACAGCACGACGGTGTCGACGGCGATCACCTTGGCCTCGCGGCCAGCGTTCTCGTCCTTCGGGTCGACGGGGACGCTGATGTGCAGGCCTTCATCGTCCACCCGCAAGTACTCCGCGCCGCCGATGAACTCCACCCCGGAGTCCTTGAGCGTCTGCCGGTGCACCCAGCCGGAGGTCTTGCCCAGCCCCTTGCCGTGCGCAGTCGCCTTGCGCTGCAACAGGATCACCTTCCGACGAGGGGTCTGCTTCACCTTCTGTGCCAACCCGCCGCGCTCCGTCTCCGGATCGGTGACACCCCAGCGCTGCATCCAGTGCTCCACCGACTCCCCCGGTTCGTGCAGCAAGAATTCGCTGATGTCGAAACCGATGCCACCGGCGCCGACGACCGCGACGGTCTCCCCGACGGGTGCGCCTTCTCCCACCACCTGCTGATAGGTCAGCACCTTCGGGTGATCGATGCCCTCGATGGCGGGCACCCGCGGCTCGACCCCGGTGGCGATGACCACCTCGTCGAACTCCGCCAGGTCATCAGCACTGGCGCGAACACCCAAGTGCTGCTTCACGTTTCGCAGGTCGAGCATGTGCTCGTAGTAGCGGAGCGTCTCGACGAACTCCTCCTTGCCCGGGATCTTCGCGGCCAGCTTGAACTGGCCCCCGATCTCCGGCGCCGCCTCGAAGAGCTCCACCCGGTGTCCACGACCGGCGAGTTCGACCGCTGCCGCCAGGCCCGCAGGGCCGGCACCGACCACGGCCACGTGCTTGGCGGTGCGAGTGGGCAGCAACACCAACTCGGTCTCGTGGGCCGACCGCGGGTTGAGCATGCAGGTGGCGCGCTTGTTGGCGAAAGTGTGATCGAGGCAGGCCTGATTGCACGCGATGCAGGTGATGATCTCCCGCTCACGGCCTTCTGCGGCCTTGACGACGAACTCTGCATCGGCGAGCAACGGCCGGGCCATCGACACCAGGTCAGCCTGGCCGGACGCCAGGATCTGCTCGGCCAGCTCCGGACGGTTGATCCGGTTGGAGGCGATCACCGGCACGCTCACCTCCTGCTTCAGCTTGGCGGTGGTCCAGGTGAAGGCTCCCCGCGGCACTGAGGTCACGATCGTGGGAATGCGTGCCTCGTGCCAGCCGATGCCGGTGTTGAAGAGCGTGACTCCGGCGTCCTGCAGGAGCAGGGCCAGTTCGACGGTTTCCTCCCAGGTCTGTGCGTTGTCGACGAGGTCGAGCAGACTCATGCGGTATTGCACGATGAAGTCGTCACCCACGAGTTCCCTCGTGCGGCGGATGATCTCGACCGGGAAGCGCATGCGCTTGCTGGCCGAGCCGCCCCAGGCGTCCGTGCGGTTGTTGGTGCGGGCGGCGATCATCTGGTTGATCAGATAGCCCTCAGAACCCATGATCTCGACGCCGTCGTAGCCGGCGTCCTTGGCGAGCTTCGCCGCGCGCGCGAAGTCAGAAACCGTGCGCTCGACCGCTCGCGTCGACAACGCCCGCGGCTTGAACTTGCTGATCGGTGATTTCTTGTCAGATGCACCCACCGCGAGCGGGTGGAAGGCGTACCGGCCGGCGTGCAGCACCTGCAGCAGGATCTTGCCGTCGTGTTCGTGCACCGCGTCGGTCACCGCGTGGTGGCGACGAGACTGCAGTGTGTTGGTCATCTCGCTACCCAACGGGCTCAGCCAGCCGCGCTTGTTGGGGGCGTATCCGCCGGTGACGATCAGACCCACACCGCCCTTGGCGCGTTCGGCGAAGAAGGCCGCGAGCTTGGGGATGTCCTTGGCGCGGTCTTCGAGCTTGGTGTGCATCGAACCCATCACCACGCGGTTGCGCAGCGTGGTGTGCCCGAGGTCGAGTGGGCTGAGCAGGGTGGGGAAATCGGTCATCGTCGTCTCAGGCCTTCGTCTCGGCGGCCGCTTCGGCCAGGATCTGTTCGAACTGTGCACCCATTGCCTCGGCGAGTGCGTTGGCGCCCTTCAGCGGACGCACCATCACCATGAATTCGGTGATCAGCCCGTCGTCGTCGACGGTGATGAAGTCGCAGCCGTTGACTTCCACCTCACCGACCATGGCCCGGAAGACCAACGCGCTGTGGTGGCCCTCGACGATCTCGCGCTCGTAACGGAAGTCGGTGAAGACCCGCCAAGCACCGCGCAGGATCGCCGCCGTGACCGCCTTGCCCTGGTAGGGCTTGAAGGCCACCGGGCTGACGAACACCGCGTCATCGGCCAGCAACTCTCCGACGCCGCTGAGGTCATTCGCCTCGACCATCTCGCGGAACTCTTTCATCGTGCCTCCAAGGTGTGGGCGATTTCGTCGCACCATTCGATTCCGTTGCGTTCCAACCGAATACCGCCGCGCAGAGCGAGGTAAGGGCCGAGTTGTTCGTCGGCAAGGTCTGCCGGACTGGGGAAGAACTTCTGCGCGCTCTCCTCGTAGGCGAGCAGCCGCTGCTCATGCTCAGCACGCCGTGCCGCGACAGCTTCGAATACGAGGGAGCGATCGAGCAGATGCAGTGCCCGCAGCTTCACGGTGAACTCGCTGCGGACGTGTTCGGGCGGTGTCGGAACAGCCAACCAGCGCGCCAGTTCCTCGTGCCCGGCGTCAGTGATCTCGTAGACCTTCTTGTCAGGACGGCTCCCTTGGGGGATTACCTGTGCCGACACCCACTGGTCGGCCTCCATCCGAGCCAACACCTTGTAGATCTGCTGGTGGCTCGCCCGCCAGAAGTGACCGATGGAGGCATCGAAACGGCGCGCCAGGTCGTAGCCACTGGCCGAGCGTTCGGCCAGGGAGATCAGGATCGCGTGTTCGAGCGCCACGTGCGGAAACGTACTATGCAACTCCATGCGCTGCAACTAGTTGCATAGTGCGCCCGGGTGCAGCGACAAGCACCAGGCGCGGCAGCGTGGAGCTGCCGCGCCTGTCGAGAACTGCTCGGTCCGGGGAGGTCTACCTCGAGAGGGAGTCTTAGTTTCCGTCCGACTCCGGCGAACGTTGGCCGTAACGAGGCGGCTCGGGCTGCTGCGGCTCGCTGGTGCCGGGCTGACCGTACTGCGGCGACTGAGCACCGTGGTACGTCTGCGGGTTGGAACCGGCTGGTGCCTGCTGGCCGTACTGCGACGACTGCTGCGCCTCGCTGTAGGTGCGCTGCGGACCGCTGGGTGCTGCCTCGTGCGGCGGCGCTGCGTCACCGTTCATCTGGCCGAGCAACTCACGAGCCTGCTGCACGCTCTTGTGCTCCACGAGCACCTCGTACCTGGTGGCCACAACCTGGGAGACCGAGGTGAAGTCACGGCGTCCGCGGGTGGCGGCGTAGCCGATCGCGGCCCAGAAGGCTCCGAAGATGGCGCCGAGAAAGATCGTGGAGATGATCACGTTGAGGCCGTTCTCGTTGGAGAACAACGTGAAGATCAACCCGACGAAGGCACCCAGCCAGGCGCCGGACGCGAGGCCGCCGACCAGCACGCGTCCCCAGTTGAGCCGGCCGGTGATGCGCTCGATCTGCTTCAGGTCGGTGCCGACGATCATGCACTGCTCCACCGGGAAGTGGTGGTCGGACAGATAGTCGACGGTGCGCTGGGCCGCCGCGTACTCGCTGAACGTGCCGAGGGACATCGGGAAGTCGAGGTGCAACGTGGGAAGTTGCGGTTGGGGGCGCATACCGGGGGTGCTCATGGCCGCCATTGTCTCATTCCGCGCGGCGGTCATCGATCCATCGAACCCGCTGGGAGTCCTACAGTGGAGCGTCTCGACAAACCACCCTTCTAGGAGCCTCGTGGCCACTCGCACGCTCAAGCTCGGCTGCACGTTCCGCTACTCGTCGTTGGCTCCGACCGCCGCGGTGTTCCAGGTGGCTGCGCAGCCCACCGAGGAAATCCAGATCCTTGATGAGACCTGGTCGGTGACCGGCGATCTCCCGCTGCACCATTTCCGCGATCTGTACGCAAATCCGTGCACCCGTTTCACCCTTCCGGTGGGCGTCACCACATTGACCTATGGTGCCCGGGCGATCATCCCCGACGTCTTCGACACCTGGGACGAATCCGCCCCCGAAATCCCGCCCACCGAACTGCCGGACGACGTCCTCGTCTACACCCTCACCAGCCGTTACTGCCAGTCCGACCTGCTGGCCGGGCAGGCGTGGCGACGCTTCGGTGGGATGACGCCGGGCTACTCCCGGGTGCAGGCGGTCAACACCTTCGTCCACGACTGGCTGCGCTACACGACCGGCTCGACGAACGCGACCGCCACCGCGATGGACGCCTTCGCCACCGGCGTCGGAGTGTGCCGCGACTACGCGCACCTGATGATCACCTTCTGCCGGGCGCTGAACATCCCGGCCCGCTATGTGCATGGTTATGTCACCGACATGGACGCCTACTCCCCCGGCACCCCGATGGACTTCCACGCCTGGACGCAGGTCTGGCTCGGCGACCGGTGGTGGGATTTCGACCCGCGCTGGAACAGCCCACGAAAGGGTCGCATCGTCATCGGCACCGGCCGTGACGCTGCGGACGTGGCGATGGTGACCACCTACGGCAACCCATGGCTGCAGCTCATGACGGTCACTGCCGAAGAGGACCTCGACCAATGACCCGCCCTGTCGTGCTCGTCACCGGAGCCACCCGCGGCATCGGCGCCGCGATCTGCGATGCGCTCGCACCCGATCACGAGTTGGTCATCGGCGGACGCGACAAGGCCGCCGTCGAAGCTGCCTGCGCGCGTTACGACGCGGCCCGCCCGTTCATCGTCGATCTTGCCGACGAGGCTGCAACGAACGGCGCGGTCGAGGCACTGCAGCTCGATCGACTGGACGCTCTGGTGCACTCGGCCGGTGTCGCGGGCGGCAGCACCACCGCAGAATCGACCCGGTCGATCTGGCGGAACATGTTGGAAATCAACGTGATCGCCGTTTCAGACCTCACCCGACTCCTCCTTGCTCCGCTGCGCGCGGCGGATGGCACCGTGGTGATGATCAACTCCGGCTCCGGCCTGCGCGCAAGTGGCACAGGCGGTCACTACCCGGCGTCCAAGTTCGCTCTCACCGCGCTGACCGACGTGTTGCGCGAAGAACTCCGCCCCGACGGCATCCGCGTGTGCTCTGTGCACCCCGGACGCGTCGACACCGACATGCAGCGCGAACTCCAGGAGTCGATGGGTCGCGCCTACGACCCGCTGGAGTTCCTGCGACCGGAGTCGATCGCGACGGCCGTGCGCACGGCGATCGCCGCGACCCCGGACGCCACTTACGAGACGATCTCGGTGCGCCCCGGACCCGCGGCCACCAACCAGGCGGCCCGCAACGACGCCCGCACCACCTGAACCTCGCGTTGGTTGAGCGGATCGACCCCACCGCTGTTGAGCCAATCGACCCCCACCGCTGGTTGAGCCGGGAAGCTGAGGAACGAAGCTTCCCGCGTCGAAACCCGAAAAATCCAACGACAACACCGAACCGCCCGACGAAAAGTCACAGCCGCGGGTCGACCGGCTCCGACTCCAGGGCGAGCACGGCGAAGACCGACTGGTGCACCTGCCACAACGGCTTGCCGTCGACGAACGAGGTGAGCGCTTCAAGCCCGAGGCCGTGCTCCCGCAGCGCCAGCTGACGCTTCTTGCCCAGGTTGCGAGCCCGCAGCAGGTCGAGCTGGTCGAGATAGTCGGGGCCGTAGATGATCCGTAGGTATTCCCGACCGCGCACTTTGATGCCTGGCTGCACCCGGTGGGAGTCGACGGCATGTGCGGGTTTGACCACCATGCCCTCTCCACCCGCGGCGGTGAGTTCGAGCCACCACTGCGTGGCCGCCTCACGATCGGCGTCGGAGGCGAGGTCGACGAACCGATGCCGGGTGGGCGTGATCAACTCCCCCTCCAACCGGGCAAGTTGAGCCAGGTGCCATTCGTGCGTTTCGGTGAGCGCGAGCGTCCGTCCCTGCGCTGCGAGAATCTGGAAGGGCGCGATGGTCACGCCGTCCAGGCCGTCGGTAGGCCGCACGTAGCGCGCGTACGCGTCACCGAATGCCGTGGCATTCTCCCGGCGCCGCGTCGTGCGCTCGGCCAATGCCGCGACGTCCAAGCCTCTGGAGGATGCCTGCGCCAGCAATCGCTCAGCCGCAGGCAGCGAGGTGCGGGCGGCCGCGGCGACGGACGCGTACTGGTCGCGGATCAGCCCACCCGCCTTCGCCGACCACGGCAACAACTCGCAGTCCAGCGCCAACCAGTCGGTCTCCAGCGACTCGAACAACGGCGTGCAGGCGTCCCGCAGCGCATGGACCAATTCCGGATTGTCGGGGAAGAAGCGTCGCCCGGTGCGGGTGTAGATCTCACCGGATTCACCGTCGCCGAACACACGTTGAGCGGTCTCATCGTTGCGCGCGAGGACGGCGATCGCTCGCGATCCCATGTGCTTCTCCTCGCAGACCACCCGGGTCACGCCACGGGCGGCGTAGTCGTCGAACGCCTCCGCGGGGTGCTCCAGGTAGCCCTCGACGGTCGAACTCGACACCGGTGACATGGTCGGCGGCAGGTAGATCAACCAGCGCGGGTCGACGGCGAAGCGGCTCATCACCTCCAGGGCTGCTGCAGCATTCTCCGCAGGGATCTTCACCGTGCCGGCGTGCTTGGTCTCGAGCCAGCGCGTGCCGGCGACGTCCTCGATCGACAGCGCGGACGGCTCGCGCTCGTCCACCGGAGCGAGCGGTCGTGCTGGTGCGTACCACTCCTGCTCGGCGGGCACGGAGACGATCTGCCGCTCCGGATAACGCAGTGCCGTCAGCTCGCCACCGAAGACCACGCCGGTGTCGAGGCAGATGGTGTTGTTGTTCCACTCCGCCTGCGGCACGGGGGTGTGCCCGTAGACGACCATCGCCTTGCCGCGATACTCGCGGGCCCAGGGGTAACGCACCGGCAGCCCGTATTCGTCGGTCTCGCCGGTCGTGTCGCCGTACAACGCGAAGGCGCGCACCCGGCCGGACGAACGACCGTGGTACGCCTCCTTCAACCCGGCGTGGGCGACCACGAGTTTGCCGTCGTCCAGCACGAAGTGGCTGGTGAGCCCGTCCATGAATGCGAGCATCGACGCGCGGAACTCTTCCGGCTGCGCTGCCAACTGTTCCAGCGATTCGGCCAGCCCGTGCGAGACCGTCACCTTGGCGCCGCGTAGTCCGCGCACCAGTTTCGCCTCGTGGTTGCCGCTGACGCACAAGGCGTCGCCGGACGCGACCATTCCGCTCACCAGCCGCAGCACTCCGGGGGTGTCGGGGCCACGGTCGACGAGGTCGCCGACGAAGACCGCTTTACGGCCCTCGGGGTGGCTCGCACCGATCGCCTCGTCACCCGAATACGCCAGCTGCCAACCCAATTCGGCCAGTAGCGTCCGCAGTTCGCTGGCGCAACCGTGCACATCGCCGATGATGTCGAACGGGCCGTGCTCATCGGTACGGTCGTTCCACGAACGCTCCCGGACGATGCGTACGGCATCGATCTCGTCCTGACCGCGCAGCACGTGGACCCGCCGGAAGCCCTCCTTGTTCAGGCGTCGCATCGACTTCTTGAGGTCGCGGTGCTGACGCTTGATGACGTGCTCGCCGAATGAGCGGTCGGGCCGCGATTCGTTGCGTTCGATCGCGGTCGGCTCGGGCACGTCAAGCACGATCGCGTCGACCAACACGTCATGACTTTTCGCGAGCTTCACGAGTTCGGCCCGCGCTGACTGCTGCACGTTCGTGGCGTCGACCACCGTCAGACGGCCGCGCCGCAGCCGGGTGCCGACGATGTAGTTGAGCACGTCGAAGGCGTCCGGCGTGGCGGCCTGGTCGTTCTCGTCATCAGAGACCAGTCCGCGGCAGAAGTCGCTCGAGATCGTCTCGGTCGGCAGGAAGTGTTGCCGGGCGAAGGTCGACTTGCCGCTGCCGGAGACGCCGACGAGCACGACGAGACCCATCTTCGGGACGCCGATCTCACGGACGGCGGTGGTGTCACTCACTGGGCGTCCTCCTTCGTGGTCGCGGCGTCGTTGTCGGTGCGGGTGAAGATGCCGAACTGGGTGGGGCTGCCGAGTGCGTCGTCGATGTCGCCGATCCCGCGATGCTCGACGCGGTAGCCGTATCGGCTGCACACCTCATCAGCCCAGCGCGCGAATTCTGCTCTGTCCCATTCGAATCGGTGATCGGGGTGACGCATGCCGGTCATGCCTTCGTACAGCTTGTTGTACTCGCGATTGGGAGTGGTCACCAGCACGGTCCGTGGCCGGGCTGCTCCGAACACCACCCGCTCCAGGGCGGGCAGTCGGGAGAGCTCGACGTGTTCGATCACCTCCATCAACACCGCTGCGTCGTAGCCGGCGAAGCGGGCGTCCTCGTAGGTGAGCGCGGCTTGGAAGAGCTGGACGCGTTCGGCTTGACGCTCGGTCATCCGGTCGATGTAGAGGCGGCGTCCGGCAATCTGCAGCGAGCGGATCGAGACATCGCATCCGGCGATCCGTCGGAGACCGGACAACTTCACCAACTTCTCCAGCAGCGCACCCGACCCGCAGCCGAGGTCGATCACGGACGTCGCCCCGACTTCCTCCACCGCAACCAGCACCGCTTCGTGCCGTTGCTTGTTCAGCGGAATCCTTTGCGGTGCAGTCGAAGTCACTGCTTCATCTGCTGGATCGAGCGCGTCCTCGGCCTCGTCACCGAGTTCGGCCAGCCGCGCAAGCGCGTCCCGAGTGAGGCGTCCTTGGCGGCCGAGGTAGCGCCGCGTGATCTGCTCAGATTCCGGGTGCTGGGCCAACCAGCCAGCACCGGAGCGCATCAGTTTGTCGACCTCGTCCGAGCCCTGCCAGTAGTGCTTCGATTCATCGAGCGCCGGCAGCAGCACGTGGAGTTGGTTGAGCGCATCGGCCAAGCGCACGGTGCCGATCAGGCGCAAGCACACGTATCGGGACTCGCCCCACTCCGGGAAGCGTTCGTCGAGCACGACCGGCTCGGCGTCGACCGTCCAGCCGAGCGGCTCGAAGAGTCGTCGCACCAGGTCGACACCGCCGCGTGCCGGCAGCACCGGCAGAGTGATCTCCAGCGGAATCGCGGAGTCGGCCAACTCCTGCCTTCCCTTACACGTGCCGCTGCGGGCCGTGCTGAACACTCTTGCCATCGCGACGGCCAGCAACGAGGAGGCGGCGTACGGGCGGTCGTTGACGTACTGGCTCAGGCTGAAGTCAGGTGCGTTCTTCTTCCGGCTACGTGCAAGCTGCAGCGAGTCGATCTCGAGCAACAGCGCTGCGGTGCAACGCTCGTGCGACACCTCCGGATAGAACACCGTGGCCGTCCCGAACGACTGCTCGAACACCTGCACCCGGTCGGGATGCTTGTGCAGCAGGTAGCCCAGATCGGACGCCGGCTGGTGGGTGGTCGAGATCGTCAGCAACACCGGGCCAGTCTGCCCCACGGACCGGACGTCGGCACCGGAGTTTTCCGGACCGGGCAAACGCGGCGGTTCCGGTTGCTGCACCTGCCGAGTACCGCCGCGAAGCCGTCAGGCGCGCACCTACCGTACGCACCGACGGGGGCGCTCGCAGACACCTGCGACGAACGCGTACGCCAAGACGACCGATCGACCGACGGGGGTCGACCGGTCATCCGGGCGCCAGACCGATCAGCTCTTGGTAAACGCTTGGTACGCAGCGGTTTCGAAGTCGAGGTACCCGGTGAACGAGGGACCGTCGCCAAACGGGAAGATCTGCGTCGCCCAGTAGCCTCCGAAGCCGTTGTCGCGGTCGATCCAGTAGAAGAGGTTGGCCAAGCCGGCCCAGCCGATGGCGCCGGCGCGTCGTCCGGTCGGGAACGGGTCCTCGGTGTACTGGAAGCTGTACGACCACGTCTTCTTCAGACCGGGGAAGAACTCGGCGTCGTTCGAAAGCCATTTGATGACGCCCGGCAGCAGCTTGACCTGGAGATTGTCGGGAAGCTGGTTGGTGAAGCCGAGGTCGACAGAAGCCGGCGACAGCACCTGCTCGCCGGAGGCGCTGCGTCCCTCGTTGAGCCACATGCGGATGAACTTCAGATAGTCGGGCACGGTCGAGAACAGACCGTGCCCGCCGAAGTCGACCTCGGGCGTGGTGGGGGTCGCGAACTCGCTCGGGGTGAGCGTGCCGTCGTCCTCGCGCTGGTGGTGCCGAACCTGTCGCGAGAGCATCTCCTCGGTCGGCGCGAAGGCTGAGGACGTCATGCCCAGAGGCGCGAAAATGCGCTCCTGGAACACCTCGCCGAGGCGCTTGCCGGTGATGCCTTCGACCACCTGGCCGGCCCAGTCGATGCTGCTGCCGTACTCCCACTGGGTGCCAGGGTCGAACAACAGCGGAGAGTTCAGCGCGGCGCGCGTCGCGGTGGCCACGCTCGGCTGGCCGTGCTCCTCGGCGAGGCGGTTGTAGGTCTCGTTGAAGAAGTCGTACCCGAAGCCCGCGGTGTGCGTCAGCAGGTGGTGGGTGGTGACGTCGCTGGCCGGCGCACGCAGGATCGGCTGACCGTTCGCGTCGAAGCCGTCGATGACCTTGACGTCGGCGAGGGCGGGCGCGTACTCCTTGGCCGGCGCCTGCAGGTCGAGGTCGCCCGACTCCACCAGCTGGAGGCAGGCGGTTGCGGTGATCGCCTTCGTCGTCGACCAGATGTTGAAGGACGTGTCGGTCGTCATTTCGGCGTCGGAAGACAGGTCGCGCACGCCGGACGCGCCGAGGTAGATGTCCTTGTCCCGGTCGGTAATACCGGCGACGACGCCCGGCACTCGTCCTTCCCCGGAGTTCGGGCCCTGCGAAGCGCGCTGGACGACGGCGTCGACCGCGGTGGTCAGGTTGTCGCTCATTGATCTTCCTCTCGTTCGGTGAAGCTCAAGCCTGGCCGAAGTGTGATGCAGACCACAACCGCCGCGGCGTCGCAGATCGACGAACACACCCCGCCAGATGGCGGGTGTGCGGTGCGAGGCACCGCAATAGACTGCGAGGACTTGTCGGCACGAAGGAGGCCCCATGACGGTGAACGCGGTGCCGCGGCCCGGGTTCGACGCCGAGCTGCGCGCCGGATTGGCGGTCGTGGGCGGCATGTTCCCGCCGACCATCACCCCGGAACTCATCGACTTCATGCGGCTCTCCTACGCGTCCCCGCCGATGAACGATCTGTTCCGGCAGCATCGTATTGACGTCACGGACGTCGTCCTGCCCGGCTACCAGGGCGGCGACCTCACGGCCGCCGTTCTCCGACCGCGCGACGCACAGGGACCGCGTCCCACGGTGCTCTACGCGCATTCCGGTGGGTTGATGTTCGGTGACAAGTTCAGCGGTCTCGACCTCGTGCTCGATTGGGTCAGCGATCTGGGCGCGATCGTCGTCACGGTCGACTACCGGCTCGCGCCGGAGTTTCCCGACCCCTACCCGTGGGAGGACATGTACGCAGCCCTGGAATGGGTCGCCGCCGAGGCGGGCAACTTGGGCGTACGTCGCGATCGCATTCTCGTCGCCGGCGCCAGTGCCGGTGGCGGACTCGCCGCCGGCATCGCCCTTGCTGCACGCGACCGGGGCGGCCCGCGGCCCTGCGGCCAACTACTCGACTACCCGATGCTCGACGACCGGTTGATCACCGCGTCGACCGCACAGTTCGACGGCATCGGCGTCTGGGACCGGGTGAGCAATCGAACTGCGTGGCAGGCGCTCCTCGGCGATCGCCGTGGTGGCGACGACGTGTCTGCCTACGCCGCACCGGCCCGGGCTGGCGACCTCAGCGCACTGCCGCCGGCGTTCATCGACGTCGGCGCCGCCGAGATCTTCCGCGACGAGGCCATCGACTACGCCGGACGCATCTGGGCAGCAGGGGGCGATGCCGAACTGCACGTGTGGTCGGGCGCCTTCCACGCTTGCGACATCTTCGCGCCGCACACCAGCGTGGGGCGTTCGATGATCCGCACCCGCAACGCCTGGGTGGAGAAGATCCTTGCCGACTGATCGGCCGGCCCGATCTCGCCAGGAGCACTGAGATGCAAGAACTCCTCGGACGCATCGCGCGCCTCGACCCCAATTCGAGCCTCGGCCTGCGAGTCATCGCCTGTTTCGACGAGCTCATCGTGGGAAACGTCAACACCCGGGCACTGCTGGCCGCGGCTGCCTCGCTGGCCGGATGCACGGCCGGGTTTCGGGAGAGCGGGTCGCAAGCCGAGATGCGGGTGTCGCCGCGGGGGGAGATCGACCGATCGCAGGCGCTCACGCCGCGCGATGATCTCCTCGCCCGGGCGGGAGACGACATGCTCGTCTGGCTCGAGCGGGACGAAGCGCCGCTGGCCAACGACGCGATCATCCTCGAACGGCTCGCGCTCGCTGTGCGCATCAGACACGGACGCGGTCAGCGCGAGATCGACAACCGTCGCCACCTCGGCGTGCTGACCGAGCGCACCAGCAGTGTCGAGGAACGGCTCGACGCCGCCGGGGCGCTCGGACTGGTGGCCGCGCGCCGCTACCGCATCGTCGCCGCGCCGCTGTTCGCTGTCTGGGAGGGTCGCCCATCCGGGCCCGAGGACGTGATCGGCACGCGCTTCGGTCCGATCCATGTCGTCGTCGTCCCCGAGATCTTCGAGCCGTTCCGGGCCGCTCCGGGAGGCATCGGGATCGCCGCTTCCGTGCACGGCCTCGACCGGTCGTTCCGCAGCGCGCTGGTCGCGCTGCGGCTGTGTGATCCGCCGCGTGAGCCGATGGTCGTAGCCGATGACTACGGCGGCCTGATCGAACTGTTGGCTGACGCCGACGACGACGCCCAGCATGATTACGCCGACAGTCTCACCCTTGTCGCGCAACAGCATCCATGGGCGTTGGAGACCGTCGAGGCGCTGGTGACGACACAGACGGTTCGGGAAGCGGCCCGTGAACTGGACATCCACCACAGCACACTGCAAGCCCGCTGCGACACGCTCAGGACCGGTCTCGGCTTCGATCCGTTGCAGGGTTTCGGCCGCACCCGTCTGGGCACAGCCTTCCTCATGCACCGACTCAGTCGGTCGACTGTGCTCGACATGCCCGCCCCGGCCGCCGTGCCGGGGTGAGCAGATCCGCTCTGGCCCAGGAGGATTGGCGCGGGTAGCGGCGTTTGGTCGCACGCACTCCGACTCCGAGCATCAACGCAGGCAGCCAGGCTGCTGGGCATCGGAGCCGCGTTGTGAGCCAGGAGCAGCTCGTGTTCGACATCGACGCGATGCTCCACGAAGCCGCCGTGGACGCCGCGCCCGAGTGGACCGGCGCTCCCCTGCGCTTCACCGCCGCCTACCAGGCTCCGGACGCGCTCGATGCTGCTGTCGAGCATTGGAAGTCGCTCACGAAATAGCGGACATGACGGCCGACCCGAACCGACGCCGGCCCGGTGCCTTCCTGACGCCACTTGTAGAGCGTCTTGATCGGAACATCGAGGTACTCGGCAAGCTCCTCGATCCCGACCAGAGAGGCCAATCCCTCGATGCTCGCGTCGGTCTTCATACACGCTAGGTACGTGGCACTCGACGGACTGGCGAGCAACGCTGAGTAGCGCCGGGCACTCCGAACGACCGATCGCCCCGATCCCCGCGTACAGTCCGAAAAAGTGGCCACTTTCTGGCCCACGGATCACATCTCTAAACCTTTCAGGCCCGAGATTCACTGGAATCTCCGGCCTGAACGAGTAGCGGGGGCAGGATTTGAACCTGCGACCTCCGGGTTATGAGCCCGGCGAGCTACCGAGCTGCTCCACCCCGCGTCGGTATGAGAAGACCTTACGTGACGCCCTCGTCGTTCACCAAATCGACGGTCTTTCGTCACTTCGGGAAGCACTGGGCTGGCCGACACCAGGTCGAGTTCACATGGAAAGTCGCCTGATGCCCACACTTGCGCGGTCGTTCCTCACCAGCGCGGCTCAATCACCGGCACCGACGCGGCAGTTTCAGCGGACGCACCTTGCCGAGCAACGTTGCGGTTCATCGGGCGGGCGGTCATCGCAGCCCACTCACAACCCCTTGACACCGGCGACGGCGGCGAGGACATTTCAACACATGATGAATTCAACGCCTGATGAATTCTCCGATCCGGTCGCGATCGCTGCCCACGACCTCGTCGTCTCGCGAGGCGGCAATGAAGTGCTGCACCGGCTGACCTTCGAGATCCCGCGAGGCACGATCGTCGGACTCATGGGTCCGAGCGGGTGCGGCAAGACCACGTTGATGCGCTCCATCGTCGGGGTGCAGGCCATCGAGAGCGGTTCGCTGAAGGTGCTCAGTCGCCGCCCCAGCGATGCCCAGCTTCGGCGCCAACTGGGCTATGTCACCCAGGCGGTGAGCGTCTACCGCGACCTGACCGCCCGACAGAACACGAGCTATTTCGCTGCGCTGCAGGGATTCTCGCCGAAGGATGCGGATCAGGCGATTGCCACCGTGGGCTTGACGGAATACGCCGACCGACCGGTCGAGAAACTCAGTGGCGGACAAGCCAGTCGGGTCTCGCTGGCCTGTGCACTAGTCGGCGAACCGAAGCTGCTCGTACTGGACGAACCCACCGTCGGCCTCGACCCGTTGACCCGGGACGAGATCTGGACCTACCTGAAACACCTGGCTGAAGGGGGCACCACGCTCTTGGTCTCCAGTCACGTCATGGACGAAGCGGCCCGCTGCGACAGCGTCATGCTCATGCGCGAGGGAAAACTGCTCGCACACACCACACCAGACGACCTGCTCGCCCGCACCGGCGAACGCACCATGGACGCCGCCTTCCTTGCCCTGATCCGACGTGGAGGCCACCGATGAATCCGCGCATCTGCATCGCCTCGATCAAGCGAATCCTGCTGCAGCTCAAGGCAGACCACCGCACCATGGGGCTGATCGTCGCGGTGCCCACCCTGCTGCTCACGCTGCTCTACTTCGTCTTCAACGACCAGCGCACCTTCGACCGCATCGCCCTCACCATGCTCGGCATCCTGCCGATGTTGGTGATGTTCCTAGTGACCAGCGTCGCGATGTTGCGCGAGCGCACCAGCGGCACCCTGGAGCGCTTGCTCACCACTCCCCTGCATCGGGCCGATCTGCTCGTCGGGTACGCGGCGGCATTCGCCGTTGCAGCGCTGGCGCAAGGCGTCGTCCTCGTGGCGGTCACCCACTGGCTGCTGGGTGTCGAGACCGCTGGCCCCATCATCTGGGTGCTCGTGGTGGCCGTCGTCGCATCGATCGTCGGCGTCGCCACCGGACTGCTGGCGAGCGCCTTCGCACGCACGGAGTTCCAAGCGGTGCAGTTCATGCCCTTGGTGATCGGCCCTCAAGTCTTCCTGTGCGGGTTGTTGGCTCCTTGCGAACAGATGCCGACGGTGCTGCAGTGGTTGTCGGACGTCCTGCCGATGACCTACGCGGTGAAGGCGCTGCGAGCGATCGGCAGCCAGGCTGACCCGGCCGGCGAGGTGCTGCAGAACGTGAGCGTCCTCGCACTCTTCGCCGTCGGCGCTCTTGCTCTTGCCGCGTGGTCGATGCCGAGGCAGACCACATGACGGCCCGCCGCCCAGGGCGCCGTACCGGCGAGCCGAACACCAAGGACGAGATCCTGACCGCTGCGCGAAAGCTGTTCAGCGAGAGTGGATTCGAGCGGACCACGTTGCGGCAGGTGGCTCAGGACGCCGGTGTGGACGTCGCCCTCATCAGTCACTACTTCGGCAACAAACGGGGCCTCTTCGTCGCATCGATCGAGTTTCCGTCCGACCCGGTCGCCGTGCTCGCCCCGATGCACGAGTGCCGCATCGACGACCTCGCCGAAGTGGGCCTGCGCGCCGTCCTCGGCGTGTGGACCTCCCCCGCTGGGCCAGCCGTCGTTGCCCGGTTTCGGCAGGCAGTGGCCAGCGGCGAGACCGACCTGATCCGCGACCTGCTCACCGGAGTCATCCTCGCTCCGATCCGCGAGCGCCTGCACGATCAGACCGACCTCGAACTACGCCTGAGTCTCTACGCCAGCCAGATCGCCGGTCTGCTCGTGACCCGCGAACTATTGACACTGCCCGCCGTGGTGGGCACCGACATCGACCGCCTCGTCGAGGTGGTGGCGCCCAATCTGCAGCGCTACCTCACCGGAAAAATCTGAGCAGGTCAGCCGGTGGCCGAAGGAGCGGCCGAGCCCGTCGCCGAAGGTGAAGCAGACGGGGACGGGGTCGAACCGGAACTCGAAGGAGTTGCGCTGCCGCTCGGCGTCGCCGCTGACGACGACGAGCCAGGGGTGCCTCCGAGTTTGACGGCCCGGTCGAGCGCCGCCTTCACCCGGTTCATGGCGGCCTGATACCCGGCGAGGTCACCCTTCTTGAGCGCGGCCTGGCCCTCGTCCCACGCCTTCTGCGCATCGCCGAGTGCCTTGGACACGGTGTCACCGGAGGTCGGTGGCTTGGTGTCGCCACCGGGGGTGTCGGTGCCCGTCGTGGCGCCCGACCCGAAGAGGTCGTCCAGCGCGTTCTCCAGCGTCACGCCCCACGCCAGCTTGTTGCCGAACTGCACGACCACCGCTCGCTGCAGCGGGAATCCCGTTGCGGCAGAAGCCTTCACGTACAGCGGCTGGACGTAGAGCAATCCACCGGCAAGCGGGAGCGTCAGCAAGTTGCCTCGCTGCAGGCGATCACCGTTGGCCTGCATGAACACCGACAGGGTCTGCGGGAAGGTGCTGGAGGCTTCGTTGGAGGTGTTGACGTCGTTCTGGAACTGCGCCGGACCCTTGATGGTGACGTTGCGCGGCATCGTCCACAAACGCAGCGTGCCGTAGTTGCCGTTCGGCTTCCCAGGCGTCGGTGTCGCATCTGAGTCGACCGCGAGGAAGGCCGAGAGGTTCTGCCTGCCCTTACCGGCCGGGATGTAACTGGACGACAACGAGTACGTCGGACGGCTCACGCCCGGCATCGCGATCGACAGGTAGTAGGGCGGCTGTTGGGCGCCGGTGGAACTGGTCGGATCAGCCGGCACCTGCCAGAAGTCGGTGCCGCTGAAGAAGGTGGCCGGGTCGCTCACGTGATAGTTCGCGAGCACCTCGCGCTGCACCTTGAACAGGTCTTCGGGATAACGGACGTGCGCCCGCACCCCTTCGGGCATCTTCGACAACGGGAGCACCGTGCCACCGAAGGCCTTGCGCCACGTCTTGAGCACCGGGTCCTTCTCGTCCCAGGCGTACAACTTGACCGATCCGTCGTAGGCGTCGACCGTCGCCTTGACCGAGTTGCGGATGTAGTTGATCGAACTACCGGCCGCGGCGCGCACATTGCTCGCCGTGCGGGTCACCGAATCCTCGGTGGATTCCTCCAGCGAGGAGGTCTTGGAGTAGGGGTAGCGAGCACTGGTGGTGTAGCCGTCGATCACCCACTCCAGCCGTCCGCCGGCGACCACTGGATACGGGTCGCCGTCGATCGTGAGCCACGGGGCCACCTTCTTGACCCGCTCGGCCGGGCTGCGCACGTCGAGCAGTCGTGACTTCTCGTTGATGCTGTCGGAGAGGACGAAGTTGTACTCCTGGTACTTCACCGCGTAGGCCAGTTTGCGGAAAAGCCCGCCGATGGCCACGCCACCCTTGCCGGTGTACGTCGTGCGCCGCTCACCGCCGGTGCTGCTGTCGGGGTAGTCGAGTTCGCCCGGAGGCGCACCTGCGGGCGCACCGACGATCGAGTAGGACGGCGACGACTCACCGAAGTAGACGCGCGGCTCGAACTTTCCGAGGCGACCTGCCTGCGGCATGTTGCTCGCCGCCCAAACCGGTTCACCTTCCTTGCCGCGCTGGTTGCCGTACGCCGCCACCATCCCGTAGCCGTGGGTGTAGACCGTGTGCTGGTTGACCCAGTTCTGTTGTCCCGCAGGCACTCCGGCCAGGTCGAGTTCGCGGACGCCGACGACGACGTCGGTCTCCTTGCCGTCGATGGTGTAGCGGTCTACGTCCAACACGTCGGAGAACTGGTAGTACTGCTTCTGCCCCTCGTACTGCCGGAAGGTCGGCGAGATCAGGTAGGGATCGACCAGACGGATACCGGGGACCGCCTGCGCGTCCTTGCGTAGTTGCTCGGGCTTGGCATCGGTCTCGGGCTGTTCACTCGTGCCGACCAAGGTGTTGAGGCCGTAGGCCGCTCGCGTCGCATCGATGTTGTGCTTGATGTACGGCTGCTCCAACGCGCGGGCGTTGGGGTTGACCTTGAAGTTGGCGATGACGCTGGGGTAGACCCCGCCCAGGACGACTGCCAGCACCACCATCGAGGCGATACCGATGATCGGCAGTCGCCAGGTGCGGGTCCACAAGGTCGCCACGAACATCGCGGCACACAACACGGCCGCGACCGCGAGCACCGTCTTGGTGGGAATCTGTGCGTGATCAGCGGTGTAGTCGATACCGGTGATCAGGCGGGCGTCCTTGGTGGTCAACGCGTAACGGTCGAGCCAGTAGGCGACGGCGCGCACCAGCACGAGCGCGGCCGCAGCGAGCGACAGGTGGATGCGAGCGGCGGAGGTGAAACGCGACCCGGGCTCGCGGGTCAGCGAGATGCCGCCGTAGATGTAGTGCACGACCGCGCCGGCGACGATCGCCAGCACCAGCGTCATGCTGAGCATGGTCGTCAGGAACTGCCACCACGGCAGGTCGAAGACGTAGAACCCGACGTCCTTGCCGAACTTCGGGTCGCGCACCCCGAAGTCGGTGCCGTTCCACCACAGCAAGGGTGTCTGCCATTGGCTCGTCGCGACGGCCGCCCCGAAGAGTCCGAGCATCGCCGGAACACCACGGAAGGCGAGGCTGCGCACCGGCTCGATCATCTCCCGGTAGCGCTCCATCGCGTCGCGGTCGACGGCGGCCGGAGGAAGAAAGGGACGCCGTCGATAGGCCAACGCCATCGATCCGTAGACCAGACCGGCCGTGAGCAGGAAACCACCGGCGAACATCGCGACCTGCGCGACGACCTGGTTGCGGAACACCTGGGAGAAGCCGACGGAGTCGAACCACAGCTTCTCGGTCCAAAGGTGTGACCACAGCTTGAGCAGAATGTAGGCAACGAGCAGCGTGATGGCGGCGATGAACCAGATGCGTCGCATGCGCCTACCGCGGTTATCTCCCACGGCACGCCAAGCGGCCTCGCGCCCTTCGCCGGAACTGCTGTCGGCCGAGCTCACGTGTACCTCCGTCGGGCTCACCACATGGATCAGTGCGGGTGGGCTGTGCGCCCCCGCCGGAACGACTCCCCCGGTGCTGCACGCGCCGGGCTGGCCCTCCGGATCAGACCCTAACCCGGCTCGGGGAGCGCAGGAGGCACCGGATCTCGCGTCTTGTTCCGGCGTAGGTCACCATGGGCGCATGACCTCGCAGGATCAGCCCGTCGCCAAGCCGCTGCTCAGCCCTCTCGGCGAGTGTGCCGTCGACACCGAGCGGCACGTTGCCGCGGCCGGATGGGATCAAGCGCCACGCTTGTTCGCACTGGCTTCGAACGCGGCGTTGCTCGCCGGCGAACCGGCTCTGGCGGCGCAGTTGGCAGGCGCCGCACCCGAGGGAATCAGCGCGATCGAGCAGGAAGGTCTGCCGCAGACCTCATCGATCGACTCCTTGCTGGGACGCCTGGCCTGGCCGCCGGAGGTCGAGGGTGTCGCACTCGCGGTCGAACGCATCGTCGTCCCGCCGGAGGCCGAGCAGAACCTGCCGGACGACCCCGATCGAGCCGCCGAACTCCTCGCAGAACACCCCGACCGGCGCGACGTCCGTCTGCTGGTGGCGGTGCTGCGTTCGGGCGAACAGATCTGCCTATTGCGTCAACGCGATCACGATGACGACGACAAGGTGGCCATGGGCCAGGACATCGCGCCCGGCCTGGTGGCCGCCCTTCAGGCCACCCTCGAGGACTGACCAGCTACTTGGTGCAAGTGGGCAGGCCCTTCGTCTCGCCCTTGGCGATCCGCGGCATCGCAGCCAGCGCATCGTCGATGGTGTTGACCTTGACGACGGTCATGCCGCTGGGCTCGTTGCCGACGACTTCGTCGCAGTTGGACGATGAGGCGAGGAAATAGGTCGCGCCGGCGCGCTTGGCGCCGAGCATCTTGTGCTTCACGGCACCGATCGGTCCGACCGCGCCGGTCTCGTCGATGGTGCCGCTGCCGGCCACCTTCTTGCCGCCGGTCAGTGCGCCGGGTGTGATCTTGTCGTAGATCGCCAGTGCGAACATCATGCCCGCTGACGGTCCGCCCACCTCTCCGGTGTTGACCTTCACCTGGAAGGGCATGTCGTACTCCGGCGCAAGACCGATGCCGAAGACAGCGCGACCACTGCCCTGCGCCGCTGCGGTCTTGGCCTGCACCGTCGTCCGCTTGCCGCCACGTAGGAGTTCGACCTTGACCGAATCACCGGGCTTCACCGACTCCATCGCCTTGTGCACCGACGCCAGGTCGGTCACCTTCGAGCCGTTGAGGGAGAGCAGTTGGTCTTTTACCCGCAACGCTGAGCCCGAGGGTGCCTGCTCGGCCACGACACCGACCAGGACGCGCTCGGGCACGGTGCGACCCGACTTACGGATCGCCACTACCTCAGCGGTTCGCTGGGAGTTGGTCATGTCGGCGGCGTTCTGCTTCTTCACCTCCTGACCGGTGATGTTCTTGGGAAACCACTTCTCCTCGTCGTCGATCTGTGCGTCGCCGTCGAAGAACTTCGCCTGCAGGTAATCGAGCACCGACACCGGATAGGCCGGACCACCGGCGACGGCGACGGTGGTGAAGTTGAGCGCGCCGGACGTGGGGTACGTCTGGGTGCCACTGATCTGGATGACCGGATTGCCGTCGTCCTGGCCGAGAGTGTCGGTAGCCGCGCCGGCTCGCAGGATCACGACCGGCACCTTGATGATCGACATCAACGCCAGCGCGAGAATCGTCACCACGACCAGGCCGATGAGCCACTTGTTGCGCCGGGAGACCCCGCCGGATCGCCCACCGGCCGGCCCCTGCTGTGCCGGCCCCGCACCCTCGCCCGCGCTGTCCGCGGCGCCGTCGTAGATGTGGCTCACAGTCCGACCCACTCGTCCGAGCCGTCGGTGAAGCTCTGGTGTTTCCAGATCGGCGCGGTCTGCTTGAGCCGGTCGATGAGCGTGTGGCAGACGTCCAGCGCCGCTGCACGGTGGGGTGCGCTGACCGCCACGACCACAGCGAGATCGCCCACCTGCAACGGTCCGACCCGGTGCACGGCAGCCACCTTCGCGATCTCGTCACTGAGCACTTCGCCGGCGACCTTGCGCAGCTCGTCGGCCGCGCTGGGGTGAGCCGAATAGTCGAGCCCGGTGACGCCCTTGTTCTGGTCGTGGTCACGCACGACGCCGACGAACAAGCCGATTCCTCCGGCGACCGGGTCTTGCACCGCCTGCAACACCTCGTCCACCGACAACGCGGTGTTCCGAATCTCGGCGAGGGTCACTCGCGGGTCATCCATCAGCTTCACCTTCCGGGTGTTTCGCGGGTGACGTTCTGGACGTAGCGTAGGCACCGAAGCGGGTGAGTTCCCAAATGTGTGGCTGCCTGCATCTACCGGGAACGATTCACCCCACGTCGCGGTTGACCACAACAGCGACCCGAATGCCTCCGCGCGAAGGAACGAGATGAACCCCGACGAGCGCCCCGACGACATGCCAGACCTGAACGAGCTGATGAAGCACCTCATGGGCGGCGGCGACGACATGCGCGAAGCCCTGTCCGAACTCGGCCTGGGCAATATCGATCCGGCGATGTTCGCCCAGATGCAGCAGCAGATGGCCGCGATGATGGCGGCGCCGTCTGACGGCAGCTTCAACATCGAGGCCGCCCGCGACGTCGCCCGCAAGACCGTCGCAGCCGAGGGCGACCCCAGCATCTCCGCCACAACGGCCCGCGATGTCGACCAAGTGGTAATGGTCGCCAACCTCTGGCTCGACCAGGTGACCGACTTCAGCTCCACCGGAGCAGGCAAGGCGTGGAGCCGCTCGGAGTGGGTGGAAGCCACGATGCCCACCTGGCGCCGACTGGTCGAACCCGTCTCGGACGCGGTCAACGCCGCCGTCATGCGCGCGATGCGCGAACAGATCACCCGTCTCGGCTCGGAGCAGTTCGGCATGCCCCCGCAGATGATGGGGCAGCTCGAGCCCATGCTCGGCCGGATGAGCAGCGCCGTCTTCTCGATGCAGCTGGGCCAAGCGGTCGGCACGCTTGCCGGCGAGCTCGTGACCGGCACCGAGGTCGGCCTCCCGCTGGTCGAGGGCAACCCCGTTGTCGTCATGCCCACCAACGTCGCCGCCTTCGCCGAAGGTCTGGGCGTGGACGCCGGCGAGATCCACCTCTACCTGGCCGTCCGCGAGGCTGCCCGCACCCGTCTGTTCAAGGGCGTCCCGTGGCTCGGCCCCGCACTGATCGCCGCCGTGCAGTCGTACGCCGCTGACATCTCGATCGACACCGAAGCGATCGAAGAAGCGATGGGCAACGCCGACATGCAAGACCCCACGCAGTTGCAGGAAGCGCTGGCCGGCTCGATCTTCCGACCCGAGCCGAGCGAGGCGCAGCAGCGCACGCTGAAGCACCTCGAGACCCTGCTCGCGCTCGTCGAGGGCTGGGTCGACGTCATCAGCGACCGTGCCGCGCGGCCGCACCTGCCCAACGTCGACGCACTCTCCGAGGCGATCCGGCGCCGTCGCGCCACTGGCGGTCCGGCGGAGAAGGTGTTCGCCAGCCTCGTTGGCCTTGAGCTGCGTCCGCGCCGGATGCGTGACGCCGCAGCGCTGTTCACCGCTTTGGAAGATGCCAAGGGCCAGCAGGGCCGGGACGAGGCGTGGAAGCACCCCGACTTCGCTCCCTCGGCCGCCGACCTGGACGACCCGAGCGGCTATGTCGCGGGCACCGAACGCAAGCACGCTGACACCAGCACCGACGCCGTCGACGACGCTCTTGCTGCACTGCTGGCACAAGGTGAGGCCGAAATGGCGCAAGAGGACAAGCCCGAAGACGACGAGAAGCCCGGTTCATGAGCTTCTCGCAGTTGCAGGCTGACGCCGTCTCGATCCTTGCGGCGTGGCCCGCACCGGATGAGGCGTTGGCTGCCGAACGCGACCGGTACCTGTCGCACTTGTCCACGCATCACGGTGCGATGAGCCGCGACGGCGGGCCCGACCACTTCACCTGCGGCGGGCTGGTCTTCGACCCGACGCTGGAACAGGTTGCGCTCGTGCTGCACGGCAAGGCCAAGCTCTGGCTGCAGCCAGGCGGTCATTTCGAAGCCGACGATTCGAGCCTCGCGGCGGCAGCCGCACGTGAGGTGGTCGAGGAGACGGGCCTGCCGGTCGACGCCGACCGCGCCGAACTGGTCGATCTGCATCATCACCAGTTGTCGGCAGCTTTCGGACGCTGCCGCTCACACCTGGATCTGCGTTTCGCCTTCGTGCTCGACGCACCTGCCCCGATCGTGGTGTCGGCCGAGTTGGATGCGGCACAGTGGTGGCCTGTCGATGCGTTGCCGGAGCCGACCGATCCTGATCTCGCGGGAATTGTCAGGCGGGTGCGGGATCAGCTTCGTCCAGGTCGTCCATCGGAATCGGCGGGAGCCCGGAGCCGAAGCTGACGCCGTCGAGGAAGGCTTGTGCGCGCTCGGCGTGCGGGTAGCCGGCCATCAGGGCTTTGAAGCCGCTGCCGTGATCGGGTTGCAGCAGGTGCGCGAGTTCATGCACGAGCACGTAGTCGATGACGTACTGCGGCATGCCGCTCAATCGTTCGGACAAGCGGATCTGCCGGGTGGACGGCGTACACGAGCCCCAACGGCGTTGCTGATTACTGACCCAGCGCACACCGGCGGGCCGGGCCAGACCACCCAGATAGCGTTTCGACAACGCCAGACTTCGGGCGAGCAACTCCCCGTCCGAGCGCGCAGCCGGGCGTTGCTTAGCCAGCACGCGCTGCACCAGCCGCGGCACGAGGGTGTCGAGTTCCTTCTTGGACAGGTGGGCCGGCACGCGCACCACCACCCGGCCCTCCACCATCGTCGCCGAGAGTGACGACCGGCGACGCGCGGAGCGGACGATCTCGACCTCCGGCTGGGCTTGCATCCCAAGAACTTAGTTCGAAATGTGCGCAGTTGTCCGTAGCAGCACCGTGCGTTGTGTAAACCGGGCGTCCTGCGTCGTGCGCCTGTGGACAACCCGGAAACCCGTGAGTGGCATGTCAGGCTGGCCGAATTGTCGACCCGCGCCACCTCGGAGGATTCATGTCGGATCCAATTGACCATTCCCCCAACCGATTTCGTGCGTTGCGCTACGCGAGCGACAGCGTGCTCATCGGCATCGGCTCCCGGGAGCCGCAGCTCGTCGGGCCCTTGGGCGACGACGCGATCCGCACCGTCCTGCGCGCGGGCCCGCTGACCGGGGCCCAGTGGGCGACCGCCTTCCGCAAACTCGACCCGTCATCGGCCGACGCACTGCGCGCCGCCGTACGTCAGGTCGAGCCGGGCGAACTCCGAGCCGTGGACGTCACCGTCGACGGACACGGACCGGTCGCCGACGCTGCCCGCCAGGTGATCGCTGCACTCGGCGCGCGCGTCGTGCCGGATCGCTGCGACGTGATCGTCTCGATCGGCGCACCCGGCACCTTGGTCGCCGCAGTCGGACGCACCCAACTGGTGGTCGAACTCGGCTCCGACCAGGTCGTGGTCGGTCCGTTGTTGCGAGAGACGTCCGGTCCTTGTGCCAACTGCCTGGACGTCCGGCGCAGCCAGTTCGACGCCAACTGGCCACATCTCGCGACGCAGATGCAGCACTTGGCCTTGTGTGATGGCGCACCGTCGACCGCCCCCGAACTCACCCATGTAGCCGTCGGACTGATCGGGCTGGTGGTGCGCGGGCACGCCAACGGACGACCGTTACCGCCCGGAATCGCGCTGCGCGCCACCACCGACGACTATTCCATCAGCCACCACCTGTGGCCCGTCCATCCGCTCTGTGGTTGCCGCACAGCAGCAGGTGCCACCGTGGAAGCAATGGTTGGGTGACAATGGGTCAATGAGTGAACTACCGCGCAAGGCCGTCGTGCGCACCGCACGTCTGGCGACCCTCCCGCTGGGGTTCGGCGCTCGCGCCGCCATCGGCATCGGACGTCGCGTCGGCGGAGCTCCCGCAGACGCCGTCACCGCCAAGTTGCAGGAGCAGACCGCCGCCTCGCTGTTCAAGGTGCTGGGCGAGCTCAAGGGCGGCGCGATGAAGTTCGGACAGAGCCTGTCGATCTTCGAGGCGGCACTGCCCGAGGAGGTCGCCGCCCCGTACCGCGCGATGCTCACCAAACTCCAGGACTCCGCGCCCGCCATGCCGAAGGAGACCGTGCACAAGGTGCTGCGCGAACAACTCGGCGCGCGGTGGCGTTCCCGGTTCACCTCTTTCGAGGAGGAGCCGGTCGCCTCGGCGTCCATCGGCCAGGTGCACCGCGCGATATGGAAGGACGGCCGAGAGGTCGCCGTCAAGATCCAGTACCCCGGCGCCGCGGAAGCGCTGATGTCCGACCTCAAACAGTTGTCGCGAGTCATGCGGCTGTCGACCAACTGGGTGCCCGGCCTGGACGTCGTGCCGATCCTGGATGAGATGAAGGCTCGCATGAGCGAGGAGGTCGACTACCGCCTCGAAGCCGTGATGCAGGGGCAGTTCGCGGACGCGTACGCCGATTCCGAACACTTCGCCCTGCCCTCGGTCGTCCACGTGACCGACCAGGTGCTGGTAACCGAGTGGGTCGAGGGCGAGCCGTTGTCCCGCATCATCAAGGACGGCACTCCGGAGCAGCGCGACCTCGCGGCGCGCCGCTACCTGGAGTTCCTGCTCGGCGGTCCGGAGACCGCGGGCCTGCTGCACGCCGACCCACACCCGGGCAACTTCCGGCTGTTGTCCGACGGCCGACTCGGGGTGCTCGATTTCGGGGCGGTCAACCGGCTGCCCGACGGCCTGCCACCCACTCTCGGGGCGCTCGCCAGCCTCGCGCTGGACGGCGATGCCGAGGGCCTGCTGGACGAACTACGGGAGTCCGGGTTCGTGAAGTCGTCCATCGACATCGACGCCGACCGCTTGCTCGACTACCTGTCGGTCTTCATCGAGCCGCTGCGGCACGAGGAGTTCACGTTCAGCCGCGACTGGTTGCGCAGCGTCTTCAACTACATCAATGACCCACGCAGTGCGCAGTTCACCGTGGGTCTGCGGCTCAACCTGCCGCCGGAGTTCGTGCTGATCCATCGCACCTGGCTGGGCGGCATCGCAGTGCTCTCGCAGATCGAGGGCACGGTGCCGGCGCGTCAGATCTTCAGCGACACCGTGCCGGGTGCGACCTTCGGCGAACTCTCCTGAGTCTCACCATCGCACCGCATGCGGTGGAGGGGTGTGAAGCGCGGTGCGATCCCCGATCGCGCACCACACATCACACCCCTCCACTGCATTCACCGGTCCCA
The DNA here is from genome assembly GCF_017654605.1 of Yimella sp. cx-51. Taxonomy (GTDB): domain Bacteria; phylum Actinomycetota; class Actinomycetes; order Actinomycetales; family Dermatophilaceae; genus Yimella. The sequence goes on from NZ_CP072113.1 coordinate 2,307,423, forward strand.
CACTCATGAGGGTTCCGGCCTGCGACGGTTCATTCTGGTCGTTCTGACATTTCATCGTCAGGCCGCAACCGGGTTCTTGCGCGGCCGACCACGCGGCCGCTTGCGCGGGATGACGACTCCGCTCTGGAAGAGCTCGCCTCCCCAGACACCCCACGGCTCCTGCCTCTCGAGTGCTCCGGCAAGGCACTGCTGCTGCAACGGGCAGGTGCTGCAGAGCGCCTTGGCGAACTCGACGTCCTCGGGACGGTCGGCGAACCACATCTCCGGGTCGTTTGCCTGGCACGGCATGTCGATGCCGTCCTGGCTGATCTGTTGGGTCTGGTCGATGAACGTGCTCAACTGCAGGTCTATCGCTTCGAACATTGCTGAGGTTCTTTCGGTCGTCTGTCGTGTGCTTCGGGCTGGTTGTCCGCGGAATACACAAAGGCCGCGGACCCTGGTCGTGGGTTCCGCGGCCTGAAAGAGGACCGTCCGTCTGGGATTCAGATCAGAGCAGTGACCTCCCGGGACGCGGAAGCTGCGACATCGGTGGCGAAGAAGGGGTTGTTGCCGCCGACGCGCTCACGCACGTACTCGGCAGAGGCCATCGAGGCGATGGACACACTGATCTCCTGAACCGAAGCGGGGATACCCGCGAGGGTCGGCGACGCCGAGTGCGCAAAACGCTTGTCGGACAACAGGTCCGTCTTCGTGCACATGGTCTTGGTCTCCATCTCGCCAACCCTCCTTTCGACTTACACCGGCCCCAGCACGACGCAGCAGCATCGCCTGAGTTGAACGCCTACGAGGCTACGGCGCGATTCGCAGCAGCGGCAACTTATTTAACGAGTGAATTTTGAAGACTTTCAGGAAGAGTCGGATTCCGTTGCAGCACAAGCAATCTCGACCATCGAGTCAGTGGATTCGCCACGCAGGACGCCCAACACTGATGGCCCGTAGGTGGCCAATTTGCGCACCCCGACCCCGGAAATCTTGGACAACGCTCGTTCGTCCGCCGGCTCGTGCTCGGCGATCGCGATGAGCGTCGCGTCGGTGAAGACGACGAAAGCCGGCACCCGCAACCGGTCGGCAAGCGCCTTGCGCCAGGTGCGCAACTCCTCGAACGTCGCCTCGTCGTAGGTGCTCGGGCAGTCGCCGCACCGTCCGATCTTTCGCTCCGCGGCGAGGTAGAGATCTTTCCCGCAGGTGCGGCACTTGACGACCCTGGCCCGTTCGGTCTTCTTGGCCCTCGTCGCCCGAGGGTTGGCTGCTCGCCGCGGCGCGACGCCGTCGAGGATGCCGTCGGCGGCGTGCAGGAAGCGCGAGACCGAACGCGTCGGCTTACCGCCCGGTTGGCGCGCCTGGGCCCAGGTGAGGACCAGGTGGATCCGGGCGCGCGTCAACCCGACATAGGTCAGGCGGCGCTCCTCCTCCACCGCGTCCGGGCCTTCGGCATGCGACAACGGGAGCAGGCCGTCGGAACAACCGGCGAGCACGACGGCATCCCATTCCAGGCCCTTGGCCGCGTGCAACGAAGCAAGCGTCACGCCCTCGACGGTGGGGGCATGCTGCTCGGACATCCGTCGGTCGAGTTCGTGGACGAGATCGGGCAGCCGGGCCGAGGGGGTGGCGGTGATCAACTCGTCCGCGACCGTGGCCAGCGCCTCCAACGACTGCCATCGTTCGAGCAGAGCTCCACCCGAAGGTCGCTGCGGCGACCATCCGGCCCCGGTGATGACATCGCGCACCAGCGCGCCGAGGGACGCCGCACCGTCGTCCGAACGGGCTGCTGCACGCAACAACACGACCGCCTGCCGCACCTCCTGCCGCTGGAAGAAGCGCTCGCCGCCGCGGACGAGGTAGTTGATTCCGGCTTCGGACAACGCCCGCTCGATCGGCTCCGACTGGGCGTTGATGCGATACAGGACGGCGATTTCGCTGGCTGGAACACCTTGTGCCAGAAGCGATTTGACCTCCTCGACAATGCCTTCGGACTCAGCGATGTCGTCGGCGTATTGCAGCAGCCTGACCGCCGGGCCGTCCTTGCTCTGGGCATGCAACTGCGCATAACCCGTGCCCTTCGCGGCACCCAGCACGGCATTCGCCAACTCCAACACCTGCGGGGTCGAGCGATAGTTGCGCACCAGCCGCACCGTCTGGGCGCCTTGGTGCTTGGCGGCGAAATCACGCAGGTGCACCGGTGAGGCTCCGGTGAAGGAGTAGATGGTCTGGGCGGGGTCGCCCACCACGCAGACATCACTGCGGTCGCCGATCCAGAGATCGAGCAGGGTCTGCTGCACGCGGTTGACGTCTTGGTACTCATCGACCACGAAGTGGCGGTACTGGTCGCGCACGGTGCGGGCGACGTCGTCACGCTCCACCAGGATTCCGGCCATCAGCAGCAGGACGTCCTCGAAGTCGATGACGTGCCGGGCCGACTTCACCTCTTCGTAGGTCTCCCACAGGCGGGCCATCGCAGTGTGGTCCAGATCGGCCACGCGGCGTCCGGCTCGCGCCGCTGCCGTTGCATAGGTGTTGGGGGTGAGCATGCCGACCTTGGCCCACTCAATCTCCGAGGCGATGTCCCTGATCGCCACTCGGTCGAGTTCGAAGCGAAGCCGCGCTCCGGCCTCACCGACCGCGGGAGCCTTGTGCTTGAGCACTTCGGGAGGCGCGCCGCCAATCACCTTGGGCCAGAAGAAGCCCAGCTGCTTGAGCGCGGCGGCGTGGAAAGTGCGTGCCTGCACCGTGGGTAGTCCGAGGCCCCGCAGACGGGTGCGCATCTCCCCTGCGGCGCGAGCGGTGAAGGTGACGGCGAGCACCCGCTGCGGTTGGTACGCGCCGGCGTGCGCGCCATAGGCGATGCGATGGGTGATGGCGCGCGTCTTGCCCGTGCCTGCTCCAGCGAGCACGCACATCGGCCCGATCGGTTGCGAAGCGACCAAGCGCTGCTCCGGGTCGAGGCCCTCCAACACCTCGTCAGGCGTCATCGCACGTCACCGGGCTGCGGTGGCAGCACTGCGCCGTACCAGCGTTCGATCAGGTGACGAGCGATCGACAACCGGGGCGGCACGGTCAGCTCGCCAGAGGCCAACGCGGCATCGAGCTCGCCACGGGTGAACCACTGGGCGTGCCTGATCTCGTCGTCCTCCAAGCGCAGTTCGGTGCTGGAGGTGCGTGCGGCGAAGCCGACCATCAGCGAAGCGGGCATGGGCCAGGGCTGGTTGTCGACATAACGCACCTCGTCCACGGGCAGTCCCACCTCCTCCAACACTTCACGGCGCACCGCGGCTTCCAGCGATTCACCAGGCTCGAGGAAACCAGCCAGCACCGACATCCCGGTCGGCACCACGAACCGCGCGCCTTGCGCAAGAAGGAGACGGTCGTCCGGATCAGTCACCGACATGATCACGGCGGGGTCGGTGCGCGGAAAATGCGAATGCCCTTCAGCGCAGCGCATCACCCAACCCGAGTGGCCGAGCGCAACGGGCGCACCGCAGCGCGAGCAGAAACGTTGCGTCACAATCCAATTGGCCATCGCGACAGCAGTGGTGGCAACGCCCAGGTCGTCCACTGAAAGCACCGGTGCGAGCGCGCGCAGGCTGCGATGTTCGCGTGCGCGCTGCCGTTGCAGATCATCCGGGTCGGTGGTGCCGGCGTCGGCGGGTTCGGGCTCAGGCTCGTCGAAGAGCGCGACCACCGGCGCACCCCGGACCATTCCCAGGTAGCTGCACCGGGCTGGATCGTCGCTGCTCGAGGGAGCGCGATAACGCAGTCGTATCTGCTCCTCCGGCGCGTCGACGGGCATTCGCTCGCCGCGCAGATGCAGCACCAGGGTGCGCGCATCGGCCAGCAGTCCGGGTAGCAGGCCGTCATCACTTCGTCGCAGCGCATCGCGATCCAGAGTGCTCGCCGACAAGATCAGATGAGAAGCAGTTTCACTCGGTTCGGCCACGGCTCCCAGGCTAGGCGACGTCGACGGCGTACCGTGAGGCCGTGCTGCGCAGTCCCCTTGTCATGGCCGCCCTGGCCGATGCCGCCCTCCCCCGCCTTCTTCCCGCGTCCGTCGCTTCGGTTCCCACCCGGATCACCGACCGGTTCCAGGAGGCACTCGTCGAAGGCGAGGACGGCACGCAATGGATCGTCCGACTCTCCCGCAACGCCGCCGCCGGCGCGGCCGCTGAGCTCGCCGACACCTTCGTCCGGCTGCTGGCCAAGCGTGTCGAATTCGGCGTGCCGGTCGCCGAAGGACGCATGACCATCGCCGACCGCAACACCGTCACCGTGCACCGCAGTTTCGCCGGAGCCCCGATGCAGTGGCGCGGGCTGACGGGCGGCAGCAGGCAATCGGTCAACGTCGCCAAGGCGTTGGCGCAGCTGCACGACGTCGATCCGCGCATCGCCGACGAGGTCGGCGTCCCCAGTTACGACTCCGACGCCTACCGCACCCGGCGCCTCGCCACCCTTGACCGCGCCGCGGCGACCGGGTTGGTGCCCTCCGGGCTGTTGACCCGCTGGGAGCGTGCCCTGGAAGAGGTCTCCCTGTGGCGTTTCCCGACCTGTCTGACGCATGGCCCCCTGGAGGGACACCACGTGTACGGGGGCGATGAGGTCAGTGGGATCGGCGCATGGGAGAACGCCTGCGTCGCTGACCCGGCCGACGACTTCGCCGCATTGTGGGCAGCGGCACCGGCAGAGGCCTTCGACACGATCCTGGAGACTTACTCCGCGGCCCGCCACGAGGCACCCGACAAGCACCTCGAGCGGCGGGTGCGGCTGTCGAGTGAGCTGCTCCGGGTGACTGCCCTGCTGGACGCCGTCGGGGTCGACGACGACCGCATAATCGACCGTCGGGCCGCGGCACTCCGCCGACTCAACGAGCAGACCGTCGGCGACGACAGCCTCATGCCCCAGCCGCCACGTGCTGCTCCGGTTGTGGGCGCCCAGCCGGCGGACGAGCCCGGCCAGTTGGCTGCAGACGACGCAGACGACATCGACCTCGCCGAGCCGTCAGAGCGCGACGCAGCGGTCGAGGCGGACGAACGCATCCACGAAGAGTTCGATGACGTCGACGACACCGATGACGCCGAACATTCTTCGTCCGAGGCTCACCTGCGCGAGGACGACACCATCGAGATCGACGTCTCCCGCCGCCAGCAGGACTGACGCTCCTACTCCTGCACTGGAATCGACTCCAAAAGCTGATCGATGGCGTTGTCGGGCGGCAACACCGGCCACACCGTCTCCCCCGTGGCCGCGTAGTAGAAGGCCACCCGCACCTGCTCGGCCGGCACCTCACGCAGTCGCGCATACGCCAGCCGGTAAGCGGCCAGCTGAAGTGTGCGGGCACTGCCGCTCAGACCGGATGGCGGACGGCCGGTCTTCCAGTCGACGATGACAATGCCCTCGGCGTCTTCGAAGACGGCGTCGATCCGGCCCCGAACGGCGGTGCCGGCCACCCACGTCTCGATCGGCACCTCGATCGCCAGCGGAGTTCGCTGCGCCCAGGGTGAGGCCAGGAAGTGACTCTTCATCAGGTCGAGGTCGTCGTCTGTGGCGTCTGGGTCGGCGAAGCCGGGCAACTCGTCGACATCGACCAACGCCGCTTGCGAGAAGTGTTGTTCGACCCAGGCGTGGAAACGTGTGCCGCGCCGAGCCGCCAGCGCGGGCGCGGTCGGCATCGGACGACGTAGGTCGAGGGCGAACTGTGCGGGATCTGCCGCGAGCGCCACCACCGAGGACGCCGAAAGGTGCTTGGGCAGGCGCACCACACTCGCTCGCGCTACCTGTGCTGCGGCTCGTTCGTGCAGGAGCGCGCGCAACTCGCGACGCCGCTGCCGCTCAGCGGTGCTGAACTGCCCCTCCACTGCGAGGTCGCCGAGCTGATCGGCAGGAATCGGTCGACCCCAGCTGCGCCACGCAGCCATGACGTGTTCGCGCCCGGCTTCCAATTGGAGCCGGCGGTGCGCGAGCGGGTCGTCCGGCCAGACCATCGACCTCCCGTGCGCAAGACGCGGATTCTCGGTGCCCGGCTCCGGCGTCTGTGCGTAGGTGCCGAGCTCGACCGTGCCGGCGTCGACCGCGTCGCTGAAGAAGCGCGACGGCAGTCGCGGGGAGTTGCCGGAGAACCACACCGAGGAGGTCAGCAGCATTTCGTGCTTCGCGCGCGTCAGCGCCACGTAGGCCAGGCGTCGCTCCTCGCGCAGACCATGAGCGCCCGCCGCAGCCTTGAACGCCTTGATCTCATCGACGAGGTCGGCCAGGGTGCCCAACTCGGCGACCGGAAGCGTCGGCAGTGCGGCGCTGTCGCCGCGCAGGTCGAAGGGGACGCCATCCAGCCCGACCAACCACCCGCTGTCGTTGACGGTCCAGGTGCTGCGGTCGTCCGGCTCCGACTTCGCGCCGATGCCCCAATCGCCCGCCTCCTCGTTGAACCACGCGCGGTTCTTGTGGTCGGGGAAGATGCCTTCGGTGAGGCCCGGCACAGCGACGTAGTCCCATTCCAGCCCCTTGGCCGCGTGCACGGTCAACACCTGGATGGCGGCATCGCTCGACTCGATCTCGGCCTTGTCGAGGCCGCGTTCCTCCTCCTGCGCGGCGTCGAGCCAGGAGAGGAAACCGCCCAGGGTCGGCCGATCGGCGCTCGCACTGAAGTGGGTGGCGACGTCGGCGAAGGCGTCGAGGTGCACCCGGGCGGCCTGCGGGGTGACCCCGGGGCGCGACAGCACCTCGATGTCGAGTCCGAGTGCACGCTCGGCCTCACCGGCGAGTTCGGCCAGCGGCAGACCGGTCAGCCGGCGAAGCTGGCGTACCACTCGGGCCAGACCGGTGAGCCGCTCGCGTGCGGCATCCGTGAGGGTGCGCCCAGCAGGGCCGGCCCAATCGACGGGCGGCAGGTGGTCGAGCGCTTCGACGAGGCTGGGACGGTCACGGGTTTCGGGTTCGCGATCCTGCTCGGCGCGGGCGACCTCGGGCCGAGCATCAGCCTCGAGCCGCCTGGACCACGCGGCGAGCAGGTCGAGGTCGGCCGCCCCGAGACGAACGGCCGGACCGGTGAGCAACCGCATCAGCCGGTCACCGCGGGTGGGATCCTGGACGACCCACAGCAGGCTCACCAGGTCGGCGACTTCAGCGGTCATCAGCAGGCCCCCGACGCCGACGACCTCGACCGGCAGGTCGGCGCGCTCCAGGGCATCGATCACGATCGGGAAGAGCGACCTCTTGCGACACAGCACCGCGGCCGACGGATAGCGTCCGTCAGCACTCGCGACCCAGCGCTGCGACAGCCAGGCCGCGACATGTTCGGCCTCTTGCTCCATGGTGTCGAGCCGTGCTCCGAGCACGCCCCCCTCGCCGGCCGTCGGACTGGGCTGCAGTGCCGGCACCGCAACGGTGCTGCCCTCACGCAACGGGGCGGCGACGACATTGGCGGACGCCAGGATCGCGCGGTCATTGCGCCAACTGGTCGAGAGCGGACGCACCTGCGCCGGGCCGTCGGAGTCGGCGAACAGGTCGGGGAAGGACCCGAGCGTGGTGGCGCTGGCGCCGCGCCACCCGTAGATCGACTGATGGGGGTCACCCACCGCGGTCACCCGGACGGGTTCGTCAGCAGTGACGAACAGATGCTTCAGCAGTTGCAACTGCGCCTCGCTGGTGTCCTGGAACTCATCGAGCAGCACCGCCTTGAACCGGCGCCGCTCGAGCGCACCGACACCGGGGAAGGTGCTGGCCAGAACGGCCGCCTTGCCCATTTGATCGGCGAAGTCGAGCGCCGAACGCTCGTGCTTGAGCTGCTGATAGCGCTCGACGATCGGCAGGATCGCCAGCCTCGCACGCAACACCGCGGCGAGTTCGCGATACGCGGGATTACTGGCCCGCTTGAGTCGGCCGATCTCCTGCAGATCGTCCAGGCCGTGCAGCACTGCCTCGATCTCCTCCTGCACCATCGCCGGCGTCAGGAGGTGCTCGGCCATCTCACCGGCGAGCGAGACCACCGCAGCCGTGACTGACGATTCGACCTTGTCGACCTCCTGCATCGGACCGTCATAGGTGTGCACTGCTGCGGACGCGTACTGCCACGCCGCTGCTTCGGTGAGCATGCGGGCATCGGGTTCGATGCCGAGGCGCAGACCCTGCTCCCGCACCAGGCGGCCCGCATAGGAGTGGTAGGTCAGCACGGTCGGACTGTCGGAGAGGCCGAGGGTGCCGTCGGCGTCCTGCTCTGGCACCCACAGGCCGGCGGCACGCAGTGCGCGCAGCTGACGCGCCACCCGCTCGGCGAGCTGCCCGGCAGCCTTGCGCGTGAAGGTGAGGCCTAACACCTGATCAGGCTGCACATGGCCGTTGGCCACCAGCCAGACCACTCGGTTGGACATCGTCTCGGTCTTGCCCGAACCCGCGCCTGCGACGACCAGCATCGGCGCATCGGGGTCTGCTTCGATGATCGCTTGCTGCTCATGCGTCGGCGGGAAGAGCCCGAGCCGCTGCGCGATCTCCACCGCACTGTGCTGCGCACTCACTGCGAGTCTCCTTCCATCAGCACCGGGCAGGACGACTTCACCGAGCAGGTGTTGCACTGGGTGCCCGGCATCGCGACGAACGTGGCGCCGCCCATGCCTTCGGCGGTCTCCTGCAACAACGTGCCCGCCCATTCGGGGTCGTCGGATTCGCGCAGTGCTGCCTGCTGCTGCAGCTTGTACTTCTCACTGGCCACCGACTTGTCGGCGGCTTTACCGACCTGCAGCAGCGCGGCACCCGCAGAGACCTCGTCCTCCCCGAATGCACCGTGCTCGACGGCCCACTGGTAGGCCCCCAGTTGCGGATGGGCCACGAGTTCCTTGCCCGACACCGCGGTGCCACCGGTCTTGAGATCGATGATGCGCAGCCCGAGTTCGTCGTGCCGTTCGAGGCGATCGACCGATCCGCGCAGGTTCAACCGCCCGTCGGTGAGGGAGAAACCCTGCTCGACCGACACCTTCTGCCAGCCTCCGGCGCCCGCTTCGTCGACGTATTTCGCGACGCGCGCGAGCATCGCCGAGGCCAGCCCGAACTGCTGCCGACTGATCCACGACTCGCCCAGGCCGAGGCGGCGCCAGCGATCGGTTAACGCCTGCTGCATGCGATCGGGATCGGTGTCGGCGAACTCTGCGGCGATCTCGTGCACGAGAGTGCCGATGTTCGCCGAGCCGATGTCAGGGCCGTCTCCGCCGCGCGAGGTGAGGAACCAGCGCAGACCGCAGGTGCCGAAGTCGCTGACCTTCGAGGGCGAGACGCTCACCGGTTGGTCCGGTCGGCGCACCGGATCGGTGCTGGTGAGGTCGTGGAAGGCCCACCACCGCTGGTGATCAGCACCTGGGACGTCCCTCGCCGCCAACTCCACCAGCAGGCCCGCAGCCTCCTCGGGCGCAAGCCCGCCGCTGTCGGAAGTGGTGCCGGGAACGAGTTCGCGTCGTAGTTCGGCGACCATCGAACGCAGGGTGAGGCCGCGCCCGACGTCGGTGTGCTGCCGCCCTTCGGGATCGTCGATCGGGTCGATGAGGTCGAGGTAGACGCTGGGCTGCTCCTCGTCCGAGCGCACAGCGGTGACCAACACACGTTCGGAAGCGCGCGTGAGTGCCACCAGGAACTGGCGCGTCTCGTCGTAGCGCACGGCGGCGGACTGCGAGCGCAGATCGGCAGGACGTCCGGTCAATGCGTCGACCAGGGCCTCGGAGCCCAACAGCGAACCGCGCAGGCGCAGGTCGGGCCAGACCCCTTCCTGGACGCCGGCGAGCACGACGAACTGCCATTCCTGACCGGCCGCGGCCTGCACCGTCAACAAGGAGACGGCGTCATCGGCCGGGGCAGCAGAGGTGAGCCGGTCGCCAGGCACCTCCTGGCCGCGGATGTGCTCGAGGAAACCGTCGGGCGCGCGTCCGGGGAGTCGGTCGACATAGGCCGCTGCCGCACTGAACAGCGCCACGACGGCGTCCAGGTCGCGATCGGCGCGTTGTCCGGCGGCACCACCGGCCAGTGCAGTGCGTGCCCACCCGTCGGCAACACCGGAGGCGTTCCACATCTGCCAGAGCACCGTTTCGGCCGAGGCACGGGGCGCCTTCCACGCCTCGACCCCTGCAGACAGAATGCCGGCGATCCGCAGGAGTGCGCCCGCGTCGGTGCCGACATCAATAAGGAACTCCGGTTCGAGCACCGACCAGACCAGGAGTTCGTCACTGGACCGCGACCCACCCCCACCGAGTTCGGCTGCGCGCAACGAGCGTCGCAGTCGTCGAACCGACAGTGAATCCATCTGCACCACAGGGGAACTGAGGATGTCGACAATGTCTTCGGCGGACCACTCGGCACGATGATCGGCCACGATCTGACCGACCATCGCAAACATGGCCAGGAACGGCCGCACCGCAGCTTCGTCCCGGAGCGCAGTGGTGGTCGGCGGCACGACGACCGGCACCCCGGAGGACGAGAGCACCCGCCGCAGGGCCGAGATGCGTGACTGGCCCCGAGTGAGGACGGCCATCTGTGACCACGGCACCGAGTGTTCGACATGGGCTCGACGCAACTCGGCGGCGATGTGGGCTGATTCCTGGCTCACCGCGCGAACCATCGCCACTTCGAGACTGCCGGACCGTGGAGCGGGAGCAGGACTGCGATGCTCGGTGCCGGCGACCGCGCCGATGCGGGAAGTGACCCGCTGCGCAGCTTCTCGCAGAACTTTCGGGGTGCGATGCGCCACGGCCAGTTCGAAGCGTTCGGCGGCTCCGGATCGGTCGGCGAGCTCGACGAAGAGACTCGGATCAGCGCCACGGAAGGACTGCACGGCAGCGTCAGGGTCGCCGAGCAGGACGACCCTGGTCGAGGGCCCGGCGAGCAGACTGACCAGCCGGGCACCGGCCCGGGTGAGCTCCTGGGCGTCATCGATCACCAGCAACCTGATCTCGTGGTGCAGCAGCGCCAGTTGGTCGGGCGACTGCTCGAGCAGATCGGCGGCACCACCGGTGATCCACGCCGGGTCATAGGCCCCTGGACGCGAGAGTGCGGTGACTTCGTCGTACTCATCGAGCATCTGCCCGGCTGCGATCCACTCGGGTCGCTCGTGTTCTTCACCGAGCAGCTTCAACTGCTCGCCGGTCACGCCCCACTCGACCGCACGCATCAGCAGGTCACGTAGTTCGTTACGAAAACCCCTGGTGGGCAACGCTTCTGCGACGAAATCGGGCCAACGGGGGCCGAGCGACAGACCGGCTGCGTGACCGGCGAGTAGATCGCGCAGGATGACGTCCTGTTCGGGGCCGGTGAGCAGACGGGGCGCCTCCCGTCCCTCCACTGCGGCCAGTCGGCGCAGGATGCCGAAACCCAGTGACTGCGGCGTGCGCGCCATCACCGAACTCGACGTGGTGGTCAGCCGGGCCGCCAGGCGGTCACGGAGGGCTGCTGCGCGCAACCGAGTGGGCGCCAGGACGAAGCACCCGTCGGCCGGCACGCCTGAAGCCACCGCCTGCACCACGACTTCTACCGCCAGGGTCGACTTGCCCGTGCCCGGAGCGCCCAGCACCAACCGGCAGGAAGCGCCGCTCTCGATCACCCGGCGCTGCGAACCGTCGAGCAACGGCGCCACGACGACATCGGGGGCTGAACGCACGAGTTGAACCATGGACACATCCCATCAGGGGCCACCGACAACGCCCAACAACACGGCGCGACGCGGCGAATCAGTGCGCGTCAGTGCGTGATCAATAGAGCGGTACGGACGGGTCGACCTGCTGCGACCACGCCAGAATCCCACCGCCGAGCGAAGATGCCGACCGGCCCCGCTCGACCAACAGCGCTGCGGCCTCCTGCGAGCGCGTGCCCGACTTGCACATCGCGACGATCACGCGGCCGTCGTCGTCCGGCATCCCGCCTGCGCGCAGCTCATCCAGCGGCAACCATTCGGCGCCGTCCACCCGGGCGATCTCACGTTCGGCGGCGGTGCGGACGTCCAGCAGTCGCACCTTCCCTGCCTGCAGGCCCTGGGCGACAGCGGCAGCGCCGATCACCTCAACCTGTTGAGTCGTACACATCGCAACCGGCTCAGCCGCAATGAACTGCACGGGCGCATCGGCGCGACAGACCGCACACTGCGGATCGGCAGCGAGAGGCAGCATCGACCAGTCGAAGGAGAGCGCGTCGAAAACGGCGAGACGGCCGATGAGTGGCTCGCCGATGCCGAGCACCAGTTTCAACACCTCCCCGGCCTGCGCGGTGCCCATCAGCCCCGGCAGGACGCCGAGCACGCCGGCGTCAGCGCACGAGGGCACCGCCGAGGGATCGGGCTGCACCGGAAAGAGGCATCGCAGACACGGGCCCGCTCCCGGTGACCAGACGGTGAGCTGACCGTCGAACCGATTGATGGCGGCCCACACCAGCGGCACACCGAGCAGCACGCAGGCGTCATTGAGCAGGAACCGGGTGGTGAAGTTGTCAGTGGCGTCGACCACGACGTCGGCCGCTGCGACCAACGGCACCACGTTGTCGGAATCAACACGCGCGAAGACCGGATGCACCTCGACGTCAGGGTTGATGTCGCTCACTGCGCGGGCCGCGGATTCGACCTTCGGTGCGCCGACATCCCGGGTGCGGTGAATAACCTGACGTTGCAGATTGCTGAGTTCGACCTCGTCGTCGTCGACGACCGTCAACGAGCCCACCCCCGCTGCGGCGAGGTAGTGCAGCACAGGTGCCGCGAGGCCGCCCGCACCCACGATCAGGACGCGAGCATCGAGCAATCGTTGCTGTCCGGTCGTGCCCACCTGGGGCAGCAGCAGGTGCCGTGAGTATCGCAACACCTGCTCCGGCTGCAGGCGCGCTCCGACCGACCCCTGAGTACCCATGTCCGCCAGCGTAGTTCTGTGTATAAAGTTGCGACTTGACCGGCGAGTAGTACTTGGAGGTAAATGTGGTCGGACCAGCCGCTGACAACAATGGGCGAAGTGGCCGCCTGCCCCGATCCGCGCGGCGGGCCCAGCTCATGGAAGCGGCGCTGTCTGTCTTTGTGGAGGCCGGTTACCACGGAGCTGCGATGGATGAGATCGCCGAGCGCGCCCAGGTGAGCAAGCCCGTGCTTTACCAACACTTCCCCGGCAAGCTCGATCTCTACCTCGCGCTCCTTGAGCACCACACCCGTGAGGTGCCCGAGTTGGTGAACGCGGCGTTGAAATCGACCGAGGACAACAGCGACCGAGTGGCGGCGGCGATCAGCGCCTTCTTCCAGTTCGTCGAGCGCAAGGACGCCGCGTTCCGGATGGTGTTCGAGTCCGACCTGATCAACGACCCAGCGGTGGCGGTGCGGGTCGAGCGGATGAGCACGCAGTGCGCCACCGCGGTATCGGAGGTCATCGCCGAGGACACCGGACTCCAGCCTGAACAGTCTTTGATGCTCGGCGTCGCCCTCGTGGGAATGGCGCAGGTCGTCGCGCGGTTCTGGATTTCACAGGAACCCCCCATGCCGCGCGCCGAGGCCGAGCGCCTCGTGACCGTCCTGGGCTGGCGCGGCATCGCGGGATTCCCCAAGGCCCCCGAAGCCGACTGAACCCGACCGGCCCCACTTTCGGCTCGGCCGAAACGTAGTCAGCGACAACCCGCGAGCAAGGAAGAGTGCAATGGAAATTCGTATCGGCGTACGTAACGTCGCGCGCGAGATCGTGCTGGAAACCGAACAGAGTGCGGACGAGGTGCGCGCTGGCATCGACGAGGCGTTGAGCAAGCACACCACGATCAGCCTGCGCGACGACAAGGGTCACACCGTGCTGATCCCCGCCGACGCCCTCGGCTATGTCGACATCGGCCCTGAGAACGAGCGCCGCGTCGGCTTCGGCAGCTGATCGCTCCTGCAGGCAGGCCGCACGGTCTCACCCGATCGGGTGAGACCGTGACCCATTTGTGACCCAATTGCGGTTGACCCAAACCCCCAACGCCGTCTACATCGGCGATACCTTTCGAGCAGGTGAACATCCGAACAGCCCTATCGGCCAAGGGTGTTCACGACTGCAGTACCCGGTCCGCACCCCCAGGACCGGGAAAACGGTCCGCCCGCGGACCCGATTCCTCAAGGAGTCTCACATGCTCTGGAGCATCATTTCCTGGATCGTCGTCGGTATCGTCGTCGGCGCGCTGGCACGACTGGTCGTCCCCGGCAAGCAGAACATCAGCATCGCCGTCACCATCATCCTCGGTATCCTCGGCGCCCTCATCGGTGGCTTCCTGGCCCGCCAGCTCGGCGTCGGCGAGACCGACGGCTTCGACTGGATCCAGTTCTTCATCAGCGTCCTGGTCGGTGCTGGCCTCGTCTTCGGTTACGTGGCGATCACCTCGCGCAGTTCGCGGGTCTGAGTTCCCGACCTGGTCCTGAAAAAACTAGGTCTCGAACCCGTACCTGTGAAGAAGCCCGGCTCCCTCAACGGGAGGCGGGCTTCTTCACGTGCGTTTCGATCAGGACGCTTCGCTCAGGCCGATAGCCCGAGGTCCTCCATCCGCCTGGTGTGGGCCTCGGTGATGCGGGTGAACAGGTGCATGAGTTCGGCGAGGTCCAAGCCGTGGCCCGAGCCCTGGTCAATCAGCAGGCCGGTCAGTTCGTCATTGTCGGCAGCCGCTCGCTGCGCTTGCGACAGCGCCTCGCCCACGATGCGGCGTCCCCACAGCGCCATCCGCGCGGCCAGTTTGGGGTCACGGATGATGCCGGCCTCGAGTTCACGCTTGGCGTAGGCGTAGTGATCGGAATCGGCGAGCACCTGCTCGACCAGCGTCCGCGTCTGCGGGTCGACAAAACGCCCACATTCGGCGTAGAAGTCGGCAGCGATCGTCGACCCGGCATAGACCTTCATCAGACCCTCGTACCAATCGGTCGGGGTACAACGGCGATGCCACTCGTCCAGCGCCGGGCGGAAGCGCGCCATCGCCTCGTGCGGATTGGCACCCAACTCCTCCAACCGCGCGGTCAGCATCTTGTGGTGCTCGAACTCGCGGATCGCGACCTCGGTCAGGCTCACCTTCTTCACCGTCGAAGGCGCACGATCGGCATCGGTCACCACCGTGAAGAAGCTGACCAGCTCGCCGTAGGCCAACATGCCCAGCAGGGACACGACACCCGCACGGAACGCCGGATCGGAAAGGTCTGCTTCGGTGCGTTCTGCGCCGGTGGTCGGGTTGTCGGGTGCGCTCAGGTCATCGGCCATGGACGCGATCGTATCCGCGAACCGGTAGCATTGCCCCGTCAACAGCGGTGCCCGGTCGGCAACGAACGACAAAACTCCTGGTTCAACAACGTTCCTCACGGTTCGTCACAGTTCCTGAACTGCCCCGAAGACCCCCGATCGGCTCCCACACGCATTCACCTGCACCCCGCCCATTGCGGCCGCGGTGAAACTGCCGATCCGAAGGAATCCTTGTCTTGAGCTCGATCGAAGAACCCCCCAACGCAACCGACGTCACCGAAGCAACCACCGAATCTGCCACTGCTGCACCGACCTTCGCCGACTTCGACGTGCGCTCCAGCATCGTCGACTCCCTCTCGGACGCGGGCATCCTGTCGCCGTTCCCGATCCAGGCGATGACCCTTCCGGTCGCACTCGGCGGCCACGACATCATCGGCCAGGCCAAGACCGGCACCGGCAAGACCCTCGGCTTCGGCGTCCCGCTGCTGCACCAGGTGACCGGCCCTGACGAGGACGGTTTCGATGCGCTCGCAGCACCGGGTGCGCCTCAGGCCCTGGTCGTGGTGCCCACCCGCGAATTGGCCGTGCAGGTGACCGGTGACCTCAAGACCGCCTCGACCCGCCGCTCGGTGCGTGTCGAGTCCGTCTACGGCGGACGCGCCTACGAGCCCCAGATCGCCGCACTCAAGCGGGGCACCGAAGTGATCGTCGGCACGCCCGGACGCCTCATCGACCTCAGCCAGCGCGGCGACCTCGACCTGCGCCACGTGAAGGTCGTGGTGCTTGACGAAGCCGATGAAATGCTCGACCTGGGCTTCCTGCCCGACGTTGAGAAGATCCTCGCGATGACGCCCGCGTCACGCCAGACCATGCTCTTCTCGGCCACCATGCCCGGCGCTGTCATCGCGCTGGCCCGCCGTTACATGACGCAGCCGACGCACATCCGCGCGATGATCGAGGAAGGCGAGAACGCCCACACCGTCAAGGCCGTCGAGCAGTTCGTCTACCGCGCCCACGCCATGGACAAGGTGGAGATGCTCGCCCGCATCCTGCAGGCCAAGGACCGCGGCCTCACCATCGTGTTCACCCGCACCAAGCGCACTGCCGCCAAGGTGTCGGACGAACTCGTCGAGCGCGGTTTCGCCGCCGCAGCCATCCACGGTGACCTCGGCCAAGGCGCTCGTGAGCAGGCTCTGCGTGCCTTCCGTTCGGGCAAGGTCGACATCCTCGTCGCCACCGACGTCGCGGCCCGCGGTATCGACGTCGAGAACGTCACCCACGTGATCAACTACCAGTGCACCGAGGACGAGAAGACCTACGTCCACCGCATCGGTCGCACGGGCCGCGCCGGGATGACCGGCACCGCGGTCACCTTCGTCGACTGGGACGACCTGCACCGCTGGACACTGATCAACAAGGCACTCGACCTCGGCATCCCCGAACCGGTCGAGACCTACTCCTCCTCCGACCACCTGTTCACCGATCTGCACATCGATCCCTCCGTCACCGGACGCCTCCCCCGCGCCGCACGCACCCGCGCCGGCCTCGAGGCCGAACAGATCGAAGACCTCGGTGAGGTCGGCAAATCAGCCGGCGGACGCGGCAAGCAGGCCGGTTCTTCCGGTGGCCGTGGCCGAAGCGGCGGTGGTCGCGCAGGTCGCGACCGCAATGGGGATGGCCGTAGCAGCGGCAATCGTGGTGGCAACGAAGCAGCCTCCGATCGCGGCGCCAAGGGCAGCGACGGGACGTCCAGCCCGCGTCGGCGTCGTCGCACGCGCGGCGGTTCGGGCCAGAACCGGCAGGCCTCCGGTCCCGCGACGTCATGACCGGTTCGCAGCCGTTCTCGGAGCGGGTCAGCGGACACCTTCGCCTGGCCGACCACCGGCTGCGCACCTCCGACCCCGGGTCGAGTCGTCGGCGCTACGCCGTCTGCCGGATGACGATGACCAACATCGCCCCGGTCGACAGCTTCTACATCGGCTTCTTCCACGGCGAAGACACCATCGTCATCCCCTACATCTACGACCACGACATACGCATCCAGCCCGATATCGCGCGATATGGAAAGGGCGGTCTCTCGCACTGGGTGCGTAGCAGCGGCAAGCCGTATGTCTACGCCTCCGACGGCGGTGCGCTGCTGAGTCGCACGATCCCGTTCGGCAACGTGGACGAGGAGTCCAAGGACGCTGTGGTGGTGCCTTTGCGCGACCCCGACACCCATGAAGTCACCGGTCTGATGAGCGTGCAGAGCCTTCGGCCCAACTCTTTCGGGCCGGAAGTGGTGAAGGCCGCGATGTGGCTTGCGGAGGCGTTGATGCTCGCCCAGGCACGGGACAGGCATGTCGGCTCCGGGGAGGCATCGCTGTACACCGACCACCCCGAGCTCAACAGCGCGATTGCGGGAGACTCCCGCGAACGACTTGCCCAGATCACCGACCAGCTCGAGACGGCCAACCGTCGCAGTGCCGACATCGCCGCTGCGATCGAGTCACTCGGCGATGAACAGCTGCACCGCCAGGCGTCAACGCTGCGGGTACTGCTGGAGCAGATCCAGAGCGACATCGCCGAGTGGATGCTCGCCGCACCATCGGAAGCCGGCCCGGCGCCGGAGAACCGGTTGCATGCCGACCTGACCCCGCGGGAGTTGGAGATCGCGACGCTGATCGCCACCGACCAACTCACCAACAGCGAGATCGCGCAGACGCTGCAGATCTCACTGAAGACGGTGAAGACCCACGTCGGAAATGTGCTGTCGAAGCTCGGAGTGAGCCAGCGTTCGGCGATCGTCTTCGCCATGGCGGAGGTCTTGGCCATGCCGCCTGCAGAGAGCACCCCCAAGGGAAGGTCCTAGGACCCTTCGGGTGCGAAAATCGGCCGAAGTCCCATAGCCGGGCCTAGGAGGTCTGAGGCACCATATTCATGGGTGATCGGACTGGTGGCCACCATCGCAGAATCATCCGGCGGTCGCGTGCTGCCAGCATGCAGGGGGGATGCTGGCCGCACTCGACCGTCATTTCTGCCCTGCACCTCCCGCTCGACTCCTGAGCCGCGTGGCGACCCGACAGCGGCCCTCAGGGCAGGTAGGCGGAGGAGCTGTCGGCAGCTTCCTCCAGAATTCGTTCGAATTCCTTTGCGTCCGTGACGTTTTCACCGAGCTGGTTGGGCTTGCCCGCGCCGTGGTAATCGCTGCTGCCGGTGCGGATCAACCCGAAGCGATCGGCGTAGGACCTCGCATGAGCTCGAGCCGTTTCGTCCTGATCGCGATGGTCCACCTCGATACCGGCGAGCCCGGCGTCCACCATCGACTCCACGGTCCGGTCGGCCACCACCCGTCCGGTCACGTGGGCGAACGGGTGGGCCAGCACAGGCACTCCGCCGGCGGCACGGACGAGTTCGACGGCCCGCACCGGATCAATGGCGTAGTGGGAGGCGTGGTACTTGCTGCCGGAGTAGAGGAAGCGGTCGAAGGCTTCACCCCGGTCGCGCACCACTCCGATGGAGACGAGAGCATCGGCGATGTGCGGACGGCCAATGGTCGTGCCGGCGCTGAAGTGAGCCTGCACGTCGGGCCAGGTGAGGCCCGTGTCAGCCCTCAGCCGTTCGACCATCGCCTCCGCCCGCGTCTCACGGGAGGTGCGCGCCTTGTCCAGTTCTGCCGTCAGCTCCTCGTGCAACGGATCGATGAGGTAGGCCAGCAGATGCAGGCTGGCGTGGTTGATCGCGCACGAGATCTCGATGCCGGGCAGGAAGCCGAGCCCGAACTCGGTTGCACGGGCCCGCGCAGGCGCCCAACCGGCCACTCGGTCGTGGTCGGTGAGCGCCACGACATCCAGCCCGGCTGCCCGGGCCGATTCCATCACCTGAGCCGGCGATTCGGTGCCGTCGGACTCGGTGGAATGGGTGTGGAGGTCGATGCGCACGCGATGAGCGTATCCGCACGACCGGCTCCAGAACCGGCCGTTGCCGTGGTGAGCGACTGCTTCATCGCGCGCCCGAAGGCCGGGTCCAGCGACTACTGTCGGGTCGGGTCGCGCTGTCGACCAGGCTTTTCGTTGACCGATCGCGACGCCGAGGACGAGATCCATGAGCAGTAGTGCACCGGCTGCGCTTCGGCGCGCCGTGCAGCTGATGTACGTCGGCGCCGGGTTGTCCGCGGCGAGCGCAGTGGTGTCGCTCACGCTCTACGACAACGTCCGTGCCGGCATCGAGCAGCACAACAGTGCACGTCCGAGCGGCCGGATGACACCGGTCGAGATCGACCAAGCGGCGCACACGACCGTGACCGTCCTGGCCATGACGGCGGCAGTCAGCGTGGTGGTCTGGATCATCATGGCGGTGTTGAACCGACGCGGACGCTGGTGGGCTCGGATCGCAGCGACCGTGCTGACCTTGTTCTGTCTCCTGCAGACCTGGAGCTTCCTCACCCGCGGCCATCCGACCGTCCTTGCCGGGCTGCTCAGCATCGCTCTGGCGATCGTCGCTGTGACCGCCACGGCGTTGCTCTGGCGACCGGAGAACGCCGCACATTTCGGCCAGTCGGTGCCGGAGAAGTTGGAGCAGTCGGCCTAGCCTGTAGGGCATGCGTCTTCGGAGTCTGGTGGTTGTCACGAGCCTGCTCCTCACCGGTTGTGCGAGCACCTCGAACGTCTCCACGAGTACCTTCACACCTGCGGCCACCACCTCGAGCACGAGCACGAGCACCACGCCCACGCCCTCAACATCGGTCTCGGTCGGCAGCACCGCCGACCGCTCCAAGACCTTCGCGGTCGTGCTGCCGCAGGGCTGGAAGGCCGCCTCACCGGGTCCACCGGGGGCAGTGCTGGCAATCACGTCGGAGCAACCCACCGATGACGTCTTCACCGCCTTCAGTGTGGTGTCGACCAAGAGCGTGAAAGGGCAGTCCACCGACGACCTGGCGGCCGCCGGAGCCGTGCAGATGCGCCAGGTCGGAGCGAAGGTGGCGCCCGTCGCCGACCGGATGATCGGAGGGCAGCCGGCGTCCGGCTATCGAGCCGAGCGCACCGTGAAGGACAAGAAGGTCGCCCAGACGCAGTTCTACGTGCAGCACGGCGATCAGGTCTTCGTGACGACCACCACCAGTGCGCTGGGAGCACGCGCTGCGGCTGACGGCGTCGTCAATTCCATCCTCGGCACCTGGGCCTGGACCAAGTAGCCGGCGTCGCGTGCGACCATGGCCTGGTGAGTGAAGAACAGACGAAGGCCGAGCACCGTAGCCGCCCGACCAGCCAGGCGTTCCGCGAGTTCGTCGCCTCGGGTTGGTCCGAGCGCGACACCACCAACCCTCCGCGCGCGCAGGTTGCCGACTATGCAGCGCGCCGTCGCGAGGCGGTCAGCGCGACCTTCGCCGGCCACCGGGTGGTTGTTCCGGCGGGAGGCCTGAAGGTGCGCAGCAACGACTGCGACTACCAGTTCCGGCCGCACTCGGCCTTCGCCCATCTCACCGGGCTGGGCAGCGACCGCGAACCCGATGCGGTGCTCGTGCTCGAACCCACCGACGCCGGCCACGAGGCAGTCCTCTATTTCCGTCCGCTGGCCGGACGCGACACCGAGGAATTCTTCGGCGACTCCCGCTACGGGGAGTTCTGGGTTGGCCCCAGGCCCACCCTCGAAGATGTCGAGGCCGAACTCGGCGTGACCGCCCGCCACATCGACGAGCTGCCCGATGCCTTGGCCAAGGACGCCGGCGTCGTGCAGTTGGCCGTCGTGCGTGACGCCGACCGCGCGATCGCTGCACTGGTCGACAAGGTGCGCACCGAGGCCGGAGTGGTCGACGAGCAATCGATCGACGAAGAACTCGCTCGTGAACTCTCGACCATGCGCCTGGTGAAGGACGACTGGGAAGTCCAGCAGATGCAGGCCGCCGTCGATGCCACCGAGAAGGGCTTCGAGGCCGTCATCGCCGACCTTCCCAAGGCGCTGGAAAGCGGCCGCGGTGAACGCTGGGTCGAGGGCGTCTTCGGCCTGGTGGCACGCCACGAGGGCAACGGGGTCGGCTACGACTCCATCTGCGCCTCGGGCAACCACGCCAACACCCTGCACTGGATCAAGAACACCGGTGAGGTGAAGGAGGGCGACCTCCTGCTGCTGGACGCCGGCGTCGAGGTCGACTCCCTCTACACCGCCGACGTCACTCGCACCCTTCCGGTGGGTGGCACCTTCAGCGAGGTGCAGCGCAAGATCTACGACGCCGTCTTCGCCGCTCAAGAGGCGGGAATCGCCGCGGTCAAGCCGGGCAACAAGTTCAGCGATGTGCATGCGGCGGCCATCCGGGTCATCGCCGAGCACCTGCACGAATGGGGACTCCTGCCCGAGGGCGTCGACGTCGAGACGACGCTCGATCCGGAGAAGGGTCAGTACCACCGTCGCTGGATGGTGCACGGCACCAGCCACCACCTGGGCATCGACGTCCACGACTGCGCACTGGCCCGCAAGGAGGACTACATGGACGCCGAGTTGCGACCGGGCATGATCCTCACCGTCGAGCCCGGCCTGTACTTCAAGGCCGATGACGAGCTCATCCCGCAGGAGATGCGCGGCATCGGCGTGCGCATCGAGGACGACGTCCTGGTCACGCCGGACGGCTGCCGCAACCTCTCGGCCGCCATGCCACGAAGCAGCGCCGACGTCGAGGCCTGGATCAAGCGAGTCCAGTCGGCGCAGTCAGCTGGCTGACATCCAAAACAGAGGGGCCCGCAACCGAATTCGGTTGCGGGCCTTCAGTGTTCAGCATCGCGGGCGATGCGGAGATCAGCGCTTGCGGGAGATCCGCCGACGCTGTCGCTCGGTGCGGTAAGCGTCCGCAGCCTTCACCAGCGCGTAGTTGTTACGCGTGGAGTTCATCTGACCGAACATCGTGTCCCTCCTTCGCCATGTGGCCGTCGTCTGCTTGCTCCAACAATTTAGTCTTTCGACGTCGAACATTTCAAGTTGGAACTATGAGACAACGGTCACAGCGCGTCGTGCTGCCGCCCCGGCACGAACGCCGGGGCGGCAGCACGGGCAGCTCACCAGAGACGGAGGCTGCGCTCGAAGATGCCGGCAATGTCGTCCTCGGTCACCGGCCGCGGCGAGGTCGTCAGCAGACGCTGCTGCTTCATCGTGCCGTCGACCAGATCTGGGATGTCGCTGCTGTCGTAGCCCACGGCGCCACAACCGTTGGGGATGTCGATGTCGCGCATCAGATCGACCAGCACCGCCGGCAGCAATTCCTCGTCCGACAAGCCGGGGTACTCGCGGTCGGCAAGCAACTCGGCCGCACGCAGGTGACGCTCCGGGGAGGCGGCGAAGGTGAAGCGGAATGCCTCCGGTGCCGTCAGCGAGACCGACATGCCGTGCGGCACCATCGGCTCCGCAGCCGGGTAGTCCTTGGGGTGGAAGTTCTTGACCCGCCCGGCGATCGGGTAGGCGTTCGCGTGCGGGATGTGCACCCCGGCATTGCCGAATCCCATGCCGGCGAACGTCGCCGCGAGCGCCATGTCTGCTCGGGCGTCCAGGTTGCCTCCATCGCGCACCGCGGTGCGAAAGGACCCCGCCAACAAGGTCATCGCCTTCTCCGACCACATGTCGGCGATCGGATTGGAGCCGCAGTAGGGCACGCGCTCGTGCGGCTGCTTGCGCTCGTAGGAGGTGTACGGCCGCGCGGTGTACGACTCGAGCGCGTGACACAGGATGTCCATGCCCGCCGCAGCCGTGACCCCGGCGGGCTGGGTGAGGGTGACCAAGGGGTCGATGACCGCCATCGTGGGCCGCAAGCGGGCGTGACTGATGCCGGTCTTCACCTTCATCGACAGCACGTCCAGGACGCAGATGGTCGTGCTCTCCGAGCCGGTGCCGGTCGTGGTCGGCACGGCCACCAGCGGCTTGAGCGGTTTGCTCGGCGCACGCCCACCACCGACCGGCGCATTGATGTAGTCCATCAACTCACCCTCGTTGGTGGTGAGCAGGTTGATCGCTTTCGCGGTGTCGATGGCCGAACCGCCACCGACCGCGACGAAGGCGTCCCAGGGTCCGTTGTCCCGCCCGAAGGCGACCGCCTCACCCAGGCTGTCGTCGGTCGGCTCGACGTGCGAGCCGTCGAAGATCGCGACCTCGATGTCGAACTGCCCCATCTGGTCGGCCACGCGCTGGGCGACGCCGGCCCTGGCCACACCGGGGTCGGTGACCAGCAGCACTCGCCGCGCTCCGGTCAGACTGAGGTCGTATCCGATCTCATCAGCTGCTCCGGGCCCGAACTTCAGCTGGGGCGCACCATAGGTGAAGACGCTCTCTGGGTTCTGTGGCGTGGGGAGTTCGGTCATCGGGCTGCCTTTCGTTGATGCGGAACTACGTGGGCACTGACCATCGCGACGGCGGCATCGGCGTAGTCGCTCGCGATGAGTTCGGGGGCGATCGAGCCGTCGTGGTGAATCCACTGTGACAGCGAGGTGCACAT
Organism: Yimella sp. cx-51; assembly: GCF_017654605.1. Classification (GTDB taxonomy): domain Bacteria; phylum Actinomycetota; class Actinomycetes; order Actinomycetales; family Dermatophilaceae; genus Yimella. The sequence continues at coordinate 2,331,042 of NZ_CP072113.1, forward strand.
GGTGGAGATCGCGTTGCCGAGGGTCACCATCAGCCGCCCGGTGCTCGGGATCTGCCCCAGCACCGATCGGATGTCGTCCTGCAGGATGCGTTGCACCCGCTTGCGCTCCGCGGTGATGCGCGCGCGATCACCGGCCGACAGGCTGCGCATCTCACTGGCGCCGAGGAAAGCGAGCCTGGGCCGACGGGCGTGGAACAACGCCAAGCACTCCACCGTGCGATGCAGCCGCTCCGCTCCCGGCCCGACCTCAGCGCGGGCCACGTCGAGGCGCCAGGTCAGATCGGCCATCGTCAGGTCGAGCAGCGCGGGCAGCATCGCGTCCTTGCCCGGTTGGTAGTGGTAGAGCCCGGAAACACTCAGACCGGCGTGGTCGGCGATCTCCCGGATCGATGCACCATGAAATCCCTTGTCACAGAACGCAATCAGTGCGCCGCTCAGTGCAGGGTCCAGCGGCAGTTCCGGAAACTCCCGCCAGCGCCCTTGGGCCCGCCCGGGAAGGTCGTCACGCTCGTACGGCGGGTGTTCTTCCTGACCGGCCCCGGCGCGACCTGCAGGACCTTCCAACACCTCGTCCAGCAGCCGGTGCGGCAGGAGCTGGAGCTCATCCGCAATGCGACACATGCGCTCGACCGACAACGTGGTGTTACCCGTTTCGATACCGCTCAACGTCGCCGGGCTCACCTCGATTCGGGAAGCCAACTCGCGCAACGAAATACCCCGCTGCTCCCGCTGCGCCCGGATCGTGCGACCGACGTCCGGGACTGTGACCGTCGTCGACATGGCGTTCAGGCTAGATGAACACCCAGCCCCGTGGCCAGTGGTCCAATCGACGTCCCACGTGGCAAAACGTCCGAAAGCTCACTGTTGACAAAGAGGTTGACCCCTTGTGACCCTGATCACACGTCAACATTGACCGAGCGGGCGTTCGACCCGCGCGCTTCCCGGAGGTGCCCGAATGACCGATGCCATCAGCCTCGAAGAACTGCTCAAGGACTCTCCGACCAACTGGGGCAAGTGGGGTGCCGACGACGAAGTGGGCGCCTTGAACTACCTCACCAAGGACGAGGTGCTGCGCGGTATCAAGTCGGTGCAGCAGGGCGAGGTCTTCACCCTCCAACGCCTGATCAACGACCCGAAGGGCGACCCCGTGTGGCCCGGTCGCTCCCCCGCCGAGCGGACGATGATCCTGGACGAATCGACGTGGGACAAGGACGACGCACCCCAGTTCCCTGGCGGTCTGCACTACGCCGACGACAAGATCAACGCCTTCCTGCAGGGCTCGACGCAGTACGACGCACTCGGCCACGTCTGGTATGGCGGCAAACTCTGGAACGGCTACGACGCGCGCACGACCATCGGTGGCATGGAGAAGGCCAGCGTCGCCCCCATCGGCGAGCGTGGCGTCGTCGGCCGCGGCATCCTGCTGGACATGGCGCGCTTCCGCGGCAAGGAGACGCTCGACAAGGGCGAGACGTACACCCACGAAGACCTCGTGGCCTGCGCCGAGGCCCAGGGCACCCCGATCGAGAAGCGCGACATCCTGGTGATCCGCACCAACTTCCTGCAGCAGTTCTTCGACCAGGGAGATTCGTTCTACGAGGGCTTCAACGAGCCCGGGTTGGTCTACAGCCCCGAGCTCGTGCAGTGGTTCCAGGACATGGAGATCCCGAACCTCGTCACCGACACCATCGCCAACGAGGTCACCTACGACCCCAACAACGGCGTGGCGCTGGTGCTGCACAACGCCCTCATGCGCAACCTCGGCGTCACCCTCACCGAGATCGCCGACCTGGAGAAGCTGGCGAGCTCGTGCGCCGATGACAAGCAGTACACCTTCCTCTACACCGCGGCGCCGCTGAAGGTGCACCGTGCCACCGGTTCACCGGTGAACCCCGTGGCGATCAAGTGACCGAGCAGACGCATCCCTGGCTGGCCCGCTACGCAGCGGGCCAGCCGGAGCACATCGAGCCGGCCGCACCCGACATGCTCTCGCTGTGGCGGGCCGCTCTCGATGCCGATGCCGAGGCCCCGGCGGTGCTCTACTTCGACCACTCGCTGAGCTTCCGCGAGGTCGACCAGCGCGCGTCCGCACTCGCGATGTTCTTGCAGCGCAACGGTTTCCAACCGGGTGACCGACTCGCGCTCTACCTGCAGAACCATCCTGCCTTCGTCATCGGTCTGCTCGCCGCGTGGAAGGCCGGTGGCGCCGGCGTGGCGATCAACCCAATGAGTAAGGCACGCGAACTCACCTATCTGCTGAGCGACTCCGGCGCGGTGGCCCTGCTGTGTCACGACGACCTTTTCGAACAGGTCGCACAGGACGTCGTCGACTCGGGCGAGACCTCCGTGCGCGCGGTCATCAGCGTGAGCCCGCTCGATGAGCAGTCGCGTGACGACGACCGACTCTTCGCCGACACCACCAGGGGCGGGGCCCCGACCGGGACAACCGCGCTCGCGCAGATCGTCCGCGAATCCACCGGCGAGCGCCCTGCCGCGTACACCCCCTCGCCGGACGACATCGCTGTGCTCACCTACACCTCGGGCACGACTGGCGTCCCGAAGGGTGCGATGAACACCCACGGCAACATCGCCTTCAACGCCACCACCTACCTGCGTTGGCTCGACCTCAGCAGCGATGACCGGGTGCTCGGCATCGCGCCGTTGTTCCACATCACCGGGCTCGTCGGACATGTCGGCGCGGCCATCGCAGCACGCTGCCCGCTGGTCTTGGCCTACCGGTTCGAACCCAATGTCATGCTCGACACCCTGCGCGAGCACCGGCCGACCTTCACCATCGGGTCGATCACTGTGTTCATCGCGCTCTCCTCCGTCCCCGGTGTGAGCGCCGACGATTTCAGTTCGTTCCGGTACATCTATTCCGGCGGAGCGCCGATCGCGCCCGCGGTCACCGAACGCTTTGAGAAACTGACCGGGCACTACATCCACAACGCCTACGGGCTCACCGAGACCAACTCCCCGTCCCACTTCGTCCCGGCCGGCTCCCGTGCGCCCGTCGACCACGACAGTGGGGCGCTCTCGGTGGGAGTTCCGGTGTACGACACCGTGGTTCGCATCCTTGACGAAGCAGGCAATCCGCTGCCTGCGGGCGAGGTCGGCGAGATCGCCACGAGCGGACCCCAGGTCGTTCCCGGCTACTGGGGCCGTCCCGACGCGACCGCGGAATCCCTTCCCGGCGGTGAACTACGCACCGGCGATGTCGGCTTCATGGACGCCGAAGGTTGGTTCTACCTGGTCGACCGCAAGAAGGACATGATCAACGCCTCCGGCTACAAGGTGTGGCCGCGGGAGGTGGAGGACGTCCTCTACACCCATCCCGCGGTTCGCGAGGTGGCGGTGATCGGCGTCCCCGACGAGTACCGCGGCGAGACGGTCAAGGCGTTCGTGTCGCTCAGCGACGGACACAGCGTGACGACGCAGGAGCTCATCGACTTCTGCAAGGAGCGCATGGCGGCCTACAAGTACCCCCGGCAGATCGAGATCATCGACGAGTTGCCCAAGACCACCACCGGCAAGATCCTGCGCCGGCAGTTGCGCGATGAGGCACAGGCCGGCCGATAAGGTCGCGCCATGACCGATGCGCGCACCGTCCTGCCCCGCTCGGCGGTGAGTTGGCTTGTCGTCGGTGACCAGACCTGGCCGGTGTGGCACGCCGTCGTCGACTCACGGATCTATGTGATCGGTGGGCCGGGCGAGCAGCCGGTGCCGGAACTGCCCGAGCAGCTTCAGGTCATCCTGCGCACCAAGGACACCCGCGCCAAGGTGGGCCCGGTGCCTGCCCGCGCTCTGCGACTCCACCCGGGCGTACCCGCCTGGCAGCCTGCAGTCGACGCCTTGCTGGCGGCTCGCCAGGGTGTGCCGTCGGAGGCGCTCCTGGACCGGTGGAAGGCGCGATGCGCCGTCTGGGCAATCGACATCGACCTCGACGCCCACCTCCCCCGCCCCGCTCCCGACGAGCATTCCGGCGCCCGCGTCGCGGCTGCGACCACCGCCACCACCGATCGTTGGCGGCCACGACATCTGGGACGCCCGCGTCGCCGTAGGTGATCTCGGCGCGGGACACTCGCACGACTAGGCTTGCAACTCGTGAGCACCCGCATCTTCGTGTCGCGCATCGCCGGCCTCACCGTGCTCGATCCGTTGGGCGATCGGGTCGGCACGGTGCGCGACGTCGTCACCACCTTCGCAGGCACCTCCACCACCCCACGGGTCATCGGCTTGGTCATCGAGGTGCCCGGCAAACGACGTGTCTTCCTTCCGATGACGAGGGTGACCACCGTCGATCCGGGCGCCGTGATCAGCACGGGTCTGGTCAACATGCGGCGCTTCGAACAACGCGCCACAGAGACCCTCGTGCTCACCGAACTCTTCGACCGTCCGGTCAAGGTCAGCGGGGAGGACGAGCCGTACGAGGCAACGGTCGAGGACATCGCGATCGCCCAGAACTCCCGCCGCGACTGGGTGGCCGTCAAGGTCTTCGTGCGCCGAAGCGATGGCTCGGTCGGCGCCACCAGCCGGGCGGTGTCCCGATTGACTCGCCGCCGTCCCGGACGCACCGCACTGGTCGACGTCAGCCAGGTCACCGGCATGCGGTACCAGACCGGCGCGCAGAGTGCGCAGCGCCTGCTGGAGAACTACGACGACATGCGGGTGGCCGACTTCGCCGAGGTGATCCACGACCTCAACCCCAAGCGACGCGCCGAGGTGGCCGCCGCGCTGGACGACAGCCGCCTGGCCGACGTGCTCGAGGAACTTCCCGAAGAAGACCAGATCGAGATCATCGCCGGCCTGAAGAGCGAGCGAGCCGCCGACGTCCTGGAGGCCATGGAACCGGACGACGCAGCTGACCTGCTCGCCGACCTGCCGCCGGAGCAGGCCGAGAAGCTGCTGCAGTTGATGGAGCCCGACGAAGCCGCGCCACTTCGCCGACTCATGACCTACGACGAAAACACCGCCGGTGGTCTGATGACCACTGAGCCGGTCATCCTCGGCCCGGAGGCCACCATTGCCGAGGCATTGGCGATGGTGCGCCGGGAGGAACTCGACCCCGCCCTCGCGTCGGCGATCTTCGTCTGCCGCCCGCCGTTGGAGACGCCCACGGGCCGGTTCATCGGCCTCGTGCACACCCAGCGCCTGTTGCGCGAGCCGCCGCACACCTCGGTGGGCATGGCTGTCGACACCACGATCGAAGCGATCTCGGTGGATGCCCGCCTGGAGCAGCTGACCCGGACGCTCGCCACGTACAACCTCGTGGTGCTGCCGGTGGTGGACGACGACGGCCGGTTGCTCGGCGCGGTCAGCGTCGACGATGTGCTCGACCACATCCTTCCCGACGACTGGCGCGAGGAACGGCACGACGTCCGCCTCCCCTCGACTCCGCGGGCGGGTGGCCGATGAGCGAACGCAGCGAACGGCGCTCTCCTCGCGAGAGTGGCCCTCGACTGGACCAACCGCGCGAGCTGCGCGGGCGGTTCTTCCCCGAGATGGCCGTCGACAACGAAACCTTCGGGGTCATCGCCGAGAAGTTCGCGCGCTTCATGGGCACCGCGAAGTTCCTCGCCTACATGACGATCTTCATCATCGTGTGGATCCTGATCAACGCCATCGCGTTGTTCGGACTGCGATGGGACCCCTACCCCTTCATCCTGCTCAACCTCTTCTTCTCCACCCAGGCGTCCTACGCCGCTCCGCTGATCCTGTTGGCGCAGAACCGGCAGGACGACCGCGATCGCGTGGCACTGGAACAGGACCGCAACCGGGACGAACGCAACCTGGCCGACACCGAGTTCCTCACCCGCGAGGTCGCCTCATTGCGTCTGGGCCTGCGCGACACCGCGACCCGCGACTTCGTCCGTGGTGAACTGCGCAATCTGCTGGACGAGATGGAGGAGCGAGGCATGATCGCACCCGTTGCGCCCGAGGAGACCAAGCCCCGGCGCAAGAAGGACAAGCCCGCTAACTGACCGGCTCCAGCGCCGGCCGACGGGGTGACCGGGCGGTCTCAGGTGACCGCCGTCACGCGCTTACCATGGACCCCATGTCTGCAGCACCCACCATGGACGCCGTCCGCGCCGCTCTCGCCACGGTCGAGGACCCCGAGATCCGCAAGCCCATCACCGAACTCGGGATGGTGGAGAGCGTCGACATCTCCGAATCCGGTCACGTGAGCGTGACGATCCTGCTGACGATCGCCGGGTGCCCGCTGAAGGCCAAACTCACCGGCGACACCACGTCCGCGGTGCAGAAGGTGGCCGGGGTGACGGGCGTTGAAGTGCGCCTCGGGGTGATGAACGACGAGCAGCGAGCCGCGCTCAAGGAATCCTTGCGTGGCGGCGCGCCGGAGAAGGAGATCCCCTTCGCCAAGCCCGGCTCGCTCACCCGCGTCTATGCCGTCGCGTCCGGCAAGGGCGGCGTCGGCAAGTCATCCGTCACCACCAACCTCGCTGCTGCGATGGCCGCCAACGGGCTGCGTGTCGGCGTGGTGGATGCCGACATCTACGGCTTCTCAGTGCCCCGCATGTTGGGTGTCGACCAGAAGCCGACGCAGGTCGACGACATGATCCTGCCGCCGGTCAGCAACGACGTGAAGGTCATCTCCATCGGGATGTTCGTGCCCGGCAACCAGCCGGTCGTGTGGCGCGGACCCATGCTCCACCGCGCGCTGCAGCAGTTCCTCGGCGATGTCTTCTGGGGCGACCTCGACGTCCTGCTGCTCGACCTTCCGCCGGGCACCGGAGACATCGCGATTTCCGTGGCACAGCTGATCCCCAACGCCGAGATCCTCGTGGTCACCACCCCGCAGCAGGCGGCAGCCGAGGTGGCCGAACGGGCTGGGTCGATCGCGCTGCAGACCAAGCAGCGCATCGCCGGCGTGATCGAGAACATGTCGTGGCTGGAACTTCCCGACGGCACCCGTCAGGAGATCTTCGGCTCCGGCGGTGGCCAGGACGTCGCAGATTCGCTCACCCGATCGGTCGGGGCGAAGGTCGAACTGCTGGGACAGATCCCGCTCGACACCGCGCTGCGCGAAGGCGCCGACACCGGTGCGCCGGTGGTGTTGGGCAGTCCCGACTCCCCCGCCGCCGTTGCCCTGCGCGGCATCGCCAAGGGTCTCGGCAACCGCGCTCGGGGCCTGGCCGGACGCTCGCTCGGTCTCACGCCCACCGGCCGCTGACCGCGGCACTGACTCCGGTCAGTGCACACAGGAGAAACCTGTTGAGCCGCAACGGTTTCCAGCGAAGGGCCAGAGGCTGCACCCGCTGGTTGAGGGCCCTACGTCGCGTCGACGTCGAAAGGCGTTGACCGGTCGGGGTCGTAGCGCAACGGCTCCCAGGCGGAAGGGCCGGCGTCCATCACGGGATCGATCGCGGCATGCTGCGCGGTGGTGTTGTCGGACGGCTCGTCGAACAGCGCCTCCCGGACGATCTTGCGGGGGTCGTACTGCCGAGGGTCGTACTGCCGCCAGTTGACATCGGCAAACTCCGGACCCATTTCGTCCTTGAGTTGCGATTTGGCGCCCTCGGCATAATCGCGGGCCTGCTTGATCCAGCCGCGCACCTTCGAGATGTACTCGGGCAGCCGTTCGGGACCGATCAACACGGAGGCCAGCGCGATGAGCACGACCAGCTCCCACATGTCGATACCGAACACCATGGCCCCCCTTACTTCAGATCGCACGGACGCAGCACAGCCTAGTTGCTTTCCGCGGGCACTCGGAAAGGCGTCCCGTTCGCGCGAGGAGCCCGATCATGCGACGGGTCGACGAATGGATGGACCGGCGACTCCGCTCTAGCTACCGGCTTCGGTCTGCACGGTCACCGAACGCTGTCGGCCGTCTGCTTCGACGCCCAACGTGATCGTGGCGCCGATCGGCTTGGAACGCAGCGTCACCAGGAAGGTCTTGGGATCCTTGGTCGGCGTGCCGTCGATCGAGGTGATCACGTCACCCTCCTTGACGCCGCCCCGCTGCGCCGGACCTGCGGCAGTGACCTTGGAGACCTTCACCCCTGGGCCCGCGTAATCGGGCGAGAACTCCATGCCGATCACCGGGTACTCAGCTTTGCCGGTGCGGATCAGCTGGTCGGTGGTGCGCTGCACCTGGGCAGCCGGGATGGCGAATCCCAGCCCGATGTTGCCGCCGCCGCGGGAGGAGTAGATGGCGGAGTTGACGCCGATGACACGGCCGTCGAGGTCGAGCAGCGGTCCGCCGGAGTTGCCCTGGTTGATCGCAGCATCGGTCTGGATGGCATTCATGTAGGAAGTGTCGGAACTACCACTGGAGGAACCCGAGGAGTCGCCGCCAGTCACGACGGGACGATTGAGTGCACTGACGATGCCGGTGGTGACCGAACCGGTGAGCCCGAGCGGCGCTCCGACGGCGACGACCGACTGGCCTACCTTGAGGTCGTCGGACTTGCCGAGGGCGAGCACCGGCAGACCGGTCTTGTCGACCTTGAGCACCGCCAGGTCGTACGTGGGTGAGGTGCCGACGATCTTCGCTTCGGTCTCGCTCTGGTCAGAGAAGATGACGGTGAGCTTGTCGCCACGACCGTTGGCGGTGGCCACGTGATTGTTGGTCACGATGTGCCCGTCGGCCCGAAGGACGAATCCTGACCCGGTGCCGATCGGTCGACCCGAGGAGTCACTGACCCGGATGGTCACGACGCTGGGAAGCGCCTTGGTGGCGATCGATTCGACGGCACCGGTGGCCGCAGCTGTGGTGCCCGGCTCCGAGCGATCGGCCAGGTAGCCGCCCGCCACGCCGCCGAGGCCTCCGCACGCCAGCGCCAGCACCGCCGCCCCGGTGACCATGCGTCCGGTGCGCCGAGGTGGAGCCGGCGGGGGCGCAGCAACGGCACCTTGGCCGGGGGCGCCGAAAGGCCCCTGCGGTGGACGGCTCAGTGGGGCTGTACCCGGGCTGTTGTCGGGGGTGTGTCGCGGTGAGGGGGTGTGCTGCGGTTGGCCGGGCCGACCACCCGGCGGCGCACTGTCAGGGCTTGGGTGCATCGACGATCGAGGGCTGGAATCCGATCACTCGCGCAGGAGAAACCTGCTGCGGCGAAAGTGAAGAACGCGAGGGCATGCGGGTCTGGGTGGCGTCCGGCGCCGGCACGTGGATCGCCACGACCGCCGCACTGAGGCAACCCACCACGGCGAGCGCTGCGATACCCACGGGCTTGCGCGCCGAGACATACTGCGCGGGCGCATGGCTGTTGAGTGTGGCCACCGATCCGCCCGTGCGGTTCGGCCGGCGGACCGGCATGGGCTCGGTCGGTAGGTCACTCAGGCTCAGCAGCCCCGCCATGAAGTCGGACTCGCGGGCCGGAGCTGACGGGGCGCCGCGGAGTCGGCCGAGCAACTCCCGCTCAGCAGCGACCTCCATGCGGCAGCACTGGCACGCGATGAGGTGACGCTCGAACGGCTCGCGCTCCTTCGCCGTCAGCAGACCATCGGCGTAGTCGACCAGCAGGTCGTGCTCGGGACAGGTCATCCAGCCACCCCGGCGGGACGGCGCAGCCCCAGGGAGCTGCGGGCGGGCGCGGAACCGATGGGCTCCGCGACAGGCCGCACAGCAGGATCGCGGTGGGCCAGCGCAGCACGCAACTGGGCGCGTCCGCGGTGGATGCGCGAACGAACGGTGCCGAGCTTCACGTCGAGCGTGGCGGCGACCTCTTCGTAGGAAAGGCCCTCGATGTCGCACAACACGACCGCGGCCCGGAAGTCGGGTGACAACGCGTCGAGCGCCCGCTGGATGTCGTCGTCGAAGTTGGCGTCGGCGTAGATCTGCTCGGGGCTCCCGGTGCCGCTGACCAGACGGGCTGCGGCGTCGTCGGAGAGCGCATCGAACCTGATGCGCTGCTTGCGCCGCATCTTGTCGAGGAAAACATTCGTGGTGATGCGGTGCAACCAGCCCTCGAAGGTGCCGGGGCGGTAGGAGTCGAGCGAGCGGAAGACTCGCACGAAGACGTCGTGGGTGAGGTCTTCTGCGTCGTGCACGTTGCCGGTCAGGCGGTACGCCAGTCGGTAGACCCGACCGGAGTGCTCAGCGACGATCTCCTCCCAGGTCGGCGGCTTCCAGCCTGCCGGTGCGTGGTCGGGAACCACTGTCTTGGTTCGCTTCACCGTCGTCCTCTCGGGCGTCCTGCTCATCGCGTTGATCGTCGTCGTCATCGTTGTCCCCCGTCGTCCGTTCCATTCACTGCGTGGTCCACGATCGCGCAGTGACCTGTGTGCCCGCTGTGCGTGCACCATCACGTCGATCAGACCGTTACCGGAACAGACGCCGGAGAGCGTCGATCGGTTCAACGATGCGTACGACGTGTTTGTTTCCCCGCCGACATTTTCGCAGGTCTTCGGTCGGACAAGTAGATTGGACGCCCATGACATCGATGCGACCCGGCACTTGGACCTACGCCGAGGAATTCACCCCCGAACCCGAGGTGATCGAGCGTGCACGGGCTCGTGGCGAAGCCCTCGGATGCGTGCCCGTCGGCAGCGGCACCGGTGCAGCTCTGCGGATGTTGGCGGCGGCGAACCATGCGCGCTCGGTCGTCGAGATCGGCACCGGCGCCGGAGTGAGCGCCCTGTGGCTCCTGGCCGGCATGCCGCAGGACGGCATCCTGACGACCATCGACATTTCCACCGAGCACCAGCACGCCGCCAAGCAGGCTTTCGCCGAAGCCGGCTACGCGCCGCAACGCACGCGCGCGATCGTCGGCAGCGCGTTGTCGGTGCTCCCCCGCCTCACCGACGGCGGGTACGACCTGGTGCTGGTCGACGGTGAGAAGACGGAGTACCCGCAGTACGTCGAGCAGGCACTGCGCCTGCTGCGGCCCGGCGGGGTGCTCGCGGTCGACAACATGTTGTGGCACGACCAGGTGGCAGACCCGGCCGCTCGCGACGAAGTGACACGGACGCTGCGCGACCTCGGCAAACAGTTGCGCGACGACGAAGGTCTCTCCACCGCTTTGCTCCCGGTCGGTGACGGTCTGCTGGTCGCTGTCAAGCGCTGACCCACCCCCCTCGCGGGCCCGAACCCGCGCCCCATCGACGACACAAGCGGGGCTGCGACCGATCCGGTCGCAGCCCCGCTTATGCGAGTCATTCGGCGTCAGCCGATGCAGCCCTTGATGGCATCGCCCAGTGCCGCAGCTTCCTCGGCGTTCATCTCGACCACGAGGCGGCCACCGCCCTCGAGCGGCATGCGCAGCAGGATGCTGCGGCCTTCCTTGGTGACTTCGAGCGGGCCGTCGCCAGTCCTCGGCTTCATCGCCGCCATGGGTGCTTCCCCTTCCAATGCGTGATCGCTGGTCTGAAGGACGTACCGGATCACGCAGATGTTGATGCCGTGTGCACCGGCAGGTACGTCCAAGGTTCAATCCATTATCGCTTGTGACGGCGCTCATAGGAAATCTCTGCGCCGACGAATCTGGCGGTTGCCAGGTCGCGCTCGGCGCCCGTGCGACGATGGCGCCATGCTTGCCAGGTCCGCGGTGTTCGACATCTACGGCGACCACCTGCTCGCGGGCTCGGGCTGGGCGCCCGTCGCTGCGCTGGTCCAACTCACCGGGGATGTCGATGTGGCTCCGGCCGCCACCCGCACCGCCATCTCGCGGATGGCCCGTGAGGGATGGCTCGCGGCAGACACCCGGCACGGAGTACGCGGGTATCACCTCACCGAGCGGGCGCGTGCCCGACTGACATCGGCCGCCGGACGCATCTACTCCGACGCCCCCGCGTGGGAGGGCCACTGGCACCTGGTGGTCGTGGAACACAGCACCGACCGTTCGCAGCGGGCTCGGGTGCAGGCCTCGATGGGCTACCTGGGGTATGCCCGGCTGGCCGCTGACACCTGGGTGGCGCCGCGCCGCAGCGACGACCTGTCGCAGACCCTCGACCTCGGCTACCGCGAGTTCTTCGCCCGGATGGAGAGCGATCCGCAGTCTTTCGCTTCTTCGCTGTGGGACCTCCCGCAGCTGAGCGAATCACTGCGGGCCTACGACCGATGGCTGACAACTCTCCTCCAGGGCTTCCCGGACGATCCGACCGACCGGCAGTGCTACGCCACCCGTGCCCGCGCGCTGCACGAGTGGCGCAAGTTCCTCTTCACCGATCCAGGTCTTCCGCCGGAGGTCCTTCCCGACTCCTGGCCCGGCACCGACGCTGCTGCTCACTTCCGGCGGGTGGCCAGCCGTCTGCGGCCGGGTGCGGCCGCGTACGTTCAGGGGTGTATCGAGATCGCATTGCGCAGGAGTGCTTAGTTGACGAAGGAAGATCGATGAGCGAAAAGACCGTGGTCGTCGAACGTGACGGCGGTGTTGCGACCGTCCGGATCAACCGTCCGGACGAGATGTGTGCCCTGGACATCCCGACCAAGGAAGCGCTGCTCGCTGCGCTGCGCGATGTCGCTGATGACGCCGACGTGCGGGTGGTCGTGCTGACCGGCACCGGTCGCGCCTTCTGCGTGGGCCAAGACCTCAAGGAGCATCTCGGCCTGCTTGAGTCCGGCGCCGACGCACTCACCACGACCGTGAGCGAGCACTACAACCCGATCGTCGAGCTCATCTCCACGATGAACAAACCGGTGATCGCCGCGGTCAACGGCGTCGCAGCCGGCGCCGGAGCATCCTTCGCCTTCGCGGCCGATCTACGCATCGTCCATGCGAACGCCGGGTTCAATCTGGCCTTTACCGGCATCGCGTTGTCCTGCGACTCCGGCGCTTCCTGGACCCTCCAGCGCCTCGTCGGCACGGCCAAGGCCAAGGAACTGCTCTACTTCCCCCGCACGGTGAAGGCGGACGAGGCCTTGGCACTCGGCCTGGCCACTCAGGTCGTCCCGGCTGCCGAATTCGACTCTGCTGTAGCGGAGTTGGCGCAGCGCCTTGCCAACGGTCCGACTCTGGCCTACGGCTCCGTGCGTCGCGCGGTCGCCTACTCGGCAACTCATGACCTCGCCGAATCGTTGGCTCATGAAGGGGAGCTCATGACCCTCACCGGGTTCTCCGCCGACCACCGCGCCGCGGTCGACGCCTTCGTGGCCAAGCGGCCTGCGGTGTTCGAAGGCCGCTGAGGGCAGAAAGGACACCACCGTGGATGGAGACGTGATCTTCTGGATCATCGCCGGCCTCGCCCTGATCGGGCTCGAAGTGCTGGTGGGTGAATTCGTCCTGCTGATGCTGGGCGGCGGTGCGCTGGCAGCTGCGGGTGCGGCGGCCGTGGGTGCCGAGGTCTGGCAGAGCGCACTCGTGTTCGCGATCGTGTCGATCGCGCTCCTGCTGCTGGTGCGACCGCCCTTGAAGCGGCACTACATGTCGGGTCCGGTGCACGCGATGAACGCGGACGCCCTGCTCGGCACGCGCGCTGAGGTGATCGAACACGTGAACGCCGACAGTGGGCTCGTGCGCATTGACGGCGGGGAATGGTCGGCCCGCCCGGCCCGGCCGGGTCTGACCTTCACGCCGGGTGAGAAGCTTGTGGTGGAACGCATCGACGGCCCCATCGCCTTCGTCGACAGCGACAATCCTGAGGGGAACTGAAACATGGAACCAATCCTGATCATTGCAGCGATCATCGCGCTGCTCGCAGTGCTGATCGTGGTCAAGTCGGTGGCGCTGGTGCCTCAGGCCGAAGCGGCTGTCGTCGAGCGTCTGGGCCGCTACACCAAGACGGTGTCGGGCCAGCTGCTGTTCCTGATGCCTTTCGTCGATCGCATCCGCGCCAAGGTCGACCTGCGCGAGCGCGTCGTCAGCTTCCCGCCCCAGCCGGTCATCACCGAGGACAACCTGACGGTCAACATCGACACCGTCGTCTACTTCCAGGTGACCGACCCGCGCTCGGCCGTCTACGAGATCAACAATTACATCGTCGGTGTCGAGCAGCTGACCACCACCACCCTTCGCAACGTGGTCGGTGGCATGACGCTCGAGGAAACTCTCACCTCCCGTGAGCGCATCAATTCGCAGCTACGTGGCGTGCTCGACGAAGCCACCTCGCGCTGGGGTCTGCGTGTGGCCCGCGTCGAACTGAAGTCGATCTTCCCGCCGCCCTCCATCCAGGAGTCGATGGAGAAGCAGATGAAGGCCGACCGCGAGAAGCGCGCCACCATCCTGGCTGCCGAAGGTCACCGTGAGTCGGCGATCAAGTCGGCCGAGGGTGACAAGCAGAGCCAGATCCTGGCCGCCGAGGGCGCCAAGCAGGCCGCGATCCTCGCCGCCGAGGGTGACCGGCAGTCGCGCATCCTGCGCGCTCAGGGTGATCGAGCCGCGAAGTACCTCATGGCCCAGGGTGAGGCGAAGTCGATCGAGAAGACCTTCGCCGCAATTCGCGCGAGCAAGCCCACGCCCGAGCTCTTGGCGTACGAGTACATCCGCCAGATCCCGAAGATGGCCGAGGGCGAGGCCAGCAAGGTCTGGGTCGTGCCGACCGATTTCGGTTCGGCGCTGCAGGGCTTTGCGAAGTCGTTCGGTCAGCAGACCGGCGACGGCAGCTTCACCTACACGATGCCCGACTACGGCGAGGCACCCGAGGTGCACGACGAGGACGTCGCTGACTGGTTCGACCTCGCGCGCGATCCCGCGGTGGCCAAGGCGGTTGCCGAAGCCGAGGCCGTTGCCCGCCAGTCGGTCGACCACGAGCTGCCCGGACGTAGTTCCTCCGGCAGCGGTTCTGGATCGAGCGCGTCCAGCGTCCCGCCCGCAGCACCGGAGCCCGCTGAACCGGCTGGTGACCCGCGCGCCATCACCTCCGGTGACGGTGGACAGACGCAGAGCTTCCCGGTCGTGCCGCCGCAGCAGGCCGGTGGATCGCAGCAGACCCAGGGCGTGCAGCTGCCCAAGGCTCCCGGCCAGGAGTGACATCGCAGCTCATTCGCTGAGCACGCAGAAGGCCGCCCGCTCGATGCGGGCGGCTTTCTCGTGTCCGAACCCTCTGATGCATCCGCGCCGATCCGCCACAAACCGGACGCAAAACGCACGCGACACGCCGTGCGGGCGTGCTTTTTGCGTCCGGTTTGTGGCCCTTTCGCGGCAGGCCGGAGACCGCTCAGATCGCGTTGTCAGCCGGTGGGACGAAGCGCAGCAACTCCCACACCCACCAGATCTGCCACGCCATGAAGAGCAGCGTGAAGGCTGCGGTGCGCCAGCCCACCAGCAGGCGATCAGCGGCACGTCGCTGCGCTGCGCCGACCAGCACGGCGCCCACGGGCCAGAGGAAGAGCAGGAAACGGTAGGTGCTGGTCCAGACGTCCACCACCGCGAGCAGGTAACAGCAGTACGACACCATCCAGGCGCGCAGCACGAAACCCAGTCCGCGCGACCAGGGTCCGGCGATGAGCAGGAACCCGCAGGTCACCATGACGAACAGCACGACCACGCCGATGCCGTCGCCGAAGAAGATCTGGAAGTTGTTGATCCACGGCTCGAACGGGGTGACCCCGCCCGGCGCCCGCCACGCCGACTGGGTGAGCGTGTACGCATCGAGCTGACCGGTGCGCCAGGCAGCGACGGCCGGCCACGCCAGACCCGACAGGCCGGTGGCGATCAGGGTGCAGATCGCGCCGATGACGTCCCGACGCCGCACCCGCAGCACCTGCCGACGCAGGTACATCCGCACCAGCACAGCGACCACGACCCCGACCAGGGACAACGCGATCGGACGCTCGAAACCCAGCAGAAGGGCCGCGGCACAGGCATCGGGCCAGCGCTGCCTGGTGATTGCCCAGAGGAAGACGGTGGCCAGCAGGATGCCGAGCGATTCGGTGTAGGCCATCTGCAGCACCGGCGATGACGGCGCGGTCGAGAAGAGCAGGGTGGCGGCGAAAGCTCCGGTTGCGCCGATCCGCTCGCGCAGCAGCACCGCCATCAACATGACCGCGCCCCCGGCGGCGACCAGGGAGAGCAGCGACCCGGCGACGCCGAACGGGGCGCCGGTGACGGCCATCAGACCGGCCGTCATCGCGGGGAACAACGGCAGGAAGGCCCAGGTGTTCTGCTCGACGGTGCCGTCGTTGTTCATCGGCAGTTGCTCGGGATAACCCTCGCGCAGGATCTGTTCGTACCACTTGCCGTCCCAGGAGTGGACGACATCCCAGTAGCCGAGGGGCCCGGTGGCGCCATCGCGGTAGGCCACGATGATTTCCGCGTTGTGCGGAGCCATCCACGTGACCAGCACGGCCGAGTAGCCGCGCGCGAGCAGATAGGCGCCGAGCACCCACAACAGCAGATGCGACTGCAACGAGGTGGTGAAGCGAGCCCGCAAGCGACGCAGTGCGGACCCAGCCGACTGCGCGGGTGCTGCTTCGAGACCAGTCATCGGACGACGCCGTGCCGGTGGCAATCGACCACGTGGTCGTCGACCAGGCCGCAGGCCTGCATCGCGGCGTACATGGTGGTGGGGCCGACATGCGCGAAGCCATGACCCTTCAGCGCCTTGGCCAACGCGACCGATTCGGGTGTGGTGGCCGGCACCTCGGCTTCAGTCAGGCGCGGTGCGGGGCGCGCAGGGGCGTGCGCCCAGATCAGGGCGTCCAGGCCGCCGTGATCGCGCAGCGCGATGGTCGCGCGGGCATTGGTGATCGTCGCCTCGATCTTGCGTCTGTTGCGCACGATGCCGGCGTCGGCCATCAGCCGGTCGACGTCGCCCTGGCCGTACTCGGCGATCGCGTCGGGCACGAAGCCGTCGAAGGCCGCACGGAAGGCGGGCCGCTTGCGCAGGATCGTGATCCACGACAGCCCTGACTGGAAGGCCTCCAGGCACAGCCGTTCGTACAGCGCCTGCTCACCGTAAACCGGCACTCCCCACTCCTGGTCGTGATAGGCGACGTAGAGCGGATCGACCCCCGCCCACGCACAACGGCGCAGTTCGCCGCTTCCGGCGTCCATGTGCTTCTCCCCCAGGGGCCGCCCTCAGTGGTCGGCGGTGTTCCGTAGCTGCGAGCGCAGGTCGGCGATTTCGGCGTCGCGGTCGTCGAGCGCGCTGCGCAGTCGGTCGAGTACGTCGTCCACCTGACCCATCCGGTAACCGCGAGCCGTCTGATCGAAGCGAAGCTTGGAGACCTCCTCGGAGGTCAGATGACCCTCGGGAAGGGCTTCGAAGGCGCTGGTGCGCACCGGGTCGTCCATCGAGCCGTCGATCACGCCCCCGAAGCGACCCATGACGGCAGCGACAGCCAGCCCCGTGACGATCACGAGCAGGACGATGAGAAGTGCGATCACTCCGTCAGGGTAATGCCCGATCCTTCGCCGCAGGTGGCCCGTGCGTGGGGCGTCACTGCTCGCCGGCGAGCTTGCGGTCTTCGCGCACGACGATCTCGACCGCTTCGGCGGGGGTGTCGACCACGTGGAAGCGGGAGATGTCCCCTTCGTTGATCATGCCCTCCTCCAGCAGCGTCCGGCTGATGAATTCGAGCATCGGCGCCCAGAAGTCCTTGCCGATGAGCACCAACGGGAAGCTGGTGATCTTCTGGGTCTGCGCGAGCGTGACAGCCTCGAAGAGTTCATCAAGGGTGCCGAACCCACCCGGCAGCACGATGTAGCCCAGCGAGTACTTCACGAACATCGTCTTGCGCACGAAGAAGTAGCGGAAGTCGACGCCGAGGTCGACGTAGTCGTTCAGCCCCGACTCGAAGGGCAGCTCGATGCCGAGACCGACGCTGGTGCCGCCTGCTTCACGGGCGCCACGGTTGGCCGCCTCCATCGCACCCGGCCCACCGCCGGTGATGACGGCGTACCCGGCTTCGGCTAGCAGACGTCCGACCTCCACCGCGTTGGCGTAGTGCTCGCTGTCGGGCTTCAGTCGTGCCGAACCGAAGACCGAAATCGCCGGGCCGAGTTCGGCCAGCGCACCGAAGCCTTCGACGAATTCGGCCTGGATGCGCATCACCCGCCAGGGGTCGGTGTGCAGCCAGTCGGAATCGGGTTGGCGGTCGAGCAGGCGCTGGTCGGTGGTGGTGCGGGGCACCTGCGAGCCACGCAGGGTGGTGGCACCGCGCAGGTAGACGCGACGGTCGGGGCTCATCGCTGCTCTTCCTGGCCGGTCGACGCGGCATCGGGTGAGAGCCAGCGGCGCATGGCCGCGAGGCCGTCGGTGATCTGCTGCTCGGGGCACCACTCGTCGTCGGTGTGGGCGAGGTTCGGATCGCCAGGGCCGAAGTTGACCGCAGGGACGCCGAGCGCTGAGAACTGAGCCACGTCGGTCCAGCCCTCCTTGCCGATCACCGGCAGGGCGAGCGCCGCGACGAAGCCCTGGGCGGCCGGCTTGTCGAGGCCCGGTTTGGCGCCGTCGGCGGCGTCCTTGAGCGTCACCTCGTAACCGTTGAAGACATCGCGCAGGTGGGCCAGCGCCTCCTCGGTGTCGCGGTCGGGCGCGTACCGGTAGTTGACCGACACCACGCAGCGGTCGGGGATGACATTGCCGGCGATGCCACCTTCGATACCGACGGCGTTGAGTGCTTCGTGGTAGTCGAGGCCTTCGACGTTGACCGTGCGCGGCTCGTACTTCGCCAGACGCGCGAGAATCTCGCCGGCTTCATGGATCGCGTTGTGCCCGTTCCAGGGCCGAGCCGAGTGAGCGGCGATGCCCTTGGCGCTGACGTCGACGCGCATCGTGCCCTTGCAGCCGCCCTCGATGCCGCCGTTGGTCGGTTCGAGCAGCACCGCGAAGTCGGCCTCAAGCCATTCGGGGTGTTCGCGGGCGATGCGAGCCAGCCCGTTGAACTCCGCCTCGATCTCCTCGCAGTCGTAGAAGACGAAGGTGATGTCGCGGGTGGGCTCGGTCACCTGCGCCGCCAGCGCGAGTTGCACAGCGACACCGGCCTTCATGTCGGTGGTGCCGCGCCCCCGGAGGCGACCGTCCTGACGGTGCACCGGAAGGTTCGGCGGATCGGTGATCGGCACGGTGTCGATGTGTCCGGCGAGCACCACTCGCTCGGCCCGGCCGAGATCGGTGCGGGCGATGACCACATTGCCGTCACGGACGACCTCTAGGTGGGCGAGCGGCCGCAGCGCCTCCTGGATCGCGTCGGCGATCCGGGTCTCGTCCTTGCTCACCGAGGGGATGTCGCACAGCGCAACAGTGAGGTCGACGACGTCCGCGTTCAGGTCCAGAGATGCCATGACCCCATCTTGGCGGACGGTCGCTCCCGCGCTTGCGCTGGTGCCTGGCCTAGCCTGGCTCCATGACCGCGCAGCGCACGGCCTGGGGTTACGGCCTGGCCACCACGACCTACGACGACCGCATCCTCGACACCTGGTTCCCCGCCCCGGCATTGGGTGAGGCACCCGTCGACGATCCCCACGCAGCGCCAGCAGAACTCTCGGCCCAGGTGGCAGACGACCCTCGTCGCAGTGTGCGCACCACGGTGGTGCTGGTCAGCATCGACCTCGACGAGGCACCCAAGGACGTCCCGGACGCCTACCTTCGCCTGCACCTGCTGTCACACCGCCTGGTCGAACCCAACACCATCAATCTCGACGGACTCTTCGGGGTGTTGCAGAACGTCGTGTGGACCAGCGCCGGTCCGTGCGCTCCCGAAGACTTCGAGCAGACCCGCATGAAGCTTCGGATCGAGGGCCCATTGCACGTCTTCGGCGTCGACAAGTTCCCACGGATGACCGACTACGTCGTGCCGAGCGGCGTCCGCATCGCTGATGCCGACCGCGTCCGGCTCGGGGCCCACCTGGCCTCCGGCACCACCGTCATGCACGAGGGCTTCTGCAATTTCAACGCCGGCACCGTCGGCACCTCGATGGTCGAAGGACGCATCGTGCAGGGCGTCACCGTGGGCAACGGCTCCGACATCGGCGGCGGCGCCTCGATCATGGGCACGCTGTCAGGCGGGGGCACCGAGCGGGTGACGATCGGCGAACGCTGCCTGATCGGCGCGCAGGCCGGCATCGGTATCGCCCTGGGCGACGACTGCGTCGTGGAGGCCGGCCTCTACATCACCGCCGGCACGAAGGTACGGATGCCGGACGGTTCGGTGCGCAAGGCGCGGGAGCTCTCCGGCGGCTCGAACATGCTGTTCATCCGCAACTCCGAGACCGGCGTGGTGGAGTGCCGCGAGCGCAAGGGTCAGGGCATCGTCCTCAACGAGGCCCTGCACGCCAACAGCTCCGACTGACCACGGTGTTCGGACGACGAAAGCGACAGGACGAGTCTGCCGACCTGTACGACGACCATCACGACTTCGATGACGAGTGGGACCAGGACGCCATCGAGCTCGGTGGCCACACCTTTGCCTCCGATCGGCGCCGCCGCCCGTGGACGACCTTCCTGGGCTGTCTGCTTCCACTGGGTCTGGTCGGGCTGATCGCCGGGGGCGGCTACTACGGCTACCAACGCCTCACCGACTCGATCGGCTCCAACACCTGCAAGGTGCGCGACGACCGCTTCGACTACCAGTGGTCGCCGGAGCAGGTGGCCAACGCCGGCACGATCAGCCTCGTTGGCAACCACCGCTTCAAGCTGCCGCCCCGTGCTTCGCAGATCGCGAACGCCACCGCGATCCAGGAGTCGAAGCTGCGCAATCTGCGTGGCGGAGACCGTGATTCGCTCGGTCTCTTCCAGCAGCGTCCGAGCATGGGTTGGGGCACCGCTGACGAGATCCTCGACCCGGTCTACGCCAGCACTCGGTTCTACCAGGCATTGGTGAAGGTGGAGGGCTGGCAGACCCGTCCGCTCACCGAGGTGGCCCAGGACGTGCAGAAGTCCGGCTTCCCCGATGCCTACGCCGACCACGAGACGCAGGGACGCGTGCTGGCCACGGCTTTCCACGGCAGCTTCCCCGGGGCGGTGGGCTGCCGGCTCGATGACCCGACCGGTGCCGGCTCAGCGGCGGATGTGGTCACCAAGCTGCGCAATCAGAGCAATCTGACGGCAACTGCCGGTGACAAGCGCGTGGTCTTCCGCGGCGCGAGCTCCGCCCAGGCGTGGGGCGTGGCCCACTGGGCAGTCGGGCACGCACAATCGGAGAACATCACCGCCGTCACCGTCGGCGACCGCACCTGGACCCGGCAGAAGGGCAAGGACGGTTGGCAGTGGTCGAACGCCGACCGACCGACCGGCAGCCCGAACCTCGTGCGGATCGACCTCGCCTGAGGCGAGCCGGAGCACGCATCCCGGCCCACCGCGCCAGCGACAAATGCAGAGCGCCCCGCCACTTCCATGGAAGTGGCGGGGCGCTCTGGTTCAAGCGGTTCAGGCGGAGGGGTAGTCGCGCTCCGTCGCACCGACGTAGACCTGACGCGGGCGGCCGATCTTGGTCGCCGGGTCTTCCATCATCTCGCGCCACTGGGCGATCCAGCCGGGCAGACGACCGATGGCGAACAGGACGGTGAACATCTCCGTCGGGAAGCCCATCGCCTTGTAGATGATGCCGGTGTAGAAGTCGACATTCGGGTAGAGCTTGCGCGAGACGAAGTAGTCGTCCGAGAGCGCAATCTCCTCCAGACGGCGAGCCATCTGCAGCTTCGGGTCGTCGACACCGAGGGCGGCGAGCACCTCGTCGGCGGCCTCCTTGACGATGGCCGCGCGCGGGTCGTAGTTCTTGTAGACCCGGTGGCCGAAGCCCATGAGCTTGACGCCGTCTTCCTTGTTCTTCACCTTTTCGACGAACTTGTCGACGTCGCCGTCGAAGTCCTTCTCGATGGTGTCGAGCATCTCCAGCACCGCGGAGTTGGCGCCACCGTGCAGCGGACCCGACAGGGCGTGGATGCCGGCCGAGATGGAGGCGAAGAGGTTGGCGTGGCCCGAACCGACCAGACGCACGGTCGACGTGGAGCAGTTCTGCTCGTGGTCGGCGTGCAGGATGAACAACTGGTCGAGCGCCTTGGTGACCACCGGGTTGGGGGTCCAGTCCTCGGTCGGGTAACCGAAGGTGAGGCGCAGGAAGTTCTCGACGAGGTCGAGGTTGTTGTCGGGGTAGAGCGTCGGCTGACCCTGGCTCTTCTTGAAGGCATACGCGGCGATCGTGGGCAGCTTGGCCATCAACCGGATGGTCGAGAGCTCGACCTGCTTCTTGTCGGTGATCGACAGGGAGTCCTGGTAGAACGTGCCGAGCGCCGAAACAGCCGCCGACAACACCGACATCGGGTGTGCGTCGCGCGGGAATGCCGCCAGGAGATCCTTGAGGTCCTCGTGCAGCATCGTGTGGCGCTGGATCTTGGCGGTGAACTCCGCCAACTCCTCCTTGGAGGGCAGCTCGCCGTAGATCAGCAGGTAGGAGGTCTCCAGGAAGGTCGACTTCTCGGCCAACTGGTCGATCGGGTATCCGCGATAGCGCAGGATGCCTGCGTCACCGTCGATGTAGGTGATGGCCGACTTACACGATGCGGTGTTGACGAAACCGACGTCGAGCGTGGCGTTGCCGGTTTCTTTCAACAGCGCCGAGATGTCGTAACCATCGTTACCCTCGGTCGCCGGGATCACGGCGAATTCGAGCGTCTTGTCACCCGCGGCAAAGGTGGCCGGAGCGGTGTCAGTCATAAGGAAGAGCCTTCCGTCCTCGCTGGAACCGGCGGAGCCGGTTGCTGAGCCTTCGATGACGGTACCCCAGGCTCGACGTCGAGAACGGGGCACCCCGAAGGTGAAGAATTGCAGGTTTTCCGGTGCGGTGAAACGCCGGGGTCACGCATTGAGCAACCGGCGAGCCGCCGCAGCGATCCGCTCGTCCGCAGCAGTGAGGGCAATGCGGACGTGCGCAGCTCCGAGCGCGCCGTAGAAGTCGCCCGGAGCAGCCAGGACGCCGAGGCCAGCCAGTTCGTCGATCGTCTCCCGACACGGCTTGCCTTTGCTCGCCCAGAGGTAGAGACCGGCGTCGGAAAAACCTGTGCGCCAACCGGATTCGTCGAGCGCTGCACTCAACGTCTCGCGTCTGCGGCGGTAGATCTCCTTCTGCGCCGCCACGTGGGCGTCGTCCTGGACGCCCGCCAGCAGTGCTCGCTGCACCGGCCACGGCACGATCATGCCGGCGTGCTTGCGGAACTCCACGAGCCCGCGCACCAAGCTCGGGTCGCCAGCGACGAAGGCTGCCCGGTAGCCGGCGACGTTCGACTGCTTACTGAGTGAGTAGACCGCGAGCAGCCCGGTGTGGTCACCTCCGCAGACCCGCTCGTCCAGGATGCTCGGTGTGGAGAGGTCGTTGGTGTCACGCCAGTCGAGTTCGGCATAGCACTCGTCGCTGGCCACGATCACGCCTCGTTCGCGTGCCCAGCGCACGACCTTGGCGAGGTGGTCGACCGGCAGCACCTGCCCGGTGGGATTGCCAGGAGTGTTGAGCCACAACAGTTTCGGGGCACGTGGACCGAACTGCAGCGTCGACTGCGCCGGCATCGGCGTCGCGCCTGCGATGCGGGCACCGACGTCGTACGTGGGATAGGCGACCTCGGGGAAGCCGACGATGTCGCCCTGACCCAACCCGAGGATCGTCGGCAACCAGGCGACGAGTTCCTTACTCCCGATGGTCGGCATGACGCCGTCCGGGTCGGCACCCGGTGCGTTGCGCCGGCGGGCGAACCACGCTGCGATCGCCTCACGCAGATCGGGCGTGCCCCAGACCTGCGGGTAGCCCGGCGCATCGGACGCCGCGCGTAGCGCGTCCTGGATCACCTGCGGTGTGGGGTCGACGGGCGTGCCGACCGAGAGGTCGACGATGCCGTCCGGATGGGACTGTGCGACGGCCTTGGCCGCGGCGAGGGAATCCCAGGGGAAGTCGGGAAGCTGACGCCTCACCGTCGTCACTCGTCGTGTTCCTGCGGCGGCAGAGCGGCGATCAGCGGGTGGTCCTTGTCGATCATGCCCATCTTGGCGGCGCCGCCGGGGCTGCCGAGGTCGTCGAAGAACTCGACATTGGCCTTGTAGTAGTCGGCCCACTCCTCCGGGGTGTCGTCCTCGTAGTAGATCGCCTCGACCGGGCAGACCGGTTCGCACGCGCCACAGTCGACGCACTCGTCGGGGTGGATGTAGAGGCTGCGCGCACCTTCGTAGATGCAGTCGACCGGGCACTCCTCGATGCACGCCTTGTCCTTGAGGTCTACGCAAGGCTGGGCGATGACGTACGTCATGAGGAATCCTCCTGGATTTCCGGTGTTCGCGAGCCGGTTGCCCGGCTCGGTGAATCATGTGTCTGAGGGCTTTGGCGACTCGACCTAGTATGCAACTCCTATGGACGAAGGCTTAAGTAAGTCTCACCTTTCAAGTCGGCTCCGTGTCGGGCGGCGCGTCGCTGTCCGTTACCGGATCGAACGCCTCGCCCCCACCGCTGCAGGTCTGACCGACGTCACCGGTGAGCTCGTGGACTCCGACGCCGAGTCGCTGACCGTCGAATCCCGCACCGGCGAGGTGACGATTCCGTGGGCGCTGGTGGTGGCCGCGAAGGAGATCCCAGCTCGCGCCACCCGCCCAGGTCGTCCGCATCTCATGATCTCGATCGAGAATCTGCAGCGCCTGATGGTCGACGGCCTGCCACCACTCCTTGAACGCTCCATCGGCGACTGGCTGCTGCGCAGCTCCGAGGGCTACACGGGCCGGGCGAATTCCGTTCTCGCGGTGGGTGATCCGCAGATTCCCGTGGCTGAAGCCGTCGATGAGGTGATCGCGGCCTACAGCGAGCTCGGCAGACCCACGTTGTTCCAGATCGCCGGACCCACCGGCTTCGATCCCGCGGATGAGCCCGTCGGCGCGGCCGTGCTCGAGCGGGGCGGACGCTTGTTCCAACGAACCATGGTGATGACCGCTGCCGCGGCCGAGGTCGCACTGGCGAAGCCCGCACCGAACTCCGCCGTGCAGGTGCTGCCAGCGCCGTCAGCGCAGTGGTGGCAGGCCTCCAGCCCCCGCACGCAGGAG
This sequence comes from Yimella sp. cx-51, assembly GCF_017654605.1. Classification (GTDB taxonomy): domain Bacteria; phylum Actinomycetota; class Actinomycetes; order Actinomycetales; family Dermatophilaceae; genus Yimella. The sequence continues at coordinate 2,355,897 of NZ_CP072113.1, forward strand.
CACCAGGGCATCGCAGCTCGGTTGCTGGAGCAGGTCGCAGAAGGGCGCTACCTCACCCTGCTCACCGATCAGCCCGTGGCTGCAGCGCGGATCGCCTACTCCCCCGGCTGGGTGGGGGTCTTCGATCTGCACGTGCGAGCAGACCTGCGCGGCACCGGATTCGGACGAACGCTCACCGGTGAGGCCGCGCGGGACGCGGGCCTGCGCGGTGTGCGTTCGATGTATCTCCAGGTCAGCCAGGACAACGAGGCAGCCGTCGCGTTGTACGAATCACTCGGCTTCACCACGCATCACGAGTACTACTACGGACGGATCGAAAAAGCGTGATGCGGCTCGTCGCTCCCCCTGATGAGCGACGAACCGCATCCCGCCTTGTCTCGCCTATGGGTCAGGCGCTTTTGACCTCGCTGCGCACCATCCGCACCAGACCGAGCGTCACCGGAATGACCACCCAGATCAGCACTGACACCGCGAGCTTGGCCCAGTCGTCACCCTGCATCTGCCCCTGAAACAGCGGGGCCGTGGTCACGCTCGTATCGGCCCACTGGGCGACCGTCCGCATCCAGGAGATCGCACCGAGCATCGTCCACACGATCGGCAGGAACAGGTAAGCGACGATCGCGCCCGGGGTGTTCTGGATCAGCGCGCCGAAGGCAAATCCCATCCCGACATTGATCAACTGCGCCACGAGGATGCCGAACAACACCTGCCAGCCCACGTGCCAGGAGGGCTCCGAGCCACGGACTGCCTGGGTGAGCACGGTGAAGACGGCAGCCGTCGCCGCCCCGAGCAGCATGATGGCCATCGAGGTCAGCAGCACCGCCACGAGCTTCGAGCCCGCCACGCGGGTGCGCTTGGGTTCGAGGGTGAAGGTGACCAGACCGGTGCGCTGCGACCATTCGGTGGTCACCGCGAGAATGCCCAGGATCGGCAGCAGGAAGCTCTGCGGAATGATCGTCGCCTGGAGGAAGTTCTCGAAGTCCTTGCTCTGCGACGCCTTCCCGGTGAAGACGAGGATTCCCACGACGATCGTGGTGATGGCCGCGATGGCGATGAGCAACCAGCGTCCGCTGCGGGTGTCGACCAGCTTGCGCAATTCCACCTTGACCAGGCGGGTGAACGGGATGCCCGAGACATCGTCCTTGGCGAGCCTGGCGGGGAGTCGCACACCTGCCGTCTGCCGCTCATGGGTCTGGGCGGGCGGAGCGTGGTGGGAGTGGGTGGCTGTGGTGTTCATGCGGAGACTCCTTCGCGAGCGTCGGCTGCGGTGAGTTGGAGGAACATGTCCTCCAGGCCGGATGCGCCGGCCGAGGTGAGTTCGGTGAGGACGATCTGCTGCTCGAGTGCGGTCTGCCCGACGACGATCGGCTCGGCATCGACGTGCAGTGTGGCTCCGGCCGGGATGACCTGGATCTGCTTGTGCGCCAGGGCTTGTGCCAACTTGGCGTTGTCGGCGCTCGTAACCGAGGTGCCCGCTGCAGCCAGCAGTTGCGATTTCTCGCCCTGGGCGACGATGCGTCCCCGACCGATGACCACCAGGTCGTCGGCGACCACTTCGATCTCGTGCAACAGGTGGGACGACAGCAGCACGGTGCCGCCTTCGTCGGCGAAACCGCGCAGCAGGCTGCGCATCCACCGGATACCGGCGGGGTCGAGCCCGTTGGCCGGCTCGTCAAGGATGAGCACCTGCGGATCACCGAGCAGTGCAAGAGCGATGCCGAGACGCTGCCGCATTCCCAGCGAGTAGTTGCGCACCTGGCGTTTCGCCTCGACAGCGGTGAGGCCCACGACCTCGAGCAGCTCATCGACGCGCGAGGACGGCAGTCCCATCGTCAGCGCGCCGAGCGCCAGCACCTCGCGGCCGGTGCGCCCGGGGTGTTGGGCGGACGCGTCCAGCAGCACGCCGACGTGGCGGCCCGGGTTGGGCAGGTCGGTGTAGTTGTGCTCGAGAATGGTCGCGCTGCCCGAGGTCGGCGGGGTGAGGCCCACCATCATCCGCATGCAGGTCGACTTGCCGGCACCGTTGGGTCCGAGGAAGCCGGTCACTCGTCCGGCTCGCGCGGTGAAGGTGACGTCGTCGACAGCTGCATGTGCGCCGTACTTCTTGGTCAATCCGTTGATTGTGATCATGCATCGATCGTGCTCGGCGCAGGGGTGTTCGCACATCGGCCTCGGGGATGCACTTGGTGCGACTTAGGTAGGGGGTGCACACCGACCGATGGACGATGTCGCCACCCGCCCGCGAGACCTACGCTGAACCGCGTGACCACGACGACGCGACCGGCCCGCACCCGGGGATGGCTGTGGGGTGAGTTCTGGCGACTGTCGGTGGCAGCGACGTTCGCTTCGATCACGGTGCTCGCGCTCTCCGCGACCGAGTTGCCCGACTTCAAGTACGGCTCGCCCTGGTGGGTGGTGGAGGCGGCCGCCGCGCTCGTGGCCCTGGCCGCCCTGCCCTTCCGTCGACGCTGGCCGGTGCCGGTTGCGGCACTGACGATCAGCCTCGCAGCGGTCTCCGTCGCAGCCGCAGCGCCTGCGGCCATCTGTTTCATCTCACTGTGCACCCACCGGCGCACGAAGCAGATCGTGTGGGCCTCGATCGGTTGGTTGGTCTCGGCCACCTTCTACGAGTTGGTGGTCCATCCGGAGCTCAACGCCACCCAGGGCGACCGCATCAGCAGCATCGTCATCACGGTGTTGAGCACGGCCTTCTGCGTGGCGGTCGGCCTCGCCATCGGTTCGCGGCGTGAGCTGGTGTCGAATCTGCAGCAGCAGGTGGAAACCGCAGCATCGCAGGAACGCTCGCGGGTACAGCAGGCTCGCCTGGGCGAACGCAGCCGCATCGCGCGGGAGATGCACGACGTCCTGGCCCACCGCATCTCGCTGGTGGCTCTGCACTCGGGTGCGTTGGCCTATCGCACCGACCTCTCACCCGAGCAGGTGCGCGATACCAGCGCCGTGATCCGTGACAATGCCGAACTCGCACTCGCGGAACTACGCGAAGTGCTGGGCGTGCTGCGTCAGGACGACGCCGGTGCCATCGAGCCCCCGCAGCCGAACCTGACCGAACTGGACTCGTTGATCATGCAGGCCCGCGAGGCGGACGGTCCGGTGGACCTGGTGACCGACGGCGACTTGGACGATGTGCCGGAAACGTTGTCGCGCAGCGCCTTCCGCATCGTCCAGGAGGTGCTGACCAACCGGCGCAAGCACGCGCCGGGCCAGCGCCTCCACCTCGACCTCACCCGGCACGACACCGAATTGACGATCCGGGCGGCCAACTCCCTGCCCAGCGGCCACGACCTGGGCCTGCCGGAGTCGGGCCTCGGACTGATCGGCCTGGCCGAGCGGGTGTCGCTTGCCGGCGGCACCCTGCGTCACGGGGTCGACCGCTCACACCGGTTCGTCCTGACCGCCGTGCTGCCATTGCACCGCGTCGATGAGAGGCTCGACCCATGATTCGGGTGCTGTTGGTGGACGATGATGCGATGGTGCGGGCCGGGCTCACCCTGATTCTGGGCGGATCGCCCGTGCTGGAGATCGTCGGTGAGGCCCCCGATGGTGCCGCTGGGGTGGCAGCGGTCAGCGAGCTGCAGCCCGACGTCGTGCTGATGGACATCCGGATGCCGGTGCTCGACGGGGTCGAAGCGACTCGTCGCATCCGTTCGATGGTTTCGCCGCCGCACGTGATCGTGCTGACCACCTTCGATGCTGACGATCTGGTGGTCCGTGCGCTGCAAGCTGGGGCGAGCGGATTCCTGCTCAAGGACACCCGTCCCGAGCAACTCGTCGGTGCGATCGAGGCGGTCTGTGCGGGCGAGCCATTCCTGTCGCCGAGCGTCACCCGTCAGTTGGTGGAGAAGGTGACGGCAGCGGCGCCTGCCGACCCGCGCGGGGCGAAGCTCCTGGCGCAACTGACCGAGCGGGAGCACGAAGTGGCCGTGCTGCTCAGCCGCGGACTCTCGAACGCCGACATTGCCGCAGACCTCTTCATGAGCGTGCCCACCGTCAAGGCGCACGTGTCACGCATCCTGGGCAAGCTCGGCGTCGACAACCGCGTGCAGGCAGCGATCCTCATTCACGAAACGCTGCGCTGATCACTTCAAAGGCAGCGGTTCGCTCGTCACCCTCCGGGCTCAACCGCCGGTTGTGGATCGAGTAGTTCGGCGAGGTGGACGCCCTTCCGGTCGGCCAGGTCGTCGGCTTGGGTGCGGCACGAGAATCCATCGGCCAGGAAGACGGCCCCAGGTGCGGCGTCCAGGGCCGGCAGGAGTTGCCGCTCGGCGATCTTCACCGACACCTCGTAATGCCCTTGCTCCACACCGAAGTTGCCGGCCAAACCGCAACAACCCGACAGGCGCTGGACGTCGGCACCGGCTCGCTGCAGCAGCGCGGCGTCCGGCGACCAACTCATCACCGCATGGTGGTGGCAATGCGGTTGGGCGATCACGGTGCGAGCAGAGAGGTCTGGCGGTGTCCAATTTGGTAGATCCGACAAGAATTCTGCGAGTGTCATCACTGCACCCGCGACACGGTCGGATGCATCTGTGCCGATGAGCTCATGGGCATCGCTGCGGTAGACGGCGGTGCAGGAGGGTTCCAGCCCGACGATCGAAAGTCCTTGTGCGGCAGCGCGATCCAGGTCGCTGATCGACTTGCCGAGCGTTTCCTTGGCTTCGTCGAGCTGGCCGGTGCTGATCAACGTGAGCCCGCAGCATCCGTCCCGCTCGATGATCACCGGTTCGAAGCCGGCAGCCCGCAGCACCCGGACGGCCGACTGCGCCAGCGCGGGTGAGAAGTAGTTGGTGAAGGTGTCGACCAGCAGCACGACCCGGTTCGGCACGCCGTCCGAGGCTTCGAAGGTCTGCACACCGTTGCCGGCGCACCACGCCCGGAAGGTCTTCGGGGCGAGTTGCGGGATCGACCGGCGCGGGTCGACGCCCGCCATCTTCTTGGCGAAGCTGAAGCGGTCGCCCACTCCACTCAACGCCGAAGCGAGCCGAGAAGTCTTGCGGCTCAACCGAACCCACTGCGGCAGGCGCCCGAGCGAGTAGTGCGAGGCCGGGCGACGCATGCCCTTGTAGGTCTGGTGCAGCACCTCCGACTTGTAGGACGCCATGTCGATGCCGGTCGGGCAGTCCGACAGGCAGCCCTTGCAGGACAGACACAGGTCGAGTGCGTCGTGCACCTCAGGAGCGTCCCAACCCTGCACGAGTTCACCGTTCAGCATTTCCTGCAGCACCCTGGCCCGGCCGCGGGTGGAGTCCTTCTCGTCTCCCGTCGCGAGGTACGAGGGGCACATGACGCCGTTGGTCGACGCGTTGTCGGCGCGGCACTTACCCACACCGGTGCAGCGGTGGACGGCCGAGGAGAAGTCACCACCGTCGTGCGGGTAGAGCAACGCCAATCCGCCGGCGGGCTTGTGCGCCGCGGGAATTCGCAGGTGCTCGGTCGGAGCGTCCGGGTCGACGAGCACGCCGGGGTTGAGCAGACCGGTCGGGTCGAAGATCTTCTTGACCCGCCCGAAGAGTGCGATTGCCTCCGGTGAGTACATGTACGGCAGCAGGCCGCTGCGAGCACGACCGTCGCCGTGTTCGCCCGACAGGGAGCCACCGTATTTTGCGACCAGGGTCGCGGACGCCTCCAGGAACTGCTGGAAGGAGGCCGTGCCGCCGGGGGCGTCCAACGGGAAGTCGATGCGGATGTGCAGACAGCCGTCACCGAAGTGGCCGTACGGAAGACCGGTGAGGTCGTGGTCGACCATCAACAGGTCGAATTCACGCAGGTAGGGGCCGAGTTGCGCCGGCGGAACGGCGGCGTCCTCCCACCCTGCGTGTGCCGCCCGGTCGCGTGGGCTTCGGCCGGAAAGGCCCGCGCCGTCCTCCCGCACTCGCCACAAGGCCGCAGCGGTGGCGGAATCAGTGACGATCGAAGAGTCGAGCGAATCCGCTTCTGCCACAACCTGTTCGGCGAGCATTGCGAGCTCGGCGGGGTCGTTACCGGCCAACTCGACGAAGAGCCAGCCGTCGCCGCGCGGCAGCGGCGGCACTGCGCTCGGTCCGCGCCGGGCTGCGAGCACATCGACGATGCGTCGGTCCATTCCTTCCACCGCGACGGGGCCGAAACGCAGCAGACTCTCGGCGGCATCGCCGGCGTCGTAGATGTCGGCGTAACCGAGCACGACCAGCAGCCTGGACGCCGGTTCGCGCACCAGTTGCACGGTCGCCTCGGTGATCACGGCGAGCGTCGCCTCGCTGCCAGCAAAGAAACTCGTGACCTGAAAACCGTTCTCCGGCAACAGGTCTTGCATCGCATAACCCGAGACCTGACGTCCGAACCGGCCGAACTCGCGACGGACGACGGCGAGATCGGCTCCCACCGCCGCGTCCAGCTCAGCCAGGGCGGGTGACGCCGCGACGAGATCGGCCCGCGACATCCCGCGTGCGGTGCGCAGCACCGTGCCGTCGGCGAGCACCGACTCGACTGCGAGCAGGTTGTCGGAGGTCTTGCCGTAGCCCAGCGCACGCGAGCCGCACGCGTTGTTGCCGATCATGCCGCCGATCGTGGCGCGGGTGTGTGAGGAGGGGTCGGGCCCGTAGCGCCACCCGGCTGCGAGCACCTGCTTCTGCAGGGCAGCGTGGACGATGCCGGGTTCGACAACCGCCACGCCGCTCACGGGGTCGAGGTCGAGCACGTGGTTCATGTGCCGGCTGAAATCGAGCACCACGCCCGGGCCGATGGAGTTACCGGCGATGGAGGTGCCACCACCACGGGCGGTGAGCGGCACACCGAGTTCACGACAGACCGCGAGTGCGGCCTGCACCTCGTCCCGCGAATGGGGACGCACAACCGCCGCGGGCAGCACGCGGTACAGCGAGGCGTCGGAGGAGTACGCCGCCCGGTGAGTGCTGTCGGTCAGCACATCGCGCAGGTCGGCCTGTCGCAGCGCTGCTGCGACCTCGTTCGGGCTGGGGGTCACGCGGGTTGAATCACTTCTTGGTCGAGCTGGCGGATGCCGTGGACGTCGGCTTGGGTGCGGTCGAAGTCGGGGACGGCGTCGCCGGCTTCGAGGTGGCACTACTGGAGGAGGACGACGAGGACGAGGGAGAAGCCGAGGGCTCGGGCGTGCTCGACCGTCGCGTGGTCGGAGGCGACGCACCCGGCGCCGGGCCGCAGATGATGCGATCTTGCGGGATGTACTTGGTGGTCTTCGACTCGTCCTTCACCACGGCGCCGGCGAGGTTGGTGACCCGGCGGGTCACCGTGACCGAGAAGCCCGGTGCCGGGGTCTGAGTCTCGCACTTGTCGTCATTGGGGATGTAGCGCGTCTTGGCCTCGGTGAAGTCGAACTGCGAGCTGGTGTTCGAGGTGACGTTGAAGGCCTTCGTGCCGATGATCTTCACCCACGCCGTCTCACCCGGCGCGCCCGCACCGGCCGAGATCCGGATCGGATGCCCGGAGTCGTTGGTGAACTTCAGGTCGATGGTGGGATCCCACAACGTTGCTTCGCGTCCCATCGGGTACCGCGAGATCCAGTAGGAGTGCGGGGTGTGCGCGTCCTGCTGCAGCCCGGCGAAGAAGCTGGCGTTGTAGAGCGTGGTCGAGGCCTGCGAGATGCCGCCGCCGATGCCCTTGGCGTGGCGACCGTCGACCAGGACTCCGGCGTCGACATAACCGTTCGCGGTGGTGAACGGCATCAGCATCTGCAGGAGGCTGAACTGCTCACCCGGAGCGAGCACACGGCCGTTGATGCGTGACATCGCCACCTGGATGTTCTTGGTTCGCCCCACATTGGCGGCGCCGGCCGGAAGTTTGGTGGAGAACTCGCCCATCACGGTGGTGCCGAGGTTCTTCAACGCAGCCGAAGTCAGCTTGGCCTTCACGGTGCGCGACTTCAACGTCATGGTGCGATCGCCGGAGGTGAGCGCCTTGACCAAGGATTCGCCCGCCCCCGCGGGGTCGATCTCGGTGCCGTCCTTGGCCTCCACCACCTTGCCGGCGGAGTCGTAGTGGGCGTTCACCGGCAGGGTGGTCAACTCACCGGACATCATGTCGAGCAGATCCTTGAGCTTTGCCGCATCGACTGTCGGGGTGAGTTTGCCGTCGACCAGGGGTGCGCTCAGTACCTCGCTGACGTCGGCGGGCTTGAGCTGTGCGGTGCGCGAGCCGACCTTGATCGTCACTGGCGCACTCATCGCAGGCTGCGCGAAATCCTTGACAAAAGTGTCGATCTCGGCGTTGGTCAGCGGCGGCTGCACATAGCCGACCTTTGCTTCGTACGTGGTCTTGGCCGGCCAGCCGGCGGCGATCACCTTCGCCATCGCGTCGGCGTCGACGCCGGTGCCCGGCTGTGAGCGGGTGACCTTCACGTTGCCCTGGATGAACTTCACCGATCCGGAGACCGGCGAGCCTTCGAAGGTGCCGCTGGCCGCCGCGATCGACGAGCTGAGTTTGTTGAGATCGGCCTTCGGCTTCAGGCTGCGCTTCTGCGTCTTGCCGAACAGGTGGTTCGCGACTGTCGAGGGCGCGAGCGAGAATCCGGTGAGGCCGTCGACCGAGCCGGAGGCATCAATCGACAAGCCCGCACGCGCTGGGTCAATCGACATCTTGCGGTCACCGGCAGTGATGACGATCTGCGGCGTCATGCGGGAGCGAACGTGTTTGGACACCGCGTCCTGGGCGTCCGACTTCGACATGCCACCGATGGGGACGCCGTCCACGCTCGTGCCGTCGGGCACGGAGTTCGTGACGGCGGCAGCGGTGCCGACGTAGCCCGCGACCAATGCGGCAACCAGCCCCCCACCGATCAGCGCATAGCGGCGCCCTCGCCGCGGCGAGGGATTGTCGTCCTGCGTCAACTGTGCTCCCACATCACTCGTACGTGCCGAAACGCCCGCGGAAATAGGCAAGGGCCCGGCCCGGCTGCTCCCCAATGTCCAAGGACACTACGTCGCCGACCACGATCGTGTGATCACCTGAGACCAACGTGTCATCGGTTCGACACACGATCGTTGCCAACGAGCCGTCCAGCAGAGCCACTCCGGTCTCCGGGTCGCGGTGGTGCGCCACCCGGTCGAGCTGACCGTGCAACGGGCGTCCGCGGGTCGACAACCAGGCTGCGATCGACCGCTGGTCGGCGTCCAGGATGTTCACACCCCACACGCCGGCGGAGATCACCGCGTCGTGGAACCGCGCCTCGCGCTCGACGCAAACCAGCAGTCGCACCGGGTCGAGCGACACCGACGAGACCGCGTTGGCGGTCATCGCGTGGTCGTGCCCATCGGCGACCGTGGTGACCACCGTCACACCGGTGACGAGTCGACCCACCGCCTGGCGATACTCATCCGGGTCGACGGTCACGGTTGGTCTCCGAATCTGTTGGGGCTCAGGACTTGTCGGCGTTGCGAGCGCGCGAGGCGGCCTTGGCGCGGTCGTTCGCATTCAACTCGACCTTACGAATGCGCACGGCCTCCGGGGTCACTTCGACGCACTCGTCTTCGCGGCAGAACTCAAGACTCTGCTCCAACGACAGCTTGCGCGGCGGGATGACCTTCTCGAAGTTGTCGGCCGAGGAGGCTCGCACGTTGGTGAGCTTCTTCTCCTTGGTGATGTTGACGTCCATGTCGTCGGCGCGGGAGTTCTCCCCGACGATCATGCCCTCGTACACCTGGGTGCCGGGCTCGACGAAGAGTGTGCCGCGCTCCTGGAGGTTGACCATCGCATACGCGGTGACCGGGCCGGTGCGGTCGGCGACCATCGAGCCCGACATGCGGGTGGTGATGGTGCCGAACCACGGCTCGTAACCGTCGAAGACGTGGTTGGCGATGCCGGTGCCGCGGGTCTCGGTGAGGAACTCGGTACGGAAGCCGATCAGGCCACGCGAGGGCACCTTGAACTCCATCCGGATCCAGCCGGTGCCGTGGTTGGTCATCTGCTCCATGCGGCCCTTGCGGGACGCGAGGATCTGGGTGATCGTACCGAGGTACTCCTCGGGGGTGTCGATGGTCAGGTGCTCCACCGGCTCGTGCACCTTGCCGTCGATCTCCTTGGTGACCACCTGCGGCTTGCCCACGGTGAGCTCGTATCCCTCACGCCGCATCTGCTCCACCAGGATCGCCAGCGCCAACTCACCGCGGCCCTGCACCTCCCAGGCATCGGGACGTTCGGTCGGCAGGATCCGCAGCGAGACGTTGCCGATGAGTTCGCGATCGAGGCGGTCTTTCACCATGCGGGCGGTGACCTTCGCGCCGCGCACCTTGCCCACCAGCGGTGAGGTGTTGGTGCCGATCGTCATCGAGATGGCCGGCTCGTCAACCGTGATGAGCGGCAACGGAATCGGGTTGTCGGCGTCAGCGAGGGTCTCGCCGATCGTGATCTCAGGAATACCGGCGACAGCGATGATGTCGCCAGGGCCGGCCTTCTCGGCGGGTTCACGGTCGAGTCCGTCGGTCATGAGCAGTTCGGTGATCTTCACCTTCTGCTGGCTGCCGTCGGCGCGACACCACATGACCTGCTGGCCCTTGGTGATCTCGCCGTTGCGCACCCTCAACAGCGCCAGACGGCCCAGGAAGTTGGAGGAGTCGAGGTTGGTGACGTGGGCCTGCAGCGGCGCTTCGTCGTCGTAGGACGGCGCCGGGATCGTCTCCAGGATCGTCTTGAAGAGCGCCTCCAGGGAGTCGCCCTCGGGCAGTTGGCCGTTGGTCGGACGGGTCGTCGCGGCGATGCCGTTCTTGCCCGATGCGTAGACCACGGGGAAGTCGAGCTGGTCCATGTTGCCCTGCGCGTCGTCCAGCAGGTCCATGAACAACTCGTAGGCCTCGTCCTCGACCTCCTCGATGCGGGCGTCGGGGCGGTCGACCTTGTTGATGCACAGAATCACCGGCATCTTGGCGGCGAGCGCCTTGCGCAGCACGAAGCGGGTCTGGGGCAGCGGACCTTCGGAGGCGTCGACCAGCAGCACCACGCCGTCGACCATCGACAGGCCGCGCTCGACCTCGCCACCGAAGTCGGCGTGGCCGGGAGTGTCGATGATGTTGATGGTGACCGTCTTGCCTTCGGCAGCCGGACCGTCATAGCTGATGGCGGTGTTCTTGGCGAGGATCGTGATGCCCTTCTCCCGCTCGAGATCGCCGGAGTCCATCACCCGCTCACCGGTGGTCTCGACGGTCTGCCGTTCGCCGAACGCACCCGTCTGCCAGAGCATCTTGTCGACGAGGGTGGTCTTGCCGTGGTCGACGTGGGCAACGATGGCGACGTTACGGACGTCGTCGCGGGTCTGAAAAGCCATTCCTTAATTCTCTCAGAAAATGACAACTGCTCCGACCACACCCTGACCGGGGCCCGGACGCTCGGACTCAGATCGGTAACGGTCCCCCTTGCCTGGCTGAACATGTGATCCACAGCACTAAGGTCGACGGATCGACAGGTTCCGGGCCGGACCCCCGCCCGCCACGATGAGGAGAAATGAATGAAGAGCTCTCGGATGACCACTGCTTTGGCAGTGGTGGGTTCCGCGGCGCTGGTGCTTTCGGGCTGCGCCGAGTCCAAGCGGGAATCGACCGACAACACCTCCGGTGCTGCCGGCGCCTCCAACGCCACGATGACCTTCGCGGCAGCAGGCGCCCCGTCGACCTTCGACCCGTTCTACGCCTCGGACGGTGAGACCTTCCGCATCAGCCGGCAGATCTTCGACACCCTCGTCGCCTTCAAGCCGGGCACCGCCGACATGGAGCCGGGCCTGGCCACCAGCTGGACCCCCTCGGCCGACGGCAAGACCTGGACCTTCAAGCTGCGCACCGGCGTAAAGTTCACCGACGGCACCCCGTTCAATGCGGACGCCGCCTGCAAGAACTTCGAGCGCATGGACAAGCAGAACGACGCCGGTCAGAGTGCGGCCGGTTACTGGGCCGACAACATGGGCGGCTTCAACAAGAGCAAGGACGACCTCTACCAGGGCTGCACCGCCAAGGGTGACGACACCATCGAGCTGAAGCTCCTGCGTCCGACCTCGAAGTTCCCGGCGCTGCTGGGTCTGCCGTCGTGGTCGATGCAGAGCCCCACCGCCATGGACAAGGGCAAGGCCAACGACGTCAAGGCACAGGGCGATGGCATCACGCAGTCGGAGTACGCCTCCAAGATGCCGACCGGCACGGGCGCCTTCAAGTTCGAGAAGTACGACGTCCAGAACAAGACGATCACCCTCGTCCGCAACGACAACTACTGGGGCGACAAGGCCAAGATCGGCAAACTGGTCTTCAAGATCATCAGCGACGGCACCTCGCGCAAGCAGGCGCTGCTGGCCGGTGAGGTCGACGGTTACGACCTGCCGAGCCCGGTCGACTGGCCGTCGCTGAAGTCGGCGGGCATGAACCTCGAGGTGCGTCCGGCGTTCAACATCCTCTACCTGGGCCTCAACCCCTCCAAGACGCCCGCGCTGAAGGACGTGCGTGTGCGTCAGGCGCTGGCCTACGGCATCAACCGTGAGCAGTTCGTCAAGACACAGTTGCCCGAGGGCGCCGAGGTCGCCACGCAGTGGTACCCCAAGACCGTCGACGGTTTCAGCGACTCGGTCGAGAAGTACCCCTACGACCCCAACAAAGCCAGGGACCTGCTGAAGCAGGCCGGCCAGAGCAACCTCACGATCGACTTCTGGTACCCCTCCGAGGTCAGCCGGCCCTACATGCCGGACCCGCTGAAGGTCTACCAGGCGATCAAGAGCGACTGGGAGAAGATCGGCATCAAGGTCAACGCCGTCACCAAGCCCTGGAACGGTGGCTACCTCGACGGCACCAAGGCGGGTCAGGCTCCGGCATTCCTGCTGGGTTGGACCGGTGACTACAACACGCCGGACAACTTCATCGCCAACTTCTTCAGCAACAAGTCGATGGGCATCGAGGCCTACCCGTGGGGCGCCGATTTCCGCAAGAACATGAGCGACAACGACTCCATCGTCGACCCGGCCAAGCGCACCGCGGCCTACAAGACGCTCAGCGACAAGATCATGAAGGAGTACATGCCGGGTGTGCCGATCTCGCACTCGCCGCCGGCGATCGTGTTCGGTAAGAACATCTCCGGCATCGTCGCCAGCCCGCTGACGGCGGAGGACTTCGCGACGGCAGTCAAGAAGTAGTTCGCCCCTGTTCGGCAACAGGACGGCGGTCGTCTCCTAGGGTTACGGAGCACGGCCGCCGTCCTGTTCGCAGGACCCGTTCATCATCTGCGCAGGAAGGAACCCACGTTGCTGCGTTATATCGCCCGTCGGGTCATCCAGATGATCGGTGTGATGTTCGCCCTTTCACTGCTGATCTTCTGCTGGCTACGACTCCTTCCCGGCGGGACGGTGTCGGCCATGCTCGGCGAGCGCGCCACCCCCGAGCGCGCGGCCCAACTCCGTAAGACACTCGGTCTCGACCAGCCGCTACCGGTGCAGTACTGGACCTTCCTTAAGAACGCCGCGCAGGGTCAATTCGGTGTCAGTTCTCAGGTGCAGCCGGGCACCGACGCCATGCAGGTCTTCCTCAACCGCCTGCCGGCGACGATGGAGCTTGCCGCCTTCGCCATCATTCTCGCGCTCATCACCGCGATCCCGCTGGGCTATCTGGCGGCCAAGCGCCGCGGCGGTTTCTTCGACACCCTCGGCATTCTTGGGTCGCTCGTCGGCGTCGCCGTCCCGGTCTTCTTCCTGGCGATCATGCTGCGTCAGTACTTCTCGGTCGAGTGGCATCTGCTCCCGCTGACCGGACGGCAGAGTGTCGAAGCCACCCGTGTCACCGGCTTCTTCGTCTTCGACGGGCTGATCACTCGGGAGTTCGACGCCGCGTGGGACGCCCTGAAGCACCTCATCCTCCCGGCAATAGCGCTCGCGACCATTCCGTTCGCGATCATCTTCCGCATCACGCGCGCCGCCGTGCTCGACGTATTGGACGAAGACTTCGTCCGCACCGCGGAGGCGAAGGGCCTGACGAACAACGTCATCCGCCGCCGCCACGTGCTGCGTAACGCAATGCTGCCGGTGGTCACCACCATCGGTCTGCAGGTGGGCGGCCTGCTCACCGGCGCTGTGCTGACCGAGACGGTGTTCTCCATTCCGGGCCTGGGTGACGCCATGAAGGTGGGCTTCGAGAACAAGGACTACTCCGTCGTGCAAGTGCTGATCGTGATGGCAGCGCTCACCTATGTAGTGGTCAACCTCCTGGTCGACATCGCCTATGCCTACATCGACCCCCGAGTGCGGATCAGGTGATCGCCCCATGGTCTTGAACGCGAATGACAAGAAGCAGCGCATCGACGATCTCGCTGCCACTGCGGGTGGCAATGTCGACGTCGGTGGAATCGACGACGCGGAGGGCGTGAGCCTGATCCGCAGCGCGTGGGAGCGCCTGCGCCGTAACCCACGCTTCCTGCTTGGCAGCACCATCGTGCTGCTCATCATCTTGATGGCGATCTTCGCCCCGCTGCTCGCGCCGAACGATCCCACGGTCGAAATGCTCAAGGATCAGACCAGTACCAATAATCCGATCCCGCCCGCCCAGGACGGCTACCCCCTCGGCGGCGACAGCAGCGGCCGCGATCTGCTCAGCCGCCTCATCTACGGGGCGCGGCAGACCCTGCTCATCGCCTTCGGCGCCACCGGTATCGCCTTCTTCGCGGGCCTCGTGCTCGGCACGCTCGCCGGAGCCTTCGGCGGCTGGGTCGATTCGCTCATCATGCGCGTCGTCGACGTGATGCTCTCGCTGCCGTCACTGCTGCTGGCGTTCTCGATCACCGCCCTCTTCGCCCGCGGTTCGGTGTGGACGGTGATCGTCGCGATCGGCATCGCGATGACACCCACCTTCGCCCGTTTGCTGCGCGGCTCGATGATGGCGCAGCGATCCAGCGATCACGTGCTCGCCGCTCAGTCGTTGGGTGTGAAAAGGCACAATGTGATCTTCCGGCACATGCTGCCCAACTCCCTGTCCCCGGTGCTGGTGCAGGCCACGATGGTCTTCGCCACCTCGATCGTCGACGCTGCGGCGCTGAGCTTCCTGGGCGTCGGTAACCCGGACGACCGCGACGCCGAGTGGGGCCAGATGCTCGGTCAGGCGCAGAATTTCGTCGACACCTACCCCAGCCAGGCCATCTTGCCGGCCCTGCTCATCATCGCTGCCGCTCTCGGCTTCACGCTGATGGGTGAATCGCTGCGCGAAGCCCTCGACCCCAAGTCACGGAGGTGACCTGATGAGCCTCGCTGCTGAATCGATCCCGCACCGCCGCTCCTCTGCCGGCGACGCCCTGCTGCAGGTGCGCGACCTGTCCGTCACGTTCGGTACGAAGGGCAAGCGTCCGTTCACCGCCGTCGACGGTGTGTCGTTCGACGTGCGTCCCGGCCAGACGGTCGGCCTGGTCGGAGAATCCGGCTGTGGCAAGTCGGTGACCTCCATGGCGATCATGGGTCTGCTGCCCAAGCGCGGCAACAAGGTGACCGGCTCGGTGATGTTCGAGGACACCGACCTGCTGAAGCTGAGCGACAACCAGATGCGCGACCGTCGCGGCAAGGACGTCGCGATGATCTTCCAGGATCCGCTCTCCTCGCTGAATCCTGTTGTGCCGCTGGGCATCCAGGTGACCGAGGTGATCGAGCGCCACCGTGGGCTCTCCCGCAAGGAGGCCATGCCGGAGGCGCGCGAACTGCTCGACAAGGTGGGCATCCCCGACCCGCAGCGACGCCTCAAGGAATACCCGCACCAACTGTCGGGCGGTATGCGCCAGCGTGCTCTGATCGCCATGGCGTTGGCCTGCAAACCACGCCTGCTCATCGCCGACGAGCCGACCACCGCGCTCGACGTCACCATCCAGGCGCAGATCCTGACCCTGCTGCGCGATCTGGTGCGCGAATCCGACACCGCCCTGATCATGATCACCCACGATCTGGGCGTGGTCGCCGGGCTCTGTGACGAGGTCAATGTGTTGTACGGCGGACGCATCGTCGAGCGCGCTGCCCGCCACGACCTCTTCGCTCATCCGCGTCACCCCTACACCTCCGGTCTGCTGGCATCGATCCCGCGGCTGGACGACAACCGCGGCGGACGCCTCAACCCGGTGCCGGGGTCGGTGGCCGACAACCTGCCGTGGACCTCCGCCTGCGCGTTCGCGCCCCGCTGCTCCCAGCCCGTCAACCAGTGCACGGCGCAGTCGCCGGAGCTGGTCAAAGACCGTGCGGGCCCCGACGGCGAACGCTTCCTGCGCTGCTTCAACCCGATGGAGGGTGATTCCAAGTGACCGCCACTGCCTCCGAGCACGGCGCCGACCACAAGCCTGCCGACGACGTCCTGGTCGACGTCCGCGGTATGAAGGTGCACTTCCCGATCAAGCGCGGCCTCATCTTCGACAAGGTGGTCGGCCACGTTTACGCGGTCGACGGCATCGACCTGCAGATCAAGCGCGGCGAGACCTACGGCCTGGTCGGCGAATCCGGTTGCGGCAAATCAACTTTCGGACGCGCGCTGCTGCGCCTGGAAGAGCCGACGGAAGGCACTGCCTACTTCGACGGCGTCGACATCGCCTCGCTCAAGGGCGAAGAACTGCGCACCAAGCGCAAGGACATGCAGATGGTCTTCCAGGACCCGCTGTCGAGCCTCGACCCGCGCCAGACCGTCGAAGCGCTGCTGTTGGAAGGCATGCAGGCGCACGGGCTGACCAAGGACAAGGCGACTGCCGGCAAGCGTCTGCGGGAGTTGCTCTCTGCAGTGGGTCTGCCGCCTGCCGCGTTGAAGAAGTACCCGCACGAGTTCTCCGGGGGTCAGCGTCAGCGCATCGGTATCGCCCGCGCGCTCTCGGTCGACCCCAAGCTGATCGTCGCCGACGAGCCGGTCTCCGCGCTCGACGTCTCCGTGCAGGCACAGGTGATCAACCTGCTCGAAGACCTGCAGGAGGAGTTCGGACTCACCTACCTCGTGGTGGCCCACGACCTCGCCGTGGTGCGCCACATCAGTGACCGGATCGGCGTGATGTACCTCGGCTCGCTGGTCGAGGAGTCTGACGCCGACAGCCTCTACGCCGAGCCGCTGCACCCCTACACACGGGCCCTGATGTCAGCAGTGCCGGTGCCCGACCCCACGATTGAGGACACCCGCGAACGCATCATCCTGGTCGGCGACCTCCCGAGCCCGGCCAATCCGCCGAGCGGCTGCCGCTTCCACACCCGCTGCCCGTGGCGGCAGGAGAGCAAGTGCGACACCGATCGTCCGGAGCTTCGTGTGGTGCAGATCAACGGGGTGTCCGCCGGGCACCGCGTGGCCTGCCACTACGCCGAGCAGATCCAGTCGGGTGAGCTGCAGCCGCACGACGTGCAGGCCGTCGCCGTCGACCCCAACCTCGGCGAGTCCGACGCCGGCGGGTCGATGTTCCAGCCTGAGTCGGTCTGATCCACAGGCCGACCCCGGTCGTCCCCCTCCCAGCCAGTCTCGTCGCAAACGCGGCGGTTCTTCACGAACGCGGCGGTTGTAGCTGTCGCATCGGTGAACAGCCGCCGCGTTTGGTGCTGGAAGGGCCGCGTTTGGAGGATCAGACCTCCGGCCAGAACTCCCGCATCACGGTGCGCAACGTGTCGACGCTGTGGGCGAAGCGCTGCTGCTCGCGCTCGTCGAGGTCGAGTTCGATGACATCGCGCACTCCGCGGCGGCCGATGCTGGCCGGCACACCGATGTAGAGGTTGCTGTAGCCGTAGTCGCCGTCCAGGAGCGCTGAGACAGGGAGCGTGACCTTTTGGTTCGACAGGATGGCGCGGGTGATTCGGGCCAGCGCCATGCCGATGCCGTAACTGGTCGAGCCCTTGGCCGCGATGATGTCGTACGCGGCGTCTCGCGTACGCACGTAGATGTCTTCGATGTCGGCTTCAATCTGCGGATTCGCACCGATCCGCTTGGTCAGCGATCGACCGGCGATGGACGCCGAACTCCACACGGGCAGTTCGGAATCGCCGTGTTCGCCGATGATCAGCGCGTGCACGTTGGTGGTCGACACCTCGAAGTACTGCGCCAGGTTGTAGCGCAGTCGCGCGGTGTCGAGGCTGGTGCCCGAGCCCAGCACCTGCGACGAGGGCAGACCGCTGGTGCGCCAGGTGGCGTAGGTGAGGATGTCGACCGGGTTGGTGGCCACCAGGAAGATGCCGTCGAAGCCGCTGGCCATCACCTTGCTCACGATGCCCTGGGTGATCTCGATATTGGTGCCGACCATGTCGAGCCGGGTCTGCCCGGGCTTCTGCGCGGCGCCTGCGCAGAGCACCACGATCGCGGCGTCCTTGCATTCCTCGTAGCCGCCGTGCGTGACGGTGATCGGGCTGGGCGCCCACGCCTCACAGTGGTTGAGGTCGATCGCTTCGCCGCGGGTGCGGTCCTCGTCGGCGTCGAGCAGCACCAACTCGTCGGCGATGCCCTGGTTGACCAACGCATAGGCGTAAGCGATGCCCACAGCTCCCGCGCCGATCAGGACGACCTTGTTCTCGACGTACTTCATCCACCTGCTCCCCCGTTCGTATCCTTCGGACGCAGGCCAGCATAGGAAGAAGTCCATCCCCAGCGCGTTGCCAGTTCATGAACAGCAGGTAGATCGTTGTCCAGCCAGTCGACCTCGTAGAGATCATCTGCACTCAACCAGCGCAGGTCATCGTGATCCTCCAGCGGTTGCGGCACACCGGCGGTGATGCGAACGGTGAAGATGTGGAGCCGGTAGCCCGGTCCGAGCGGCCACCCGTCGTCCTCCGGCCCCGCGATGAGCGATCCGATGGATACAGCGACACCCAACTCCTCCAGCAGTTCGCGGTGCAGCGCTTGTTCGAAGCTCTCACCAGGCTCCACCTTGCCGCCGGGAAACTCCCATCCACCGGCCAACTCCGAAGGCTTGGAGCGGCGACAGCCGAGCACACGTGTCGGCGCGTCCAGCCGATCGACGATCGCGGCGCCGACGACGGCTCGCGGGCCACCGGCGTCCGGGCTGGGCCCGGTGCGCGTGTTGTCAGCAGTCTGCTCATCACTCACAGTCGCAGCGTAGTTCGGCTCCGGACGCACGGGTGCTGCTCGGCAGTGAGCGGGGTGAGCATTGCCTTTCCTTCATGGACAGTTCCAGTGCTCGGAGGCAAGCTCGGTGGTTGCTGTAGCTGAGTGGAGCTGCACCACGCAGGAGGAGAACCATGACCGAGCAAGCCACGTACACCGCACATCCGGACGAGCCGCACGAGGTCGGAACCGCGGCCCGCTTGAACTGGCTGCGCGCGGCGGTTCTCGGAGCGAACGACGGCACCGTCAGCGTGGCCGGTCTGGTCATCGGAGTGGCAGGCGCGACCAACGACAACGAAGCGCTGCTGGTTGCCGGCATCGCCGGTCTCGTGGCCGGAGCTCTTTCGATGGCTGCGGGTGAGTACGTCTCGGTGAGCACCCAGAGCGACGGCGAGCGTGCGCTGATCGCGAAAGAGAAGCGGGAGCTGGCCGAGATGCCGAAGGAAGAACTGGAGGAACTCACCCAGCTCTACCAGGCCAAGGGCCTTGACCGTGACCTTGCCGAACAGGTGGCCGTACGCCTGACGGAGCATGATGCCCTCGGCGCTCACGCCGAGGCAGAGCTCGGCATCGACCCGGAGGAGTTCACCAACCCCTGGCATGCGGCCTGGGCCTCGATGGCCGCCTTCACCCTTGGTGCGCTCCTACCGGCACTAGTCATCCTTCTTCCCAAGCCGTACAACGTCCCGATCACCTTCGTGTCCGTAGTGCTGATGCTCGCGATCACAGGAGCGACCAGTGCGCGGCTCAGTGGCGCCCACGTCGGCCGAGCTGTCGCACGCAATGTCGCCGGTGGCTCGCTGGCGATGGCGATCACCTACGGCATCGGAATGGCGGTCGGCACGGGCGTTTGATCCGCCCGCAGATGTGGAACTGGGAGTGATCGCGGCGGCGGCCACTCCCAGTTCCGTTCGTCGTGCGCTCAGAACAAACCGACGACCTGACCGCCCTCGTCGACGGAGATGCGTTCGGCCCCAGGCTTCTTCGGCAGACCGGGCATCGTCATGATCGCGCCGCAGACGAAGATCACGAAGCCGGCACCCGCGGCGAGTCGCACCTCCCGCACTTCGAGCGTGTGGCCGGTCGGGGCACCCCGCAGGCCCGGGTCGCCGGCGAAGGACATCTGGGTCTTGGCAATGCAGACCGGCAGGCCTGCGTAACCCTCCGACTCCAGCAGCGCGATCTGCTTGGCCACCGAGGCCGGGATCTCGACCTTGTCGGCCCGGTAGATGCGCTGCGCGACGGCGGTGACCTTCTCGCTCAGCGATGCGTCATCGGCGTACGCGAAGCTGGGCTCCGGGTCGGGATTGTCGGCCACCGCGTCACGAACAGCCCGGGCGAGCTCGGTGGCGCCCTTGCCGCCGTCCGCGAAGTGCGTGGCGAGTTCGACCGCAACTCCACGCTCGCTCAAGCGAGTTCGCATCAGCGCGATCTCCTGATCGGTGTCGGTGGGGAACCGGTTGATGCCCACGACCACCGGCAGACCGAAGACGCCCTGCAAGTTGTCGAGGTGACGATAAAGGTTGGCCATCCCGGCATCGAGGGCTTCCAGGTTCTCCTTGCCGAGCTCGGGCACCGCCACCCCGCCGTGGTACTTCATCGAGCGAATGGTCGCGACGAGCACCACGACGTCCGGCCAGAGCCCGGTCATCCGACACTTGAGATCGAGGAACTTCTCCGCCCCGAGATCGGCGCCGAAGCCGGCCTCGGTGATCACCCAGTCGGCGTGGGCGAGACCGGCATTGGTGGCCATCACCGAGTTGCAGCCGTGCGCGATGTTGGCGAACGGACCACCGTGGACGAAGGCCGGGTTGCCCTCAAGGGTCTGCACCAGGTTGGGCGAGAGGGCGTCCTTCAGCAGCGCCGTCATCGCTCCGTCGGCATTCAACTCACCGGCAGTGACCGGCGAGTTGTCGTAGGTGCGAGCCACCACCATGCGAGCCAGGCGCGAGCGCAGGTCGTCCAGCGACACCGCCAGGCACAGGATGGCCATCACTTCGGACGCAACAACAATGTCGAAACCCGCCTCACGCGGCACGCCATTGGCGACGCCACCGAGGCCTATGACGATGTTGCGCAGCGCGCGGTCGTTCACGTCGAGCACCCGCTTCAGGGTGACCCGCCGCGGGTCGATCTGCAGTGAATTCCCTTGGTGCAGATGGTTGTCGAGCATCGCGGCCAAGAGATTGTGCGCAGCTGCGATCGCGGCGAAATCGCCGGTGAAGTGCAGGTTGATGTCGACCATCGGGTTCAACTGGGCGTAGCCGCCGCCGGCGGCCCCACCCTTCATGCCGAAGACCGGCCCCAAGGACGGCTCACGCAGACACACCGCAGTGCGCTCCCCCAGCACCGCCAATCCGTCCGCGAGACCGACACTGGTCGTCGTCTTGCCTTCGCCGATCGGCGTCGGACTGGTGGCTGCGACCAACACCAGCTTGGAGCCCAGACGTCGGGGCTGCGACGCGACATACTGCTGATCAACCTTGGCCTTGTGCGGGCCGTAGCGATAGAGCCGCTCGGCGGGGATTCCGGCTTCGGCTGCAACCTGATCGATGGGTCGCATGGGTGCGGCGGCCGCTATCTGCACGTCATTGGGCTGAGTCATGTCACCCACGATGCCACCCGCGCGCCTCGCGCGTCCGCAGATCCGGCCACCTGCGTCCGATTTATGTGCGCGCCCCGATCGACCATGCAACGAATGGGATACGTGACGGAGATCGCACACCACTGTCCGAGGCAGCGTCTAGCGTATGAACTGTCGCCGTCAGCTCACCGACGAGAGGTCTCCATGCAACACCGACTCAGTGCCGAAGACCGCGCTTTCCAGCAGGAGATGCGGGATTTCTTCACCAATCGCATCCCCGACGAAGCGCGCACCTGGCACAAGGACGGTGAGGTCGACCCCGAAGCGCTCCGCATCGCCCAACGGGCCATGCACGATGCCGGCTTGGCCGTGCCGCACTGGCCCGTGGAATGGGGCGGCAAAGACTGGACCGAGTTGCAGCGCCACATCTGGCGCACCGAGATGCAGGCGACCGGCACGCCGCCGCCGCTGGCGTTCAACACCAACATGATCGGCCCGGTGATCGCCACTTTCGGATCGCAGGAGCAGAAGGAGCGCTTCCTCCCGCCGACCGCCAGCCTCGACATCTGGTGGTGCCAGGGGTTCAGCGAACCTGATGCCGGCTCAGACCTCGCTTCGCTGCGCACCACCGCGGTCCGCGATGGTGACGAGTACGTCGTCAACGGGCAGAAGACCTGGACGACGCTGGGCCAGTTCGCCGACTGGATCTTCGCGCTCGTGCGCACCGACCCGAATGCCCCGAAGAAGCAGATGGGCATCTCGATGCTGCTCATCAAGATGGACTCCCCCGGTGTCACGCTGCGCCCGATCAAGCTGATCGACGGCGGGCACGAGGTCAACGAGGTCTTCTTCGACAATGTGCGGGTGCCGGCCGACCAACTGGTCGGCGAGGAGAACAAGGGCTGGGACTACGCGAAGTTCCTGCTCGGCAACGAGCGCGTCGGCGTCGCGCCCGTCGGGTCGATCAAGCGCAAGCTCGCTGATGCGAAAGCCTTTGCCGCACAGACGAAGACGGCTGCTGGCACCCTGCTCGACGACCCGTTGCTCGCCGCTCGGATCGCCGAGTTGGAGACCGAACTGATGGCCCTGGAGGTGACGGTCATGCGCGTTGCCGGCAGCAGCCACGACGGCAAGCCCGATCCCGCCAGCTCGATCCTGAAGCTGCGTGGCAGTCAGTTGCAGCAGGACGTGCTCGAACTCATCACCGACATCGCCGGACCGGCCTCCTTGCAGTGGCAGCCGATCGACGGCGTCGGCGAGTGGGCTGCCGAGTCGGTTCCCACCTATCTCAACTTCCGCAAGGCATCGATCTACGGCGGCTCCAACGAGGTGCAACGCAGTGTCATTTCCGGCGGAATCCTCGGACTGAAGGGCTGAATCAGATGGACTTCACACTCGACGACGAACAGCGCGCCCTCCAGTCGGCCGTCCGGGAGATGGCCGGTCGCCTTGTGCGACAAGCGACTTCGGGCGATGTTGCGGTCGGTCCGCAGCCGGTGGACCGCGAGGTCTGGTCGTCCTTGGCAGAAATGGGACTGCTGGGCCTTCCCTTCGGCGAGGACGCCGGCGGTATGGGCGCCAGCGCCGTCGAGGTCGTGCTGGCCTCGTCCGAGCTCGGCGCTGCCCGCCTGCAGGCACCGTACGCCGACGCCTTGGCCGCAGCAGCGATGGTGGCCGACGCGGAATCCGCCCCGGACGGACTGCTCGAGCAGATCGTCGAAGGCTCACAGTTGGTGTTCACCGCACTGGCCGAGCCGGGTCGCGCGTGGGATCCGGAGCACCCGGAGACCACGGCCGTCGAACAGGACGGCACCTGGCGGGTGACCGGCCGCAAACTCGGCACCACCGCGCTGAGCGAGGTCGACGCCGTCGTGACCACGGCATTCTGCTGCGAGACCGCCTGCGTCTTCCTGGTGCGGCAGCCGGCCGTCAAGGACGGCGTGATCGAACTGGACGGCGCCGAAGCGATCCGACTCGGCGGTCCCGAACTCCTGCAGGCGGGCCTCTCCCTGGGCATCGTCGCTCTCGCGGGTGAAGCACTTGGCTGCATGGGTGCCGCTCTGACGATGACCACCGACTACCTCAAGACGCGCAAGCAGTTCGGGGTGCCGCTGGCGACGTTCCAGACCCTCACCCAGCGTGCCGCCGACATGTATGTCAGCGTCGAACTGGCCCGCAGCACAGCGCTTTTCGCTGCGATGGCGATCAGCGAGAATGCCACCGACGGTGCCACTGCCTCGCGCGCGAAGGCCCTGCTGGGTCGCACCGGACGGCATGTCGGGCAGGAGGCGATCCAGCTGCACGGTGGCATCGGCATGACTGCTGAGTACGCAGTCGGCCACTACACCTCCCGCCTCACTGCGATCGAGCACACCTTCGGCGACTCGCGCTATCACCTCGGGTTGCTGGCTCGCGGCTTGGCCGACCACGAGATGGTCGACGTCCTGGTCTGAGCGCCGCCACAGTCGGTACTACAATGAATAGTAGAAGTTCAGCCACCTCTCTCGCTCCGAGGAGAACGCCATGATCGTCATCGGCTACAGCGACAATCCCGACTGCGAACGTGCGCTGGAGTGGGCCGCCAGCGAGGCACGTCGGCACGGTGAACTGCTCCGGGTCGTCTCCGCCACCGGCATGCCCACCTTCGCCGACGCCGGCGCGGGGGTGATGATCGACCGTCAGGTGATCGAGGACGGCGCCCGGGAGATGGCCGAAGCCGGTGCCGCACGCGCCGTCGAACTCGGGGTGCAGAACGTCGAATCGTATGCCGCACTGGGCAACCCCGCAGAGATACTGGTCGAAGCCGCAGACGGAGCCAGGGCCCTCGTCCTCGGCACTCGCGGACGCGGACCGGTGCTGTCCGCCCTTCTCGGATCGGTGGCCTACGCGGTCGCGGCGCACGCACCGTGCCCGGTCGTCGTCGTGCGCGAAGGCGCGGTCTCGGTCGGTGCCGACCATCCCATCGTGGTCGGCACCGACGAGTCAGACCCCTCGCAGCGCGCGCTTGCGATGGCGGCGGCGGTGGCCGCCGAACGCGGTGCGCCGTTGCACTGCGTCTCGGTCTGGGCCGATCCCGCCGCCACGATCGCAGCAGCATCCTTCGTCGACGGTGCCGCCTTGATGAACGCCGGCGAGCACGTGCGTGACGCCGTCACCAAAGACCTCGAGGCACGGGCGGCGGAGTTGCGGACCACGCATCCCGAACTCCGCGTCACCACCGCGGTGCTGGAGGGAGATCCGGCGTCCTGCCTGGCCGCCGAGGCTGCCCGGGTGGGCGCCTCGATGCTCGCGATCGGCACGCGCGGTCGTGGCGGCTTCCGCGGCATGATGCTCGGGTCGGTCAGTCACGGCGTGCTGCACGCCGCCAAGTGTCCTGTCGCCATCGTGCGCTGATCGCGCTCGAGCACGATCCGCGGGAACACCTCACCGGCGGTCGGTGTTTGATGAAGTCATGAACGTCGACATCTGGTCAGACCTGGCCTGCCCGTGGTGCTACATCGGCACCGAGCGGTTCCGCCGCGCCCTGGAGGAGTTCGAAGGGCGCAAGGAGGTGAAGGTGATCTGGCACAGCTTCCAACTCGACCCCGAACTACCGGGTCTCTTCGAGGGCTCCGAAACCGACTACCTGGTGCAGAGCAAGGGAATGGATCGGGCCGACGTCGAAGCGATGGTCGCGCAGGTCGCTGCCACTGCGCGCGCCGACGGACTCGAGATCGACTTCGACAACGTCGTGCCGGCCAACAGCCGCCTGGCCCACCACCTGGTGCACCTCGCGCAGCTTCGCGGGGTGGCGAGCGAGGTGAACCACGATCTCTTCGTCGCCCATTTCGCGGATGGCGACAACATCGCAGACCTCTCCGTCCTGACCCGGATCGGGCGTGCCCACGGGCTGGACGCCGACGACATCGCCGAAGCCATCGGCTCCCCCGCCTACGACACCGCCATGAAGTCGGACGCCGCGCAGGCACAGGGCATCGGCATCGCCGGTGTGCCCTTCTTCGTGGTCGACGGTCGCTACGGCATCAGCGGCGCCCAGCCCAAGGAGACCTTCGCCAAGGCACTGACCCTCGCTGCGGAGGACGTCGAGTCGGGCGGCGGCGGCGGATGCTGCGGGGGCAGCTGCTGCGGCTGATCTCGCGGCTCAGCCCCCGGGCTCGCCGCGCTCGGCCAGTTGCGCCAACCGGTCGATCGAGGCAGCCAAGCGGTCGCTGGTCGTCCACCGAGCACGCTCGAAGCGCTGCTTGTCGGTGAGTTGCGACCAGTCATAGGTGTGCTTGACCCGCGTCGATCCATCACCGAGCGGTTCGAGCTCCCACCGCCACAGGTGGCCGGGCTGCGCCTCGCCGACCCCGGACGGCTTCCACGCGATACGGCGTCCCTCCTCGAACTCCACGACGTGGTTGTCACGCTCCTTGCCCTTGGTGGTGGTCATCCGAAAGACATCACCGACCGACCGAACCCGTTGTCCCACAGACGAACTGGAGAGATTGTCGTTGCCATCCCACTCCGGCTGGCGAGCCGGATCGGCGATGAGTTCGAAGATGACCTCAGGCGTGGCGTGGACATCACGCGACGCAGAGACGACCAGCTGGTTCTCATTGCTCATGCCTGCATCGAACCAGTCCGGACCCACGCTGTCACCGGTGAACAGGACGGCCTACGCTTTCCGCCCGTGACAGTCGTGTTCGTGCATGCGCATCCCGATGACGAGGCAACGTCGACCGCAGGCTCGATGATCCTCGCTTCTCGGCAGGGAATTCGGGTCGTCGTGGTCTACGCAACCGGCGGCGAGCACGGGACGGTGCCGGCGGATCTACCTGCTGGTCGAACCGTCGCCGACCACCGCCGCGACGAAGCCATGGCATCGGCCTCGGTGACCGGCGCCGCGCGGGTGGAGTGGCTGGGCTACTCCGACTCTGGAATGCATGGGTGGGAGCAGAACGGGCACGACGGCAGCTTCCACGGAGCGGACGTCGACGAAGCAGCCGGACGCCTGGCGGCGATCCTCGACGAGGAGCAGGCGCAGGTGCTGGTCGGCTACGACTGGCACGGCGGTTACGGGCATCCCGACCACGTCCAAGTGCATCGTGTCGCCCATCGCGCAGCCGAGCTCGCTACCCGACGGCCGCGACTGCTGGAATCGACGATGAACCGCGATGCGATGCGCGAACATTTCGCGCAGGCCCGGGCGATGGGTATCGATCCCGGCTGGGACGTGGACGAACCCATGGCCGACGGAAACCCGATCGGTCTGCCGCAGAGGGAGATTCACCACCGAGTCGACGTCAGCTCGACGATCGCGGACAAGCGACGCGCGCTGGAATGCCACAGCAGCCAGGAGGACGTACAGGGCATCCTGGCGATGCCTGAGCATGCCTTCGCCGTGGCGTTCGGCACCGAATACTACGCAGAACCCGGTGCCGAAACCGGCATGGTCGACGGCTTCCCGTTCGGCTGAGCCGCGGGCGGCGCGGCCTCAGTCGCCTTCGGTGTGCTTCGCGCGACTGACGACCAACGGGTCGGGGTCGTGGACGACCGAAGGGTCCTTGCCCTCGTAGTCGAACTGGTTGAGGAAGGCCCGCATCGCGTTGACACGTGCCCGCTTCTTGTCGTTGCTCTTGACCACGATCCACGGAGCATATTTCTTGTCAGTAAGCTCAAAAGTCTTTTCCTTCGCCGCTGTGTAGGCCTCCCAGCGGTCGAGGCTTTCGAGGTCCATCGGCGAGAGTTTCCACTCGCGCACCGGGTCGATCTGGCGAAGCGCGAAGCGGGTGCGCTGTTCGTCCTGGGTGACCGAGAACCACAACTTGGTCACGGTGGTGCCGCTCTCGGAGAGCATCCGCTCGAAGCGCGGCGCCTGCCGGGTGAAGACGTCGTACTCCTCGTCGGTGCAGAAGCCCATGACCCGCTCGACGCCAGAGCGGTTGTACCAACTGCGGTCGAACATCACGATCTCGCCAGCGGTCGGCAGGTGCTGCACGTAACGCTGGAAGTACCACTGACCCTGCTCGGTGGACGAGGGCTTGTTGAGCGCGACAACGCGTGCTGCACGCGGGTTGAGGTGCTCGGCGAAGCGCTTGATCGTGCCGCCTTTACCGGCCGCGTCGCGCCCCTCGAAGACGATGACGTGCTTGGCGCCGACATCCTGTGTCCAGTACTGGAACTTCAACAGCTCCACCTGCAGCTTGTACTTCTCCTCCTCGTAGACCTCGCGCTCCATGAGCTCGTCGTAGGGGTAGTTCTGCCGCCAGGTTTCCACCGCCTTGCCGTCCGGCGCGATGAGCACCGGGTCTTCCTCGCTCGCGCCCTGGACGGTGTATCCCTCGATCTTGAGCTTGTCGATGTACTCGCGCAGATTCATGTGCTGGACCATGTCTCCATTCCATCACCTGCGCTGCCGCTCGGCAGCGGGTTGGAAGGATTGACCGGCCTCCGTCGGCATGTGGTCAGCGCGGGGGCTCGCTCAGAAGACCGGCTTGCCCCCGGTGACTCCGAGCACGGTGCCCGAGACGTACGCCGCCTCGTCGGACGCGAGAAAGACGTAGGCCGCCGCGACCTCGACCGGCTGACCGGCCCGTCCGAGCGGCGTGTCCGAACCGAAGCCCGCGACCTTGTCCGGCGACATCGTCGATGGAATGAGGGGCGTCCAGATCGGCCCGGGCGCAACGGCATTGACGCGGATTCCACGAGAGCCGAGCTGTCCAGCCAGATTGACCACCAGGTTGTTGAGAGCGGCCTTGGTGGCTGCGTAATCGAGCAGGTGCTCACTGGGTGAGTACGCCTGGATCGATGTCGTGACGATCACCGAACCACCACCGGCCAGTTCATCTGCGAGTTCCTGCACGAGCCAGAAGGTGGAAAAAACGTTGGTGGCGAAGGTCCGTTCGATCTGGCCGACGGGAAACTCCTCGACGTCCTCATGGGTCATCTGATACGCGGCGTTGCAGATCAGGATGTCGAGACCATCGAGGCCGTCACGAGCCTCGCGGGCCACCCGGATGTTGTCGTCCTCGAGGCGCAGATCGGCTTCCATCAGGACGCATCGTCGCCCCTCGGATTCCACCAGTTCTGCCGTCTGCCTGGCGTCCTCACGCTCTTGGGCGAGATGGGTGATGGCGACATCCGCACCCTCACGGGCGAAGGTGAGTGCGATGGCCCGACCGATGCCGGAATCGCCGCCGGTGATCAGCGCCTTGCGGCCGGGCAGCCGACCGCGACCGGTCCACGACCGCTCACCGTGGTCGGGACGGGGTTCGAGTGCGTCGACCGTTCCGGGCCACGTCTGTTGTTGGGAAGGGATCTTGGCGAGCTCCTCGTTCGTCATCAATTCAGTCTGGTTGCGCGCTGGCGAGGCAGAAACACCCGGCAGGGTGCCGGTCGGACCCCTAGCGCCGCCGATCAGGCGACTGATGTCGTCAACCGCGTGTGGTCGTCCTGGTGACGGTGAACGAGCGGTCCTGAGCAACCCGGCGGGTGGGTCCGAGTCGCTGTTGCAGTTCCCGCTGCCACGGCAGGTGGGAGTTGAAGACGCACCACAGGTCACCGCCGGGACGCAGCACCCGCGCGGCCTCGGAAAACATCTCAAGCGTGTCGGCCGACTCCTTGGCCACGCCCCGATGGAAGGGCGGATTGGTGACGACGGCGTCGAAGGAATCGTCCGCATAGCCCTCCAGCCCAGCACCCCAGCTCACGTCGACCTCGACATTGTTGGCGGCGGCGGTGGCACGGGTCGCAGCTACTGCCGACCATGACACGTCCCGTGCGCTGACGCGGTGTCCGGCACGGGCCAGGGCGGCGGAGATCACCCCGTTGCCGCACCCGAGGTCGAGCACGTCGGCACCGCAGACCTGCATGGTCTCCAACAGCAGTCGGGTGCCGCGGTCGAGTTTGGTGCCGCCGAAGGTCGCGCCGTGAGCGGCGATCACGAGCCCGAGGTGCGGGTCGTGACGCTGCTGCGGCCACTTCGCGTCGCCACCCAACGGCTGCGATGCCCGCAGCACTCGCGCCTTCTGCCATCCACGGCTCGCCGACACCTGGGCGAAATGGCGGCTGAGCGTGTCGTTCATCGAGTGGTTCATGTGTTTGATGCGGCCCCCGGCCACCAACTGGAGGTCGGGTGATCTTTGGACGCGAGCAGCGATCTCGTCCAGCGCCGCGAGCGCCTTGGGTAGCCGGACGAGTGCGAGATCGACACCGGCGAGGTCAGCGGGCTCCACCAGCAATGCAGGGTCGACGGTTCGCGCATCCCGCCAGTCGTCACACCAGACGCGGACGTCCTGACTGAGCGACAGAGCGTGATCGACCAGGCCCGGTGCGTCGACGACAGCGACCGCACGCGCCGCCCCGGGGGCTTCGTCGCGGATGAGTTGGTCGACCACGTCCATGGGGCCACTATCGGGCATCGGGGCGGCCCACCCGGTCGCGGGTGGGCCGCCTTGGGCGCCCGAAGTGCAGCTGCCCTATACGGCGTCGACCTCCGAGTCGACCTTCTCCTGCGTAACCGGGGCCGGCGTCCGATGGCGCAGGGAGAGCAGTCGGGCGTGCCCGCTCCGGCGTAGATGAGTCGTCCACCGGCGCGCAAGCGCTCGACGATCACCGCGATCGCAGCGCTGATCTGCGGCTCGGCGGCTTCGACCGCGATCGCCACTGTTCGGTCGACGTCCATCTGGGCACGAACCAGTTGGTGAACGTCGAGCTCTTCGAGGTGCACGTCCGGGCGCGATCGCTCGGTGTCGAGCACCGCGAGCTCGGCGCCAGAAGCAAGCCATTGGTCTAGTTTTTTTGCTTGATACGTGCGTTGATGCGCTCGGCGCGCCCGACGATCTGCCCCAGTGCCCTCACAGCTGCCGGCCCCGGTTCAATCCATGGATACTCGGCGCCGCTCGATTTGCGCCGCGACAGCGCCACCATTTAGGTTTACCTAACCTAAGTCGCACTCTCCGGAAGTGGAAATGCCGTGGAACCGACCAGCCACACCAGCACCGCCCGAGCCATCGCGCCGACCCTCCAGTCGACGGCACGCTCGACGGCTCACCGACTCCTGGCCGGAGCCGGCCTGGCGCATGTCGTCGCCTATGACCACGATCCGAACCACTCCTGCTCGACCCTCACCCACGGCCAGAGCCGGTTCGGCGACCTCATGGTTGCGGGCGTGCCGCACCCGTCCGACCCCTTGGCCCAGCAATCGGACAGCTCGATCCGGGTGCGCCTCGACATCGTCAAGGAAGCGCCGGAGTTCCGCGTGCGGGTCACCGCATCCACCCTGCACGCACTCGGTTCGCTGCGGTGGCTGAGCCCCTCGGTCGCACAGCGCTACCTCGACGACGGACGACTCGACGCAGCCCTCGCCGAGAGCACGGGCGGCGACGGCGCCATGCTGGGCATCATCGACGTCGCACAGGTGCATCTGCACCACGCATCCGGCACCACCACGATCCACGCCGATGCACTCGGCGAGGGCCCGAGCTCGTCCTTGTTCCCCTTCCCCGGCGACGACTGGGCCGCCCGAGATCTGCTGTGTGCTGTCACGGACGACGATCCGAGCGTGCTGCTGCGTCATCCCGGCACGATCACGATGTCGTCTCGGGAGCGGAGCAGCTGCTCCGCGGTGGCCGGCCACTGCTACTGCGTCGATGTCGACCGGTTCGGCATCACGTTGATGAACATCACGGAGCGCTCGGCCACAGTGAGCTTCGTCCCCCTGCCCGCGCCGGTGTCGAACCTCGGTGAACTAGCGGCTGGCCTCGACCAACTGGTGCGCATCGCTCGCCTCCAGTCGGCCCGCGCCTGACCAGCGACCAACAATGAATCAGCCCCGGCACATTGCCGGGGCTGATTCATTGAAAAGTGCGCGTCAGCTTGCCTCGTAAGAAAGGCAGTTGGCGGTGTCGGCGCCGATCTCGATCTTGTCTGCGCCGCACAGCAGGTTTTCGTTGTGGGTGCATTCCAGACGCTGGCAGACAGCCACGCGGCCGCTGTCGGAGACCGTACCGGCGCGAGCGTCGAGGTCGGTGAAGGTGGTGCAGGAAGCCGCCGATCCGGTGCCGCCGACGGTGATCGCGAAGGCGTTGCAGCCGCCGTCGTTGAAGGAGCAAGCGGTGGTCGCACAGGACGACACGAGCGAAAGAGTGGCCATGATTCATCCTCTGGGAGCGAACGTTGATTCGTGCAAATGACTTCATCAAGATAAGCCGGAATAGGAACTTTGCATAGACAGGAAAGGCTGCCCTTGCCTATTAGTCTTTAACAAACATTTCCATGACGTAAATATTTCGGTCTCCGTCAGGAGGACGCGGGCCGAGGGTCCGAAGAGAATCTGCATGCCCTCGAACGCACCGCGCGGCCATGCCCGGTGATGTACTGCTGTCCTCCACCGTCACACCGAGAGGGCGATGCCTTGTCTGACCACGACAACTCCCAGGACCGCAATCCCACGCCCGACCGCGCCGAGGACAACGCGTTCTTCCCCAGCCCGTACTCGCTGTCGCAGTACACCTCCGACAAGACCGATTTCGACGGCCTGGCCACCCACGACACGTACAGCGGCGGCACGTGGAAGATCCTGACGATTGCCACCGAAGAGCGTTACATGCTGATGAAGAACGGGAAGTTCTTCTCCACCGGCAACCACCCCGTCGAAACACTTCTCCCGCTGCACCACATGGTCGAGGCTGGATACGGAATCGACGTAGCGACCATCTCCGGCGGGCCCGGCAAGTTCGAATGGTGGGCGTTCCCGAAGGAGGACGACGCGATCGCGGCTACGTGGGAACGCACCGAGCACGAGTTCAAGAGCCCGAAGAGGCTCGCTGATGTCATCGCTGAAGGTCTGGACAACTACGCGGCGATCTTCATCCCCGGCGGCCACGGTGCCATGAACGCCCTCCCGTTCGACCAGGACGTACGCGACGCACTCGACCACTTCATCGACAACGACAAGTTGATCATCACCTTGTGTCATGGTCCGGCAGCGCTGCTCGCGGCCAGCGTCGGCCGCGACACCAACCCGTTCGCCGGGTACAAGATCACCGCCTTCCCCGACTCCCTCGACTTCGGAGCGAACCTTGAGATCGGCTATCTCCCCGGCGAGATGCCGTGGAAGCTAGGCGAGGCGCTGAAGAAGGATGGCATTGAGATCATCAATGCCGACATGTCGGGCGCAACCACGCGCGACCGCAATCTGCTGACCGGTGACAGCCCGCTGGCGGCCAACCAACTCGGCAAGGACTCGGTGACCGCTCTGCTGGAGAAATTCGGCAACTGAACTGCTGCGCTGTCGAGCGCCATGACGCTTGAGGTGTACTCGCTTCAAGCGTCATGGCGTTCAAGCCGGGATCACGCAGCCGTGTCCGCCATTGTTCGTACGCCTCGCACGGCAATGACTCCGAAGATCAGCTCACCGACCATCACGGTGTACACGGCGCCCCGCTCGAAGATCGGTGCAAACGTCCATAGCGACGGGCTCACCGCGAGCAAGAGCACCAGAGAGACCAAGCCAACTGCGCCGAGCCCGATGGACGCGCGCTGCACCCACTCCGGGAGAAAGTCTCGCAACACCGAGGCACCAGCGACCATGACCGCGAGATTGCCACCGACGATGGCAGACATCGCGCCACCGAAGTGATAGACAGCCAGCCCGGCAGCAACATTCTCTTGGTTGCCATTCACGAGCCCAACCAGACAGATACCCAGCCCATGCAGGACCGCAAGAGCGAGCAAAAGCGTGCCCCGGCGAGCCTGAGGATTGGCGAAGAAGATCAAGGCCGCGCCGAGGATGAAGAGCAGACCCTGCCCCACGAACCCGGCGTTCATCACCACCGCCAACTGGGAGTCGATCGTGCGCCCCTGGAACGTCTGAGGCTCTGGGACCCCGAGGTCACTGATCCAGTTGGTCGCGTAGTTGTATCCGCGAAACCCAGTCGCGGCCACGGTCTCCGCCAGGAGATACCACACGCCAGCGAAGCCCATCAGCGCCATGCCGGTATAGGTGAGGGGCGAAGTAGACTTGCCCATACTGACCATATTAGTCGATGATTGACCGTGTTGGTCAAACTGGAGGTGTGGAGATGGTTCGTCCCACGCGTGCTGCATTGGACGACGCAATCCTGGACGTCGCAGCTGGCCTATTCGCAGTGCGAGGATTCCGAGGCACCTCGGTGCAGTCCGTTGCCGACGCCACCGGGTATTCCAAGGGCGCGATCTTGGCTCGGTTCAGCTCCAAGGAGCTGCTCTTCGACGCAGTCATCGAACGATGCGTCTCGATGGCCGCCGCGTTGAGCGCGTCCGTGGAGTCGCTGCCGGCTGGCGCAGATCGCGATGCGAAGGCCGTCGCGGGCTTCGTCGACCTGTCGTTTTCACACCCGGGCAACGGTGCGTTGCTCATGGCAGCGATCTTGTCTCCGGACCAGGAGATCCGCATGGCGTTGGACCGGACGACCCCTCACATCTGGAACATTTTCGGTGCCAGCCAGGACGATGCTCGCGCCGATCTCGACGCAAGCCTTCTATCCCCAAAAGTGTTGGAACGGCGGGTTCGGGTGGTGTGTGCGCTCGGAGGCGTTAGCGCCACTGTGTCCGCTACCGAGGCAGCCGACATTCCGGGACTGCGCCCCCTCCTCTCATCGATCGCCGCGGAGACATTGCGAGGTTGAGTCCTGCACGCCGATGAGTGCGTCCGCGATCTCAGGTGCGGCGCTGGTCGCCGTGTCGAACTCCAGCACTTCATCAGACCAGTTGGCGTAGCTGGCACGCCTGCGTTCAACGTCTGCCCACGTCGGCTCTCCGACATGAGCGAGGCCCCGATCCCTGCCATCCAGCCTTCGCTTGTGCTCTGTCGGGTCGGATAGCACGAGGTGCACGAAGTCGAGCCGGGCGCCAGTGCGCGCCGTAGCCGTCCGCCAGGTCTGTCGGGCCTCATCGCTGTCGTTCACTGCGTCGACCACGACATCGCGACCCAATGCCAGGTTCCGCTCTGCCATCGCCCGCGCCGACTCGTAGGCCGCAACGCCAACCTGCCACCCGGCCTGCAAACCACAGGAGAGGATCGCTTCCTCGATGTCGTCGATGGACAGGTGAGCAGCGCCACTGCTCACCGCGAAAGCCTGCGCGACGCTCGTCTTCCCGACTCCGGGCAACCCGGAAATGACGACGAGCCGCCCAACTATGCAATCTGCAGCGGCTTGGACGCGCGGATCGCGACGCCTGCTATCGGAATTCACAAGGTCGCCTGCCTGGCCAGTCACCGGTAGACATCTCGCCGATGGCCGATCCGTAACACCAGGACGAGCAACTCGTCGTCGATGACGTCGTAGATCACGCGGTAGTCAGCGACACGGATTCGCCTCTCCCCGTTACCGCCGCTCAGCTGAAGACTTCCTGGAGGGCGCGGATCGTCGGCGAGCGCCTTGATTGCATCCTTCAGTCGAGCGGCAACCTGCGGATGGAGCTTACGGAAGGTCTTGGCGGCTTCCCGCGCGATAGTGATCCGGTACGACACGATTCGTCGGAGTCAGAGCCCAAGCTCTTCCATGAGGTCGTCGAACGGAATACGAGGCTCCTTCCTCGCTTCCGCTGCCGCACGGATATCCGATTGGTCCTCAAGCGCTTGCATCGCACGTTCGAAAAACTCGGGCGACACCACTACGGCACGACGACCTGCACCGCGGGACGTGATTTCGACAGGCTCGCGCTGCGCAGCAGCGATGTAGTCGCTCTGTCGGCCACGGAACTGGGAAAGCGTCGCTGACTTCATGCATCGATCGTACGACTTGTACAAGTTGTACGCAAGGTGCGATGTGCCCGAGACCCCGCAGATCACCGGCCGTTGAACCGGCTTTCGACTAGACGTTGAACCGGAACTCGACCACGTCGCCGTCCTGCATGACGTAGTCCTTGCCCTCCATGCGCGCTTTGCCCTTGGCGCGGGCTTCGGCGACCGAGCCGGTCTCCACAAGGTCTTCGAAGGAGATGACCTCGGCCTTGATGAAGCCCTTCTGGAAGTCGGTGTGGATCACACCCGCGGCCTGCGGGGCCGTCCAGCCCTTGCGGATCGTCCAGGCGCGGGTTTCCTTGGGGCCGGCGGTCAGGTAGGTCTGCAGGCCGAGGGTGTTGAAGCCCTTGTGCGCCAACTGGTCGAGACCGGGCTCTTCGATGCCGACCGACTCCAGCAGTTCACGGGCTTCGGCGTCGTCGAGTTCGGCGACTTCCGACTCGAGCTTGGCGTTGAGGAAGATCGCGTCGGCCGGTGCGACCAATGCCTGCATCGTGGCCTGGAAATCCTCGTCGGTGAGCTGGTCCTCGTCCACGTTGAAGACGTAGATGAACGGCTTGGTGGTCAGCAGACCGAGTTCGCGCACGGCCTCCAGGTCAACCGCGCCCGGGTGCTTGGAGAGCGGGTCGCCGGCTTCGAGGATCTTCTGCGCGGCGACGGCTGCGTCGAGCACCGCCTTGTCGGTCTTCTTGCCCTTGACCTCCTTGTCGAGGCGCGGCACGGCCTTCTCGAGAGTCTGCAGGTCGGCCAGGATCAGCTCGGTGTTGATGGTCTCCAGGTCGGACGACGGCTCGACCTTGCCATCGACGTGGTGCACGTCGTCGTCCACGAACGCACGCACCACCTGGCAGATCGCGTCGGCCTCGCGGATGTTGGCCAGGAACTTGTTGCCCAGCCCTTCACCCTCGGAGGCGCCCTTGACGATGCCGGCGATGTCGACGAAGGACACCGTCGCAGGCAGGATCTGCGCAGAACCGAAGATGCCGGCAAGCACCTTCAGCCGCGGATCCGGCAGCGGGACGACCCCGACGTTGGGCTCGATCGTCGCGAACGGGTAGTTCGCGGCGAGCACGTTGTTCTTGGTCAGGGCGTTGAACATGGTCGACTTGCCGACGTTGGGAAGTCCGACGATTCCGATGGTGAGGGCCACGGGACAAGGAGTCTAACTACCCTTTGCGACATGCTCGTCCACCTGCGCCTCACGGTGCCTGCTCACCTGGTCGATCCGGTGCTCGGCCTGCTGTGCGACAAGCCGGCCGTCACCAACGTGATCCGGCTCCCTGGCGCCAGTCTGGAGCCGGCCGGCGACCTCATTCAGGCAGATGTCGCGCGGGAAGTCGCCAGCAGCATTTTGGAGGATCTTTCCGATCTCGGTCTCGACGAAGAAGGCGGTATCGCGCTCGTCCCGCTGACCGCCACCCCGTTCCGACGAGCGCACGAGGTCGAAGAGGCGGCCGCCGGCGATCCGGACGACGCCGTGGTCTGGGACGTGGTGAAAGAGCAGGCCGCCAGCGCCGTGCGCCCCACGGTCACCTTCCATCTCTTCCTGCTGATCGCGGTGATGTTGGCGGCCATCGCGGTGCTGACCGACTCATCGATCCTGGTGATCGGCGCAATGGTGGTCGGACCGGAGTTCGGTACCGTCGCCGCGATCTGCACGGGCCTGGTGCTTGGGAAGGGCCGGTTGGTCGTCCAAGGCACGAAGCTCCTCGTCCTCAGCTTCACCTTCGCGATCGCCGTGACCACGGCTGTCGCGTGGCTCGGCAGACTCCTGGGCTGGATCACCTACGAAATGGTGATCAGGCCAAGGCCTCAGACGGCATTCATCTGGCATCCCGATTGGTGGTCCTTCATCGTCGCGCTGCTGGCCGGCGCGGCCGGCGTGCTCGCGCTCTCTGCCGACAAAGGGCAGACCATGGTCGGCGTCTTCATCTCGGTGACCACCGTGCCGGCCGCGGGCAATCTCGCGCTCGGGCTCGGGCTGACGGCCGGCTCGGAGATCATCGGCTCACTGCAGCAACTCGGCATCAACCTCGCCGGCATGTTGATCGCCGGCACGATCACCGTCCTGATCCAGCAATTCGCCTGGGAACGGATGGACAAGCTGACCCCAGCCGTTGTTCCGGCCGGTGAACCGTCGGCACTAGCGCCGACTCGACGGCACCGGAAGGTGGCGGCCCAGTCGGGTGCGGAGCAGTATCTGATGAGGTTCCGCCTGCGGGTCAGGTGTTCTGCAGTTCCTTGCCCCGCCACTCCGGGAGGCCGAGCGCGGCCAGCATCGCCACCGCGAAGGACACCCCGATGAGGACGAAGGTCGGACCGGTGCCGTGGTTGTCATGGACCCACGGCACGAGGAGCGGGCCGATGATCGAGGCGATACGTCCGAAGGCTGTCGCGCTTCCACTACCGGTGGCGCGGAAGGTGGTCGGGTAGACCTCCGGCGTGACAGCGTAGAGCGCACCCCAGGCGCCCAGGTTGAAGAACGAGAGCATGCAGCCGCTGACGAGGATCGCCGTCTCCGATCCCGACTGTCCGAACGCGATGGCCGAGACCGCCGAGCCGAGCAGGAAGCTGGCGAGGGTGAACCGGCGTCCGACCTTCTCGATCAGGACGGCCGCCACGGCATAGCCAGGCAGTTGGGCGAGGGTGATCCACAGTGTGAACTCGAACGACTTCGCCATGGGGAAGCCCTGGGCGACCAGGAAGGTCGGAATCCAGAGGAAGGCACCGTAGTAGGAGAAGTTGACGCCGAACCAGGTCAGCCACAGGGCGACGGTGCGGCCGGCAAAACGCTTCTCCCACAACGCCTTCCACGATGGCTTGGCGATCTGCTTCGGAGCGGGCGAGGGCACCGGCGCGATACCCGCAGACTCCTCGAAGCGGCGCACTGAAGCCTCCGCCTCGTCCACCCGTCCGGCTCGTTCGAGAAAGCGCACCGATTCCGGCAAGCCGCGGCGCACGTAAAGGGCGTAGAACGCAGGCACCACGCCGATCACCAGCGCCCAGCGCCAGCCGTTCTCCTGCGGCACGACGTAGTAGCCGATGAGCGCCGCAAGGATCCAACCGACCGCCCAGAACGACTCCAGCAGGACGACCATCCGACCGCGAATGCGCGCGGGTGCGTACTCACTCACCAACGTCGACGCCACGGGCAGCTCGGCGCCGAGACCGAGCCCGATGACGAACCGGAACACCACGAGCATCCAGAAGCCGGTCGACAGCGCTGAGAAGCCTGTGGCGAGGCCGTAGATGACGAGGGTGAGCGCGAAGACATTGCGTCGTCCGATGCGGTCGGCGAGGTAGCCGCCCACGGACGCCCCGACCGCCATGCCGATGAAGCCGACGGAGGCCAGCCACGAAACCTGTCCCGTCGAAAGGCCCCAGTCCTTCTTGATCGCGACCATGAGGAAGGAGATGAGACCGACGTCCATCGCATCCAGCGCCCAGCCGACGCCGGAGCCGCCGAGCAGACGTCCGTGCAGACGGGTGAATGGCAGTCGGTCGAGCCGCTGGCTGCGAGTGAGCTCTTGCGTGGAGTCCGTACTGTCGGCGCTCTTGGCCAGGCTGGACATCGTGCCTCCTGATGGAGTGGCGGGTGCGCTGGGCAACCTACCGCGCATCGAGCTCCCGTGCGGCCCGGACAGCAGCACAGCGATCGTTGTCGGTGCCCGATGACATGGTGAACCCATGAACGACATCGGGTTCTTCGTGGGTCTCGCGCTCGGCGCGCTTCTGACCGGGTTGGTGCTGTGGTCATGGCTGCGCGGCCGGTACGAGGGGCGCCTGGTCGCCGCCAGCACGCAGGCTGCACTGCTGCGGGAACGGGTGGTCGACCTCGAATCGCAGCTGGGCGACGACCAACAGACCGCACAGGCGCTCGCGCCACTGTCGTCAACACTGGCTCGGGTCGAACGCCAGGTTGAGGCGATCGAACGAGAGCGCGCCACGCAGTACGGCGCCCTCGGCGCCCAGTTGCGTGCGGTCAGCGAGACCACCGGCGCCCTCCACCAGCAGACCTCGGCGCTCGCCGGTGCGCTGAAGTCGTCCAACACCTCCGGCGCGTGGGGTGAGATGCAGCTGCGCCGTGTGCTCGAACACGCTGGCTTGCTGCGCCACTGCGACTTCGACGAGCAGGTGCGCTCGATCAGTCGCCATGGCAAGGAGATCCGGCCGGACGCGGTAGTGCGCCTGCCGGGCGAGAAGGTGTTGGTGATCGACTCCAAGGCACCCGTGCAGCACTTCCTCGCAGCGCACGCGGAGGGCGTCGACGACACCGAGCGGGAGCAGTTGCTCCACGCCCACAGCCGAGCTCTGCGCGGACACGTGGAGTCACTCGCGGCCAAGGACTACTGGAGTGGTTTTGCCGCCGCCCCGGAGGCGGTGCTGTGCTTCGTGCCCTCGGAAGCGATGCTGGCCGCCGCCGTGCGTGCTGAGCCCGACCTCATCGATCGCGCGATGGCACGCCGGGTGTTGCTGGTCTCCCCCACCACGCTGCTCAGCGCGCTGCAGACCACCGCGCTGGTGTGGCGACAGGACACGCTCGAATCCAACGCCCATGAATTACTCACGCTGGGCCGTGAACTCTATGAACGGCTCGGCACCCTCGGCCGCCACACGAACAAGATGGGCGACTCCCTTCGTCGGTCGGTGGAGGCCTACAACGCGTTGGTCGGCACCCTCGAGACGCGGGTGCTCGTGTCGGCCCGACGCATGGAAAGTCTCGGGGTGGGGTCCGATCCCGTGCCGCAGGTGCCCGCCGTCGAGCAGGCACCACGCCCGTTGACCGCGGCCGAGCTCATCGACGCCCTGGAGGAGGACGTGCAACGGCCGCAGCTGCGCTTCGACCTCCCCGCGCCCGACCGCCGTCCCGACTCGGGCACAGCCTCCGAGTCAGCCTGAGGCCGCGCCGGCGGACGCCTGCCTCATCCGCTGCCGCGCCGTCGCAAGGCCCGCGCCGACTGGCCGCACCCCTACAGCTTTGGCCAGCCCGAAGGGCGGCATGTTGGCGTAGAGGGTTTCGTAGCTGCCGGCGCTGAATTCGTAGGTCTCGTGCCAAATGCCGACGCTGCCGTCCGCCCCGACTCGTCGCGTGAACGCGCGCCATGGCTCCAGATGAGGCGCGTCGCGATCGGTAGCGAAGGCGTGCAAATGCTCGGTCGACTGGCCCTTGCTGCAGCGAGTCACCCGCGCAATCGACGCCGGCGCTATCAAACCCTGCGACCCGCAACAGATCTCGCTGTCGATCTGGGCTGCGGTGCACGGCGCGGTGTCCCTGGAAAGTCAGGGCCTGACCGACGAGTCCGTTTTCACGGTGGTCCAGGAGTGCGTGCAGCGCGGCTGGGCGACCGACGCTCGGCGATAATCACCGTCGTGACCCACCGCGACGACGACCGCACCCGCCAACTGCTGGCGTACCTGTCGGCCGCATTGATCGCCGGAGGCGCTGCCTCGCACGAGGTGGAGCAGGACGTCCGGATGATTGCGCGACGTTTGGGTCACCCCACCGTGCAGGTGCATGCCCAGCCGGTCGGCGTAGCCCTGTCGCTGGGGCACGGCACGCCCGCCACCTATGAGTCCGTCGAGGGACCGTTACGCCTCGACCAATCGGTTGCGGTGGCTCGCATCCAGCGCGGCCTGCTCGACGGATCGATGAATCCGGACGACGCCCTG
Organism: Yimella sp. cx-51; assembly: GCF_017654605.1. GTDB lineage: Bacteria > Actinomycetota > Actinomycetes > Actinomycetales > Dermatophilaceae > Yimella. The sequence goes on from NZ_CP072113.1 coordinate 2,396,950, forward strand.
CTGCGGTTGCGCGGTCTGCGGGCCCAACCCCACCGGCACCCGGTCGGCGGTATGTATTTGGGCGGCATCTGTGTCGCGATCGGTCTTGCGCTCATCCTGCAGCCGTCCTGGAACACCGTCGGATTCGCCCTGCTCACCGCGCCCTTCGTCGTCGCGCTGATGAGACTGGCCGGACGCGGGCTCCTGCCGGCCGCACTCATGCCCTGCATCGCAGCCTTCGGCGTTTCCCTGGCTGCCTTCTGGGCGCACCAACACGGCTATGTCGCCAGCCCACTTCGCACTCTGCTGCCGCCAGTGGCTGTGCTGCTTCCGGGAGCCACGATCGTCACCGGATTGTCCGAACTGGTGAATGGTGCAGCGGTGGCCGGGACATCCCGGTTGGCCTACGGCGCAACGCAATTGGTCATGTTCGCCATCGGCATCATCGGCGCGGCCGCCTTGCTCGACGTCGATTCGGCAGCCTTGCAGAACACCCGCATCGACGACCTCGGCGTGTGGAGCCCGGCTCCGGGTCTGCTCCTCGTCACGGCTGGCATCTGCCTGATGGAGGCCGTGCCCCGCCGCATTGCTCCGTGGGTGCTGACAGTGCTGGCCATCACCATGGTCACCCAACTCACCGTCCAGGAAGGCTTCGGGCAGGTCTGGCCAGGAGCATTCGCCGGTGCCGCTGCGGCGACGCTGGCGGCGTGGGTGCTCGCGGCGTTGCGCGACCTGCCACGCATGGTGCTCTTCCTGCCCAGCTTCTGGCTGCTCGTGCCCGGCTCGGTCGGCCTCGTGTCAGTCGCTCAGCTGGGCCTTCGGCCGGAGTTGTCCGGACCGACGGGCAGCCTGGCCGTCAGCGTCATCCTGGCGCTCGCCCTCGGCCTGGTGGTCGGCACCACCCTCGCCCGCCTGGCCCGCACGCTCGGACGCCGCATCACCGCCGGTTAAGGCGGCAATCGTCCGTCGCTTCAGCGGATCAGTGCAGCGAACCGGCGTCGTGACGCACCTTGTCGGCGTCCTTGCCGTTCTTGGCCTTGAGGTCGCGACGTAGCTCCGTCGGCAAAGCGAACAGCAGGCTCTCCTCGGCCGCGACGATCGGCTTGACGTCCTCATAACCTCGCTCGGCGAGGTAGGAGAGCACGTCGCGCACCAGCACTTCAGGCACCGAGGCGCCGGAGGTGACGCCGACGGTCTGCACGCCCTCGAACCACGACTCGTCGATCTCGTCGGCATAGTCGACCAAGTGACCGGCCTTGGCACCGTGGTCGAGAGCCACTTCGACCAGACGCACGGAGTTGGAGGAGTTGCGGCTGCCGACGACGATCATCAGATCGGTCTCGGGGGCCATCTGCTTCACCGCGAGCTGACGGTTCTGCGTGGCGTAACAGATGTCGTCCGACGGCGGATCCTGCAACTTGGGGAACTTCTCGCGGAGGCGACGCACCGTCTCCATGGTCTCGTCGACCGACAGTGTGGTCTGCGAGAGCCAGACCACCTTGTCGGGGTCGCGCACCTCGACCTCGTCGACGTGGTCAGGGCTCTGCACCAGAGTGATGTGCTCGGGCGCCTCGCCGGCGGTGCCGACGACCTCTTCGTGGCCTTCGTGCCCGATCAGGAGGATGTCGAAGTCGTCACTGGCGAATCGCACGGCCTCGCGGTGCACCTTGGTGACCAGCGGGCAGGTGGCGTCGATCGTCTTCAGCGACAGCGAAGCCGCCTCCTCATGGACAACTGGAGCGACGCCGTGTGCCGAGAAGATGACCGTGGCGCCGTGGGGCACCTCGTCGGTCTCCTCCACGAAGATCGCGCCGCGCTTCTCCAGCGTGGTGACGACATGCTTGTTGTGCACGATCTCCTTGCGCACGTAGACCGGCGGGCCGTAGAGGTCGAGCGCCTTCTCGACCGTCACCACCGCGCGGTCGACGCCGGCGCAATAGCCGCGCGGGGCAGCGAGCAGAACGCGCTTGGAAGCGGTGGGTTCGATGGTGGCAGTCATGCCTTCCATGGTAGGCGAGTCGTGCGCTGACCCGAATTCCCGGCGATCGTCTCGCATGTCAAGACAATCCGATCTGGATGCAACCGAACCGCGACCCCGTCGCGTCAACCCCATGACGCGGACACGGGGGTGCCGCGGGGGATTGCAGGACCGAAGCGGTCCGGGTGTGTCGTTCAGGGGAGGGCACACCCGGACCGTTTCGCATTGGCCGGACGTCGTGGAGCCACAAACCGGACGCAAATGACACGTTTTTCGCGCAGAAACGTGTTATTTGCGTCCGGTTTGTGGAGGGGCGCCGAACCCGATCCTCCAGGCCAGCCGAGCACCGCCGCCTATTCTCGGGCAGGTGAGCTCTCCCATCCCTGAGAAGGCCGGCGACACCACCGCCGAGCAGCCATGGCCGCTGCGGCTGCTGTCGATGAAGATCGGTGAGTACGTCGAACGCATGCCGCCGGTGTGGGTGGAAGGACAACTCGTCCAGATCAATCGGCGTCCCGGAGCGCCGACGGTCTTCCTGACGTTGCGCGACACGGACGCCGATCTGTCGATGTCGGTCACCACCCACATCAACACGCTCAACGCGATGGGTCCGGCGGTGCAGCAAGGCGCGCGCGTGGTGATGCACGCCAAGCCGACCTTCTGGGCGACCAAGGGCACCCTCCAACTGGACGCCCGCCAGATCCGCGCGGTCGGCATCGGTGAACTCCTCGCCCGGGTCGAGCGGCTGAAGCAACTGCTGCGCAGTGAAGGCGTCTTCGACCAGTCCCGCAAGCGCCCGTTGCCCTTCGCTCCGCAACGGGTCGGGCTGATCTGCGGCCGCAACAGTGCCGCCGAGCGCGATGTCGTGGAGAACACCCGACGCCGTTGGCCTGCAACGACTTTCAAGATCCGGCAGGTGGCAGTGCAAGGTGTGAGCACGGTGGAGGAGGTCACCGCTGCACTCGCCGAACTCGATGCATCACCCGAGGTCGAGGTGATCGTCATCGCCCGCGGTGGCGGCTCCTTCGAAGACCTGCTCCCCTTCTCCAACGAAACACTCGTGCGCGCCGTCAGCGCTGCCCACACGCCGGTCGTCAGCGCGATCGGCCACGACGTCGACAACCCCCTTCTCGACTTCGTGGCCGACGTGCGCGCTTCCACACCCACCGACGCCGCCAAACTGCTCGTGCCCGACCTTCGTGAGCAACTGGCTCTAGTGCGGCGGCATCACGAAGCCGGCGCCCGCGCGCTGCACCAGCGCATCACCCAGGAGCGACACCGCATCGACATGCTGCGCAGCAGGCCGGTGCTCACCCGTCCGATGACCATGGTCGAGACCCGCCGTGAGGATGTCGACCGACTGCAGGACCGTGGTCGAATCCGGCTGTCGCATCGCCTCGAACGCGGGCACGACGAGATCACCCGACTCAGTGCACAGCTGCGAGCGCTGTCACCGCAGCACATCCTCGATCGCGGCTATGCCGTCGTGCGCCACGCGGACGGCGAGGTGATCTCCGATGTGGAGCAGGTGCACGCCGATGATCTGCTACGCGTGACGGTCGCCCGCGGCGATTTCGCGGTCAAACCAGTCGCAGCCAGCGACGCGTAAGGTGGCGGCCATGTCTGACCAGCCCTCGAAGTCGTCGACGAAGTCAGCAGCCAGCGATGCGAACGACGACATCGGCGACCTCGGCTACGAAGCGGCCCGCGACGAACTCGCCCGGATCGTGTCGACCCTTGAGAACGGCTCAGCCACCCTGGAGGAGTCGATGAAGCTCTGGGAACGCGGCGAGGCCTTGGCGGCCCACTGTCACCGGTGGCTGGACGACGCCCAGACCCGCGTCCAGAAACTCACCGACGACCGCGATCAGGACTGAGCCAGCACGGGACGAACATCCCCCAGTCCCGAATGCGATCAGGCGGTCGCAGCCAGGACGACCTCGCCGACTGACCCGAGCGGCGATCAGGACGTCGCGGCGGGCTTCAGCAGTCCGGCGAAAGTGACCAGCTGATCCCAGTCGGCCTTGCCGGTGACGATCGTGGCCATGCCGTTCAACGGCTCAGCCCGCACGATGCTCACCTGCTTGTTGGACGGGCGGTAGTACTTCGTCCACGTGGCTCCCCCGGCTTGCAGAGTGCCTTGCTCGGTGCCGTAGTTCGTCTGCTGCTTGCGCCACAACTCGTCCGGCTTGTCAGTCTGCAGCACCGCGATGTAGCGACTGTCGGGCAGGTCATAGCCCGCCTGCCAGGTCGGCGGCAGCTTCTCGAACTTCACGACGCGCACATTGGCCGGGATCCAGCCCTTGGGTGCCGGCTGCGGGTACGACACCGTCCACTTCTGGCTGATGTTGGTCTCGCGGGCGATGCCGGCGACGTCGACGCCAGGGCGGTTGACCTTCTCCACACGGGGCACCAAGGCGTTCCACCCCAGCACCGCGGCCGCGACCACGAGCATCGAAATGATCATGCTCTTGGCGTTGCCGGGCATGCCGCGACGCTTCGGCGGGGCCGGCTGCTCGGAGGCGGGTTGCTGCGGAGGGGTCTGCTGATCAGAGCTCGGCTGCTGCCGATCAGCGGAATTGTCGACGGTCACCTGCTCATCGTCCCTCATCGCCGGTCAACTGCTGTAATCGCACCGATAGGCTCGGGCCAATCCGCCACGATCGAAGGAGCACCATGACCACCGCTCAGCCCTCGTTCACGATCAAACCCGACCGCAACCTCGCCCTGGAGTTGGTGCGGGTGACGGAGGCGGCAGCGATGGCCGGTGCCCAGTACGTCGGCCGCGGCGACAAGAACACCGCTGACGGGGCGGCGGTGGCCGCGATGCGCGAGCTCATCAGCACCGTCTCGATGAACGGCACGGTCGTGATCGGTGAGGGCGAGAAGGACAACGCGCCGATGCTGTTCAACGGGGAGAAGGTCGGTGACGGCACCGGGCCCGAGGTCGATGTGGCGGTCGACCCGATCGACGGCACCACCCTGACCGCCAAGGGCATGAACAACGCGGTCGCGGTCATGGCCGTCAGCGAGCGCGGCTCGATGTACGACCCGAGCGCTGTCTTCTACATGGACAAACTGGCCACTGGTCCCGAGGCCGCCGACGTGGTCGACATCCGCCTCCCGGTGGCCGAGAACATCCGCCGCGTGGCCAAGGCCAAGGGCATGAACCGCTCCGACGTCACCGTGGTGATGCTCGACCGTCCCCGTCACGAGAAGCTGGGGCAAGAGGTGCGGGACGCCGGCGCCCGGATCCGCTACATCAGTGACGGCGATGTGGCGGGCGCGATCATGGCTGCCCGGGACGGCACGGGTATCGACCTGCTGCTCGGCATCGGCGGTACGCCCGAGGGCATCATCACCGCGTGCGCCATGAAGTGCATGGGCGGCGTGATCCAGGGTCGCCTCTGGCCCATCGACGACGACGAGAAGCAGCGCGCCATCGACGCCGGCCACGACATCGATGCGGTGCTCTCGACCGAGGAACTCGTCACCAGCGACAACTGCTTCTTCGTGGCCACCGGCATCACTGACGGGGAACTGTTGAAGGGTGTGCGTTACGAGCACGGTGGAGCCCTCACCCAGTCGCTCGTGATGCGCTCGCGCAGCGGCACGATCCGGCTGATCGAGGCGCGTCACCTGCCGTCCAAGGTCGACGACTACCGCTGAGGATCTCAATGCAATCCCCCACCTTGGTCGTCGGTGAAGCGCTCATCGACATTGTCCGGTCGACAGATGGCACGTCCCGCGAACACGTGGGCGGCTCACCGCTCAATGTCGCGATCGGCCTGGCCCGCCTGGGTCACCCCGCCCAGCTGGCGGCGTGGCTGGGTGACGACGAACGCGGTGCGGCCATCGTCGACCACCTCAAGCGCGACGGCGTCGAACTGGTCGAGGGCAGCCGCGGCGCGCAATGCACCGCCACCGCGAAGGCACTGCTCGACGCAACCGGCGCGGCCTCGTACGAGTTCGACATCGACTGGCAACTGCCGTACGAACTCCCCCAGCAGGACGTCGGCCATCTGCACACCGGTTCGATCGCCGGGGTGTTGCAACCCGGCGCGACGGGGGTGCGCGATGCGGCCCTGGCACATCGCCGGGTCGGCACGATCTCCTTCGACCCCAACTGTCGTCCGCAGTTGATGGGGCGTCCGGGAGATGTGCGCTCAGACATCGAGCAGTTGATCGGTTATGCCGACGTGGTCAAGGCCAGCGACGAGGACATCGAGTGGATGTACGGCGGCGCAGTGTCGGTCGGCGAGATGGCCAGGCTGTGGGCACAGCTCGGCCCCTCGCTGGTGGTCGTCACGCGCGGGCCGCAGGGCGCCATCGCGTGCCTGTCCAACGGCTCGGTCGAAGATCTGGTCAGACCCGTTGCGGGACAAAAGGTTTCGGTGGTCGACACAGTCGGTGCCGGCGATTCGTTCATGGCTGGCTTAATCAGCGGCCTGCTGGACGCCGGCCTGCTGGGCGATGTCTCGGCCCGCGCTCGCCTGGAGTCGGCGACCTGGTCTCAGGTGATGCCGGCTCTCGACCGAGGCATCGCAGCGTCGGCAGTCACGGTGTCGCGCGCGGGTGCGCAGCCACCTACCCGCGCCGAACTGGGCCTCGAGGGCTGACCTTCGACAGATCGAAGCCGTAGGGCAGTTCGAGCCGGTAGCGCTGCATCAAGTCGTTGTCGGCGAGCAGGTCGAGCGTGGGCCCATCGGCGACGATCACTCCGCCTGACAGCACGACCGACCTCTCACACAACTGCGCCGCGTAGGGCAGATCGTGGGTGACCATGAGCATCGTGACGTCCAGCGACTCCACGATCGCGGCAATCTCGCGACGGCTGGCCGGGTCGAGGTTGGAGCTGGGCTCGTCCATCACCAGGATCTCCGGCTCCATCGCCAGCACGGTCGCGATCGCGACCCGGCGCCGTTGTCCGAAGGAGAGGTGATGGGGCGGCCGGTCGGCGAACTCGGCCATACCCACCTGCTCCAGCGCATGGGTCACTCGCTCCTGGAGTTCGTTTCCGCGCAGGCCAAGGTTCCGCGGGCCGAAGGCGACATCCTGGGCGACCGTCGGCATGAACAGTTGGTCATCCGGATCCTGGAAGACGAGGCCGACCCGGCGGCGCACCTCCAGCAGATTCTTGTCGTCCACCGGCAGGCCGGAGACGGCGACCGAGCCAGCACCCGCAGGCAGGATGCCGTTCAGCTGCAGGACGAGTGTGGTCTTCCCCGCACCGTTGGGGCCGAGCAGCGCCACCCGCTCCCCACGGTGCACATGCAGGTTGACGCCGAAGAGCGCCTGGTGACCGTCGGGATAGGCGAAGGCGAGACCGCGGACGTCCAGCACGGGCGTGCTCACGACAGGTGGCTCACGATCGCGATCACCGTGGCGGTTGCGGGAATCGTCAGCGCACGTGCCCAGGTGGCTGGTGGTACGGGAGCACTCTCGCTGCGCGGCATCCGGCCACCGTACCCGCGGGCGAGCATCGCCAGATGCACTCGTTCGCCGCGTTCGTAAGAGCGGATGAACAACGCTCCGGCGGTGCTGGCCAACACTGGCCAGTGACGCACCGAGGACGCCTGGAAGCCGCGTGCCTCACGCGCCATCCGCATGCTGCGAAGCTGCCCGGTCACGACGTCCAGGTAGCGCACGGTGAACCCGAGGATCTGCACGAGCTGGCGCGGCAGTCGCAGCCGGTCGAGGCCGATCACGAGGTCGGGCGCCTGGGTGGTGGCAGCGAACAGCAGCGAGGCGAGGACACCGAGGGTGCCCCGGATGAGCAGGGCAATTGCGGCGTGCAGGCCGGGCTCGGAGACCTCGACGCCGAGCACCTGCGTCCGCGGACCAGAAGCGACGAAGGGCATCACGAGCGCGAAGACGATGAACGGGATCTCCACCCAGGCTCGGCGCGCCAGGTGGGCGATAGGCACCCGTGAGAGCCGCACCGCAGTGACCAACAACGCGGCGTGCATCGCGAACCACCACCACTGCGAGGTGCTGGTGACGACCACCGACACCACGAAGAGCAGGAGCGCGACCAGTTTGATCTCCGGCGCGAGTGCGTGCACCGGCGAATCGGCGTGGAAGTGCAGCGAATGCCCGTGGGACCCGCTCACCTCACGGCGTCGTCGCGGTCGTGCCGCTCCCCGGAGGTCGAGCGGCCGCGGCGCAGCAACCACACCAGGGCGCCCATCACCAAGGCGACGACCACCAAGCCGGCCAGACCCGCGAGTCCTCCCGACACTCGCGGATCAGCCACTCCGGAGACGGCGTAGTCCGCCAGCGGAGAGTCTGCGGTGTGCGAATCAGCCGCTTCGGAGTCGAAGCCGAGCTTCTCGGCGACGAATTCCAGGCCGTCCGGGTGACTGGAGGCATAGAAGGAGACCAGCCCGGCGAGCACGGCCGACACCAAGGCACCGACCAGGACCACCGTGCGGGTGGAGATACGACGAGGCGTCTGCGTGTTCATGCCGTCACCTCCGAGGTGCGAATCTCCAGTTGCTTGTCGTCCTGGTATCGGCGGGCACCGAACACCAGGTCTGGGCGAGCGGCCAGCACGGACGACACCGCAAGCGTGGTGATGATTGCTTCACCGATGCCGATCAGCAGGTGCCAGCCGACCATCGCGGTGGCCAGCTTGTCGAACGCGATCGGGGCGGTGCCGCCGATGGCGTACAGCCCGGCGAAGGTGAGCGCAGCCAAGGGCACACTCAGCAGCCCGGCTGCCGCGGCGGCCACCGGCACCATCGTCCGACGCTTGGGAAGCACTGCCTGCACACCGCGGAAGATGAACCAGCCACCCCACACCCCGACCAGGGCCATGAGGACGATGTTGGTGCCGAGGGCAGTCACGCCGCCGTCGGCGAAGAGCAACGCCTGGACGAGCAGCACGACGGTGATGGCAAGGGTGGCGGTGTAGGGCCCCACCAGGATGGCTGCGAGCGCACCACCGAGCAGGTGACCAGATGTGCCGGCACCCACCGGGAAGTTGAGCATCTGCGCGGCGAACACGAAGACGGCGACCAGCCCGGCGAGCGGCGCTGCGGCCTCGCTGAGCTCACGGCGAGCGCCGCGCAGGGCGAGGGCAACACCGGCCGCGGCGACGACGCCCGTGCCCACCGAGGTGGGGGCGTCGAGAAATCCATCGGGAACGTGCATGAGGCGCAGCCTATCGCTCAGATGCGACTCCATCGCATCTGGTGACCGACCTGCTTGGAACCGGCACCACAGCAAACGGCCCGCCCTCCGAAGGAGAGCGGGCCGCTTGCTGGAACCTGGCGTCAGGAAGCCTTGGACGCCTTGGCCTCGCGAGCGCGGGCGCGCTCGAGAGCAGCCTTGCGCTGCGCCTCGGAGTCGCGCGCGATCTCGGCGGCCTTCTCCTCGTTGCGAGTGAGGTTGGCACCCGACTCGGGGTCGAAGACGTGCATCAACGCCGGATCGAAGACCAGCTCCGCGTCGTCGCCCTCGAGCACCCGCGAGCGGGAGTCGAGGTTGACGATCATCTGGGTGCGCATGCCTTCACCGTCGAGGTCGCGGTCGAGCTCCTCGAGCTTGTGCTGCACGGCGGAGTCGGCCTCGAACGGGATGTAGGCGTACTGCTCGTTGCCCAGCCATTCGGTCTGGTCGACATTAGCGGTGAAGTTGACACCCTGGACGTTGTCGCCGAGCGAGGCGTCCTTGATGTACTCCGGCCGCAGACCGACGATGACCAACTCCTTGCCGCGCACCTTCTCCGCGAGCTGAGCGTCCATCGGGACGTCGACGAAGGGCAGCTTCAGCACATCGCCGTCGACGCGTGCCGGCAGGAAGTTCATCGGCGGCGAGCCGATGAATCCGGCGACGAACAGGTTGATCGGCTGTTCGTAGAGCTCGCGCGGCGAAGCACACTGCTGCAGCACACCCTTCTTCAGCACGGCCACGCGGTCGCCGAGGGTCATGGCCTCGGTCTGGTCGTGGGTGACGTAGATGGTGGTGATGCCGAGACGGCGCTGCATGCGCGCGATCTCGGTGCGCATCTGACCACGAAGCTTGGCGTCGAGGTTCGACAGCGGCTCGTCGAACAGGAACGCGTCGGCGTCGCGGACGATCGCACGGCCCATCGCGACACGCTGGCGCTGACCACCGGAGAGGTTGGCGGGCTTGCGCTCGAGGTGGTCGTTGAGCTCCAGCATGTTCGCGGCGTCCTTCACCTTCTGCTGGATCTCCTGCTCGCTGTGCTGGCCCTTGGCCAGGCGCAGCGGGAAGGCGATGTTCTCCCCCACGGTGAGGTGCGGGTAGAGGGCGTAGTTCTGGAAAACCATCGACAGGTTGCGGTCACGCGGGGCGAGGTCGTTGACCCGCTTGCCGTTGATCAGCAGGTCTCCTGTCGTGATGTCCTCCAGACCCACGACCATCCGAAGGAGGGTCGACTTACCGCAACCAGAGGGGCCGACGAGGATCATGAACTCGCCGTCGGCGATGTCCAACGACACGTCGTTCACGGCCGGGAAGCCATCGCCGTACTTCTTGACGATGTTCTTCAACTCGATGCTTGACATGAAATGTGCCTTTCTTTCCAAAGGGCGTTCGAGATGGCCCGGTCAGCCCTTGACGGCACCGGAGGTGAGGCCCGAGACGATCCGGCGCTGGAAGAGCAGCACCAGGATGATGACGGGAATGGTGACCACGACGGCGGCCGCACAGATGGCGCCCGTCGGCTGGGTGAACTGGCTCGCGCCGGTGAAGAAGGCCAGGGCCGCCGGCACCGTGCGTGCGTTCTCCGAGGTCAGGTTGATCGCGAACACGAAGTCGTTCCACGCGGTGAAGAACGCGATGATCGCGGTGGTGAAGACACCCGGTGCAGCCAGCGGGGCGATGACCTTGCGGAAGGCCTGCCAGCTGGTCGCGCCGTCGACCTGTGCCGCCTGCTCCATCTCCCACGGGATCTGCTGGAAGAAGGCCGACAGCGTCCAGATGGACAGCGGCAACGTGAGCGCGAGGTAAGGGATGACCAGACCCGGAAGGGTGTCGAACAGGCCCATCTGACGCCAGAGGTTGAACAGCGGCGTCACCATGGCGATGACCGGGAAGAACGACACTGCGAGCGCCGTGGTCAGGATCAGCTTCTTACCGGGGAAGTCCAGGCGCGAGATCGCGTAGGCACAGAACGTGGCGAGCACGACACTGATGAGCGTGGCGATCAGACAGACGATGATCGAGTTCCACAGGGCCGGCTTGAACAGGTCGCTCGCGCCGCCGGTGAAGATCAATTTGTAGTTGTCGAAGGTCGGGTCCTTGGGCCAGAAGTTGCCGAACATGTTCTGGCTCTTGTCGGCCAGTGCGGCATCCGATTTCAAGGACGTGGCGAAGATCCACAGGATCGGGATGATCGTCCAGAGCATCACCGGGATGGCGATGCCGAACATTCCCCACTTCGACTTGTTGCTGACGTTGGTTTCCATCTCAGTTCCTTCCGCCAGCGAGATCGACCTTGAAGCCCTTGACGAAGATCGCCGCGATGATCAGCACGATGATGAACAGGATCACTGCGAGCGCCGAACCCATTCCGATCTCGACGCGGTCGATCGTTTCCCGGGCGACCAGCATCGAAAGGCTGGTGGTCTTGTTCGCACCGCCGGTCATGACGTACGGGTTGTCGTAGATGCGGACGGCGTCCAGGGTGCGGAAGAGAACCGCCACCATGAGGGCCGCCTTCATGTTGGGCAGGATCACCTTGGTCAGGCGCTGCCACCAGGTGGCACCGTCGACCTTGGCCGCCTCTTCCTGTGCGCTGTCGACCTGGGCGAGGCCGGCCAGCAGCAGCAGCGACATGAACGGCGTGGTCTTCCAGATCTCCGAGATACAGATGATCGCGATCGAGCTCCAGCGTCCGCCGAACCAGTTGTAGTCCTCGGGGAAGGCCCCGAAGGTGAACGTGCTCAGCCAGTGGTTGAAGAAGCCGGTGTCGATCTTGGCGGCGTACAGCCACGCGAACGCCGACACCACCGTGATGATCGCGTAGGGAATCAGCACGATCGTGCGCAGCGTGCGCCGCGGGATCACGACCTTGTTCATGAGCATCGCCAGGCCGAAACCGAGGATCAGTTCGAAGACCAGGGTGATGACCACGATGATGAACGTGGTGGTGAAGGCCTCCCAGAACAGCCCGTCACTCAGAGCAGTCATGTAGTTCTTCAGGCCCACGAACTTCTTGCCCGCCGGGTCGGTCAACCGGTAGTTGAACAGCGACAGGTAGACGGCGTAGAGGATCGGGTACATCGTGACGAAGACCATCACCACGAAGGCGGGGCCGGCCAGCTTCCACCCGAGGTTGCGTTCGCCCCTGGCCCGGTCGGACATCTTCTTGGCGCCGTCGGCCTTCGCCGAACGGGTCTCCTGCGTTGCGGTACTCACAGCAGTGCCTCTCCCTTCAGGACAGACAGGATGAACTTCTGCGCCGTGGCCGGAGTCTGCTCGTTCACAGCGTTCGGCGGGCTGAACTTCATCTGTAGGCCGGTCGACACGTCGCCGTAGTACTGCGTCTGCGGACGCGGCACGGCCTGGTCGAGCGACTTACGGATGAGAGCGGCGATGCCGTTGGGGAAAGCCTTCTTCACCTCGGCGTCGTCGAACACCGCCTTCGAGCTGGCTGGGTTACCGGTCTTGGCCATGTAGATGGCCTGGTGCTCGGGCTTGGTGATGCACTTGACCGCTTCGTAGGCCAGTTGCGGGTGGGCCGACTTCTTGCCGACCGCCAGCTGAATGCCACCGAACGGCGGCGCGGAGTCCTTGCCGGCCACGGTCTGCGGGTAGACAGCAGCAGCGACGTCGTCGAGCCACTTGACCTTCTCCCCCGAGAGGGCCGCGTAGACGTAGGGCCAGTTGAGCAGGAAGCCACCGTTGGCCGACTTGAAGAGGTCGAGCGCAGCGGTCTCGTCGGACGACCCGACGGCCGGACCGCCGACACCGGAGGTGGCCACCTTCTTGATGACCTCGGCCGCCTTCTTGCCGGCGTCGGTGTCGAGACCGAGCTTGGTGTTCTCGTACGTGGCGCCGGGGTTTTCCACGATCTTGCCGCCCGCGCCGGAGACCAGTGCGTTGATCCACACGGTGTAGCCCTCGTAGAGCTTGGCCTGCACACCGATCTTCTTGCCGCTCTTCTGCCCGGCCTGGATCAGTTGATCCCAGGTGACTGGCTTGCTCATGTCGAGACCGGCCTGCTGCGCCACGCTCTTGCGATACCACAGCAGCTGGGTGTTGGCCCAGAACGGAACCGCGACCAGCTTGCCCTTCCACGTCGAGGCGTCGATGGCCGACTGCACGCGGTCGTTCTTGAAGTCGGCTTCCATCGCCTGCGGTACCGGAGCGAGGTAACCGGCCTCGGCGAACTCGGGGACGAAGACCGGGTCGATGCTCATGATGCTCATCGAGGAGTCGCCGGCGGCGAGGCGGCGCAGCAACTGCGTGCGCTGGTCGCTCGCACTGTTGGGCAGCTGCTCGACCTTGATCTTGTACTTGCCGGCGGCTTCCTTGGTGCAGGCCGCCGCCAGATAAGCCTGGCCGCCCTTCTCCGGCGACGGGTCGGAACCGCCACCGTCGGGGTTGATGTACCACGTGAGGGTTGGGGCGCCCCCGGAATCTCCACTGCTACACGCAGCAAGCCCCATGCTTGCCACGAGCGCGGACGCTGCGATGAACGCTGCGCCACGCCGGTGTGGCGATCGGCTTGTCATGTGATCCGCTCCTGTCATGTCCTGCGGGTGATCGAAGGATTCCTACCACCCAGCTGTGACAAATGTCACGACATTCAGACCTTAGTGTCGCCGGCGCGGTACGCAACGCGTGTCTAATGCCTGGAAGGTCTCGATTTGGACACGGCCGGAACCGTTGCGGCACACCAGTCGTCCCGCGCGAAGCCTGGTCATCCGACCAGTATCGGGGGCCGGACGCGAACGGGCCCGCAGGCAGTGGCTGCGGGCCCGTTCCCGACCGAAGCGGTCAACTCGTCACTTGCGCGCGAGATCGAACCGGTCGTTCTCCATGACCTTCACCCACGCCTGCACGGGGTCGTGCACGAACTTCTCGCCGGCGTCGTCGAAGGCGTAGACCTCAGCGACGGCGCGCAGTTCGGAGCTGGCGCTGAAGACGAGGTCGGCGCGGCTGCCGGTCCACTGCGCACCCTTGGCGTTGTTGGTAGTGCGGTAACCGTCACCGTCCGCCTCCCACACCGTGTCGAGGTCGAGCAGGTTGACGAAGAAGTCGTTCGTCAACACACCCGGACGGTCGGTGAGCACGCCGGCCTGCGAGCCGCCACTGTTGGCGCCAAGCACCCGCAGACCACCCAGCAGCACCGTCATCTGCGGCGCGCTGAGGCCGAGCAAGTTCGCGCGGTCGATGAGGAGGTACTCCGCGGGGAGCCTGTTGTCACCGCGCTCGTAGTTGCGGAAGCCGTCGGCCTTCGGCTCCAGGTAGGCGACCGACTCGGCATCGGTCATTTCCTGAGTGGCGTCGGTGCGACCCGGGGTGAAGGGCACCTCGACGTCGACACCGGCCGCCTTGGCTGCCTGCTCGACACCCACGCCGCCTGCGAGCACGATGAGGTCGGCGACAGAGATCTTCTTGTCACCCTGGTTAAAATCACCGGCGATCTGCTCGAGGGTGCCGAGCACCTTCGACAACTGCTGTGGGTTGTTGACCTCCCACGAGCGCATCGGCTCGAGGCGCACGCGGGCACCGTTGGCGCCGCCGCGCTTGTCACTGCCCCGGTAGGAGCCGGCCGAGGCGAACGCGGTCGACGCCAGTTCGGAGACAGTCAGGCCGCTGTCGGCGATCTTCTGCTTCAACTGCGCGATGTCGGACGCGTCGACCAGTTCGTGGTCGACCGCCGGCACCTGGTCCTGCCAGGTGAAGGTCTCCGACGGCACCTCCGGGCCGCGGTAACGGCTGACCGGACCCATGTCGCGGTGGGTGAGCTTGAACCACGCCTTGGCGAAGGCGTCGGCGAACGCGTCCTGATCGTCCTTGAACTTGCGGGCGATCTTGTCGTACGCCGGGTCGACCCGCAGCGCGATGTCGCTGGTCAGTATGCGGGGCTCACGCCGGCCCTCGCCGTGCGCGAGCGGCACCATGTCGTCGCCGCCGCCGTTCTTGGGCCGCCACTGCTTGGCGCCCGCGGGGCTCTCCATGAGCTCCCACTCGTAGGCGTACAGGATGTGGAAGAACTCGTTGTCCCAGCGGGTGGGGTGGTAGGTCCAGGTGACCTCCAGGCCACTGGTGATGGTGTCGTCGCCGACACCGGTGCCGTAGCTGTTCTTCCAACCCAGGCCCTGCTGCTCCGGCGGAGCAGCCTGCGGGTCGGGACCGACGTACTTGTCGGGGTCGGCCGCGCCGTGCGTCTTGCCGAAGGTGTGGCCGCCGGCGATCAATGCCAGCGTCTCCTCGTCGTCCATCGCCATCCGGGCGAAGGTCTCGCGGATGTCGACGGCGGACGCCGCTGGGTCGGGGTTGCCGTTCGGGCCCTCTGGGTTGACGTAGGTCAGACCCATCTGGACGGCCGCGAGCGGGCTCTCCAGGTCGCGGTCGCCGGTGTAGCGCTCATCGCCCAGCCAGGTGGTCTCCGGACCCCAGTAGACGTCGTCGTCCGGCTCCCACGCATCGACGCGACCGCCGGCGAAGCCGAGCGTCTTGAAGCCCATCGACTCCAGCGCGACATTGCCCGCGAGGATCATCAGGTCGGCCCACGACAGTGACTTGCCGTACTTCTTCTTGACCGGCCAGAGCAGACGACGGGCCTTGTCGAGGCTGACGTTGTCGGGCCAGCTGTCCAGCGGAGCGAAGCGCTGCTGACCGGTGCCGCCACCGCCGCGGCCGTCCATCACGCGATAGGTGCCGGCGGAGTGCCAGCCCATGCGGGCCATGAACGGGGCGTAGGTGCCGAAGTCGGCCGGCCACCAGTCCTTGGAGTCGGTGAGGACGTGCGCGATGTCGGCCTTGACCTCGGCGAGGTCGAGCACGTCGAAGGCCGCGGCGTAGTCGAAGTCGTCGCCGAGCGGGTTGGCGACTGCGGGGTTCTTGGCCAGGATCTTCAGGTTGAGCCGGTTGGGCCACCACCGCTGGTTGGCGTCACCTTGGGTGGGGTGCGGCTGGCCGTGCATCACCGGGCAGCCGTCGGATCCTTGGGCACCAACGGTCTCGTCGCTGGTGACGGTGACTCCGTCTTCCGGCTGCGTTTCCTGGAGGTCGGTCATCGAGCTTCCCTTCATGCTGTTGCGGATGTTGGACGAATGAGGTCTAGGGGTTGGCCCGACAGGTCGGGCACAGGCCGCGATCGAGCGCACCTGCTCCACGACATCCGAGGCCGGCGCGTGCGGCCGACGACGAACGGCTTCGAGCACGGCCACTCGCGGCTCGGTCACGCGCAGACCCGCGGCTCGCAGGTCGGCGGCGGTCTCGTTCGGCATGCCATCAGCCCATGCGCTTTATTGGAATGACTCCAATTAAGCCCGCTGTGCGGACGGACCCGTGGACGCCCCGCGCGATGACGGGAATACCCTGAATCCGACGCGTTGATCCAAGGAGTGACATGGCTGAGTTCGCCTACGAAGACCTGCTGCCGATCGGTCCCGACAGCACGACCTATCGCAAGCTGTCGGACGCCGGTGTCCGCACGGTCGAAGGGCCCGGCGGACGCACCTTCCTGGAGGTCGATCCGCAGGCCCTGCAGCTGCTGGCGTCAACGGCCATGCACGACATCGCGCACTACCTGCGTCCGGCACACCTGGCGCAGCTGAAGTCGATCCTCGATGACCCCGAGGCGAGCAACAACGACAAGTTCGTCGCCCTCGACCTGCTCAAGAACGCCAACATCGCTGCTGCCGGAGTGCTGCCGATGTGCCAGGACACCGGCACCGCGATCGTCATGGGCAAGAAGGGCGCGCATGTGCTCGTCGACGGCGATGCACCCGACGAGGAGTCACTGTCGCGAGGCGTGTACGACGCCTACACCAAGCTCAATCTGCGTTACTCGCAGATGGCCCCGATCACCACGTGGGAGGAGCGCAACACCGGCAGCAACCTGCCAGCCCAGATCGAGCTGTACGCCGACACCGCGGCCGGTCACGAGACCACCTACAAGTTCCTCTTCATGGCCAAGGGCGGAGGTTCGGCGAACAAGTCCTTCCTCTACCAGGAAACCAAGGCCGTCCTGAACCCCGACGCGATGCTGAAATTCCTGGACGAGAAGCTGCGCTCGCTCGGCACCGCTGCGTGCCCGCCGTACCACCTGGCGATCGTGATCGGCGGCACCAGCGCCGAATTCGCTTTGAAGACAGCGAAATACGCGTCAGCTAAGTATCTGGACGAGCTGCCGACCGAAGGCTCGATGACCGCCCATGGCTTCCGTGACCTGGAGCTGGAGGAGCGTGTCCTGGAACTCACCCGCAACTTCGGCATCGGCGCACAGTTCGGCGGCAAGTACTTCTGCCACGACGTACGTGTCGTGCGCCTGCCCCGACACGGTGCATCGCTTCCCGTGGCGATCGCAGTGAGTTGCTCCGCCGATCGCCAGTGCCTGGGCAAGATCACGCCGGAGGGTGTCTTCATCGAACAACTGGAGACCGACCCGGCCAGCTTCTTGCCCGAGACCACCCACGAGGAACTGGAGGACAAGGGCTCGGACGACGTCGTGGCCGTCGACCTCAACCAGCCGATGGAGCAAATCCTGGCCGAGCTCACCCAGCACCCGGTGAAGACCCGTCTTTCGCTCACGGGCCCCTTGGTCGTGGCACGCGACATCGCGCACGCCAAGATCAAGGAACGCCTGGACGCCGGCGAGGAGATGCCGCAGTACCTCAAGGACCACCCCGTCTACTACGCCGGGCCTGCCAAGACGCCCGAGGGCTACGCGTCCGGTTCCTTCGGCCCGACGACGGCCGGGCGGATGGACAGCTATGTCGACCAGTTCCAGGCGGCGGGCGGTTCGAAGGTGATGCTGGCCAAGGGCAACCGCAGCAAGCAGGTCACCGACGCCTGCCGGGAGCACGGCGGCTTCTACCTCGGCTCGATCGGCGGGCCCGCCGCACGACTTGCCAAGGACTGCATCAAGAGCGTCGAGGTGCTCGAATACGAGGAGCTCGGCATGGAAGCGGTGTGGAAGATCGAGGTCGAGGACTTCCCGGCCTTCATCGTGGTCGACCACAAGGGCGACGACTTCTTCGCCGCCACGGCCAAGCCGACCGCGTTCACGATCAGCACCCGCCCGGGCCTCTGATCACACCGACCGAAAGGACCACCGGTATGCCCTTCGACGATCTGCTCGAAGAGAACCGCAAGTTCGCAGATTCTTTCTCGCTCAAAGGTTTTGACGGCATCGCCAAAGCCGGTGTCGCCGTGGTGACCTGCATGGATTCACGCATCGACCCCCTCGGCATGCTCGGGTTGAAGCCGGGCGACGCAAAGATCTTCCGCAATCCCGGTGGCCGCGTCACTGAAGCGGCGCTGGAGGCTCTGGTGCTCGCCGTGCACCTGCTGAATGTCGACCGCGTGGTGGTCATCCCCCACACCAAGTGCGCGATGGCCTCCAGCACCGAGGACGAGCTGCACGAGAAGATCAACGAGATCACCGGCTCCGATTCCACCTGGCAGCGCTTCCACGTTGTTGACGACCAGCGTAAAGCGCTGCGCAACGACGTGATGAAGGTGCGCAGCCATCCCCTGATCGGCGACAAGGCCGAGGTGGGGGGCTTCATCTACGACGTCGAAACCGGTTTGCTCGCACCCGTCTGAGTCGACACCGGTCTGCTCGCACCCGTCTGAGCGCGGGCGAGAAATAGGGTGGGGTGCATGAGTGCTCCCTTGGCCCGCGCGGCGTACGAGACCCTCGAGCCGTATCACGTGCTCGCGTACTTCAATCCGCACAACGAGGCAGCCCAGCAGTCGCTCGGCCTTGACCAGCTCGGTTTCTACTTCGGTGGCCGCGCAGCACCGTTGGGTCGCTGCACGGTGCCGGTCGTCACGGCGACCTTCTTCAACTTCAACCCCGCCTACGTCAACCACGGCTGGAACGCCGCGCTTTCCGCGGGCCTGCCACAGGTGGAAGCCGCTTGTACCGAAGCTGTCGACCGTTCGTTGCGCGACGCCCTCGGCGGGCTGATCGACTCCCCCGACCTGTCGACGATCGTCGGCGCGCTCCGGGTGGGCATCGGCGAAGCGTCCTACGCCGGACGTCCGCTCGCCGCCGCGTGGGCCTTCGCGCCGTGGCCCAGTGAGCCGCACCTGCAGTTGTGGCATGCGATCGCGGTTGCGCGTGAATACCGCGGCGACGCCCATGTCGCGGCGCTGGTACTGGCCGGCCTGTCGCCCGTCGAGGCACTCGTGCTGCACGAAGCCCCGCACCCCGACCCGGCGTTGCGGAGGCGCACGCTGGGCCGCAAGACGACTCAGCTGACCCGCGGCTGGTCGGACGAGGACTGGGACGCCGGCACCGCGTCGTTGCTGGCCAAGGGCGTGCTGGACGACGAGGGCACCATGACCGACGCCGGGGGCGGCCTCTACGACGAAATGGAGAGACAGACCGACCATGCTGCTGCGTCGTTCTGGGCCAAGGTGCCGGACGCCGAAGCAATAGTGACGACGGCGAAGCCGTTCGTGAAGGCCGTGATCGACAGCGGATACCTCCCCGGCACCCGCCGGAAGGGCTGAACGCATGCGGATCACGGCCCTGAACGTCCATCCGGTCAAGAGCACGGCCATTCGTCCGGTCGAGCAGGCGCAGGTCACCCGCGCCGGGCTGGCCGGCGACCGCGAGTGGATGGTCGTCAACGACTTCGGCGAACTCGTCAGTGCTCGCGAACTCAAACCTCTCTACTCGATCACGGCCGACACCGCTGTCACCGGACTGCGCGGCGGCTCCGACCTGCGATTGTCCGCGCCGGGCGTCGAGCCACTCCTGATCGACCGGCCGCTCGTGGGCCAGCCGGCAACGGTCACAATGTTCAACTATCCGCCCATGCCGGCGAGGTCGGCCGGGCAGGAAGCCGACGACTGGCTCGACCGGGCTCTGGGCACGAGCGGCCTGCACCTCGTCTGGTGTTCGGAACCTGCCCTTCGCGCACTGGATCTCGACCACAGCCGCGACGGCGACCACGCGCGCTTCCAGGACGGGTCTCCGGTGACTCTGCTCAGCACGGCGTCCGTGCGTCAACTGGGCGACTGGTTGGCCCAAGAGGCGCTCGAACACGGCGAAAAACCGCCGACCTTCGGCGCTGAGCGCTTTCGACCCAACATCCTGATCGATGGCGTCGACACCGCTTTCGCGGAGGACACCTGGTCGCGGGTGCGGGTGGGCACGGTCGACTTCCGGGTGGCCGAGCGGGTCTCCCGGTGCGTCATGACCACGGTCGACCCAGAGACCTTCGAGGGCGGCAAGGAGCCGGTGCGGACGCTCGCGCGATACCGACGCGACGAGGGGCGCACCTGGATGGCCATCCACCTCATCCCCGACTCCGAGGGGACGATCAGCGTCGGCGACGAAATCGTCGCCGACTAAGCCGAACGCGGCCCTTCCAGCAACAGCTGCGGCCCCTGTTTGCGGGTGCGGCGGTTACGGGCCGCCGCGACTGCAGACAAGGGCCGCGATTGTCGAGAAGTCGCTGGGGCGACTCAGCGAATGCTCAGAGCGCGAGCTCGGTCTGCACCACAGCTGCCAGGCGAGCCGTGATCTGCTGCGCGAGTTCAGCGGTGGGAGCTTCGGCCATGACCCGGACGACCGGCTCGGTGCCCGAGGGGCGAAGCAGCACCCGGCCGTTGTCGCCGAGTTCGAGTTCAGCCTCGGAGATGGCGTTCAACACCACGGGGTGGGTGCTGGCTGCCGCCTTGTCCACGCCCTTGACGTTGACCATGTGCTGGGGCAGGCGGGTCATCACGGTGGCCAGCTGCGCCATCGTCGAGCCGGACGAGGCCACTTGGGCAGCCAGCATGAGGCCGGTCAGCACACCATCACCGGTGGTGCCGACGTCGGTCAGGATGACGTGCCCCGACTGCTCGCCGCCGAGGTTGTAACCGCTGGCGCGCATCTCCTCCAGCACATAACGGTCACCGACCGCCGTCTGCTTGATGCTGATACCGCGCTGCTCCATCGCCTGGTAGAGACCGAGGTTGCTCATCACGGTCGCGACGAGGGTGTCTTCCTTGAGCGCGCCCCGCTCCTTCATACCGACGGCCAGGATCGCCATGATCTGGTCGCCGTCGACCTCAGTGCCACTCGCGTCGACGGCGAGGCAGCGGTCGGCGTCGCCGTCGAAGGCGACGCCGAAATCAGCACCGGCTTCCACGACCGCCTGCTTGAGCTTGTCGAGGTGGGTGGATCCGTAGCCATCGTTAATGTTGAGGCCGTCGGGCTCGGCACCGATGACGGTCACTTGTGCACCGGCGCGGCGGAAGGCGTCCGGGCCGACCTCGCTGGCAGCGCCGTGAGCGGCATCGACGACGACGTGCAGGCCCGCCAACTCGTGGGGCAAGGCCTTGAGCAGGTGCGCGACATAACGCTCGGCGCCGTCGTCGACGCGGTGCACGCGTCCCACAGCGGCGCCGGTCGGCCGATCGGCCGGGGCGTCCATGGCGGCTTCGATGCGGTCTTCGACCTCGTCGGGCAACTTGTGGCCGCCGAGCGCGAAGAACTTGATGCCGTTGTCAGGCATGGCGTTGTGGCTGGCCGACAGCATCACACCGAAGTTGGCGCCGAGGTCGGCGGTCAGGAAGGCAACAGCCGGAGTGGGGAGCACCCCCACGTCGTACACATCGACACCGCTGGAGGCGAGGCCGGCGATCACTGCGGCGGAGAGAAACTCCCCAGAAGCCCGCGGGTCACGTCCGACGACCGCTGTCATGCGCTGTGCTCCACCGGTGATCGTGCGCCCGAAAACCCGGGCAGCCGCCTCGGAAAGCCGCAGGGCCGTGTCAGCGTTGATGACCGGGCCGTTGGCCAGCCCACGTACTCCGTCGGTGCCGAAAAGACGCGCCACTTACTCATCTCCTAGTCGAAGAGGTGGTCGGACCGCTAGGCCCCTTGAAATCGGTCCAGCAATACGCGGCCGCGGCCACGCATCCGATCGAGTGTACGCCCGCAGCACCTCATTCCCACCACCTCGCAGGGCGGCGCGCTCCGCGAAAACGCCAGAATGCCTAGGATTGCGCTGATGTCACAGCCTCGGCGGGCACTGGCCCATCCCCTGCGTTCGCGCATCGTCGCCCACCTGCGGATCGACGGTGCGGCCACCAGCGCTGAGCTGGCTCGCGCACTCGACACCCACACTGGAGCGACCAGCTATCACCTGCGTGTGCTGGAGTCGGCCGGGCTCGTTGAAGACACCGGTCTGGGTAACGCCAAAACACGGGTCTGGGCGGTCGTGGACGACGACGAGGAGACATCGCAACCCCTCGATGAGGACGAAGCGGCCACCGAACGCTGGCTCGACCACGATTACGTCGACCACTTCGCCACCCGTGCCCACCGCTGGATCGACGAGCAGGACGCCTGGGCTCCCATCTGGCAGGAATCGTGCGGTCTGCGGGACGTGCCTGTGCTCGCCACCGAGGAGCAGTTCGTGGCGTATCTGGCCGAACTCGACGAACTCAACCAGCGCTATCGCCGCATCGGCGCCGGCAGCCCCGGCGCCCGACGGATCGCAGTCTTCATCGATCCACTGCCGGTCGATCCGGCCTGACACGCACCGCTCGCAAACTCCGACCGAACGCGAAACACCCCCGGCAGAAAGACATCTGCCAGGGGTGTCGACCGCGAAGAAGCGGCGTGCGGACTCAGCGCTTGGAGTACTGCGGAGCCTTACGGGCCTTCTTCAGACCAGCCTTCTTGCGCTCCGGGACGCGAGCGTCACGGGTCAGGAAGCCAGCCTTCTTCAGCGCGGGACGGTTGAGCTCTTCGTCGACACCGTTCAGCGAACGGGCAACGCCGAGACGAACGGCACCGGCCTGGCCGGAGGGGCCACCGCCGTGCACGCGGACGAGCACGTCATACGCGCCGTCCAGCTCGAGCAGGGTCAGCGGCTCGTTGACGATCTGCTGGTGCACCTTGTTGGGGAAGTAGTTCTCCAGGGTGCGACCGTTGATCTTCCACTCGCCGGTGCCCGGAACGATCCGGACGCGGGCGACGGCCTGCTTGCGGCGGCCGGTGCCGGCGCCGGGAGCGGACGCCGACGGGCGGCGGGTCGGCTCAGCCGAAACGGCTTCGGTGGACTCGCTGGTGTATTCGGACAGCTGGGGCTCGTCGGCCTCGAGGGCGTCGACGTCGATCTGGTCAGCCACGATTCTCCTTGAAAGCTATGTGGACCGCGGGCGCTTACTGCGCGACCTGGGTGATCTCGAACGGGACGGGCTGCTGAGCGGCGTGCGGGTGCTCGGCACCGGCGTAGACCTTCAGCTTGTCGAGCTGGTTGCGGCCCAACGTGGTCTTGGGGAGCATGCCGCGCACAGCCTTCTCGACCGCCTTGGCGGGGTCCTTGGCCATGAGCTCGGTGTAGGACATCGACTTCAGACCGCCCGGGAAACCGGAGTGGCGGTAGGCCCGCTTCTTCTCCAGCTTGGCACCGGTCAACGCGACCTTGTCGGCGTTGATGATGATGACGAAATCACCGGTGTCGATGTGCGGGGCGAACGTCGGCTTGTGCTTGCCGCGCAGCAGCGTCGCGGTCTGCGACGCGAGGCGGCCGAGCACGACGTCGGTGGCGTCGATGACGTGCCACTTGCGGTCGGCCTGAGCGCCAACGGTCGTGGGCGTGTAGGTACGCACTCGTCTTCCTTACTGATCAAGTTCGTTGCGGAGCGCCCGGTGGGACGTCCGGCCCGGCAGCGCACGGCTGTAGGCAACTGTTCAAGGGTAGTTGCGGGCAGCCAACGTCTCCAAATCGTTCAATTCCGTTACACTCCAACCGAATTGGACGCAGACCGCTACTCGCATCAGTCAGCCCTGAGCAAGATCGCACAACTATTGTGCGAATACTCCGGGCATGGCCACGCGGAACGGCACGGCACCCGAGCGGGCACCGTGCCGTTCCAGTTCGCGCAGGTCAGAAGCTGTAGGTCCAGCTACCACCGACGACTTCCACGACGTGCGTCGTACGAGCAGTGACGCAGCCGTTCGCGTCGGTCGTGTCGGTGTTGTAGGTGTAAGTGGTGTTCGGGGTGGAGATCGTGACGGAGTAGCGCATCGCAGCCGAGCCTTCGAAGTCGGTCCCGATGGTGGAGCCCGACCACGTTCCGAGCAGTTCAGCACCCGGGCGCGAGTGGGGAGTTCAGGGTGGCTGTGCCGACTACGTCCTGCCCGACAAACGCATGACTGGGCTGGACGACGCTGAACTGGCCCGCCAGGGCCGGGGTCGAGGTGGTCGAGATGTACGACTGGAAGCCCGGGGTGATTCCGGCCGAGGACGGGGGCGTGGTCAGGTGGTAGGTGATCGTGAAGGTGAAGCCCGTCGGGAGCGCGTAAGGAGTGGCGTTAGGCCATGCGGACCAAGCCGTTGACGGTCAAGATCCACCTGAAGAACATCCGCGCACGGATGGGTGCCCAAGGCAACTCGCAACAACAATTCGCACAGTGGTTGATCGACCTTGACCCCACCCTCGCCGCTCCGCCGGATCAGAGCGAGCGCACCTGACGAGCTTGTTCGGCGCGCCTGGCGAGGTGCTCGTCGTCGGGATAAGTCACTTCTTCGAGGCTGAGTCCGTGCGCAGGCATGACGGCAACGCCGGGATCACGCACTCGCCCTCGCAGCACGTCCGATGTCCACTCCGGCTCGCGCTTTCCCTCCCCCACCGGCACAACTCCCCCGACCAACGCCCGCACCATCGAGTG
Organism: Yimella sp. cx-51; assembly: GCF_017654605.1. GTDB lineage: Bacteria > Actinomycetota > Actinomycetes > Actinomycetales > Dermatophilaceae > Yimella. Next base: position 2,421,747 of record NZ_CP072113.1, read on the forward strand.
ACAGAATGCGTCGGCGACAACTGTGCCGAGCAGCACGCCGTCGTGGTCACGCACCCACTCGTAACGAAGGAGGGTGCGCACCGTCGTCGCACCTTCCCGTTTCTTGCAAAATGCGGCGAAGTCGTTGAGCCCCAACAGCCCTGACGCTGCTTGATTCATGACGTCGACGTCCAGATGCTGTTTCAGGAAGACGGTGTCATGCCGACGCAGCGGGTCACACAGCGACTCGGCATCTGCGATTCGGTAGAGGTAGCGGCGCGACGTGGCCGAGAAGCGGGCATCGAAACCGTCCGCTGCGCGGCGGACATCGTGCACGACGATGTCGGCGGGCAGCACACCGTTCAGGCGCGTCACAGCGGCCTGTTCGGGAAGGCGATCGGATCGCCCGGGCAGGGCAGCGAGCGCCTCCGCGGTCAGGTCGAGATGGCACACGCCACCGCGGGCATGGACGCCGGCATCGGTGCGGCCGGCCACGGTCAGCTTCGGCGGATTGGCGCTCAGGATCGTGGCCCACGCGTTGCTCAACTCGGCTTCGACCGTGCGACGTCCCGGCTGGGCAGCCCAGCCCGAGAAGTCGGTGCCGTCGTAACCGAAGTCCACTCGCAGTCGCACTCCCGCAGGCTAGTGCAGCCGATCAGAACGGAGCCGCCGCGATCCAGTCGTACAACTGGGAGAACGACAGTTCGCCCTTGTTGCTGCCCACCTGGAAGAGGTAGTTGCTTCGATCGGCGGCGGTATAGCGCACCAGCACCCACGCACCGTCGACCGGATCCTGCAGGCTGGAAACGGTGAGCTTTCCGGCGTGCGCGGGCACTGGGAGGCCGACCGGCGAGCCCAGTTCCTTGTACGTGCTCTCCGCCCCGCCGCTGGAATAGGCCAGCAGGTCGACGGTGACCGTCGGCTTGTCGAATCCTGATTCTCTTGCGCTGCAACGGAATCGATAGTCGTACTGCACCGACCTGCTGGTGATCTGTTCGGTGGTCGGGGCGCACACCATGTTCTGGTAGCCGCGGCCGGTCGCGGACTGCGGTAGGAGACGTGGCCAGAGCGCCAGCGCAGGCGCTGCCCTCGTCCACAGTGCGCGTTCGGAATCGACGCTCGAGGTGGATGTGGTCGCTGAACCTGTGGCCTCGGTGACCGTGGATCGGTTGTTGCCCAGCACCAACCACCCCGCGAGCAACGCCAGCCCGATCACCACCGCGGCGACCGACACGAGCACGGCCGAGACCCGTGACCGTGTGCGGGCGTCCGGCGGCTGCTCGGTCTGAAACGCGGACGCCAGTTCGGCGCAACTGGCGAAGCGTCGCTGCGGGTCCTTGCTCATCGCGCGCCGCAAAGCGGCCGAAGCTGCAGGCGGCAGGTCGACCCCGATCTGTTCAAGAGCCGGCACCGGAGCGCTCAGGTGTCCACGAACAGCATCGTCAACCGTCCCCGGGAACGGGGTGCGCCCGGTCAGCATCGCGAACAAGGTGCACGCCAGCGAGTACTGGTCCGAGCGGCCGTCGGTGGGTCGGCCGCTGAGCTGTTCGGGTGAGGCGAAGGCCGCGGTCGCGCGTGCCCCGTCGATCGTGCCGGTGATGTCTGCCGCCGCGGGCCGGCCTGAGTTGGTCGCCCCGTCGGCTGCGGCTTCCTCGAGCCGGGCGATGCCGAAGTCGGTCAAGAGCACACGCTCACGCTCGCCGGCGTCGGCACGGGCCAGAAGCACGTTGGCCGGCTTGACGTCGCGGTGCACGATGCCGCGTCGGTGTGCGGCGTCGAGGGCGGAGGCGAGTTCGCGACCGATGTGTACCACCCGCGCCCACGGCATGGGTCCGTGCTCGCGGATGACCGCACCCGCGTCCGCGCCGTCGATCAGCTGCATCGAGATCCAGGGTTGTCCCTGCTCTATACCCCGATCGAGCACACCCACGATGCCCGGATGATCGAGGCGCGCGATCGCTTCGGCCTCCCGGTCGAATCGCGCCGCCGAGCCGGCGTCGGTCGCATCGGCGGTGAGCAGCTTCAGCGCGACCAGTCGCGGCAATCGCGGATGCTCCACCGCGTACACCGCCCCCATGCCACCGGAGCCCAATTGTCGGCGCACGCGGAATCCCGCGAACTCCTCCCCCGGACGCAGTTCCCTGCCCATAACTGATGACTTTAGACGCGCATCCACGGGCCTACGCGATGATGCCAGCAAACCCAGTATTGAACGAACGTCCAGAATCGTCGGGCCGATCGACGCCATCCATGACACGATGCCGCGCATGAAGGCCATCGCCGCACCACTGCCCACCGTGCAGCGACTCGCGGTCGCAGCCGCGTTCTTCGGTCAAGGCCTGGTCTTCATCTCACTGACCACCAAACTGCCACGCCTACAACGTGATTTCGGGCTCGACCCCGGGATGTTCTCTGTTTTGATGCTCGGCCTGGTGCTGTGCGCCGGGGGCGGTTCGCTCCTGGGCGAATGGCTCGCGCCACGCCGTGGCAGTGCCGCGTCACTGCGGCTCGGGTTCGTGATCATGACCGTCGCGCTGCCGCTCCTGGCGATGGCCCCAACCGTTCCCACGCTCGCGGCCGCAATGTGCCTCTACGGCAGTTCGCTGGGGCTGGTCGACGCCGGCACGAACATGCAAGGGGTCGCCGTCGAGCACGAGTACGGCCGGCCGATCATGCCGACCTTCCACGGCGCCTGGACGCTCGGCGGCATCCTCGGGACGCTGGGATCGCTTGCCACACATGACATTTCGTTCACGGCGTCCGCTATCGGGCTCGCACTCATCCCGCTCGCCCTTGTCGCGGCGCCTTACCTGCGGTCCGGTGACGCGGTGGTTCCGATCGAGGACAACCCTGTGGTCAACAAAGCGAAGGTGCCGTGGCGCCGCATCTGGTTGGTCGGCGCGGCGATGGTGCTCTTCTACATGGCCGACACCGCGGTGACCACGTGGGGACCGACCTATCTCGACAAGCAGTTCGCCGCCGGTGCCGCGCTGGTGTCCGTGGCGACTCTCCCCTATCTGGCGGCATCGCTGGTCAGCCGTGGGTTCGGCGACCACCTGGCCCACCGGTTCGGTGCGCCGTTGCTGATCCGGTGCGCCGCGGTTGTCGCTGCGGTAGGACTCGCGGCCGTGGTCTTCGCCCCGTCCGGACTGGTGGCGATGACCGGCTTCATGGTGATGGGTGGAGGCCTGGCGGTCATCGCACCGCTGTCGTACTCCGCAGCAGCATCCATCGCACGCGAGTCGGTCACCGATTCCTCGCCGCAGGCAGTGCGCGCCGGAGTCGACGCGATCGTCGCGCGGTTCAACCAGTTCAACTACGTCGGCGCACTGCTGGGCGCCGTCATGACCGGTGCTGTCGGCAATGACAGCCTGCGCTGGGGGTTCGCGGTACCGATGGTGTTGGTGCTGTTGATCCTTCCCCTTGCCGGCGCTTTCCGATCGTGATCACACCTGCACGCCGATGGACGCACAGAGAGCGTCGTACCGTGAGGGCTCACCGCATCGAACCGGAGGATCCGATGACTGTCACCACCCATCGCCGACGCACCGTCACCTCGGCAGTGTGCCTCGCGGTCTTGGTCTCCGGCTGCGGCTATCGGGTGACCGTGAACGACGGCTCACGCGGATCCGACGCTGCCGCGCAGCAGGGCAAGCCGGCCGATCTGTCTGCAGCACAATCGAATCCGGTGGAAGACAGCTACTACCCCCAGCGCGGCGAGCCTTACCTCGACACGCTGCACTACGACCTGAAGCTGGACTGGTCGCCCACGCAGCGCGCGCTCAAGGGCACCGCGACCATCACGTTCCGGGTGACCGAGGATCGCGAGGAGGTGCAGTTCGACCTCGGCGATCCGCTCGAAGTGTCGAAAGCCAGCGTCGACGGACGCGCGGTCACCGCCACTCGGGGCACCGACACCGTGGTCGTCAAGACCGGCCGGTTGGCCAAGGACTCGCGCCACGAGGTTGTCCTTGAGTACGCCGGCACTCCGAAGACCACCCCAGCGCCCTCCCAACGCGGCGACCAGGGCGGCGGGCTCGGCTTCACGATCGAGCCGGACGGCCAGACGTGGACGATGCAGGAGCCCTTCGGCGCGTTCACCTGGTATCCGGTCAACGACCAGCCCGCCGACAAGGCGTTCTACAACGCCACGCTCATCTCGCGCGACGGCCAGAAGGGCGTGTTCAACGGGATTCCGGGCCCGGAGAAGGTTGACGGCGACACCACCACCCGCAGCTTCCGACTCGACCAGCCCGCGGCGTCCTATCTCACGACGGTGGCGTTCGGGAAGTACTCGCTGCTACAGGAGAGCGGGCCGCGCAACCTGCCGATGTACTACTGGTATGACCCGTCGAGCTCAGATGCGGCGATGTTCAAGCGCGGCCTGCAGAAATCGCCCGACATCCTGAAGTACCTCGAGACGCTGCTCGGGCCCTACCCGTTCGCCAGCGCCGGGGCTGTGTTGGTGCCTTCGGACTCGGCGATGGAGACGCAGACCATGGTCACCATGGGCGTCGACTCCACCCGCTCACCTGATGACTTCGACGCGGTGATGGCGCACGAGTACGCCCACCAATGGGTCGGCGATGTCGTCACCCCCAAGGACTGGAAAGACCTCTTTCTCAACGAGAGCCTGGCGATGTTCCTGCAGGCGAAGTACGAGGACCACGCCAAGATCACCCCGTACGCGGTGACGATGTCGTCCTACCGAGCACTGGACGCTCGGCTACGCCGTGAGGACGGCCCTCCAGGCAAGTTCAAGAAGGACCATTTTGCGGCGTCCAATGTGTACCTGTGCGGCGCCCTGATGTATGACGCGATGGCTTCGGCGTACGGACAGAAGTTCTACGACGCGCTGAAGTCGTGGCCGACGGTGAACAAGTTCGGCAATGTCGATCGGGACGACCTCATCAAGCACTTCTCCGACAAGATCGGCGTCGACCTCAAGCCGTGGATGACCAACTGGCTGGAGAGTGAGACGACACCGACCGACCAGCCACCGGCGCTCCCGTCCTCAGCCTGAGCCCGTTTGCTTGTCGCCGACAGTAGCGCTGCCACGTCAACCACGAGCAACAAACCGGACGCATATCACCGCTCAGACACGCCACAACGTGCATTTTGCGTCCGGTTTGTGGCTCGATCGGGCAGCGTAGACGACCAACAGGGCGCCCACCCCGATCACTCGGAGTGGGCGCCCTGATTCAGTCGAGCGGGACTCAGCCCTCCTGCTGGGCTTCCTCGCCACCAGCCGGCTCGAAGCCTGCGGCAGCCGCAGCCTCACCGGTGGTGAACCAGACCTCGGCGACGGCCGCGTCATACCAACGCGAACCCTCGACGTGGTACTTCATCGAGTCCTTGTTGCCCTTGACCGTGAACTTGCTCGGGTCGGGCGAAGCGCCGTCCTCCAGCGGAGCGGCCGAGTCGGCGCCGAAGCCACCGTCGGTCGCCTCACCAGCAGCGTCGGCGTCGACCAGCGCCGCCGGAGCGGTCGCCTCGGTGGTCTCGTCGGCGTCCTTGGCAGCGTCGGAGTCCTTGGCGGCACGCTTGGTGGCAGCCTCGGCCTCGGCGACGACGGCGCGCTTGGGCTTGGCGTTGACCGGCTCGCGAACCAGCTCGATCACGGCCATGGGGGCGTTGTCGCCCTTGCGCGGCGCGATCTTGGTGATACGGGTGTAACCGCCTTCGCGCTCGGCCATGTCGGGCGCGACCTCGGTGAAGAGACGGTGCACGACACCCTTGTCCTTCACCACGGTCATGACACGGCGACGGGCGTGCAGGTCACCGCGCTTGGCGAAGGTGATCAGACGCTCGGCCAGCGGGCGCAGGCGCTTGGCCTTGGCCTCGGTGGTGGTGATGCGGTCGTGCTCGAACAGCGCGGTCGCCATGTTGGCGAGGATGAGCCGCTCGTGCGCCGGACCGCCACCGATACGGGGGCCCTTGGTAGGGGTAGGCATGGATTCTCCTGTTGGTCTTGCCTCTACGCGCTAGCGCAGAGTGCGGCTCAGTACTGCTCGTCCTCGGCGAAGCTGATGTCGTCAGCGTCGTCCTCGTAGCGGTCGGCGATGGCGCTCGCGTCGAACCCGGGCGGGCTGTCCTTGAGCTGAAGGCCCATCTCGTGCAGCTTGTCCTTCACCTCGACGATCGACTTCGTACCGAAGTTGCGGATGTCGAGCAGGTCGGCCTCGCTGCGGCCCACGAGCTCACCCACGGTGTGGATGCCCTCGCGCTTGAGGCAGTTGTAGGACCGGACCGTGAGGTCGAGGTCCTCGATCGGCAGCGCCATGTCGGCGGCCAGCGCAGCGTCGGTGGCCGACGGGCCCATGTCGATGCCCTCGGCCTCGACATTGAGCTCACGGGCCAGACCGAACAGCTCGACCAGCGTCTTACCGGCCGACGCCATCGCGTCGCGGGGAGCCATCGAGTGCTTGGTCTCGACGTCGACGATGAGCTTGTCGAAGTCGGTGCGCTGCTCGACACGGGTGGCCTCGACCTTGTAGGTCACGGCCAGCACGGGGCTGTAGATCGAGTCGACCGGGATGCGGCCGATCTCGTGGTCAGCGGACTTGTTCTGCTGCGCCGAGACGTAGCCACGACCGCGCTCGACGGTCAGTTCCATCTCGATCTTGCCCTTGTCGTTCAGGGTGGCGATCACCAGATCGGGGTTGTGCACCTCGACACCGGCCGGGGGCGCGATGTCTGCGGCGGTGACGGCGCCCGGGCCCTGCTTACGCAGGTACATGACGACCGGCTCGTCGTGCTCGGAGGAGACGACCAGACCCTTGATGTTCAGGATGATCTCGGTGACATCCTCCTTGACCCCGGGGATCGTGGAGAACTCGTGCTGCACACCGTCGATGCGCAGGCTGGTGACGGCCGCACCCGGGATGCTCGAGAGCAGGGTGCGACGAAGGGAGTTACCGAGGGTGTACCCGAAACCCGGCTCCAGTGGCTCGATGACGAACCGGGAACGGTACTCGGAGACGACATCCTCGGACAGGATGGGGCGCTGTGCGATGAGCACGTTGTTTCCTTTCCACAGGCGACCGCTATTTGACGCCTGACGAAACCTGATCGGGCTCTGTCTCCCGAATCAGGGTGTTGCGAGAAGAATGATCGATTCCCGGGTTCGCTTGCAGTACAAACGAACCCGGGAAATCTTGATCAGTTCTTCGAGTACAACTCCACGATCAGCTGCTCGGTGAGCGGCACGTCGATCTGCTCGCGGGTCGGCAGCTGGTGCACGAGCACCTGCAGGGTGCCGGGCACGACGTGCAGCCACGCCGGAACCGGACGCTCGCCGACGGTCTCGCGGGCCAGCTGCAGCGGGAACTTCTCGCGCGACTTCTCACGGACGGTGATGATGTCGTACTGCTCCACGCGGTAGCTCGGGACGTCGACGCGCACGCCGTTGACCTCGAAGTGACCGTGGCTGACCAGCTGGCGGGCCGCACGACGGGTGCGGGCCAGGCCGGCGCGGTAGATCACGTTGTCGAGGCGCGACTCGAGGATGACCAGCAGGTTCTCACCGGTCTTGCCGGGGCGACGAGCTGCTTCCTTGTAGTAGCGCACGAACTGCTTCTCCATGACGCCGTAGGCGAAGCGAGCCTTCTGCTTCTCCTGCAGCTGCGTCAGGTATTCCTTCTCCTGCACCCGACCGCGGCCGTGCTGGCCGGGCGGGAAGGGACGCATTTCGAAGTTCTTGTCGCCACCGACGAGGTCGGTCTTGAGGCGACGCGACTTCTTGGTGATGGGACCGGTGTAACGGGCCATGTCAGATTCTCCTTGAAGTTCTCGTCAGCGCTCAGCTGCGACGCTTGGGCTGGCGGACACCGTTGTGCGGCTGCGGGGTGACGTCAGAAATGGTTCCGACCTCCAGGCCAGCAGCGGCCAACGAACGGATGGCGGTCTCGCGGCCCGAGCCCGGGCCCTTGACGAAGACGTCGACCTTGCGCATGCCGTGGTCGATGGCGCGGCGGGCAGCAGCCTCAGCAGCCATCTGGGCGGCGTACGGGGTGGACTTGCGCGAGCCCTTGAAGCCGACCTGGCCGGCCGAGGCCCACGAGATCACGGCGCCGGTCGGGTCGGTGATCGAAACGATGGTGTTGTTGAACGTGCTGCGGATGTATGCGTGACCAGCGGCAACGTTCTTCTTCTCCTTGCGGCGCACCTTCTTGGCGCCCGCAGCCACACGGCTCTTGGGAGGCATGAACTTTCTCCTACGGGTAAGACTTCAGCGATGGGGGTTGGTGTGCTCAAGCATCAAGCGCCGAGCGCACCGGACAGACCGTCAGGCCTTGATTACTTGGCCTTCTTCTTGCCGGCCACCGTCTTCTTGGGTCCCTTGCGGGTGCGCGCGTTGGTCTTGGTGCGCTGTCCGTGGACGGGCAGGCCGCGACGGTGCCGCAAGCCCTGGTAGGAACCGATCTCCACCTTGCGACGGATGTCGGCTGCCACCTCGCGGCGCAGGTCACCCTCGAGGCGGTGCTGCTCCAGGTGGTCACGCAGCTGAACCAGCTGCTCTTCGCTGAGGTCGCGAACCCGCGTGTCGGGGCTGATGCCCGTAGCGGCGAGCGCCTCGGCGGCACGGGTCTTGCCCACGCCGTAGATGTAGGTGAGACCGACCTCGACGCGCTTGTCGCGCGGCAGGTCGACACCGATGAGTCGTGCCATGTCGGCATTCTCCTTGTGTTTTCGTCCGGAGGTCTGGTGCAGTCGCCGGTCCCGTTTTCACCTAGGAGTAGGTGGTGCGGGTCTTCGGCCTCCGAGCCGAAGGTGACATCCGGAGCTTTCGCTGCCGGGGTCGGGCGCTGCGTTCGAGTGATTCATGACTGCTGTCGTGAATCGATGTTCAGTTGTTCGACTGTTCGTCTGCGTCTTAGCTCGAAGACACGACTCGTGCTGGGTCGATCAGCCCTGACGCTGCTTGTGGCGCGCGTTCTCGCAGATCACCATGACGCGCCCGTTACGGCGAATCACCTTGCACTTGTCGCAGATCTTCTTGACGCTCGGCTGGACCTTCATCTGCCTACTGTCTTCGGATCAGGCTGCAGCACACCCGAATACGAGTGCGTTGCAGCGTTGCGGTTCGGTCAGCGGTACCGGAAAACGATGCGGCCGCGGGTCAGGTCATACGGGGAAAGCTCGACCACAACGCGGTCCTCGGGGAGGATCCGGATGTAGTGCTGACGCATCTTTCCCGAGATGTGTGCGAGCACCTTGTGACCGTTCGTGAGCTCCACCCGGAACATTGCGTTCGGGAGAGCTTCGACGATCGTGCCCTCGATCTCGATGACACCGTCCTTCTTGGCCATATCCTCCACATACTCACTGGTCAACGGGTTCCGCCCCGGATGGGCGGACCCTGGTTGCGGCCGGCATGCACCGTCATGTCGCGAAGACATGGCGATGGACAGACTGGACCGACGCACTAGCTTACGCCTGGGTTGCCATCCGGCCCAAATCGGTGTGGTCGGCCACTTGGATCAATGGCCGGCCACACCTTGGAAGGCGCTGATCGGTTTGTCGCCGAACCATGCACGGGCTGCTGGGACGATCCAGAGCAGGACGTTGATCAATGCGATTGTTCCCAGCGTGATCAGAACAGATACCGCTGCCGGCGACCCTGTGTCCTGACCACTCACCGTCGCGAGGAGGGCCAGTAGATCCATTGCGGTGGCGGCGCTGATGAGTAGCCGCCCGCGAGCGTCCGGACCGTTACTCACGCGGGCGAAGCCCGCCCAGGCCAGTACGGCTGCTGCGCACTGGAACACGACCATGAAGAACCAGCTCACTCCGAGTTCACTCACGAATCGCAGGCCGGCCACTCCGACGAAGGCAGAGAGCGCGATGAGGCTGTACCGGAAAGCGACGACCGCACGCGCCGCCGTGATGGCGGCGGGACGATCGCCGCGATTCGACTGGCTCAGTGCAGCGGTAGCCCCCGGAGAGACGAACAGCGCAACCGCGGCCGCGATCGCAATGAAGGCTGCGAACCAGAAACCGCCAGGGGTGTCCTCCCTGGCCATCGAAAGCAGCAGGAGCGAGACTGCGACCGCAACGGCGATCCAGCGCCCCACCGGGTCTTGACGGAACAACAAGTAGCCCGCGCCGACCAACGCCGCGACGATCCAGAGGACGATCGCAAGCAGGTAGAGGACGGCATAGCTGATCAGGTAGACGAAGGGGCTGTCGTCGAAGATGCCACTGATCATGTCGGGCAGGATTTTGAAAGCATCGCGCGTTGCCCACAGCACCAACAGCCCGGCAACCACGTAGGCCGCCGCAACAATGACCAGGTCGATCGGCAACGCCCGGCCGGCGACGCAAACAGTGCCGATATGCGGACCCGACGCGTGGCTGGACTGTTGCCCGGAACGCGCGTTCGTGAGCGGTGGCCCATGCGGCGAAGGAGCCGACCTCTGCCCGCCGGGTGCCCCGAATCCCGACATCGACCCCGGGCTCGGCTGCCCCGGTGTCGGTTGACCGGAAGCAGGCTGCGTTGCCGTCTCGCGGCGCCCAGCCGTTTCCGACGGCGGCGCGGGCTGCACGGCAATGGTGTGATCCCACGCGTCATCCGGCGCCAGGGCCACGGCGGTGCCACAACCGGCGCAGAAGCGCGCACCCTCCGACAACTCTTGGCCGCATTGGTCACAGAAGTTCATGATTCCTCCCAATGGATCGTCGGCGCGGCAGGTCTCGCCACCCGTCCTGTTTCTGTAGATGGAGCCGCGTCGAATCAGCGGTACAACGGTTTCATTTGGCGAGGCAGACAAAAATTCTTCAACTGTTCTCCGGTCATGCCGAAAGTCGATTCGCACCACGACTGCACGTCGTCCTTGCTGCTGTGGCCGAGCAGGACCATCGTGATCCAGATTTCTTTGTCGGTCTTGCCGTACTTGCCAAAGTCGTTCTGCTTGAGCATGACCACCGGACGTCCGGCGAAGCGAGAATCTGCGACGAGCCTCCGGTGCAGGTTGAGGATGTCGACCGCGGTGAACGGTTCCGGCTGCAGTTGGTGGTCTTCGACCCCGACATACTGGCTCGCGATCTGCGCCGACCACGTGCCATCGAGGTTGGTCGCGGCAATTCCGCTGGTTCGCAGCGACCCGAGTTGGGAAGTCGCGGTGGCCTCATCGGTGGCTACAGAACTTGAACCGCTCGGCTCAGCGGAGCCCGGGCTGGCCGACTCCGATCCACTGACCGTGGTCGTGACAGTCGCTGTCGTTGTCGAAGTCGCCGCTGTGGACGTTGCCGTTGTAGACGCACTCCGTGGTGGAGACGTCGATTCGACCAGAACCGGTGCCGGCTGACGCGCATCCTCCGGCGGCGATGCATCGCGATTTCGCAGGACCCACAGACCGCAGATCGACAGCAGTCCGAGCACGAGCACTGACACGAGCACGATCAAGGGCACGCGGTTACCGCGTGCAGCGGGTCGGGCAGGTGCGGCAGGTTGCGTGGGTGGCGCCGCCGGCCTTGGGAGGGTGTCGGCTGCAATCGGGTCGCGTGGGTAGTACACATCAGCCGCCGGCGTTCTTTTGGCCGGGGTCGATGCGACAGCCGACCCGCATCCGGTGCAGAACTTTGCACCGTCTGCCAAGCGGCCCCCACAACTCGTACAGAACTTCACAGCACCCTCCCTGACGACGTCGAGTCCACCGTGGCGGGACAGACGCAGGGCGACACGTCCCCAATACTCAGGACACGTGGGCCGGTCGGCTCACACGTGCTGCAGAGCGGTCGACCAGAGTCGGCTCAACAGGTCTTCCCTCGGCACAGGTTTACCTTCACTGCGCCATCTCCCGTCCGTCACCTGGGCTGGCACTGCGGTGCCAGCTCGCACGAGCCACGCGCCGACTTCGACCAGGACCAGCACTTCAGCGTCGTCACCGGTCAGCTGCGCAGACATCGTTCGAAAGTAGGCCTCAGCCTGCGGGTCTCCCGCCAACACACAGCTGTGCACGCCGAGCACCGATCGAAACACAACCACGGCAACCTCACCGTCGGAGATGAGCTCCAGAGCTGCGGCTGTCGTGTAAGCCACGCCATCCTGAAGGGCGTACATGCCGAGGCGCGCGGGCGCGGCTGCTACTGCTGAGAAGGCCGTGAGATCTTGGGAGAGCTCACCTTCGGACGTCGTCAGGCCCCGAACATTCAGGCTACGCAGTCCCCGTGCGATGGCAGCGTTGACTTGGTGTTGATCGTTGAGGTCAACGGTTGGCAGTGGCCTGGTGCGGGCCTGATCCTGCAGGAAGGCGAAGGCTGCCACCTCATCGTCGGTCAGCGCGACGTCCGTGCGCGTTGAGATCATTTGTTACCTCCTGTGGCCATGTCCCAGAGCTGGCCTGGGGCAGCGGAAATCGCCTCGAATGTTTCCCCCGGATGGCTGATCGCATAATCGAAGGTCTGCCTCGCAGCAGCGGGAGAGAAGTCGGTGCCGCGCACCAGTTCGCCGAATTCTTGGCCGCCATGATGAGCCTGCGCTTGGTCCGGTAGACCTAACAAGTCGTGGCCGAGCACTTGATAGGTCGCCGCACCGAATTCCTGCAACACCTCGATCGGGTGCTGGCGGGCGTACTCGAATCCAAACTTCGCCGCTTCGGGGGTGAAGTTGCCAGCTGCGATCCCTTCGGCCAGGTGAGTACCCAGGGACTCGGCGGCCTTCAGTCCCACTCCGGCCACCGCAGCGGGACCACTGCCCATCATTAGCCCGTTCTGCGCCACATGAAGAGCGCCGAGCCAAGAGGGCTCGTTGACGAACTCGGCCACTGACGCTCCGACACCGATCGCGCCGAAGACTTTCCCGAGGGCAGCAGTTGAGCCAAAACCTTCCTTGCCTACCGCCTCCAAGAGGTCATCCAGCGTGGTTAGGGCGCCAAGACCTGACTCGTTCAGGAACTTGTCCGAGACACCCAGGCCATCGCGCAGGCGCGCCATCAGTGATGGTGACGTGGCACTTCCGTCCGACCCACGGGACCGGGGGCTGCTGACGCCGGCCGCGCCCGGGTCCGCTCCGGAGGCGTCCCGCTGAGCCGTCACGTTCCGACGGAGCGAGTCGGCCATTCCGTGCACCTGGGCAGCCGCGCCGGTCAGCGAGCGCCGATGCACGGAGTACCACTGGTCACGGAAGGTCTGGGCGTCTTGCCCATGCCAATGTCCGGCTACGTTGCCGACGAGCACGTCGCATCGCACCACCAATGCATCCAGCTTCGTGGCCAGTGCCGCCAACTGCGTCGCAGATGACTCGACCTGTGCGTCGTCCATGCCCTTGTATGCCACAGACCTCACCTTTCTCTTGCGCTCCGCGTGGGGTGGAAACCAGACGGCGGCCCCCACCCCACGGGCTGATCAGTTCAACGTTCCGGAGGTCGTCTCTTGGGTGGTGATGTTGTTCATCAGAGTCCTGGCGAACTGCTCCAGAGCGCTCGCGGCATTCGTCAATGCCGGACGATGCACGCTGCTCCACTCCGATTCGAACTGGATCGAGTCGGCACCGTCCCACGCTCCGTGCACGGTGGTGACCTGGCTACCGATGCTGCTGATCAGGGTCGTGAGCTGCCCGTGCAGGCCGGTCAGCTGACTGTGAACGCCCCGAGCAATGTCGGTGTCCATTCCTTTGTTCGCCATGAGAACTCCTCTCTCGCACCGACATTCGGTGCTCTACACCACGCTTGGACGTGGTCCTTTACTGTTCCTTCATCCTCGGGATCGAGGGGAAGACTGTCGATGGGTTGACCCACCCGGGTCACTCCACCAGTGGCACCTGTACCTTCACCGCCTTGCCGGACTGGATCCAGAAGCCGCGACCAGGCGGGAAGTCAGCACGTTTGACGCGGGGTAGAGCTGTCCGCAGGACGGTCTCTCCGTCCTGCTGATCGGGCGACAGCAGGAGTCCGGTACCGCTGTTACGGATCTCCATCGACAGCGGCCAGGAGTTCCAACCGCTCGTCTCCCCCTCGGCGATCACCAAGTGACCGTTCCGACGCAGCGCCTTCACCAACTCCAGGAGCGTCGGATCCGCCAGGCTGCTGATGAAGTCGGGGTACGCCTCGATCACCACACACATCCCGGGCGTCGCTTCCGGCGCAGCCAGGTTGGCGGTCGAGATCAGCTGCGCCGCAGCGTCATTGACCTCCTCGATGCCGATCGAGGTGGACTCCCAGAACGGGCTCTGGGACAGCTGCGACCGCCGAGCACTGAAGTGGATCATGCGTACAGCAGGGCACGCCTCCCTCACCGCCTCGGCCATCCACCGCAGCGCATTCGTGCGTCCTGATTGGCTGGGGCCACAGACGAGCACGGCTCCGCGTGGGTCGAAACCGAGAGCGGTGAGCGTGTCATCACGCATACCGATGACCGGGCGCCCACCAACGCTCTTCTCCTGACCCGATGAGGGCACGATCGCCGGAAGCGACTTGATCGGGACGGGACGCGAGGTGTGCCGACCCGCGAGGTCGAGGCCGAATGCCTCAAGATCACGGGCCTGCACTGCGACATTCACGCTGGTGCCGAGGATGGCCAGTTGGACTTCTTGTTCTGTTTCGGCGTCGATCCCTCTGCCCGGTCGGGACTGAGCGTTCAACATGTCTCGGGGCACGGCGAGCGAGTAGTAGGCGTCCTCGTCCGCCTGCCGCAGCACAATGCGCTTCAAGAAAGCGGACGACGCCGAAACAGGCACGACATTCGGACGATCCGCGGTCATTGCCACATGAACACCCACGGCTCGACCGTCGGCGAGGATGCGCAGGAACAGGTTGTAATAGGCGTCGCGCCCGAGCACCCCCTCGTACTCCGCGCGGAAGGCCCCGAAACCGTCCAGCAGCAACAGGATTCGCGGCTCGTCCGGATGATCTGCCAGCTCTCGATATTCGGTGAGGTTGGCAGCCCGGCTCGCGGAGTAGCGCGCCGCGCGTTCCTCGATCACGTCGCGGACGTAGCGCAGGAGCCGCTGCACTCGGTCGTCATCGTCGCCGGCTATGACGGCACCCACGGTGGGGAGCGCCTCAAGTGGCCGCAGGGCGCCACCGGCGAAATCGAGGGCGTAGGTGTGCACCGGGCCGCTTCGTGGCGTGATCGCCGAGGCAGCCGCCAGCGACCGCAGCGCCGTCGACTTCCCAGTGCCACTGACGCCGTAAAAGACGATGTTGCCTTGAGCGTCGGGCAGGAACCGGTCGACTGGCTGATCCTGCTTGTCGGGGTCGTCACGCACCCCGAGGACGATCTCGGTGTCGCGACGCTGACCGAGGCGAGTGAGGTTGTAAACCGGCGCCAACGACTCCAACCAAGGGCGTCGGGGCAGCGGCACTCCGGCCCGCACCACCGCCGCATTCAACGTGTCGACGACCCGGTCGATGTCCTTGCGCACACCGTCACCGACCACTTCCGTGCGCGGGCGTGTCCACGGCCGCTTTGCGCCGAACCCCATCTCGACGATGTCGATCGGTGGCGTGGGAGCGATTGCCGGGGTGCGGGATCCGGGGAAGCCGGACTGGAAGCGCAGCAACCGACCTGGCCCGGTGCGCGCTACGCCGCGTCCGGGAATGCTTGGAGGAAAGTCGGCTGCTTGCTTGTCTCCCACCACATCGGTGGAGTCGTGTTCATCGGCCATTCGCAGGGCGATGCGCAGGTTGGTGTTCGCGCGCAGGTTGTCCTTGATGACGCCGGCGGGGCGCTGGGTGGCCAGAATCAAGTGCAGTCCGAGGGAGCGGCCACGCTGCGCGACGTCGACGACACCGTCGACGAACTCAGGCACTTCGCCTGCAAGAGCTGCGAATTCGTCGACCACGATCACCAGACTCGGCGGGCACTCATGATCACCGGAGGCCTCGAGTTCGAGCAGGTCTTTCTTGCCCTTCTCGTTCAGCAAGCGCTCCCGTCGGTGGAGTTCGGCTCGAAGGCTCCGCAGCGCCCGCCGCACCAGATACGGAGTCAGGTCAGTGACGATGCCCACTGAATGCGGTAGATCGGTACATCGGGCGAACGCCGCGCCACCCTTGTAGTCGACGAACAGGAAGCTGACACGGTCCGGGCTGTAAGCGTGGGCCATACCGAGCACCCACGACTGCAAGAATTCGCTCTTGCCCGCGCCGGTCGTTCCACCAACGAGGGCGTGGGGGCCTTGTGACCGCAGGTCGAGCGTGAAGGGCTCAGTGCCGGCGTGGCCGACCAGTGCACGCAACGAACTTGCCTCCGAGCGCGGTACAGGAGGCGCCGACCGGTCGATCAGGCTCTGGTTCTCCCGCCAACGAGTCAGCACGATGTCGGCGTCGTCGCACTCCTGGGCGCCGAGCAACGAAGCGATGGACACGCTCCGGGGCAGATCGGAGTCGTCCTCAGCAACTGCGCTGTCGTCAACCACTGGAGCCAGGGAGCGCGCGACTGAATGGGCGACATCTGCACCGATCGTCTCCGGGGTCACCTCGGCGTCCGGCACTTCCTCACGCACGAGATTTGCTGTGGGAGAGCGTCCTTCGTCGACTTCGATGAAGGCACGGCAAGCAGCGGGTAGATCGCGGCGGGTGTTCGCCACCCACAGCACATAGACCCCACCGTCGGGCCCACGCTCGGCGATTCGGGTCAGCCGCGCGCGGTCCACTGTTGTGTCATCGACAACAAGTACGACTGAAGGCAGCACCGGTTTGTCCTCGTCGAGCACACCTGGTCCACGCGGACGCGCCGCCGCTTCGACCCGAACGTCGAGCAGCTCTTCCACCTGCGCGAGCAGAACCGAACCCGATCCGGGGTCGGCCGACAGGTGCTGGCCCCGTAACGGCGACTGCGGCGAGTCGCAATGAGGCAACCATTGCAGCCACTCCCAACGGTCCCGGTGACGCACTGAGGTCAGGCATGCCACCACCACGTCGGCGGGCGAGTGCAACCCGATCACCTGTGTGAGCACTGCCCGGGCGACGCCGTCCACCTGTGCGGAGCTACCGCACACTCCCACACCACCTGCCGACCGCAGATCTGCGGTGATGGGTGCTTCGGTAAGGACCGACCGACTGGTGGCAAGCTCCCGTGCCTGCGCCACCAAGTCGGGCAGGCCGTCCGTCGGCGCCTCCTTCACGGTTGTCGTAGGACGAATTTCTCCTAGTCCCAGTCGAATGCGGAGGAACTCCGGATGTTCTGGTCGGCGCGACCACAATAGTTCGGTGCGATCGATGATGGCCCGAACCGACTCCGCGGCCGACGGGTACAACTTCAGCCGAAGCTGACGCTCCTCGTCGAGCGCAGCGTCGAGCCTCTCGCCCATCGACATGAGCGCACTGTGGAAGTTGTCGGTAGCAGCTGCGGTCCTGCGTCGCGAGTGATTGCGCTGTGTCCACCAGGTCGAGACCATCATCAGCGGGCTCAGAGCCACGAAGACGATGCTCAACAGATTTCGGGTGAATGCGTAGAGCACGACACCCATCACCAGGGGAGCCACCATCGCCAGCAACGGAAAGGGTTGACTGTCGGCGCGCGAAGGTGGTCTGGGTAGTTCGAACTCGCGGGGCGCCGGACGCCGCATGACCCGCGGTGATCGCGTGAACGTCACGTCAGTCGAGGTCGATTGGTTGGCAGTCAGTGATCGAGTCGGGGTGATCGTGATGCGCGTGTCGCCAAGTTGTACAACATCGCCCGGTCGCACCGTGACGCTGTTGACCTGCACTCCGCCCACCAAGACACCGTTGGCGGAATTGGCATCAGTGAGTTCGATCGCTTCGCCAACTGTCACGCGTGCGTGCAGCTTGGAGACAAGGGGATCCGTGAGCCTCACGTCTCGGTCGGCTGAGCGGCCGATCGTCGACTCACCGATACCCAGCGGCACCTCGACGCCCCGGTCGACACCATCGATCACTCGGACGACGGCGACACTTTCGCTGCTCACCCGATTTCCGCCGAGTGTCGCAGCCGTCACCAGCTCAACCGTCTGACCCGATCGGAGCCCGGCCTGCAAGATGCTCGCGGCCGGGTTGAGCGTGCGCGAGACGTTGCCTTCGCGCACGTTCAAGGTGAGATTGCCGCGAGCCTTCTCGGCGTCCGGACCGGCCGCGAGAGCAGCTGCGACATCAGCCGCGGTGGCGGTCGCGTCCGCCGTCACTTGGAGGTTCTGAGCAGCACCGGTTTGCTTGTCGAGCAGCGCAATTCGTACTCGCATCAGTCGTCCTTCGGAGTGTCGAGCGCAAGCAGCGCGAGATCGTCGCCGGTCACCAGCAGGGTGGCGACGGCATACTCGACCAGTCGCATCCGACGATTGGCTGCCTGTGCGCCCGGGCCGCCTCGCAGTCCAGTCACGCCGCAGCGATCAAGCTTGTCGCAGACGTTGTCGAGCTTGCGGTTGAAACGCGTCTGGGTCCAGCCCAGTCGCTTCGCCGCATCGACTGCGGTCGGGATCTCCCAGGCACCTGCGCCGGGGTGGCGAAGGACTGGTTCGGCCAGCGCGACGATCGCTTGCAGCTGCGAGGCGGTGAACGCTGTCGGAGCGACCGTCGTACCCACCGAGGCCGTCGCCCGATGGGCCGGCGGGGCGTAGGTGCCGACCTGCGTCGTCAACCCCAATTCGTACGCGGTCGGGCCCGCCGCAAAACTCAGGGTGCTCACGGGAAAGACCAACGGAAGAACAGCACCGGGGCCCAACGAACTGCGCATCAACCCACGGGAGTCAGTGACATGTGCGGCGACTCGAGTGCCGCGATTGGCGATCCACCACAGTCCCTCCCGGTCGTACACCTCCAGGAAGTGCCGATGCAGATATGGGTTGTCGTCGATGGCCAGGTCGCCCTCTCGACCGATGGCGAAGGTCGTGCCCGACTCAACCGTGAACTGCTCACCGGCGAACTCCACCGCAAGTGGGGCTGTCATGGCGTCTCCGTGCACTTGGTGACGGCGTCGGACGCTTTGCCCGAAGTGCGAAGCACCTTCACCTCAAGGCAGGTGCGCCCCGGGAGCGTGGAAACCGTCACCGTGGTGTCGGACGTCGTGAGCAGCTGCTCGGCCTTGCTCGGGTCGATGACGCGGTAGAGATAGGTGTCGCCAGGTTTCGGCTCGGGATTCCTCCACGTGAAGGTCGCGACCTTGCCCGCTAGCTTCCCGGTCAGAGACGTCGGGGCAGCCACGACTCCCCCCAACGGATCGACCGGTACGGCAGCCTCGGACGTTGAGCTCTGAGCGGTGGTCGCTGCACCGCCGTCGTCCTTCAGCGCCAGATAGCCGGCGACTGCACCGGCGATCAACAGCGCGGACGCCCCGACCGCCACCAATGGTTTGGCCGAACGCGAGCCGGCCGAGGTAACCGGCTGCGGCACCTGCAGATCGACCGGCTGGGCATGCTCCTCGCTAGGCAGAGCGGGTGCGGTGAACACCACTGGCTCGACTGCATCGATCGCACCCCGACCGTGCTGCAGGATGCGATGACCGTCAATCGAGGATCCCGTTGTTCCTGCTGTTCGACCAGTGTGGTCCCGGTTGCCGGTCCGCCGGGACCATGTCGATGAAGTGGGGCTGCCGTCCGGATCGATGGCGACGTAACCGGAAACACGGGTACCGCCGTCGTCCTCCTCCTCGACGACGTCATCAGGCAGCCGCTCGTCGCGAATGTCGATGGCGGTCATCGGTAGGTGGAGATCGGCCTGCACCGATTGGAGCGCACGCGCGAACTCCAGGGCGGTGCCGTAGCGCTGCGCTGGATCCTTCGCCATCGCGGTGCGCAACAGACGTTCAAGGGATTCGGGCACGTCCGGCCGACCCACCACGGGAACGGGATTGGACCGCACCCGTTGACTCATCTCCCACGCGTCGTTGGGGCCGCCATCGACCTCGAAGGGGCTGCGTCCGACGAGCATCGTCCACAAGGTGGCGGCCAGGGAGTAGACATCGGCTTCGCGACCGACAACCGCGCCGTCGACCTGCTGTTCCGGTGGGGCCCAGGGCACAGAAGCACCAGAACCGCCCGCGGCCGTACTGCCTGGCGCGGTCGACACCGAGATACCGAAATCGGTGAGGGCAGGACGACCGAACTCGGTGAAGAGAATGTTGGCCGGCTTGACGTCGCGGTGCAGGATGCCCAACCGGTGCGCGGTCTCGACGGCCCCTGACACCTGGATGACGATCTCGATCGCCTTCGCAACCGCCATCGGCTTGCGACGAATGCGCTTGTCCAGGCCTGGCGGAGGGCAATACTCCATCACCAGGTACGGACGCCCGTCCGCGGCCGCGCTGGCTGCGTAGATGCTGACGATGGACGGGTGGTTGGACAACTGCGCCATGAGGCTGGCTTCGGCCTCGAAGGCCGCCTGACCACTGTCGCCCAGGCCCCGGAACAGCACCTTCACACCGACCGGCCGGCCGAGACCGAGCTGCTCGTACTTGAAGACATCGGCGAAGCCACCCATGCCGAGCAACTCCACGAACCGGAAGCCGTCGATCCGGGGCGGCGACGAGGGTTGCCGCCTACTCATGCCAGCTTCTCCACCGTGAGCGAGACACCGTGCCCGAAGTCGAGGATGTCACCGGTAATGAGTGGGACAGGAGTGTCAGGAAGCCGCGTGGGCGGATCGTCTCGCCGACGCAAGAAGGTGCCGTTGGTCGACTGCTGGTCGACCGCCACGGCCGTCCACCCTTGCACCTCGACCTGCAGGTGAGTGCTCGACACATGGGCGAACGGCAGGACGACCAGCCGGGGCATCTCCGTGCCGGTCACGCGAGTCGAGCGCGGCCGACGCCCGAACACAACCGTGCCCTGTAGGTCGATGAACTCCCCGTCGCTCGTACGCAACACCCCGACGGTCGGCCTCGGTAACCGTTCGGGCGCGGCTGACAAAGCCCCGTCGCACTGCCAGCATCGGGGCCGCTGCGGCGGGTTTCCGTGCCCTTGGTCGCAACGCACCCCGAGAAGAAGCACTTCGCTGGAACCAGAGGTTGCTGTGGCAATGGGCTGAGTCTTCGGCGACGGCAGGTCAGCACCCATGACGGTGAATCCGTCGTGGTCGGCCGCATCCCACTCGTCCACCATCTCCGGCGAGTCTGATTGCGCTGCAATGGATTTGGTGGGCACAGCGGCCAGACTCAAAGGCACTCCCGAGATGAATCCGTCTTCGCCACTTTCCCGTACGGCGGCGTTCTCGACCGGCACCAAGGACGTTGCGCCCCACAGCTCGGCGAAGTCGGTATCGATGACTTGAGACGGATCACTTGTTGGAGGTGACTGGTGTACGACCGCCGCTTCGACCGCTTCAATACCGTCGAACGCGGCGTTCTCGGCCACTCCGGAGTGCGCCGCGGCCGGATCGCCAGGAGCGGCGTCTCCCGCATCTCCAATGCCAACCTCGGCGAGGTCCGGACCCGGTGCGGGCACACCGCCAGGCTCAGATTCCGGTTCGAACTCTGCGAGTGTTTCGGTCCGCGCGTCGGCTGGCGGCGCCACCGAGACGGGGCTCGCCGCAGCCACTGATTGCTCGGGGAGTGCG
Organism: Yimella sp. cx-51; assembly: GCF_017654605.1. GTDB lineage: Bacteria > Actinomycetota > Actinomycetes > Actinomycetales > Dermatophilaceae > Yimella. Next base: position 2,443,172 of record NZ_CP072113.1, read on the forward strand.
GCCTCAACCCGGAGCTCCTCCACGACCTCAACTGCCTGCGGAGCCTGGGCGAGCACCACCCGCGACGCCGGCATGACACCAGACCCCACCAGCCACGATCGTCGCTGATCGGCTGCCGCTCCTTCATCGTCCGTACTCGAAATGGACAGTCCCTCAAGATCAGTCACGAATTGTTCGAGCCAGGTGCTTGCAGCGGCTCCGCCAACCACTGAACCGGCGGTGTTGGTCACTTGGAAGCCCCCGCGCACCAGCACCTGCGCTTGGTCGTCCGAACTCTGGAAGATGCCGGCGAAGCCGGGGAGGGCGAGCAGACTGCAATTCAGCACTTCGGCCAAGACTTCGATGAACGCCGCGGGTGTGGTGCCATCGTCCAAGCGCAGCCACACTTCCTCGGCCACTTCGGCGGGAACGGAATCGCCCACCAAGACCGCACCCGAGGACCACACCAACGCATGGTGTTTGCCTGGCACCCAGCGGAATGTGCGCTTCATGACCCAGCTTCCAATACTGCATTCGGCAGTGTCTGCGCATCAGCATCGGCATCTGTGTACTCATCACCAATCGCCCCGGCCGCACTGACGACATCGACCACGATGACGGTCACGTTGTCGCGCCCACCCGCCTCCAGCGCACTGTCGACCAGGCGTTGAGCCGCGCTCTGCGGGTCCGCCGCGCCGCGCAGCACACGTGCGATCTCGGCGTCCTCGACCTCCCCGTGCAGACCATCGGAACAGCACAGGAATCGCTGACCGCTCGAGGCAGGCACCAACCACTGGTCCACTTCCGGCACATCCGGCATACCCGCGCCGAGCGCACGCGTGATCACGTTGCGCTGAGGGTGTCTGCGTGCCTGTTCGACGGTGAGTTGCCCGGCACTCACCAACTCTTGTACCCGCGAGTGGTCGACCGTGAGCTGCTCGAGCTCATCCTCCTCGAACAGATAGGTCCGCGAATCGCCGATGTTGAAGACCAGACAGTAGGGCGAACCGTCGACAAGGGTCATACCCAGGCCGGTCAGAGTCGACCCCGGTGCAGCTGAGCCATCTTGCAGAGCAGCGACCTGATGGGCCGCTCGTTCGACCACCTGGTGCAGCGAAGGCGAATCGAACCATTGTGCGCTGTTCGACGCACGGAACTCCTCCACGATCTGTGCAGCCGCGACATCGCCACGGGCATGTCCACCCATCCCGTCGGCAACCAGGAAGACCGGCGGTGAAGCGTAGGCGTTGTCCTCGTTGTGGGCGCGCACATGTCCCACATCCGATGCCATGCCGAATGCCACCTCGAACCGGCTGTCGTGCTCAGCCATGGGTCACCTCGAACGACCGGCCTCCGAACATCACACGCTCGCCGAGTTCGAGCGGGTGCCGCACCCCCGGCTCGAGCCTGCGTTCGCGTCCGTCAACACCGACGATCCGCACGCCGTTGGTCGACCTCAGGTCACGCACCCACAACCCGTCCGCTGTGCGCCCTACGGCGACATGGGTCTTGGAGATCGATCGGGCGGCATCGGGTACGGCAATCGCCTCCACCTCACCCACTCCCGCGGGTGCGACAGGGTCGCGACCCAGAACAGCCGCCCCAACCAAAGGCACGACCCTCCCGTTGTCCAAAATCAACTGCACAGTGTCGGCGGCAGTGGGCATCGAGACCACCGTGTGCTCAGCTGATCCACCAACGGGTCGTCGTTCGACGACGACTGGCTCACCCCTGGCCACCTTCGGCTCCGCGATGGGCTGGCCGGTGGAAGGCATCGACCACGGAGTCGACTCGATGACCGGACCCGCATCAAGCGGCCTGTTGACTCGATGAGCTGCGGATTGGGATCCCTCGCGCGGCGATCCGGCAACCTCAGTCGAGTCGGCGAGCGCTCCGCTGGACGGAAGGCTGTCGATGCTGACGGGCACCGGCGCAACCGGATCAGGGTCGGCCTGCGTCGCCGCGGCCGGGGCGTCGGATCGCAGACAACGGCCACGTCGCGTATCGACCAGGACCACGCCGGCCATCCGGTCGAGCCAGTTCTGGTTGAGCGGCGGACGAATCGTGGCAAGAGAGGCGATGTACCCCAGACCGCAGGTGAGGCTGGCCACCAATCCCTCGACGATCAGTTTCAGGAAGGCGCCGGCTGACGCTTTGCGCCCGGTGTACTGGCCGACGTGGCGCAGGCCGAGCACGAACTGCCCCGGAGTGGCCGCGGCGCTCACCAGTGTGTAGATCGCCAAGACCCAGTAGATCGGGAGCAGGAGGAGCCCAGCCCAACTGACAACAACCGGGAGGTGCAGCACCAATCGGGAGCCGAACACGAGCGCATAGGCCAGCAGTGGCACCGCCGCGTCCAACGCTCGCGCGAACACCCGGCGACCGGTCTCGACCGGGGCGTACCCGGCGAGCACACCGTCAGGTACGACCGGACTCCCGGTGGGCGGGCTTTGCTCCGTCGTCATGGGGCCTCCTTGATCGGACCAGTCGGCATTACAGACCGAAACGCGTTGGCCATCAACGGCTTCCGTGTCGTATGACGGTTGGAGTGACGCCCTGAACGCAGCGACCGGGGCGACACTGCGGCACGCATCCGACGCCATCGCGACTGAGTCGTGCGCATCGAGGCAACGACCTGCGCGCCGGTCTCCCACGAATCATCAGACGTCGAGGCGTCGGGTTCGTCGCCGCCGAAGACATGCGCATCGACGGACCGGGCGAAGCCCACCGCACCTGCCTCGGGGAAGCGCGCAGTCACTCGGTCGGCTGCTTCCTGGCGGGTCTCGTTCTTGGCGCGGGGCAGCCCTAGATCGATTGCGGCGTCCATCACTTCATCCCAGGCTCCACTGATCCGATCGCTGAAGCGCGCGCGATGAGAGCGCTTCTTGCGCCGACGACGCTTCAGGGCGAGCACGACCACGAAGGGGGCGACAAGCATCGTGAGACCACCAGTCACGTACGCGACGGTGCGCACCAAGCCCGCCCAATCGAATCCTGGTTCGGCAGCCTTCTGCTTCTTGGCCTGCTTGCCATCGCTCACCGCGGCCGGCGGTTCGGCATTGTCTTTCGGTGGGATCGGCGGTGGAAGCACCCGTGGCTTCGGTTGGGGCTGGGGGGACATGGTCTGCACCTGCGGTGTGCGATCACGATCGGGAGTCGGGTCGAAGGCGACCCACCCTGCCTTCTGGAAGGGCACCTCCACCCACACGTGGACGTCGTTGCCGGTGAACGTGATCGGGCCTGACAAAGCCTTGTCGGGATCCGCGTAGAAGCCCATGACAACGCGCGCGGGAATGCCCTTGGAGCGCGCCATGAGCGCCATCGCCACGGCGTACTGTTCATCGTCACCGATCAGTTGCGGCAGTTCCAACATCGTGCCCATTCGTTCGGCGGTGTGCCCTGCACGCGACTTGCCGTCCGAACCATTGGAGTAGAACCCGGTAGTGCGCAGAGTCGACTCGATCGCCCGCAGTTGGTCAATGGGTGCCCGGGCCTTGGCGGTGTAGTCATCGGCCAGTTTCGACACAGCATCCGGCACATTCGTATCGCCGATCTCGCCACCGAGCGGTTGGTCGGAGCGCAACGCCTCATCCGTGGCCAAGGGGCGGCTCAGTAGATCGACCTGGTAACGGGCACCCGAACGCACCTGCGCGGTCGTCAGCAGGTTTCCGGTTGCAGGACTGTAGTGCAGACCCGCGGCGCGAGGCTCAGCGTCGCTTCCGGTGAAACGCACTCCCTCGACCGTTCCGCCACCCGGCATCCAGACACCTGAGTAGCCGCTGATCGAGATGTCGAGCACCGACCGTTTGCCATTGCTGCGCTGTTGATCGAAGCGTTCGCCGATGCGTACGAAGTTTGTGGACGAGCCACCGACGGAGTACACGATGCCGTCGTAGGCATCGAGCACCGCCAACTGCACGCGCTGCCCCTTGGCCAGCCCGGCCACCGTCACCAACGGCGTTTGTTTCAGGTCGCGCTCGAGATACCTGAAGTCGGTCAGGGGGCTGGCATAGGACCGAAGGTCGAGCGGCGGCACGACATGATCGCGAAGCACGTAGCGGGAGTCGCCGACCACGGCAGGCGTCGCGGCGTAAGCCACACCCATTGCCACGGCCAGTCCGACCAGCGCGGCCGCGACCCTCGCAACAACTCCTGACCGCACCGAGGCACGCTCGAAAACGGCGACCTCATCGGCTTCCCTCACCAGCACGGAGCGAATCACGTTCCAGCACAGCGCAACCGCAACGAAGGCGACGCCCTGCCAGACCGCCAGCGGCGCGTGCTGCGTGCCCCACAGAATGCCCACGATGAGAAAAGCGGCTGCCGGAACCAAGGCGAACAGATGCCACCGCGCCCGCATCGCGAGGCTGAAAGAAAGGACGGAACAGACGACGGCAGAGAGATACGGGACGACGGTCGGCCCGGTGAAAGCACTGGCAGGTGTGCTGACGGTGAGCAGGTCGCGCCACGCGTCGACAGTCAACAGCGCCAGTCGGCGCAGGGTGACGAGTGTCGGCAGCACACCGCCAGTAGCTGTGGTGGGCAGAGCAAATAGTCCGCCGAACAAGAAATAGGTCGCGACCACCACAGCTGTCGTACCAAGCACGCTCCAGCGTCGCCACGCAGAAAGCAGCGCGATGCCTGCTCCGAGCAGCACGCCTCCGCCAGCCGCGCGATAGCCGGGAGAGCCACCGAATACTGGGCCGAAGGCAAGCACGCCGATACCCATCAAGAGCGCGAAGCAGACCAGATCTGCCGGCCATGTGCGCGGCAGCCCGGTGGCTGCGTCGATCCGATGAGTGCGCCGCTGCGATCTGCGCAGCGGCAAGGACATCGCCGTCACAGCAGACTCGCGATCGCACGAGGCAAGGAGTCGAGTTCGGGCACATCGAGCACCACCAAATCGCCGATGCGGCGCCGGTCCCCCGTCAGTTGCACACCACACCGGATCGCGAACGTGACGACGTCGAGCGGAAGGTTGTTGCGTGCCCGCCGAAGGGTCTGTCCGTCGCTCGACCCGCCGGTGATGATCGTCGCGATCGATGCTCCTGGTGCGACCGTCAGCGCGTGGGAGGCGAGCTCGGACAAGTCCCGTTTGTCGGACTGAAGCTCGACAGTGCTCATCTGGTCGAGCAACGTCGCCCCGGTCGGCGCGACGATTCGCCCGCTATTGGTGACGATGGTGACTTCGCGTTCTTCACGCATCGCTTGCAACCCCAACGATGCCGCGGCAGAGACCGCCGTCTCGAAGTCTTCGGGGTCGAGATAGTCCTGCGGACGGATGGAGAGCACCACGAGCAGGTGCGATCGACGGGTCTCCTCGAACTGCCGCACCATCAGCCGACCGACGCGCGCAGTCGTCCGCCAATGGATCGCCCGCCGGTCGTCGCCCGGCACGTAGTCGCGCAACGCGTGGAACGAGACATCCGAGGACGACAGGTCGTGCGTTGTGACACCTTCGATGTCACGCAGGAATCCGGCCTTGCGAGCGTCCAGACGAATGGTGCGCGGGTGCACATACAGGTCAACCTGGTCGGAGAGGTCCTTGACCCTGCGCACCAGCGCGAACGGGTCAGCGCGCACCGCCCTCACCGGGCCGAGGACGATGTGTCCGCGGCGACGCGTCGGCACAGTGAAGATCTCCTCGTGCTCGCCGTCACGGGCCAGGGCTGGAATGGAGAAGCCGGCGGCGCCCTTGCCGACCGGGAGTTCCGCCCGCACCGGCAGACGGCTCACACCGGATCGCGGCGATGCCACCACCCGACCCATCGCCTGCTCACCGATCTGAACTCGGTTGGCAATCAATTCGATTCGCGCACGTAGTGGCGCAGGACCAATGACCCAGAGCAGAGCGAGAACCAGCACGACCGCACCGCAGACTGCGCCGGCAACCAGCTCAGCCCAGCCACGAGATGCACCGACGTACAAACCGAGAAGGATCGCGGCGAGAAGCACCCAACCGGCGGTAGTCACCGTCGACAGAGCCGGTGCCGTGCGGGCAAGTACGGGCTCAGCCCGATCGAGCAGACGTTCCCGACCGTCCAAGGCTCGCTCGCGCAGCGCCGCCACCCGAGTCGACAAGCCCGAGGGGCGAAGTCGCGCGCGGCGAGGACTCACCGGTTGGTCGACAGCGGTCAAGACGCGACGCCTCGCACCGTCGGCGCCTCGGTGGACGCGAGGGCCTTGGCCAACACGTTCTCTGGCGTCGCACCGGCGAATTCAGCATCGGGTGACATCACCAGGCGGTGCGTCCACACCGGCGCGCTGAGTTCCTTGATGTCGTCCGGTGTCACATAGTTGCGGCCGTGCGCAGCAGCCCACACCCGGGCTGCCCGCACCATCGCAATGGCGCCACGGGTCGACACCCCGAGCGTGGTGTCGACGTCGTAACGCGTTGCCTCGACCAATCGCTGCACGTAATCGAGCACGGCATCGTCCACATGGTTCTCCCGCACCAAATCAGCCATTTCGGCGATCGCGGTCGTCGAGATGATCGGGCGTAGATTCTTGGTGCGATCAGGCTGCGCCGAGTTCGCCAAGACCTGCACCGAGGCCGTGCGGTCCGGATAACCCACGGAGGTCTTCATCAGAAAGCGGTCGAGCTGAGCCTCGGGCAAACGGTAGGTGCCCGCTTGTTCGATCGGGTTCTGCGTCGCGATCACCATGAACGGTCGCCCAGCGTCATAGCGAGTGCCGTCGACGGTCACCCGCGACTCCTCCATCACCTCCAGCAGCGCCGACTGGGTCTTCGGCGATGCCCGGTTGATCTCGTCGGCCAACACGATCGAAGCGAAGATCGGGCCCTTGTGGAACTCCCACTGCCCACTCTTCTGGTCGTACATCGTCACGCCCGTGATGTCGCTCGGAAGCAGGTCGGGCGTGAACTGGATACGGCTGTGCGTGCCCTGCACCGTCGCCGCCATCGCGCGGGCCAACGCTGTCTTCCCTGTGCCCGGCGCGTCCTCCAACAGCAGATGGCCCTCGGTCAGCATGCAGGTCAACGCCAGCCGGATCACCGGCGCCTTGCCCAGCAGCGCTTCGCCGATGTTGGCGGTGAGCTTCTCGAACGTCCCTGCAAACCAAGCGGCGTTCTCAGCGGAAATCGTCATTTCTCTGCTTTCTCAGTTGGGCGAACAGAAGTCATGGGCGGGGTCACTGATCGCTCCATAGAACAGAGACGTGCTTCCGACGTTCGCATTCGAAATCCAGTCGTGATTTCCGTTCCCGTCAACGTTTCCCACCCATTCCCAAGCTCGGTATCCCGGGCCGGAGCTCCCGGCGGCACACCGAACTCTGGAATTCGGGGCGTAACCGAAGAGCCTCACCTGGGTGCACGTCCTACCGCCGCAGTCGACAGAGCGGGTCTGGTAATCCCCGCGATAGACCGGCGGTGGCGGCTCTGCCGCACTGGTCGCGGACGCACACTTCTCGTCCGTGGCGCCTGACTCGGCCTGGGTGACGCGCACACACAACGTCCGGGTGGTGCTGTAGCCGACGCTGGAGAAGGTGTAGCTGCCACTGTCACTGACGCCGCCAGAGGCGTCCCGGGTGAGGGCGTAGGTCGCGGGTCGCCCGTTGCCCGAACCGCCTGACCAGGAGCACGCGATGTCCTGAGCGCCACTGGCACTGCAACTGGGCTGCGGTGCGGTCGGCCGACCATAGGGAGTCGCTGCGGGAGCCGACACTTCGTTACCAGGACCAGACCTGTCGCCGACCGCTCGCACCGAGACCTGCACGGCCTGGCCGTTGGTGAAGCCGCCCACATTGCCGGATCCACCAGGCAGGTTGACCCATGCCCCAGCCCCATTGCGTGCTTGGTAGGTCACGGTGTTGCCGTTGCCGGCGGCTCCGGACGCGGTGACCGCAATCTGACCATCGGTGCCGGTCGCTCGCGCGGTCACCGACGTCGGGCTCCCGACCCGGCGGGCCACGTTGACGCCTGAAACCTGCGCAACTGACTCGCCACCGGCGTTCTTCGCGGTGACCTTCACCGAAATGGTGCCCGTGGCCGTCACGTTGAACGAGCAGGTTGTCGCCGCTTGGTTCTGACACTGCGTCGTGCCGCCCGACCACGCCACCGAGTAGGTGACGGGGCTGCCGTTGGCGTTGGCCGGCGACCAGGAGACCGAAACAGAGTTGCTCGTGTGGTCAGGGGCCTCCGTGACTGCCGGGGTGTTGACCGCGAACGCACCGGGTTGATCGAACGGTGTCGCACACGAACGCGGGCCAGGTTCGGAGGTTCCCGCGGCATTGGTGGCAGTGACGCTGAAACAGATCTCGCCCGTGCCTCCGGGCAGACCCGTCCAGTTGAGGGAAGTACTCGTGCCGTTGTCTCGGCTGGCACCGTTGCTGGAGGTGACGGTGTGCTTCGTCACCTTCGTTCCATCAACCACAGCAGCGGGCCAGGACAACGCCACCGAAGTCTTGCCAGCAGTGGCGGTGAGCGATGCGGGGGCGCTCGGCTTGGCGTCGGGCGTGACAGCTGCCGACGACCCGGACCATCCAGAATCGCCTACTGCGTTACGCGCCATCACGCTAAAGGTGAGTGGCCGGCCGTTCGGCAATCCGTTGATCGTGCACGAGCTACCAGCACCGCAATTCTGTTGTCCACCAGGCCACTTGACGACATGGCCGGTCAGCGGAGAACCATTGTTGTCGCCGTCGGTCCAACTCACCGTGGCCGTCTTCGAGGCTTGAGAACGAGCGGTGACGCCGGTGGGGGTGCTTGGCTTTCCGAGCACAGTCACGCGAATCACGCCTTGCACCTGACGATCCACCTGACCCGAGGCGTCCGCCACCCGATAGGTGACCGACATCTGACCGGTGGCGTCTGCTGCCGGGCTGACCGTCACGCGCGTGCCACTAGCCGTCACCGATCCCTGACCGGACGCGCGAACGGGCGCGCCCACAAGGGTCAGTGGCTTGCCGCTGTCCGCGTAGGGATTGGTGACATAGGACGTGATGTCGACAGTTGCCGACTGCCCGGCCTTCACGGTGAGGTCGGCGGGAAGCACGGTCATCGGGGGTCGGGTCGACCCGACCACGGTGACCGGGATGGGCGCTGTTGCACTCTTGCCACTTGGCGAGGTGGCGGTGAGAGCGATGCTTCCGGTCTGGCCGACTCGAGCATTTCCTGATGCCCCGACCCTCAGGGTGCGTCCATTGAGCGAGGCGGTGAATCCAGCTGGTGCACCGCCGATTCGGTACTGCATGCCAGCCATGGCGCCCGGGTCTCGGTCAGTGACCATCGCAGCCACGTCGACCGACACCGCGGCCTCGCCGATCGCCACCTGCACCGCGGTGGGACGAATCACCGGAGTGCTGGCCTCAGCCTTCGGCGGGTTGGGGGCCGGCTTCACGGTGATCGGAATCGTGATGACCGCAGTGAGGCCGGCGGGATCGTTCGGGGTCGTACCGTCAGTCACGGGGAAAGTCACCGAACTCGGCCCCGCGAAGGTTTTGTCTGCGGTGAATACCAGGTTGCGCGGGTCCTTCACCTGCACAGCCGCACCCGCGGGCGTCTTGACCCCTGAGGCGTTCTGAAGCTGCACCGAGCGTCCGGAGCGCACCGTGAGGTAGTTCGGGATCGAGATCGAAAGCGGCGCGCCGGCTGTAGCTGTCAGTGGCACCCGGTCGAGACGCAGCGTGGGCGGCAGGCCCGTCGCCGGCGGCACCACAATCACCGCTCGGCCAACCTGACCGTCCGGGTCAGTCACCTCGTAGAGCATCAATTGCCGTTGGTCGGTGACCGGAACGATGAGTTTGCGATCTGCCGTCACCTGGACGCCGGCCGCACCGGTCTTCAGCGTCAATGCAGCGGAGGATCCATCCGGGTCCTCGTCATTGGCAAGTACGTCGACGGTCACCGACTTCTTGTTGGCAACGGTCGATGCCGCGATGATGTCGTCACGGGCGACGGGCGCCAACAGCGGAGCGTCTTTTCGAACATCGACTGCCAGAACCCCGCGGCCAGTGCCGCCACGACCGTCGGTGATCTCGTAGTAAAAACGTTGCACCCCAACGGTTTCGGGGGTGATCAGGTCGACGCGTGGCCCCACGGCTGTCGCCTGCGCAGTCGTGCGCCCATCGACTGGCTTCACCGAGCCCGCCACCACAGTGATCTTGTCACCGTCCGGGTCGAAGTCGTTGGTGAGCACCGGAATCGACAACTGCCGACCCGTGCGGGCAATCACGTTGTCGGCCACCGCCACCGGCGATTGGTTCTGACCTGAATCTGGTGCGATACCCACTGTCACCGTGGCGGTGCCCTTGGCTCCGAACCGATCAGCCACCGCGTAGGTGAACGTGTCGGAGCCGGTTGCACTGGGAAGCGCGGCGTACTGCAACTGCCCGTCGACGACGGTCACCGTTCCCTTGCCCGCGGGTCGGTCGACACCTAGCAACGTGACCGAGTCGCCATCCGGATCGATGCCGTCCAGCGGCACCGCGACCTTTGCGGTGGTGCCGGCCAACAGACGCAGGGTGAGCGGGCTGGGAGTCGGTGCGGCGTTCTGCTTGTCCGCCGCTCGCACGGTGATGTGGACGTCCGCAGAGGCGAGGTTGGCGCGGCTGTCACGAACCGTGTAGGTGAGGTGCACATCTCCTGGCGTCGCACCCGCCAAGAAGCGCACCTTGCCAGCCGAAACGAATGCGGTGCCGAGAGGTTTCGATCCGACCGTCTCCAGTTTCTGGTCGAGGGTCAACGTGAGCCCGCCGGGCGAGCGATCGTTGGCGAGCACATCGAGGGTGACGATGTCGCCGGCTCGCACGGTCGCTGCATCCGGCCGGGCTTCCGGGCCGGAAACCGTCGCGGGCGGCGGCACCGGCACCACCGCCACCGCAGCAGTGGCAGATGCCTGCCCGTTCGACACCGTGTAACTGAAACTCTGGCGTCCGGTGAGCCCGCCCGGTGCCGTGACGCGCACCATTTCGCGCCCGACCATCTCCACCTGGAGCGAGGACGCCGTGGGCAGCTGCAACAACTGCAGCACCAACACTCCGCCGGCAGGATCGACGTCGTTGTCGAGTACGGGCACGAGCACTGAACCGCCGACGGGTAGCGCCGCCAGGTCGTTCTCGGCGACCGGCGGCTGGGCTTTTGCACCTGGCGCCGCAACATCCACACGGATTCGACCTGTCGAGTTGCCGGTGCCGTCGGAGACCGTGTAGGGCAGGTAGTACGTGCCTGCTTTGGCAACGTTGAGGGTCAATGTGCCCGACGAGTTGTCGACGCGCAGCGATCCCTGACCCGAAGCTGGCACAGGGCCCGCCTGCACCAGCCGCAATGAATCTCCGTTGGCATCGGTGTCGTTGAGCAATGGTTTGACCACCACGTCAACTCCGGCCGGGGCAAGCACGAAGTCGGTGTTGGCAACCGGCAACACGTTGCCCCGCGACTTCACCTTGACCGTGATCGACCCTGATGCATCCTTCGTGCCGTCGCTCACCACCACCGGCACGTTGAGCGTGCCTGCCGCCGTACCGTCGATGACGATCGTCACCGATCCCTGCTCGTTGTAGGTGACGGTCGCACCCTTGGTTGACGCGGCCGACTTCAGGAAGATCGGGTCGCCCTCGGGGTCGATCCAGTCCTGCAACACGTTGTATGCGACGCGGCCGCCCTGCACGATCTCCAGGGTCGACGTGCGCTTCGAGATCGGCGGATTCTGCACGCTCGTCGGGAAGACGGTGACCTTCACGGAGGCCTCCGCGGTGCCGCCACGACCATCGGAAACGGCGTAGCGGAAGGTGCCGGCGCCGGTTGCCGATGCATTGGTTTCAATCTGAAGCGCTTGCCCTCCTCGCACCGCGGAGACCTTGCCCACCGGAGTGGACGTGGTCGGCTTGGCTACCAACACGTCCCCATCGGGATCGGAGTCGTTGTCGAGCGCAGGCAAGGTCACAGAGGTGCCCGCTCTCACTCCATATGCGTCATCGAGAGCAATCGGCTTGCGGTTGTTGGTGTCCTTGTCAGCATCGGAGCGCTGCGCGGTGGTTTCGGTGGTGCTCTGCTTGGAGTCGCGCTTCTTCTGGTCTTCCAACTGTGCCCGGATGTCCTGCCAGTTGTTGACCTTCTGCATGTTCTTGTCGACCAAGTAGACGTCGCCGTTGCCGATGTCGTTGAGCACCACCACGGCCCGGTTGACCCGATAGACCAGTTGCCCGCCACCTGCAAGCGCCGACACGGTGCGCGCCTCGCTCTTTGCCTCGTCACCGCAGTCACGCCGGTAGTTCCCGGTGCCTGACCAAGCGGCATAAGTGCACCCAGCAACAACCACAGGAGCGGCGGGCACTCCGGCAGCCGTGACACTTCCTGCTGCAACGCGCGTCGGACTTCCGGCATCGAGCGGCACGGAGATCAGCTCGGTCGCCGTCGCCAGGCGCACTTGAGCAGCGGCCTCGCCCGGCTGCTGCAGCACAGCATCGGCTGCCTTCCCCAGAGCCACCGTTCCCTTTGCCGAATGGACTTCACCCCGAACCGTGTCGAGCGCGACCATTTGGTCACCCACGGCGGTCAGCACCAACTTCGATACATCGGTGACGCCCGGCATCGTGCCGGCATCCTGCGCCGTCCACGACGCACCCTGCCGAGCAATCCTGCGCAGAACTCCGCCGGTGCCGACGGCGTTGACGGCGCCGTCCACCCCGGTCACCAAGCGTGCACCGGGCAGACCTGACACCACGGGCGTGGACGTTGCCGAGAACTCCGTGGCTGTGCGTGCATCGAGTGCCCACACCTTGCCCGCTTTGGGGTCAGCTATCGCCAGCGTGTCGCCCCCTTGTGAGGTGGACATCCCTAGCGGTACCCGAAGCGCACTGGCCAGGACGAGCGTGGCTGGATTGATTCCCTGGATCCCACCGGCGGCAGTGTCCCGCAGCGCAATGGTGTTGCCTGATTGATCCACGTCGAAGGTTGCAGCGGTCGACTGCACCCCACCGTCCAAGGTGCGGGAGGGGTAGTTCAGATGCGCAGCCAGTCGCAGCGCTTGGTTGACGACCCAAACACCGCCGTCGTTGAGCTTGAGGTCCTTGGTCGGGACGCCTTGATGGAAAGCGGCGAGCAGCCCGACCACCAACGACATGACACACAGGACCGCCGCGTTACGCAGACCGCGCGAAGACATGTGCCACTACCTCAGTTCTGTCAGGACCAGAGCACACATTCGCTCACTCCGGCTTCGGTGGGCAGTCGGGAGAAACCAGGACAATTCGCGGCTTGCGGACTGACGTGATCCGGCTGAGCTTGGTTCAGAGGTCGAGGTATCCGTCACGAGCTGCTTCTCGCAAGGAGCCGTACATGTTCGGCACCGGACGCCCCAGCGCTGCATACCGAGCAGCGATGCGCTGGAAGTAGGTTTCGACGGTGCTCGAAGCCACGGGCTGCGGTAGCGACTTCCCGATCGCCTTCTTCGGCACGCCCGCAGCCAACTGCTCTAGCACCTCGACCTCTCTGGGCGCCAGGCCCGCGAGCACTGATGGGTCGGTGAGGAGCGCCTCGGCAAAGTGACCGCTGGTGGCGAACTGGCCGGCGGCTACCTGCCGGACCGCTTCGACCAGGTCTTCCTCGCGATCGGACTTCAGCGCCAAGCCACTGGCTCCAGCGAGCACCAAGCGCCGCAGGAGCGCCGGACGGTTCTCAGCCGTGAACAGCAGCACCCTCAAACCGAGTTCGGTGAGTGCTCGGACGTTGTCCTCTGCACGGCTACCGTCGTTGAGGTCGATGTCGAGGAGCACCACATCTGGGTGAGCCACTCGCGTCCAGTCGATGTCGCGCACGCTGGTCACCAGGAAGTCGACCGTGACCTCTGGTGCGAGTTCGCAGATCACGGCGATGATGCCACGCAGCACCACAGGGTGGTCGTCGATAGCGGCCAACCTGATCTGCGCGCTTTGAGCTGACGGCGCAACGGCTGCAACGGGTTCAGTGGTCACCGTTCAATCGTCCCCAGCCCCGACGCCGGCGCACGTCCTGTTTTCTCCGGACTCGCCGTGACCGCAAGCTTGTCGACGTTGGACAGAACAACCGGCGAGGAGCTCAACTTCAGGTAGCTCAGGTTGTCTGTCATCAGGCGAGTGGTGGTGTCTTCCAGTGCTTGCCACCGGTCGAAGACCGACTGCGCAAAGGGCGTCACCGTGATTGAAGTCAGCGAACCGGACCCACGTGGCGTGGCAGAAACAACGACGCGCCACCCTTCACTGACTTCGGACTCGAGGATGCGTAGAGCCTCCAGAACGAGGGCATCCTGCGTGGCACTGAGATCGGCGTTACGAGCCAGCGTGACGGCCGCGCCACGCACCCGGAGGTCCTCGACAACTGGTCGCTGGGCAGCCGTCCACTCCGCCCTACCTGCACCGAGGCCGTCCCGCACCCGCGCCTCGTAGACGGCTGCGAGCCGTTGCACCGATTCGTCGTGTGGATCGAGCTGTCCGTCGGCGATGTCGTGGAGGAAGGGCGCGATTCGGTCTCGAAGGCCGCTGACGCGTTGCAGTGCGAGCGCCTCTCTCGTGCTGGCCTCGATCTCCCGTCGGTAACTCTCGATTTCGCGTGCTTCAGCCTGCTTCATCTGCTCCGACAGACGACGGCCCAGCCTGACGGCAACAGCCAGGCCCCCTACCCCGATGATCGGGGTCGCGATTGCCGGACCGAGTCGAATCAGCATGTCGCCATCGGCACCGCGCGCCACCATCGTCAGTACCGGCGTGACCACTTGAGCGATGCACACCGGCATCGCTTGGCGCAACGGTCGGGAGGCGACCACGAGGGGCAGAAGGATGATGGTCGACCCAGCCAGCCAGTACTGCGCGGGATCAGCGGTTTCCATGTCGAAGGTGAAGCCACCCACGGCACTGATGGCGAGCGACAGGAGCGCAAGCAGAACCGCACCCGGTGTACCGGGACTTGAATGCCGGTAGCCGATCGACGCGGCCAGCCACACCCCCACCAGGAGGAACGAGAGCCCGAGAGCCAATGTCGGCCTGGCCACCGTGTGGACCATGACCAAGCACTGCGCGACCACCAGGGCCGCGTACGGCGCCGTCACCAAGAAGATCGTCCGGCGGGCGTCGATGCGGTCGAGCCAGTCGGTGACTGGTGGCGACGGAGGTTGCCACGAGAGCGTGACCGTCGTTCCAGCGCCTGAGGAGGTGATTTCGGCCGTGCCGCCGACTTCTTGCGTCCGGGCGAGGATACTGCGGCTCACGCCATATCGACCGGGCGGCAAGTGTTCGACATCAAAACCGCGCCCGCGATCGATGATGTGTATTCGGGTGCGCCGACCCGCGGAGTCGATGCGCACCTGCGCTTCCGACTCACCGCTGTGCAAGCGCACATTTCGTAGCGCCTCACGCACGGCAGCAGCGAACGCAGTGGCGACAGCCGAGGGAACATGTCCGGCACCACCAGTGACGGCCACCGTGAGTCCTGATTCATCGGCAATGCGTTCAACCTGTTCGGCCAACGCCAAAGCAGGCTCGGGACGCGCAAGACGTTCCACGTCCCGGGCGGCCTGAGCGGCTGCTGCTCTCACTTCCGGTTTGTTGAGCCGATCCCCCAACACCACTGCTTTGAGCGCATGGGCGATGCCGTCGTGCAGGAAATGGTCGACCCAACGGGCGTCGGCGGCCATGGCGACAGACCGCGCCTCGCGTCGTTGCTGCGCCACACTCGCGCCGGCGCGACGGTCGTTGGCCGATGCGACCTTGTACATCCTGTGGCCCAGCAGAATGACGGCGACAATCGCGGCCCAGCGGCCGAACTCGTCAACCAATAGCAGGTGCGCCCCCCGCCCCGAACCGTCGCTGTTCAAGACCAGGATTCGAACGCCCGTGACGACTGCCAGCGCAGGCAGCGACCAGAGCAACGGTAGGGATGCCCCAATGCACAGCATGTACAACGAAAGGAACAGCGTCGTGGTGGTTGCCTCTGGACTGACAACGACCACCACCAAGGTGGACAGCCATACGAAGAGCCCGACGAGTGGGTGAAAGCCGAATCGCAGCACCAGCAGGGCCGCAATGAAGACCAGCGGCAGTTGAGCAACTATGTCCCAGGGCAGATTCGTCGGATGTGCGGCGATCGTCGGCCAATCAGCCAGCACGAAGAACGCGCAGCCTGCGGCGAACACCCCACGCAATGCCCGATCCACGCTCGCTGTCCACGCGTCCACGGGGCCGACCGTAGCGAGAGACAGCATGACTCGCCTCGATATTGCGGCGCTAGGCATTTACCGAAAGAAGTCAGCGATCGCTACTGATCCGTGGTAATGACTATGCCTTCAATGAGGAGTCGCACAGCAATTCCTTTCGGCGGCTACGACTGCACTATGACAAACAACGTATCCACAAGAGTGCCCGATGAACTGCACAATGCGAACGATTCGCCCACTCGAGCCTGATCGACATCCCGCGAGGAATACCGATCAGGCACGAGGGCGCGATCGGTGCATCAGTGGACGTAGGAAACCGAAGTGTCGTTCGACACAGCCAGGCCATTGGACGTCAGCTCAGGCGATACGGAGATCGACACACCGCCACCTCCGCTTTCCCCATCGCTGGGCATCTCCGGAAGCGCGGTCGTGAACTTCGGCTGACCGTCCTTGACGTCGTACCCT
Source organism: Yimella sp. cx-51 (assembly GCF_017654605.1). GTDB lineage: Bacteria > Actinomycetota > Actinomycetes > Actinomycetales > Dermatophilaceae > Yimella. The sequence goes on from NZ_CP072113.1 coordinate 2,459,761, forward strand.
ACGAGCGAGCGTGCGCTGCTCACGGCAAGCTTGCCGTCGGCACACCACGCTCCGCGCGAGTCGGCCGCTTGGATCGTCCACTTCGGTGCACCCTTGTCATCGATTCCGAAGTAGCTCGAACCCTGCGACGAAATGATCGTTCCGCCGCAGTAGAAGGCCGGTGAACCCTGCAACTGGTACTTGATGGTGGTGGGCTTGTCCGAGTTGACCACCTGATAGGTCGTGGAGTCACTGGTCGAAGTGCCGAGCACCAGCGGCGGTGTCTTGTCGTATGACCGGAAACCCCCCACCTGATCTTGAGCCACGAGCGACTTGCCGACCGACAACGGACCGTTCTCGGTGGCTTGGCTGATCACCTTGCCGCCGCCGAAGCCGACGATCTTACCCATCTCAGCCGGCTGCAGTTCACCGGAGGAGTCGTCGAGGATCAACTGCTTACCTGAGGAGTCAGAGCCGTACAGATACAGCTTTCCCTCGTACACCGCGCCGTATGCGTTCTGATCCTTGCCGAGCACGAGGAGCTTGTTCCAGTTGGCTTTACCGTTGTCGCCGAACTTACTCATGGTGTTGGCGCCGGAGCTCGAATCGTTGGTGGCTGCAACGTACGCCGCGTGCGGGGTAACAGCGGCGAAGGCTGCGCTCTGCCCGCTGCTCGGCACCGGGATCGACGAAACCGACTTTCCGTTACTGAGGTCGTAGGTCACCAAGGTCGACGGCGACGGCGCGCTTGAGGAGGACGAATCAGAACTATCGCTCGACCCACTCGCGGCTGCGGATTTGGTCAAGCACCACAAGCGCAACTCACCGGCCACACACTGAACAGTCTGACCTTCAGGGAACTTGACGGTCCACTTTGTGGTGCCTGCAGTGTCGACTCCGGCGAGCAGATGAGTACTCGTCGTCTGATAGGTATCGGTGTTGGTCTGCGATTTGGTCACGTTGGCCAAAACCCAGTCTCCAGCTTGGGTGGCGTAGCCGAAACAGGTCGGTCCGTCAGTCGTCCCATCCGACGAGGACGATGCCGGGCACCCGAAATCCGGGGCAATCTGAGCGAACGTCTTGCTCCACTTCAAGGCAGGCTGGTTCGACAAGGACAGGGTGTCTCTGGAGGTGCCTGCATCACCGGCCTTCGAGCCATCGGGCCAGAACAGCAACGCAGCACTCGCACCGATCGCGAGGGTCGCTGCGACACCCGCGGCCAGCCACAGTTTGCTGAGTCCCCTTGACCTGCGTGCACCAGGATCCGCGGCGGCCCCGGTGACCGGCGTGGTAGCGCCCGACGTCTCCGATTCCGAGACGACCACCTGCTGTGGCGACGACTCCGACGACCATTGCCGCCGCTCGTCCGGATGCTGACTTCGCGCCGAGGATTCACCAGTCGAAACAGGGTCGACCGCGCGGATCGGAGCAACCTGCGTTTCGCCACCGAACTCGTCGCCTGGGACGTCGGTCACTGCTGAACCGCACGAGGCGCAGAAACGTGCTTTGCCGGCCAACCGCTGGCCGCACTCACCACAGAACATCGTCATCTCCAATGTGGGGAAGTAAGGGTCAATTCGCCCGGTTGCTATTCGGTCGAGGTCGGGCTGGGCACCTCAGAGCTGAGTCCGAGCAGGCGTGGGTTACCGAGAACCACCGAGGACGACTCATCTCCTGAGCACTCCGACTTGTTGACCTTGATCTCCAGCCGCAGCACCTTGGTGACATCGATGTCCAGGTCGTACGTCTGCCCGAACGCGATCGTCTTCGACCAGAGCTTCTTGCCGTCACCGAAGACCTCGACAAGTGCGGTGTTGGTAGAGGAGGTGGAGGAATCGTCTTGTCCCACAGTTGCTTTCAGCTGGCGGTAATACGTACCAAGGTTGTAGGACGCAGTCTGTCCAGAGTCCCCGCCACAGATCCTCTGGTTGACGGCGTGGGGATAGCTCTTGCCCTTGATGGTCGCCGCATCCTTGCTGAACGCTCCACTGACCGCGGTCAACTCATCGACGTACTGGATGACAGCCTGCTCGGCGACCGTGATGGTCACCGCCGTGCCCGTCGGATCGCCCGCCTTGACCGACTGAGCGATCACAGTGCCGGCTGCGCCGTCCTCCACGAGCGACTGCTTCTCGGTGACAGTCACACCCGGGAGCAGAGCTCGCACCTCGCCCGAGGTTTTCCCGGACAGGTCGGGCATTGTGGTCGGTGCCGTCGGGGCCTGCGACGTCGAGGTCGGTTCCTGCGCTGAGCTGTCACTCGTCGCTGCGGACGCGTCCGAAGACGTCTGCGTGGCCGTTCCTCCCACGCTCGATCGCGATGTCGATGCGCCAGGGCCAGCGTCGGTCGAGGTGTCGTCCTTCTTGCCGAGCAGCGTGAATGCCAGCACACCAGCTATAGCGACCGCAGTGATCCCGGCGATCGACGCAATCACTTTCGACTTCGAGTTCGAGCCTTCTGGTTCGTGGCTCGACTGGTGAGCAGGACGGCCAGATGTGGGCGCTGCAGATGCGGGCGGAGCACTCACCTTTGGGTAGACATCTGTGCGGTCCGGTTGCCCTCCGGCTGCTGCCTGAGCGTTCCCGGGCGTGTGCGCAGCCGTCGACGGGAGCTGCGCCGTGTGGTCGCTGGCTGATCCTCCCGAATCAATCGTCGGCACCGGCGCACCACACCGCCGACAGAACTTCGCCCCAGAACCGAGTTCGCCCCCGCAGTTCTGACAACTCATTCGTTCCCCTTTCAAGCAGGACCGATGATTGCCCGGTCAACCGCCGGGGCCAGACTATGAAGCCTGCGGGTGGTTGGCTTGTCCGTAAAACTCCCTACACGGGTGGTCACAGCGACGGCCTCTGGGTCGCTTCCGTCCGCTAGCGAGCTCAGCTCGGGTAGATCTCCACAGCCGTTGCCTTGACGCTGAAGTGCACCCGCTTGCCCGGATACAGATCGAGCTCCGCGACCGAGGAAGCGGTCAGGTCGGCCAGCAGTGTGTGTCCGGACGCATCCGTCGCGCGCACCCGCACCTGCGCGTCCCGTGGTTCCAGCTCAGTGACCGTGACCGGGAAGGAGTTACGCGGGCTGCCGTGAGCAGCGTCCTCGTAGACCGCGACGACATTCGGGCTGAAGACCGCGACCGCCTCGGCACCGGCGGTGAGCGGACTGCTCGGGACGCCGGCGACGGGCACCCGCCCTGCGGCGTCCACCAGTTCGGTGGCAGAGGTAGCGATGCCGCGCACGAGGTTGACGCCGGCGATCCGAGCGGTGAAGGGGTTGCGGGGTTTCTGGATCACCTGCTCGGTGGTGCCCGACTCCACAATGCGTCCGCCGTCCATGACGATCACCCGGGTGGCCAGCAGTAATGCGTCCAACAGATCGTGGGTGACGATCAGTGCCGGCCGGTCGGCCAGCACCCGTCCGAGCACCCGTCGCAGTGCGGGTGCAGCGCCGACGTCGAGATTCGCCATCGGTTCGTCGAGCAACAGCAGTCCGGACCCGGCGGCGAGCGCCCGGGCAATCGCGACCCGTTGCGCCTGCCCGCCGGACAACTGGGCCGGACGACGGTCAGCGAACTCAGCGGCATCGACCTCCGCCAACCACCGCATCGCCTCCGACCGAGCGGCTTTCACCTTCATCCCCCGCGCCCGCGGGCCGAAGGCCACGTTGTCGACCACGCTGAGGTGCGGGAAGAGCAACGGGTCTTGCGCCAGCAACGCGATGCCCCGCGCATGCGGCGGCAACCAGGTGCCGCGACCGTTGCGAAGGTCGTAGAGCGTGCGATCACCGAGCGTGGCAGTGCCGGAATCGGGCCGGAGCACACCGGCGAGGACCGACAACAGTGTCGACTTGCCCGCACCGTTGGGTCCGAGCACTGCCACCCGCTCCCCCGGTGCGAGCTCCAGATCAACCTCGAGGTGTCTGGCTGCCAGACGTGCGCTCGCGGTCAGGTGACTCATGTGCGTTCCCCGTCGTTGCGGCGCTGACCAGCGCGGCCGTGCACCAGCGCGACGACGAGCACTGCGGTCACGACGAGCACGAGCGACAGAGCCACGGCGGCGTCCGGATCGCTCTCCCGCTGCAGGTAGATCTCCAACGGCAACGTGCGGGTGACACCTTCCAGGCTGCCGGCAAAGGTGAGCGTGGCGCCGAATTCGCCGAGGGAGCGGGCGAAGGCCAGCACGGCACCCGACGTGAGCCCCGGCAGTACGAGCGGGAGCGTGACCCGTCGCAGCACGAAGGTCGGTCGTCCGCCGAGAGTCGAAGCCACGTGCTCGTAGCGCCTACCGACGCTGCGCAGCGTGCCCTCCAGGCTCAGCACCATGAACGGCAGCGCGACGAAGGTCTGGGCGAACACCACCGCCGTCGTCGAGAAGGCCACCTGCAGACCCAGTGCGTCGAAGGTGCTGCCCAGCAGACCCCGGCGACCGAAGGTATACACCAGCGCGATGCCGCCGACGACCGGCGGCAGCACGAGCGGCAGGAGCACCAGGGCCCGGAACACTTGTTTGCCGGGAAAGTCGTTGCGTGCCAACACCATTGCCATCGGCACCCCGAGCACCACACAGAGCAGGGTCGAGGCTGCGGACGTCCTGAGGCTGAGCCACAGGGCAGCCCGGGACGACTCCGAAGTCACCAGGGCACGGAAGTTCGACCAGTCGACCTCGGCCACCATCGCAACCAAAGGGATCAGGATGAAGGCTGCACCCAGTGCTGCGGGCACGTGGATCCACCGCGGTAGCCCTGAGTAGTCAGGCTGACGCTTCCGGGGCGCGGCCAAGCGGCTCACTCGGCCGGGAAGGCCACGCGGAATCCGGCGTCCGCCAGAGCCCGCTGCCCCTGTGGCCCGGCCACCGCGCCGATGAAGGAATCCGCCAGGTCGGCGTCCGCGCTCGTGCGCAGCGCTGCCACCGGGTACTCGTTCACCGCGGACGACGACTGCGCGAAATCGATGCCCTTCACCTTTCCGGCGGCAGCTTTCACATCTGTGCGGTAGACCAGCCCGGCATCCGCCTCACCACTGACGACCTTGCCCATGACGCCGGTGACCGACGACTCCTCACTGACCGGCTTCAAGGTCACGCCCGCGGCTCGCTGCACTAGCTGCGCCGCCGCACCACAGGGCACCTGCGGCGCGCACACGACCACTTTGACGCCAGGACCGGTGAGGTCAGCCAGCGAGTTGACGTCGGCCGGATTGGTCGGTGGCACTGCGATCTGCAGCGTGTTGGAGGCGACGACGATCGGTTTGCCGACGGCCAAACCACTATCGGTCGCCTTCTTCATGGTCGCGCTGTCGGCGGGGGCGAAGACGTCGGCGCGGGCGCCCTGCTGTAGTTGGGCCAAGAGGTCAGATGACCCGGCGAAGTTGAACTTCACTTTCACCCCCGGATGCTCGGCTTCGAAACGCGTACCGAGTGCGGTGAAGGTCGGCTTCAGCGATGCCGCGGCGAAGACCGTCAAGGTCTTGGAGCTCGTCTGGTCGTCGTCCGAGCCGCATCCGGCGGCCGACAGCAGCGCCGTGCTCGCCACGACGACTGCCGCTACCGACCGCACGCGACCCGACCGCCGTCAGTCCGCCAGGGGCGCGAAGGGTAGGCCCCGAGCTTCCAGTTCGGCCTGACCGCCATCCAGGGCGGTCAGCACCCAGAGGCCACCCTCGGTCGCGGCCACGGTGTGCTCCCAGTGGGCCGCCCGCGAACCGTCGTCGGTGACGACCGTCCACTCGTCCTCGAGCTCGTGCGTCTCGTAGGTGCCGAGGGTGACCATGGGCTCGATCGCAACCGTCGCGCCGACGCGGATCTGCGGGCCCTTGGCCTTCACCCGTTCGTTGTAGACGGTCGGCTCCATGTGCATCTCCTGGCCGATGCCGTGCCCGGTGTAGCCGTCGACGATGCCGAAGGTGAGGTCGTGCCCGTCCGCGCGGACGGCCTGCTCGGACGCCTCGATGGAGCTTTGGATGTCGGCACCGAGTTCGTAGACACCACGGCCGGGACGGAACCCGCCGATGCCCGACCACATCGAGTCTCGCGTCGCGCGGGACAGCGCGAGGTCTTCGGGACGCGCGTGCACATCGCCGCCGACGATCAGGGTGATCGCGGAGTCGCCGTGCCAGCCATCGACGATCGCGCCGCAGTCGATCGACACCAGGTCGCCATTGCGTAGTACGCGGGCGCCCGGGATGCCGTGCACCACCTCGTCGTTGACCGAGACACACAAGGTGCCCGGGAAGCCGTGATAGCCGAGGAAGGACGGTGTGGCCCCTTGCGCCCGGATGAACTTCTCCGCGAGAGCGTCGAGGTCACCGGTGGTAACACCCTCCCCGGCAGCCGCGGCGACTTCCTGGAGGCAGCGGCCGACCACGAGACCGGCGCGCCGCATCTTCAGCAGCTGGTCGGTCGTCTTGACAGGGAGTCTTTCCTTGCTCAGGCCGAACACCACGTCAGCGCGATGCCACGCCACCCAGTGCGTCGTTGATGCGCTGGGTCACCTCGTCCATCGAGCCCTCGCCATCGACGTCCACCAACAACCCGCGCTCGCGGTAGTTGTCGGCCAACGGCGCCGTCTCCTTGCGGTAGAGCGCCTGACGGTCTCGGATGACGTCCTCGGTGTCGTCGGTGCGACCACTGGTCTCGGCCCGCTTCAGCAGACGAGCGATGAGCTCCTCGTCGTCGACCACCAGTTCGAGCACTGCGTCGAGCCGGAAGCCGTCCTGCGCGAGCATCTCGTCGAGTGCCTCCACCTGAGGCAGGGTGCGCGGATAGCCGTCGAGCAGGAAGCCCGCCTGCGCGTCGTCCTGCTTCAGACGGTCGGCGACGATCGCGTTGGTGAGGTCATCGGAGACATACCCACCGGCGTCCAGGATCGACTTCACCTGCTTGCCGAGCTCGGTCTCGTTCTTGATGTTGGCCCGGAAGATGTCTCCGGTGGAGATGTGCGGGATCTCGAATGCGTCGCAGATGCGCTCGGCCTGTGTGCCCTTGCCGGCACCGGGCGGGCCAAGAATGATCAATCGCATCGAGCAACCTCCACGTCGTTGTCACCGGCCGAAGGGATCGGGCCGTCGGAACACTGGCGGGATTCTACCGAGCACCGGCCGAATCGGTCGATGCAGGTCGCTGCGCGGACCGCCGGCAATCGAATCATGCCGGTTCGGAGGAATGTGCCTCTGCCACTTCGTCCAGCTTCGCGGCGTCGGTGCCAGGTCGCAGCGTGTGAGCGGTCGGCGTGTCTCCGACGATCGCGTTGTGGCTGCGGTGCCAGAACAGGTAGCGCGACCCGAGGTTGACCATGGCCGCGGCGCGGTTACGCACGCCGAGCAGGGTGAACACGTGCACACCGGTCCAGATGACCCATGCCGGGAAGCCCTGCATGCGCGGCAGGTGCGTCGCTTCGGCCACAGCTGAACTGCGCCCGATCGTGGCCAGGATGCCCTTGTCCTTGTACTTGAAGGGCTCCACCTGCTCACCGTGCAGATCTGCCTTGATCTGCCGTGCGACATAGTCGCCGCCCTGCAGCGCCGGCTGCGCAAGCTGCGGGAGCGCTCGGTCGCCCTCTTCGACCGCGATGTCGCCGACCGCGAACACCTTGTCGAGGCCCTCGACGCGCAGGTGATCGTCGACCTTGATTCGTCCACCACGCCCTTGGGGCACGCCCCAGTTCGCCACGGCGTCCGGAGCCTTGATGCCACTGGCCCACACCACGACACCGGCCGGCAGGAATTCGTCGTCGCCAACCACGACGCCGTTCTCACGCACTTCCTTCACGGTGGTGTTGAGACGCAGGTCGACGTCGCGCTTCAGCAGGGCCTTGCGGGCGTACTCCTGGCTCTTCTCCCCGAATGCCGACAACAACTGCGGCGCCATCTCGATCAGGGTGACGTGGGTGCGCTCGCGGCTCAGCTCGGGGTAGGTCACCGGCATGTCGTTGTTGCGCAGTTCGGCCAACGCCCCGGCCGTCTCCACTCCGGTCGCACCGCCACCGACGACGACGATGCGCACGTCCTCACCTTGACGGTGGGCCGCTGCGTACTCCAGGCCCGCGAACAACCGGTCGCGTACGGCCAGCGCCTGGGCTCGCGTGTAGAGCGGCAGCGCGTATTTGTCCGCGCCGGGCACGCCGAAGAAGTTCGCGGTGACACCGGTAGCGATGACCAGGTAGTCGTAGCGCACCGCCTCCCCGCCTTCGAGCAGCACCTCGCGCTGTTCGTGGTCGATCGTGGAGACCTCGCCGTTGACGAACCGGACGCGGGGGTTGTGTTCGCGCACCGCGCGCAGGAACCACGTGACATCGCCGGGGTTCAGGGTGGCCGTCGCCACCTGGTAGAGCAGCGGCTGGAAGGTGTTGTAGTTGTGGCGGTCGATCAGCACCACATCGACGTCGGTCTTGCGCAACGCGCGGACCGTGGCCAGACCGCCGAAGCCTCCTCCGAGAACAACGACGCGCGGCTTGCCAGAAGTCTGCTCAGTCATGCCTCCAGCCTAAGCGCGCACCGACTGCAGCCGACGGAATAAGCAGTGTGATCTGGAGCAAGCTCGTCGATCAACACTGCCGCGGTAGCACCCGGCACACCACGCTGGAACAGTCGCGCAGTCAAGACGGCTCGGCCGGTCAGCAGCAACGCCTGCTGACCAGCCGAATCGAAGGTGAATGCAGAAGATCTAGCGCAGGAAGCCTTCGTAGTTGTGCTGCTGCAGCTTGGAGTCGATCTGCTTGACCGTCTCCAGACCGACACCCACCAGGATCAGGATCGAGGCGCCGCCGAAGGGGAAGTCCTGACCTGCGCCCACCATCGCGAGCGCGATCAGCGGGATCAACGCAAGGACGGACAGATAGATCGCCCCCACGACGGTGATGCGGTTGAGCACGTAGCCGATGTACTGGGCCGTGGCTTTTCCGGCCCGAACGCCCGGGATGAACGAGCCACCCTGCTTCAGGTTGTCGGCCACCTCGTCCGGCTGGTAGGTGATCGACACGTAGAAGAAGGTGAAGAACAAGACCATCGCGGTGTAGGCCGTCATGTACATCCACGAATCCGGCCGCGCGAGGTTCTGGTTGATCCACTGCACCCAGCCGGCGTTCTGGTTGGCGAAGGTCGAGACCATGACCGGCAGCGACAGCAGCGACGAGGCGAAGATGATCGGGATCACGTTGGCCATGTTGACCTTGAGCGGGATGTAGGTCGAGGTGCCGCCGTACTGTCGGCGACCGATCATCCGCTTGGCGTACTGCACCGGAATCCGCCTGTTGCAGTTCTCCACGAAGACCACGACCACCGTGATGACGGCGCCCATGATGCACACCATCGCGAACTTGCCCCAGCCCTGGTCCTTGATCGCCCACACCGACGCCGGCACCGAAGCGGCGATGGCCGTGAGGATGAGCAGCGACATACCGTTGCCGACGCCCTTTTCGGTGACCTGCTCACCCAGCCACATGATCAGACCGGTGCCGGCAGTGAGCACGAGCACCATGATGACCAGGGTTGGGATGTTGTTGTCGGTGGTGACCGTCGGGCAGGTCAGGGGCGTACCACCCAGCAGTCGGGAGGGCGCGTTGGCGGCGCCCGCGACAAGGGTGGACGACTGGAGTAGAGCCAGGCCGATCGTCAGATAACGCGTGTACTGCGTCATCTTCGTCTGCCCCGACTGCCCCTCCTTCTTCAGTTCCTCGAAGCGCGGGATGACCACGGTGAGCAGCTGCACGATGATGCTCGCGGTGATGTAGGGCATGATGCCCAGCGCGAAGATCGAGAACTGCAGCAGTGCTCCACCGCTGAAGAGGTTGGCCAGGCCCAGCAGACTCTGCGTGCCGGAGGCGGCCTTCTGGCAGGCCTCCAATGCGGAGTACGAAATACCTGGCGTCGGGATGTGCGACCCGAGCCGGAACAGCGCCATGATCGCCAGCGTGAACAGGATCTTCTTGCGCAGGTCAGGCGTGGTGAATGCGCGACCGAAAGCAGTCAGCAAAGGATCCTCCTGAGAACCGCCGCAGGGCGGCGGGCCGACCAATCGGTCGTTGCATGTCGTCGGGCCACGGTCTGCCGTAGCCACGTGTTCAGAAACTTTACCTCGCAACAACGCCGCCCCAGCACGTGTGGTTCCCCGGGGGGACCGCACGCCCTGAGGCGGCGTTCAGTGTTGCGTCAGGCTCACGCCTGGGTGATCGAGCCGCCGGCGGCTTCGATCTTGTCCTTGGCCGAGGCCGAGAACTTCTCCACGGTGAGGTCGACCTTGACGGTGATCTCGCCGGTGCCGAGAACCTTGACCGGCTGGCCCTTGCGGACCGCGCCCTTGGCCACGAGGTCTTCGACCGACACAGCGCCGCCTTCGGGGAAGAGCGCCGAGATCTTGTCGAGGTTGACGACCTGGTAGGTCACCTTGAACGGGTTCTTGAACCCGCGCATCTTGGGCAGACGCATGTGCAGCGGCGTCTGACCACCTTCGAAACGCTCCGGCACCTGGTACCGAGCGCCCGTGCCCTTGGTACCGCGACCAGCGGTCTTACCCTTGGAGCCCTCACCACGACCAACGCGGGTCTTGGCGGTCTTGGCACCAGGAGCAGGACGCAGGTGGTGCACCTTGAGTGCGTGCGTCTTCTCGTTGTCAACCATCAGTCAATCTCCTCAACGGTCACCAGGTGGCGAACCGCACGGACCATGCCCCGGATCTCCGGGCGGTCCTCCTGCTCGACGGTGTGGCCGATGCGCTTGAGGCCCAGCGAACGCAGGGTCTCGCGCGCCTTCGGCTTGTTACCGATCTCCGACTTGACCTGGGTCACCTTCAGCGTTGCCATCAGGCACCTGCCTTCTCGGACGCCGCAGCGGCCATGGCGCGCTGCATAGCGACCGGAGCGACAGCATCCAGCGGTAGACCGCGGCGAGCCGCGACGGCCTCCGGACGCTCCAGGCCCTTGAGGGCTGCAGCGGTGGCGTGCACGATGTTGATCGCGTTGTCCGAGCCGAGCGACTTGGACAGCACGTCGTGGATGCCTGCGCACTCCAGCACGGCGCGCACCGGACCACCGGCGATGACACCGGTACCGGCAGCGGCCGGGCGCAGCAGGACGACGCCTGCAGCAGCCTCACCCTGGATCGGGTGCGGGATGGTGCCACCGATCATCGGGACGCGGAAGAAGTTCTTCTTCGCTTCCTCGACGGCCTTGGCGATCGCGGCCGGCACTTCCTTGGCCTTGCCGTAGCCGACGCCGACGGTGCCCTGTCCGTCTCCGACCACGACGAGCGCGGTGAAGCTGAACCGGCGACCACCCTGCACGACCTTGGCCACACGGTTGATCGTGACGACGCGCTCCAGGTACTGGTTGCGCTCGTCGTTCTGGTTGTTACGACGGTTGTCGCGTCCGCCGTCACGGCCGCCGCGGCCGCGACGGTCGTTGTTGTTGTCGCTGTTCTCGGGGCCGCCCTGGGCGGAGCCAGCGGCACCTCGACGCTGGGGTCCAGCCATCAGTGGTTCCTCATCTCAGCAGTGTTGGTCATCATCAGAGCGTCAGGCCACCCTCACGGGCGCCATCGGCGATGGCGGCGACACGACCGGCGTACCGGTTACCACCGCGGTCGAAGACGACGGCCTCAATGCCGGCGTCCTTGGCGCGAGCAGCCAGCAGTTCGCCGACCTTCTTCGCCTTGGCAGTCTTGTCACCCTCGAAGGAGCGCAGGTCGGCTTCCATGGTCGAGGCCGACACCAGCGTCTTGCTCTGGGTGTCGTCGACGATCTGGACGAAGACGTGACGCGAGCTGCGGTTGACGACCATGCGCGGACGCGCAGTCGTACCCGAGACGCGCTTGCGCAGTCGGAAGTGACGGCGGTTACGAGCAGCAGCCTTGCTGTTCGAGCGCTTGACGATTCGTGCGTTTGCCATGGCTTACTTACCGGCCTTTCCGACCTTGCGGCGGATGTGCTCACCCTCGTAGCGCACGCCCTTGGCCTTGTACGGGTCGGGCTTGCGCAGCTTGCGGATGTTGGCTGCGATCTCGCCGACCAGCTGCTTGTCGATGCCACTGACCGAGAACCGGGTGGGGTTCTCGACGGCGAAGGTGATGCCCTCGGGCGCCTTCACCAGGATCGGGTGGCTGTAGCCGAGAGCGAACTCCAGGTCGGAGCCCTTGGCGGTCACGCGGTAACCGGTGCCGTGGATCTCGAGCTTCTTGGTGTAGCCCTCGGTGACACCGATGACCATGTTGTTGATCAGGCTGCGGGTCAGGCCGTGGCGCGAACGAGCGTCACGGTCGTCGCTGGGGCGGGTCACCTCGACGGTGCCGTCCTCTGCCTTGGCAACGCTGATCGGGCTCGGGACCGTCAGGGCGAGCGAGCCCTTGGGGCCCTTCACCGCGACGTCCTGACCGTCGATGGTCACGTCGACACCGCTCGGCACCGGAACCGGAAGACGTCCAATACGAGACATTGTCTATTCCTCCTTTGTTCCCGGATTACCAGACGTAAGCGAGGACTTCCCCGCCTACACCCTTGGAAGCGGCCTGCTTGTCGGTCAACAAGCCGGACGACGTGGAAAGGATCGCGACCCCCAGGCCACCGAGCACGCGCGGCAGGTTGGTGGACTTGGCGTACACGCGCAGACCGGGCTTGCTGACGCGGCGAACGCCGGCGATCGAGCGCTCCCGGTTGGGGCCGTACTTGAGGTCGATGATCAGGGTCTTGCCCACCGTTGCGTCCTCAACCCGGAAGTCCGCGATGTATCCCTCGGACTTCAGGATCTCAGCAATGTGAGACTTGAGCTTCGAATACGGCATCGACGTCGAGTCGTGGTGCGCCGTGTTGGCGTTCCGGACTCGGGTCAGCATGTCCGCAATCGGGTCGGTCATGGTCATTGGGCTGTCCCGCCCTCCCTCACCGGGGTTTCAGACGCGAGGATTCGCGGCCGACCTTCGGTGTAGATCTTTGTAACTTCAGTGAGTGTGTGAGCTGGTTCGTCGAAGCGGTGCATCTGCATGTGCATCGCACCGCCCGACGGGGGTCACCAGCTTGACTTGGTGACGCCGGGCAGTTCGCCGCGGTGCGCCATCTCGCGCAGGCAGATACGGCACAGGCCGAACTTGCGGTAGACCGAGTGCGGACGACCGCAACGGTTGCAGCGGGTGTAACCGCGCACCGCGAACTTCGGCTTGGCGTTCGCCTTGTTGATCAGGGCCTTCTTCGCCATGTCACTTCTCCTTGAACGGGAAGCCCAGCTGGCGAAGCAGCGCGCGACCCTCGTCATCGTTGGCAGCCGTGGTCACGACCGTGATGTCCATGCCACGCACGCGGTCGATCTTGTCCTGATCGATCTCGTGGAACATCGACTGCTCGGTCAGACCGAAGGTGTAGTTGCCGTTGCCGTCGAACTGCTTCGGCGACAGGCCACGGAAGTCGCGGATACGGGGCAGAGCCACCGAGACCAGGCGGTCCAGGAACTCCCACATGCGGTCGCCGCGCAGCGTGGTGTGCGCACCGATCGGCATGCCCTCACGCAGCTTGAACTGGGCGATCGACTTGCGCGCCTTGGTGACAGCCGGCTGCTGACCGGTGATGGCCGAGAGGTCGCGGATGGCGCCCTCAATCAGCTTGCTGTCACGGGCTGCGTCGCCGACACCCATGTTGACGACGACCTTGGTCACCGTCGGCACCTGCATGACGTTCGAGAACTCGAACTGCGCCAGCAGTGCCTGCTTGATCTCGTCCTGGTAGCGCTGCTTGAGGCGCGGCGCTGCCGTCTGCTTGGTAGCGGTCTCAGTCATCACAGGTCCTTACCCGAGCGAACGGACACTCGGGTCCGGACGGTCTTGGAACGACCGTCACGCTCAACGGTCTCGACGCGCGTCTTGATGCGGGTCGGCTTACCGGTCTCGGGGTCGACGATCTGCACGTTGGACACGTGGATCGGCGCCTCGACGACCTGGATGCCACCGCTGGCCTGGCCCGGCTGGCCGGCGCGCAGGTGCTTGGTGACGCGGTTGACGCCCTCGACGACCACACGACCGGTCTCGGTGTTGACCGAGATGACCTTGCCCTGCTTGCCCTTGTCGGGCCCGCTGATGACCTGAACCAGGTCGTTCTTCTTGATCTTCATCTTCGCCATGGCCTCAGATCACCTCGGGTGCGAGCGAGATGATCTTCATGAAGCGCTTGTCGCGCAGCTCACGGCCCACGGGGCCGAAGATGCGGGTGCCACGGGGGTCACCGTCGTTCTTGAGGATCACCGCAGCGTTCTCATCGAAGCGGATGTAGCTGCCGTCCGGACGACGACGCTCCTTGCGGGTGCGGACGATGACCGCCTTGACGATATCGCCCTTCTTGACGTTGCCACCGGGGATGGCGTCCTTGACGGTCGCCACGATGGTGTCACCGATGCTGGCGTAGCGACGACCCGAGCCACCGAGCACACGGATGCAAAGGATTTCCTTCGCACCGGTGTTGTCGGCGACCTTCAGTCGCGACTCCTGCTGGATCACAGTTCTTCTCCTGTCGTCTCACTGGTTCTCTGCCACCGGATGAGGTGCGAGCCTTGCGGAACGGATACATGTACGTCTCAGGTCCACTGGCCATCGCTGGCCATGCCGAAGCCCCGTGAGATTCACGGAGCTGGAGGACTCAGAGGTTTTGAGCGCCGTACGGCGACAGCCCAGTCTAGGGGCCACCGCCGTACGGCTCCAAATCACGCCGCCGCGGCGGGGTGGGTTGTGACACCCACCACCAAGTGCGACGACGAGCGGATCACTTGGCCTTCTCGAGGATCTCGACGATGCGCCAGCGCTTCTGCGCCGACAGCGGTCGGGTCTCCATGATCAGGACGCGGTCGCCGACGCCGGCCGAGTTGTCCTCGTCGTGCGCCTTGATGCGGCTGGTCTTACGCATGACCTTGCCGTACAGGGCGTGCTTGACGCGGTCCTCGACCTCGACCACGACGGTCTTGTCCATCTTGTCGCTGACCACGTAACCCTGGCGGGTCTTGCGGTCGTTGCGAGCTACCGTCTGCTCGGTCATGTTCAGCTCACCTTCTCGTCGGTAGCGGACTCGGTTGCACGGCCGATGCCGAGCTCGCGCTCACGCATCTCGGTGTAGATCCGTGCGATGTCCTTGCGGACGGCGCGCAGCCGCGAGTTGTTCTCCAGCTGACCGGTGGCCGACTGGAATCGCAGGTTGAACAGCTCCTGCTTGGCTTCCTTGAGCTGACCGACGAGCTCGTCGTCGCCCAGTTCGCGCAGCTTCGCCGGCGCGAGGTCCTTGGAACCAAGAGCCATCAGAAGTCACCACCTTCACGTGCGACGAAGCGGCACTTCATCGGCAGCTTGTGCATCGCCAGGCGCAGGGCCTCGCGAGCAACTTCTTCGGACACACCGGACAGTTCGAACATCACACGACCCGGCTTGACGTTGGCCACCCACCACTCCGGCGAACCCTTACCCGAACCCATGCGGGTTTCGGCAGGCTTCTTGGTCAGCGGACGGTCGGGGTAGATGTTGATCCACACCTTTCCGCCACGCTTGATGTAGCGGGTCATCGCGATACGAGCGGACTCGATCTGGCGGTTGGTGACGTAGGCCGGCTCGAGAGCCTGGATGCCGTAGTCACCGAAGGTCACCTGCGTACCGCCCTTGGCCATACCGCGACGGCCGGGGTGGTGCTGCTTACGGTGCTTCACACGACGCGGAATCAACATCAGGCGTCGCCTCCCTCAGTACTCGGAGCCACCGCTGCGGTCTCGGCGACCGGCTCGGCCGAAGGGGCCTCGGTGGACTCGACGGGAGCCTGGTCGCGACGAGCGCCACCACGTCCACCGCGGTCACCGCGTGCCGGACGGTCGTCGCGGCCGCGACGCTGCGGACGCGAGGGGGCGGCAGCCTGCTCGCGAGCCAGCTCCTTGGCGGTCAGGTCACCGTTGTAGATCCAGACCTTGACACCGATGCGACCGAACGTCGTACGAGCCTCGTAGAAGCCGTAGTCGATGTTCGCGCGCAGCGTGTGCAGTGGGACGCGACCTTCACGGTAGAACTCGGTGCGGCTCATCTCGGCGCCGTTCAGACGACCGGAGACCATCACCTTGATGCCCTTGGCACCGGCGCGCTGCGCGGACTGGATGCCCTTGCGCGTCGCACGACGGAAGTTCACACGAGCAGCAAGCTGCTCGGCGATGCCCTGGGCGACCAGCTGAGCGTTGGCCTCGGGGTTCTTGACCTCGAGGATGTTCAGCTGCACCTGCTTGCCGGTCAACTTCTCCAGCGAGCTGCGCAGGCGGTCGGCCTCGGCGCCGCGGCGACCGATGACGATGCCCGGGCGAGCGGTGTGGATGTCGACGCGGACGCGGTCACGGGTGCGCTCGATCTCCACGTGGGAGATGCCGGCGCGCTCCATGCCCTGCGACATCAGCTTGCGGATCGCGACGTCTTCCTTGACGTAGTCGGCGTAACGCTGACCCGGCTTGGTGCTGTCTGCGAACCAACGGCTGTTGTGCTCGGTCGTGATGCCGAGGCGGAAACCGTTCGGGTGAATCTTTTGACCCATGTCTCAGCGGCCTCCGTCCTTCTTCTCGGGCTGTGCGACGAACACGGTGATGTGGCTCGTGCGCTTGTTGATACGGCTCGCGCGGCCCTGAGCCCGCGGGCGGAACCGCTTCATGGTCGGGCCCTCGTCCACGAACGCCGAGCTCACCACGAGGGTGCGCTCGTCAAACGCGACCGAGTGCTTGTCAGCCTGCACGCGGGCGTTGGCGATGGCGCTCTGGAGCACCTTCAGCACCGGCTCGCTCGCGCTCTGCGGCGCGAAGGTGAGCACGTTGATCGCCTCCTGGGCGTTCTTGCCCCGGATGAGGTCCACGACGCGGCGGGCCTTCATCGGCGTCACACGGACGAACCGCGCCTGCGCCTTGGCTTCCATCGCCTGTCCTTTGCTTTCGGTAGTTGCAGTCATGCTGGGATCACCAGGTCTCGCCCCCGCGTCAGCGGCGGCGGCCCTTCTTGTCGTCCTTGACGTGACCCTTGAAGGTGCGCGTCGGGGCGAACTCGCCCAGCTTGTGGCCGACCATCGACTCGGTCACGAAGACCGGGACGTGCTTGCGGCCGTCGTGCACGGCCAGCGTGTGGCCGAGCATCTCCGGGGTGATCATCGAACGACGCGACCAGGTCTTGATGACGTTCTTGGTGCCGGCTTCGTTCTGGACCTCGACCTTCTTGGCGAGGTGGTCGTCGACGAAGGGACCCTTCTTCAGGCTACGAGGCATCTCTTAGCGCTTCTTTCCAGTACGACGGCGGCGGACGATCATCTTGTCGCTGCTCTTGCCCGGCCGCCGGGTGCGGCCTTCCTTCTGTCCCCACGGCGACACAGGGTTACGACCACCGGAGGTCTTGCCCTCACCACCACCGTGCGGGTGGTCGACCGGGTTCATGGCGACACCGCGAACGGTCGGGCGCTTGCCCTTCCAACGCATGCGGCCGGCCTTGCCCCAGTTGATGTTGCTCTGCTCGGCGTTGCCCACCTCACCGACGGTCGCGCGGCAGCGCGCGTCGACGTTGCGGATCTCACCGGACGGCATACGCAGCTGGGCGTAAGGGCCGTCCTTGGCAACGAGTTGCACACGCGAACCGGCCGAGCGAGCGATCTTCGCACCGCCACCGGGCCGGAGCTCGATGCAGTGGACGACGGTACCGGTCGGGATGTTGCGCAGCGGCAGGTTGTTGCCGGGCTTGATGTCGGCGCCGACACCGTTCTCGATCGAGTCGCCCTGACGCAGCTTGTTCGGCGCGATGATGTAACGCTTCTCGCCGTCCGCGTAGTGCAGCAGCGCGATACGCGCGGTGCGGTTGGGGTCGTACTCGATGTGCGCGACCTTCGCCGGCACGCCGTCCTTGTCGGAGCGACGGAAGTCGATCACACGGTAGGCGCGCTTGTGGCCACCACCGATGTGACGCGTCGTGATGCGACCCGAGGCGTTACGGCCACCGGTCTTCGGCAGCGGACGCACCAGGGACTTCTCGGGGGTCGAGCGGGTGACTTCAGCGAAGTCGGCCACGCTCGAGCCACGCCGTCCCGGCGTCGTCGGCTTGTACTTACGGATACCCATTGTTTGTCCTTGTCCTCGCCGTCGTTCAGCTCGCCGAGCCGAAGATGTCGATGGAGCCTTCACGCAGGGAGATGATCGCGCGCTTGGTGTCCTTGCGCTTGCCCATCCCGAAGCGGGTGCGGCGGGTCTTGCCCTGACGGTTCAGCGTGTGGACCGAGTCGACCTTGACGTCGAAGATCTTCTCGACGGCCACCTTGATCTCGGTCTTGTTGGCGCGGGGGTCCACGAGGAACGTGTACTTACCCTCGTCCAGCAGGCTGTACGACTTCTCGGTCAGCACCGGCGCGATCAGGATGTCGCGCGGGTCCTTGCCGACGTTGAACTGGCTGCTCACTTGTCGTCCTCCTTGACCTGCTGAGCCTTGGCGCCACCAGCCGGCTCGAAGCCTGCGGCAGCCGCAGCCTCACCGGTGGTGAACCAGACCTCGGCGACGGTCGCGTCATACCAACGCGAACCCTCGACGTGGTACTTCATCGAGTCCTTGTTGCCCTTGACCGTGAACTTGGCCGGGTCGGGCGAAGCGCCGTCCTCCAGCGGAGCGGCCGAGTCGGCACCGAAACCACCGTCGGTCGCCTCACCAGCAGCGTCGGCGTCGACCAGCGCCGCCGGAGCGGTCGCCTTTGGCTCAGCCTTGGCGGGCTTGTCAGCCTTCGCTGCCTTCGGCTCGGCCTGGGCAGCGGCCTTCTCCAGCTTCGCGGCCTGGTTACGTCCGGCCAGGAATGCCTCGAGGGCGGCCTGGGTGAAGACGATGTCGTCAGCGCAGAGCACGTCGTAGGTGTTGAGCTGGTCGGCCCACAGCACGTGGACGTCGGCCAGGTTGCGCACCGAGAGGGTCGAGACCTCTTCGCTGCGGTCGAGCACGACCAGCAGGTTCTTGCGGTCGGACAGACCGGCGAGCAGCGCAGCGGCCGACTTGGTCGACGGGGTCTCGCCCTCGACGACGGACGTCAGCACGTGGATGCGGCCGTGGCGCGCCCGGTCGGAGAGGGCACCGCGCAGGGCGGCAGCCTTCATCTTCTTGGGGGTGCGCTGGCTGTAGTCACGCGGCTGCGGGCCGTGGACGATGCCACCGCCGGCGAACTGCGGCGCACGGGTCGAACCCTGGCGCGCGCGGCCGGTGCCCTTCTGGCGGTACGGCTTGCGTCCACCACCGCGCACCTCGGCGCGGGTCTTGGTGGAGTGCGTGCCCTGGCGGGCAGCAGCGAGCTGCGCCACGACAACCTGGTGGATCAGCGGAACGTTGGTGGTCACGTCGAAGATCTCGGCCGGCAGCTCGACGGAGCCCGACTTCGAACCCGACGGGCTCAAGATGTCAACGGAAGTCATCGGCTTCACGCGTCCTTCTGGTTCGACTTGGCCGCCGTGCGGACCAGGACGACGCCGCCACGGGGACCGGGAACGGCACCCTTGACGAGCAGCAGACCCTTGTCGGCGTCCACGGCGTGGATCGTGAGGTTCTGGGTGGTCTGGCGAACGCCGCCCATCCGGCCGGCCATCTTCATACCCTTGAAGACGCGACCCGGGGTGGCGCAGCCGCCGATCGAACCCGGCTTGCGGTGGTTCTTGTGTGCACCGTGCGAGGAGCTGACGCCGTGGAAGCCGTGACGCTTCATGACGCCGGCAAAGCCCTTGCCCTTGGTGCGACCGACGACGTCGATCTCCTGGCCGACCTCGAAGGCCTCCACGGTGATCTCCTGGCCGAGCGAGTAGTCGCCCGCGTCGGTGGTGCGGATCTCGACGAGGTGACGGCGCGGCGTGACGCCGGCCTTCTCGAAGTGACCGGTCATCGGCTTGTTGACCTTGCGGGGGTCGATGGCACCGAACGCGATCTGCACCGCGTGGTAGCCGTCGCCCTCTTCGCCACGCACCTGCGTGACGACGCACGGGCCGGCCTGGATGACAGTGACGGGAACCAGACGGTTGTCCTCGTCCCAGACCTGGGTCATGCCGAGCTTCTCGCCGAGAACGCCCTTGACGGAGCGCTCAGTCGTGTGGGTCATGAGTCACTCCCCCTTTCAGAGCTTGATCTCGATGTTGACGTCAGCCGGGAGGTCGAGTCGCATGAGCGAGTCGACGGCCTTCGGCGTCGGGTCAACGATGTCGATGAGCCGCTTGTGCGTACGCATCTCGAAGTGCTCGCGGCTGTCCTTGTACTTGTGCGGCGAACGGATGACGCAGAAGACGTTCTTCTCCGTCGGGAGCGGCACGGGGCCAACCACCGTTGCGCCGGCACGCGTCACCGTGTCGACAATCTTGCGCGCCGAGCTGTCGATGACCTCGTGGTCATACGACTTAAGCCGGATGCGGATCTTTTGTCCCGCCATCTTTGTCGCGTCTCTCTCTCGCCGTACTTACTTCTATTACTACTGTCAATGGCCGTCCCTTTCGGGTTCCGGCTCCGACCCCCGCGGTCGGGTGTGTCGCACCTGCTTCGCAGCACAGTGCGCACCTTTTCACCAGTGGCGGGGTGGGGCCGGTCCGTACGGGCCGGGGCTCGCGCGTGCCGTTCACGTCCGACTCGGCCCGGAATTCCGGTCCTTTTCGCCTTGACGTGGCCGACGGTGGTGCCGCACTTCGTCCGGAGAACCGGCCGAACAGATGCGCCATCACGCGACGAGCAACTTGTCTAGTGTGCCACGCACGGCGGATCACGACAAATCCGCTGGAGGTGTGCTGTCTCACGGCTCATTCGCGCGGGTTATCGAGAAACGCCCACGTCATGAGGCGGGCGTTTCTCGATAACCGGCGCGTTTGTACGCGACGGCCTCCCGCACCATGCTCGCGAGGCGGCCGACACCGAGCAGGTCGCGCCAGATCGGTCGGACGAACCCCCAGTCGAGGCTGCGGATGCGATCCTCGCGCTGCTTCTCCTGCCAGACGTCTACACCGCGGCCGTATTTGCTCCGGCCGTCGAACTCGATCAAGACGCGTTCCCCCTTGACGCGGAAGTCGGCTCGGTAGCCGTGGCGCGACTGCGTCCACCGCTCCGTACCCGGGATGACGAATTGCGGCTCCACTTCTATACCGGCGAGCCTGAGCTGAAATGCGGTCAGCGTCTCCCCCGGTGATTCATGTCGTCCGTCTGCCTGGCTCACCACCTGTCGAATGCTCTCGACGGAGCGACAGCGCCCCATTACCGACTCGGCGCGATGCAGCTGCTCCGAATCGACGAGTCCCCTGCGTAACGCCTCATCGACGGCGACCAGTCCCGCTTCGAACGAGAGCGAGGCCAGTTGAAGGGTCGCGATAGCGGGGTGCTCCGCATTGTCGACAGGTTCGAACGCGCGGCGCGGGCAGGCGTGCATATGGAGTCGAGTGCGGCGCTTGGAGCGGCGGTCAGACTTCCGAAAGGTCACGTGGACGGTGGACAGGTCGACGTCGTGCATCGGCAGCCCCCAATGCAAGGCTGCTGACGAATGGCTCGCGACCAGCCGGCTTCCATTGGCCCGTAAGACGGCGGTGAGGCGCATTAGATGCAGGTCCTTCTCATCCTGAGGCGCACGCATCGCGTACCAGCCGCGCATGAGCGGTACCCAGTCGCCGGCAGCCACGCGAGTGCGGACGTCATGCTCGCTGAAGCCGGCCCTGAGCGCTTGGTTCCATTCGATGAGGTCATCCACACACCGAGGATCCGCACGTGTGCGCTCAAGCGCTCGCTGCCGAGACCGACCTGTGGAGATCGGCGCCGCTAAAGCCTCCTGTGGAACTCACACTCCGAACGCGCGGGTTATCGAGAAACGCCCGCATCATGACGTGGGCGTTTCTCGACAGCCCGCGCGTTTGTGCCAAGGACGAACCGATGTGCGACTTACGCTCGACCCCATGGGGGTCGTCGACACACACAACCTGGTCGTCCAATATCCGCGCGTGCGCGCCTTGGACGACCTCACGGTCAGCATCCCGGACGGCATCACCGGCATCATCGGCGTCAACGGCGCCGGTAAATCGACGTTGATCAAGGTGCTGCTCGGACTGCTGCCGCCCACCAGCGGCCAGGCCCGCGTCCTGGGGATGGATCCGGCGACGCAGGGCGCGCAGATCCGCGAACTCGTCGGTTACATGCCCGAACACGACTGCCTGCCGGCCGACACAAGCGCTGCCGATTTCGTGCTGCACATGGCGATGATGTCGGGTCTTCCGCTCACCGCCGCCCGCGAGCGCACCTCGGACGTCCTGCGTCACGTGGGGTTGGCGGAGGAGCGGCATCGTCCGATGGGCGGCTACTCCACGGGTATGGCGCAGCGGGCCAAGCTCGCCCAAGCGATCGTCCACGATCCGAAGCTGGTGCTGCTCGACGAGCCGACGAACGGCCTCGATCCGAGCGCACGGGACGACATGCTCGGCCTCATCGACAAGATCGGTCACGACTTCGGCATCTCCGTCGCGGTCACCAGCCACCTGCTCGGGGAGTTGGAACGCACCGCCGACCACATCGTCGTCATCGACGCCGGCCACCTGTTGCGCTCCTCCAGCACCGCCGAACTCACCCACACCACCGGCGATGTATTGGTGGAGGTGCTCGGCCCACCGGGCTCGGATCGTCAGTTCGGCCAACGCCTCATCGATCACGGGCTCAAGGCCTGGCCGCAGGGCGACAAGGTGCGCGTGCAGGTGCAGACGCCCGAGACGTTGGACGTGATCAGGGACGCCGCGGTCAGCCTCGATCTCGGTCTGGTGCGGGTGCAAGAGGTACACCACACCCTGGAAGAAGTTTTTGCGCAGGCAGGTGCCCGATGAGCCAGTCCCCCGTCGAACAGCGACCGCGCCGCGGCGTCATCCACGACATCGGCTATCGGCCGTTCACCGGGCGGCGCGGGTCGACCGGTGCGATCGCCTGGTCGCTCTACCTGACCTCGTTGAAGAATGTCTTCGGCATCGGACGTACCGGCAAGGCGAAGGTCGTGCCGATCCTGGTGTTCACCGTTCTCATGGTGCCGGCGCTCGTGCTGGCCGGGATCATCGTGCAGCTCGACCGGATGTCGCTCTCGGAGCAGGCCGATCTTTTCGGGCCGCTGTCGAGCTATTACGGCTTCCCCTACTGGATGCAGCTGCCGATCACGGTCTTCGTCGCGACGCAAGCCCCGGTGCTCTTCGCCCGCGATCTGCGTTACCGCAGCATCGTGCTGTATTTCGCGCGTCCGCTCTCGCGCGGTATGTACGTGCTGATGCGACTGGCGGCACTGGCTACCGCGATCTACGTTCTCATCCTGACGCCGTTGGCGATCTGGTACGGCGTCGCGCTGACCTCCTCGCTCGACAGCGGTCAGCACACCAAGAACTTCTTCACGGCCGTGGCCGGGGTCTTCCTGCTCTCGCTCATCCTCACCACGGTCAGCTGTCTGATCAGCGCGCTCACCACTCGGGCGGGGTTGGCGGTCGCCGCCGTGATCGTCGTCCTGATGATCTCCTCGGGCGTGGTCACCGCGGTGCTCGGTGTGGCGTACGCCGGCGGCAACCGCGAGGTCACCCTGGTTGCTGCGGCATTCAGTCCGTTCACGGCCGTGGCCGAGCTCGTCGGGGGCATCTCCGGCCAGCCGATGCCGATCGAACCGCTGGTACGCCCGGGCACGGCAGGCACGATCGCCTATGCCGGCATCTGTCTGGCGTGGATCATCGTCCCGGCGCTCGCCCTGGTGGCTCGTCTGCGCAAGGCGGTGCAGCTGTGAGTGAGCTGCTGCTCAACGACGTCTCCCGGTGGTACGGCAATGTCGTCGCGGTCAACGGCGTCACGATGTCGGTGGGTCCGGGAATCACCGGCCTGCTCGGGCCCAACGGCGCCGGGAAGTCGACACTGCTGTCGATGATGGCCGGGCTGCTCGCGCCCTCGGCGGGCACGGTCACCCTCGACGGCGCGGCCGTGCGCGGCGACGTCGAGGTCTACCGTCGCATCGGCCTGGTGCCGGTGCAGGAGAGCCTCTACGACTTCTTGACCGGGCGGCAGTTCGTGCGGCTCAACGCAGATCTGCACCGACTCACCGACGCCAAGGGTGCGACCGCCCACGCGATCGGACTGGTGGATCTGGCCGACGCCGCAGACCGCAAGATCTCCACCTACAGCAAGGGCATGCGGCAGCGCATCAAGGTGGCGTCGGCGTTGGTGCACGACCCGCAGGTGCTCCTGCTGGACGAGCCGTTCAACGGTATGGACCCGGTGCAGCGCCGGTCGATGATGTCGCTGCTGGCCGGTTTCGCCGACCAAGGCCGCACGATCGTCTTCAGCTCGCACATCCTGGAGGAGGTCGAGCAACTGGCCCGCCAGGTGGAAGTGGTCGTCGCCGGACGCCATGCCGCATCGGGTGATTTCAGCCAGATCCGCCGGCTCATGACCGACCGTCCGAACAAGTACGTCATCCGTAGTTCGGACGATCGGGCGCTGGCGGCGCTGCTCCTGCGCGACACGTCCGTGCGCGGCGTACGCCTGCGCATGGCGAACGCACTGGAAGTGGAAGCGGACGACTACGGCACCTTCGCTCGGCTGATCCCCAGACTCGCAGCGAGCAACGACATCCGCATCTTCGAACTCACCCCGACCGACGAATCGTTGGAGAGCGTGTTCAGTTACCTGGTGGGCCGATGAACGCCCCGATCATCAAACTCGGTCTGCGCTCGCTGTTCGGGCGCCCTCGCGTGATCGCGCTCCTGGCGCTGCCACTGCTGCTGATCGCGGTGTCCGGGCTGCGACATGTCGCCTCGTCCGACCCGATCGACACCGCCGAGGCGGGCGACCTCCTGGGGACGCTCGGTATCGGCATCGTGTTACCGATCGTGACCCTGGTGGCGACGAGCACGCTCATCAGCTCCGAGTTCGACGACGGCTCGATCATCTACCTACTGACCAAACCGGTCTCCCGGCTCGGGGTGGTGATGAGCAAGGCGAGCGTGGTGCTGCTGGCCGTGGTCGGACTGGTCGTGCTGCCGATGATGATCGCCGCGCTGGTCCTGGTCGGCACGCGTGACAATCTGTGGCTGTCGGCAGGCGCGGGCACGCTGGTGAGCGGGGCCGCGTACGTCGGGATCTTCGCGGTTCTCGCAACCTTCCTCAAACGCTCGATCGTCGGCTGCCTGCTGTACTGGCTGCTCTGGGAGCTCACGCTTTCCGGGCTGATTCCGGCCATCAAGTGGACCTCTGCCCAGGCCTGGGGCGCATCGGTGCTGACCCAGTTGGCTGACCTCGAGTTCGCGCTCAAGGTGCCCACCTGGTTCGCCGCGCTGGCTGGCGTCGTGTGCCTCGTGGGTGGGGTGTTCGCGGCCGGCCGACGGCTCGCGTCCACCACGATCTCCGAGGTCTGAGAGCCGGACTCGCTTCTGTGTGACATGCATCTCGGGAGCATGATGGGGTGAGTGACTTCCCAGCGCGTTGATCGTCCTCTACCCGCCTCGGCCGCCGGCCTCCTGCTGCTCGGCGTTGTGCTCTCGGCTTTCTCGCTGCGCACCGCCGTCACCTCGATCACGCCCCTACTGGACGAGGTGTCGGGCGCGATCGGCTTCGGGCCGGCAGTCGCGGGCGTGCTCGGGATGGTGCCCACGGCGATGTTCGCTGCGTTCGGCATCCTCACGCCCGCCTTGGTGCGACGCTTCGGCCTGGAACACATGGCGCTGGCATCGATGGTGCTGGCCACCGCCGGTCTGGTCACGCGCAGCCTCGCCGACAACGTCGCGGTGCTGCTGCTCACCTCTTCGTGCGCGCTGGCCGGGATGGGCATCGGTAATGTCGTCATTCCCCCGGTGATCCAACGCTTCTTCCCGGCTCGGGTCGCAACCCTCAGCACTGCGTACATCACCGTGCTGCAGTTGGGGACGCTGGTGCCGCCGCTGGTCGCAGTGCCTCTGGCGAATGCTCACGGCTGGCGAATCTCGTTGGGAGTCTGGGCGATTGCATCGGCTGCAGCGGTCATCCCGTGGCTGTTGCTCATTCTGCGCTCCGGCCGCAAAGACCCCCACGACGTGCCGGCGAACGCTGCGACGCCGACCGGCAGGATCTGGCGATCGCCGGTCGCGTGGTCTCTGGCGCTGATGTTCGCGATGACCTCGCTCAACACCTACGCGCTCTTCACCTGGCTGCCGAAGATCCTCACCTCCGCCGGCCGTGACGCCGCGTACGGCGGGGTGATGGTGTCACTGTTCGCCGGTATGGGACTGGTGTCGGCGATGATCGCGCCGCAGCTGGCCGCACGACTGCCCAACCCGGCCGTCGTCGTGATCGGATCAGTGGCGATGTTCGTCATCGGATATGCCGGACTGCTCTGGGCGCCGCAGACCGCCACGCCGATCTGGGTCATCGCTTGTGGGCTCGGGCCCACCACCTTCCCGCTCGCACTCACCCTCATCAACCTGCGGACGCGTACCGCCGCCGGTTCGGCCGCCCTGTCAGGTTTCAGCCAGGGTGTCGGATACACGCTCGCGTGCCTCGGACCGGTCGTCTTCGGGCTGCTGCATGACGCCTTCGGTGGCTGGACCGCGTCCTTCGGATTCCTGGCCACCACGCTCGTGGTGATGCTGTTCGCCGGTCTGCAGGCCTCACGTCCGCGGATGCTGGAAGACACCCTGCACTGACCGGGCCCACGACAATCGCGCCCATCCCGATCAGGATGGGCGCGATTGTTGGTCGCGGGTGGTCAGGCGTTGGCGTGCTTGGCGAGCGCCAACCAGGTTTCGACGACGGTGTCGGGGTTGAGCGACATCGACTCGATGCCCTGGTCGAGCAACCATTCAGCCAGGTCGGGGTGGTCGGACGGACCCTGCCCGCAGATGCCGACGTACTTGCCGCGATCACGGCAGGCCTTGATCGCCATCGAGAGCATCGCCTTGACCGCGTCGTCCCGCTCGTCGAACGAGCCGGCCACCAGGGCCGAGTCACGGTCGAGGCCGAGGGTCAGCTGGGTCATGTCGTTCGACCCGATGGAGAACCCGTCGAAGTGCTCGAGGAACTGGTCGGCGATGACCGCGTTGGACGGCACCTCGCACATCATGATCACTTCGAGGCCGTTCTCGCCGCGCTTCAGGCCGTGCTGTCCGAGCAGGTCGATGACCCCTTCGGCCTCGGCGATCGTACGCACGAACGGGATCATGATCTTGAGGTTGGTCAGGCCCATGTCCTCACGCACGATGCGCATCGCCTCGCACTCCATCGCGAAGCAGTCGACGAAGTCGGGCGAGAGGTACCGCGACGCACCGCGGTAGCCGATCATCGGGTTCTCCTCGTGCGGCTCGTAGCGCTCGCCGCCGAGCAGGTTGGCGTACTCGTTCGACTTGAAGTCGGACATCCGGACGATGACCGGCTCGGGAGCAAACGCCGCCGCCAGCATCGAAACGCCCTCGGCAACGCGCTTGACGAAGAAGTCGCGCGGGCTGTCGTACGCCGCGATCTGCTCCTCGATGGCCGCCTTGATCTCCGGCTCCTGATCGTCGATTTCCAGCAGCGCCTTGGGATGAATACCGATCTGCCGGTTGATGATGAACTCCAACCGGGCCAGGCCAATGCCCTTGTTCGGCAGCCGCGAGAATTCGAACGCCTGGTCGGGCGTACCCACGTTCATCATCAGTTTCACCGGGAGCTGCGGCATCTGGTCGAGCGCGGTCGTGGTGACCTCGAAGTCGACCATGCCGTCGTAGATGTACCCGGTGTCGCCCTCGGCGCAGGAAACGGTGACTTCCTGACCGTCGGTCAGCGAACGGGTGGCGTCGCCGGTGCCGACGACGGCCGGGATGCCGAGCTCACGGGCGATGATCGCGGCGTGGCAAGTGCGGCCACCACGGTTGGTGACGATGGCACTCGCCTTCTTCATGATCGGCTCCCAGTCGGGGTCGGTCATGTCGGCGACGAGCACCTCTCCGGCCACGAACTGCGCCATGTCGTCGATCGACGTCAGGCTGCGCACCGCGCCAGCACCGATCTTCTGGCCGATGGCGCGGCCCTCGATGAGCACCGGGCCGCGGTCCTTCATGGTGAATCGCTCGAGCACAGAACCGGATTCGCGAGACTTCACCGTCTCGGGGCGGGCCTGCACCACGTAGATCAGACCGTCGAGACCGTCCTTGACCCACTCGATGTCCATCGGGCGGCCGTAGTGCTCCTCGATCTTCACCGCGTGCCGCGCCAACTCCTCGACATCGGCATCTGTGATGCTGAACCGCGCGCTGTCCGCCGGATCGACATCGACCGTCTCGATCGTGCGTCCCACCGACTTGTCCTCGGTGTAGACCATCTTGATCGCCTTGCCGCCGATGCCGCGCTTGAGGATCGACGGCTTGCCAGCAGCGAGCGCCGGCTTGTAGACGTAGAACTCGTCGGGGTTGACCGCGCCCTGCACCACTGCCTCACCCAATCCGTAGGACGAGGTGATGAAGACGGTGTCCTTGAAGCCCGACTCGGTGTCGATCGTGAACATCACACCGGAGGAGCCGATGTCGGAGCGAACCATCTTCTGGATGCCCGCCGAGAGCGCGACGACGGAGTGCTCGAAGTTGTTGTGCACCCGGTAGGCGATCGCGCGGTCGTTGTAGAGCGAGGCGAAGACCAACTTGATGGCGTGCAGGATGTTGTCGATGCCGTGGATGTTGAGGAAGGTCTCCTGCTGCCCGGCGAAGGAGGCGTCCGGCAGGTCTTCAGCGGTGGCGCTGGAGCGCACCGCCCAGCTCACCTCGTCCCCGTGTTCGCCCGCGAGCTTGTCGTAGGCCTCGCGGATCTCGGCCTCGAGGTCGGCCGGGAAGGGCTGGTTCTCGACGGCTGCACGGATCTCGGCACCGACCCGGGCCAGCTCACGCACATCATCGACGTCGAGGGTGGTGAGCATGCCGTCGATGCGCTCGGCGAGGCCCGACTCGATGAGGAACCGGCGGTACGCGTCGGCGGTGGTGGCGAAGCCACTGGGCACTCGCACTCCTGCCTTCGACAGGTGTTGCACCATTTCGCCGAGGGAGGCGTTCTTGCCTCCGACGAGCTCGACGTCGTGCATACCGAGGTTCTCGTACCACTCGATGTTGCTGCTCATGGAGGTCCTTCCGGAAGGGCCGCGGACGGTGCGGATCAGTGTGCTCGGTTCAATTTCAGGGTCTGCATGATCACGGCCGCCATCTCCTCGATCGACATCGCCGAGGAGTTGATGAACGGGATGCGGTGCTGGCGGAACATAGCCTCCGCCCGCCGCAGTTCGTAGAGGCACTGGGCCTGCGAGGCGTAGGTGCTGCCCGGACGACGCTCGTTGCGCACCTGGGAAAGGCGGGCCGCCGTCGACACCAGGCCGAAACACTTGTCGGCGTAAGGCGCAATGGGCCTGGGCAGCTTGCTCGACTCGAGATCTTCGGGCACCAGCGGATAGTTGGCGACGAACACACTGTGCTGCAGGGCGAGGTACATCGTCGTCGGCGTCTTGCCGCACCGCGAGGGGGCCAGCAGGATCACCTCGGCCTTCTCTATCGCTCGGAAGCTGGCGCCGTCATCGTGCTCGATGGCGTACTCGACCGCCTGCATGCGGGAGTCGTAGGAGGTCTGGTCGCGCACCGCGTGGGCCGAACCGCCCTTGTGTGCCGCCTCGCGGTGCAGGGCCTCCTCCACCACGTCCAACTGCGAACCGAAGAGGTCGATGAAAGCGCACTGGGTGCGCATCAGCTCGGCCCGGATCGCCTCGTCGGCGACGGTGGAGAAAACCAGCGGAGTAACGCTCTCGGTCTTGGCCGCGTCGAGCATCTCGACGACCTCGCGGGCTCCGTCGACCGAGGTGATGAACGGAATCTTCTGCCGCACGAAACGCACGTCCGGGAACTGCCGCAGGATCATGTTTCCCAGAGTTTCCGCGGAAATGCCGGTGCCACCGGCGAGAAAGTACGCCGGGGTTGGCTCGGCGCGCTCCGCGAGACTCATAGGCGCAACTGTCCCACACGCCCTGTTGCGTGGGTCACCCGGTCTGGGCAACCGCAACCGATGTTCTGACATGGAAAAGGCGGCCGCCCACCGGCGACCACCCTCTCCACAACGCGCGCGATCAGTGGCTGGTGAGGTACTCCCCCGCAGCCAACAGGACGCAGGTGGCGACGCCGTCCATCGCGACCTCGACCTCCTCCAGCGGCGGCATGGTGGGAGCGAGGCGGATGTTCTCGTCGTCCGGGTCGTTGCCCAGTGGGTAGCTCGAGCCGGCCGGGGTGAGCGCGATGCCTGCTTCCTTGGCGAGCTCGACGACGCGGGACGCGGTGCCGGGCAGGACGTCGAGGCTGACGAAGTAGCCGCCGATCGGGGTGGTCCACCGGGCGATGTCGTGCTCGGCGAGACGCTCGGTGAGGATGCGCTCCACAGCGTCGAACTTCGGCGCAATGATCTGCGCGTGCGCCCGCATGTGCTCGCGCACACCGCCCGCGTCCTTGAAGAACTGCGCGTGCCGCAACTGGTTGACCTTGTCGGGGCCGATGGAGCTCAGGCCCAGGTGCTTGAGGTACCAGGTGATGTTCTCGGTCGACGCCGCGAGGAAGGCCACGCCGGCTCCGGCGAAAGTGATCTTGGAGGTCGAGGCGAACATGATCGGCCGGTGCGGGTTGCCCGAGGACGCCGCAAGCGAGATGACGTCGACCGACTTGGTCTCGACCTGCGTCAGGTGGTGCAGCGCGTAGGCGTTGTCCCAGAAGATCTTGAAGTCGGGCGCCGCCGTCGGCATCGCCAGCAACTTCGCGGCGACCTCCTCGGTGACGGTGTCGCCGGTCGGGTTCGCATACGTCGGCACGACCCACATCCCCTTGATGCTCGGGTCGTCCTTCACCAGCGCGGCGATCTTGTCGGCGTCCGGGCCGTCCTCGTGCATCGGCACGGGGACCATCTCGATGCCGAAGGAGTTGAGCAGCGCGAAGTGGCGGTCGTACCCGGGCACCGGGCAGATGAACTTGATCGTGCCTTCCGCCGACCACGGACGCTCACTGTCGACAGCACCGTGCAGCAGGCAGCCCACCAGCACCTGCTGCATCAGCGTCAGACTCGAATTGCCCTGCGCCGTGAGCTGGTCGAGATTGACACCGAGGAGTTCGGCGAAGATCTCACGCAGCTCGGTCAAACCGAGCAGACCGCCGTAGTTGCGGGTGTCGGTGCCGTCCGCGGCGACGAAACCATCGGGAAGGTCAAGCAGACCGTTGCTGAGGTCGAGCTGCTGCGCCGAGGGCTTGCCGCGGGTGACGTCCAGCTTGAGACCGCGCAGTTTCAGCTCGTCGTAGGCAGCGCGCTGCAACTGCATGAAGGCTGCGAGTTCTTCGGTGGACAGGTCGGCAAGTGCCACGGCTGGGGCTCCCCGGGTTGTTGTGGTGGACCAGAACGTGCCCATTCTCGCAGCCTTCTGCCTCAGCAACCGCGAGGGTTCGCGGGGTGAAACGGGCTTCTCGGTCAAGAAGAGCGAGAACATCATCAAGGTGACCCGTGCCAGCGGCAAGGTGCCCTCGACGGCCAAGAAGGTGCGCCTGACGGTCACCAAGAACACCGCCAACTCCTACGCCACCGAGACCGAGATCAACCCGAAGCTGACGATCACACAGGACCCCGCCACCAAGACGCCGGTCGTGAGCGGACGCTACAAGACGGTCGGCAAGGGCACCATCACCACCCTGACCTCTGTCTGCAGCGACGACGCCGGTGTCGTGCACGCTGCGACCTCGCCGATCCCGAAGATCGACGCACCCGAATCGACCGACTTCAAGGTGAAGTTCCTGATGGCACCGAACGGCTTCAAGCCCGCCAAGTGCTACGTCGGCGCCTGACCCGCACCTAGCGAGCATGACGAAGCCCCCAGCCTTTCGGCTGGGGGCTTCGGTTCACCCTGTGCGCCTCACGGCGCGGTGATCACTTGGTGATCTTGGTGACGCGGCCTGCACCAACGGTGCGGCCACCCTCGCGGATGGCGAAGCGCAGACCCTCGTCCATGGCGATCGGAGCGATGAGCTCGACGTCCATTTCGGTGTTGTCGCCCGGCATGACCATCTCGGTGCCTTCCGGCAACTTCACGACACCAGTGACGTCCGTGGTACGGAAGTAGAACTGGGGACGGTAGTTGTCGTAGAACGGCGTGTGGCGGCCACCCTCGTCCTTGGACAGGATGTAGACCGAGGCCTCGAAGTTGGTGTGCGGGGTGGTCGTGCCCGGCTTGGCGATGACCTGACCGCGCTCGACGTCCTCACGCTTGATACCGCGCAGCAGGAGGGCGGCGTTGTCGCCGGCCTGGCCGCTGTCGAGCATCTTGTTGAACATCTCGATCGAGGTGACCGTGGTCTTGACCGCGGCGCCCTCACGAAGGCCGACGATCTCGACCTCCTCGTTGACGTTCAGCACACCGCGCTCGATACGACCGGTGACGACGGTTCCACGACCGGTGATCGTGAAGACGTCCTCAACGGGCATCAGGAACGGCTTCTCGGTGTCGCGCTCCGGCGAGGGGATGGCCTCGTCGACAGCGGACATGAGGTCGAGAACCGACTGGCCCCACTTCTCGTCGCCCTCGAGCGCCTTCAGCGCCGAGACCTGGACGACCGGGACGTCGTCGCCGGGGAACTCGTAGGAGGACAGCAGTTCGCGGACCTCCATCTCGACGAGCTCGAGGATTTCCTCGTCGTCGACCATGTCGGACTTGTTCAGCGCGACGACGATGTAGGGAACGCCGACCTGGCGAGCCAGGAGGACGTGCTCCTTGGTCTGCGGCATCGGGCCGTCGGTGGCGGCGACGACGAGGATCGCACCGTCCATCTGGGCCGCACCGGTGATCATGTTCTTGACGTAGTCAGCGTGACCCGGGCAGTCGACGTGCGCGTAGTGGCGCTGGTCGGTCTGGTACTCGATGTGCGAGATCGAGATGGTGATACCGCGCTGCTTCTCTTCGGGAGCCTTGTCGATCTCGTCGAACTTGAACTCGGGGTTCACGTCCGGGTACGCGTCGTGCAGCACCTTCGAGATAGCAGCCGTCAGCGTCGTCTTGCCGTGGTCGATGTGACCGATGGTGCCGATGTTGACGTGCGGCTTGGTCCGCTCGAACTTGGCCTTAGCCACTGCGGGTCCTCCTGTTGGACTTGGTTGCTGACGCCGGGGCGGCGTCGGTGATTACTTGATTCTGTTGGAAACTAGCGGGTCAACCGATCAGGGACAAATCCCTGAATCACTCGCCCCGGACCTTCTTGATGATCTCTTCCGCGACGTTCCGGGGAACCTCGGCGTACGAGTCGAACTGCATCGTGTAGTTGGCACGACCCTGCGTCTTGGAACGAAGGTCACCGACGTACCCGAACATTTCGGACAACGGGACGACGGCCCGAACGACCTTCGCACCGCTGACGTCCTCCATGGCCTGGATCTGG
The DNA here is from genome assembly GCF_017654605.1 of Yimella sp. cx-51. Classification (GTDB taxonomy): domain Bacteria; phylum Actinomycetota; class Actinomycetes; order Actinomycetales; family Dermatophilaceae; genus Yimella. The sequence continues at coordinate 2,493,112 of NZ_CP072113.1, forward strand.
CCACGGCGGCTGTTGAGGTCGCCGATGACGTCGCCCATGTACTCCTCGGGCGTACGCACCTCGACGGCCATCATCGGCTCGAGCAGGCAGGGGTCCGCCTTGCGGGCGGCTTCCTTGAATGCCATCGAACCGGCGATCTTGAACGCCATCTCCGAGGAGTCGACGTCGTGGTAGGCGCCGTCGACCAGGGTGGCCTTGACACCCACAACCGGGTAGCCGGCGAGGATGCCGAGCTGCATGGCGTCCTGGATGCCGTGGTCGACCGACGGGATGTACTCGCGCGGCACGCGACCACCGGTGACAGCGTTGTCGAACTCGTAGAGCTCGCCCTCGGCGGTGTCCAGGGGTGCGAGCGAGATCTGCACCTTCGCGAACTGACCCGAACCACCGGTCTGCTTCTTGTGGGTGTAGTCGAACTTCTCGACCGTGCGACGGATGGTCTCGCGGTAGGCAACCTGCGGCGCACCGACATTGGCCTCGACCTTGAACTCACGCTTCATGCGGTCGACCAGGATGTCGAGGTGGAGTTCGCCCATACCGCCGATGACGGTCTGGCCGGTCTCCTCGTCGAGGTGCACCGAGAAGGTCGGGTCTTCCTGCGCCAGCCGCTGGATGGCCGTGCCGAGCTTCTCCTGGTCACCCTTGGTCTTGGGCTCGATGGCCACGTGGATGACCGGCTCGGGGAAGGTCATCGACTCCAGAACGATCTGCTCGTTCGGGTCGGACAGGGTGTCACCGGTGGTGGTGTCCTTCAGGCCGATCGCGGCGTAGATGTGACCTGCCAGTGCCTCGTCAACAGGGTTTTCCTTGTTGGCGTGCATCTGGAAGAGCTTGCCGACGCGCTCCTTCTTGCCCTTGGTGGTGTTGACCACCTGCGAGCCTGCCGCGATGCGACCGGAGTAGACGCGGATGAAGGTGAGCGAACCGAAGAACGGGTGCGCGGCAACCTTGAACGCCAGGGCCGAGAACGGAGCGTCCTTGGACGGCTCACGGGTGATCTCGGTCTCCTCGTCGCCCGGCTTGTGGCCGACCATCGCGTCGACGTCGAGCGGGCTGGGCAGGTAGTCGACGACAGCGTCGAGCATCGGCTGCACACCGCGGTTCTTGAACGCCGAACCACACAGGATCGGGTAGACCGTGGAGCTGACCGTCAGCTTGCGGATGCCGGCCTTGAGTTCCTCGATCGAGATCTCCTCGCCACCGAGGTACTTCTCCATGAGCTCGTCGTCGGACTCGGCGACGCGCTCAACCAGCTTCTCGCGGTACTCCTCGGCCTTGGCCTGGAGGTCGGCGGGGATCTCCTGCACCTCGTACTTGGCGCCCATGGTGACGTCACCCTTGGCGTCGCCCGGCCACACCAGTGCGCGCATCTGGACGAGGTCGACAACGCCGACGAAGTCAGCTTCGGCACCGATCGGCAGCTGGAGCACGAGCGGCTCAGCGCCGAGGCGGTCGATGACCGTCTGCACGGTGAAGTAGAAGTCGGCACCCATCTTGTCCATCTTGTTGACGAAGCAGACGCGCGGAACGTCGTACTTGTCAGCCTGACGCCAGACGGTTTCGGACTGGGGCTCGACGCCCTCCTTGCCGTCGAACACCGCGACGGCTCCATCGAGCACGCGCAGCGAACGCTCCACCTCGACGGTGAAGTCGACGTGACCGGGGGTGTCGATGACGTTGATCTGCGTGCCGTTCCAGAAGGAGGTCACAGCAGCGGAGGTGATCGTGATGCCACGCTCCTTCTCCTGCTCCATCCAGTCGGTGGTCGACGCACCGTCGTGCGTCTCGCCGATCTTGTGGTTGACGCCGGTGTAGAACAGGATCCGCTCGGTCGTCGTGGTCTTACCGGCGTCGATGTGCGCCATGATGCCGATGTTGCGGACCTTCTTCAGGTCGGTCAGCACGTCCTGTGCCACGGTGTCTGCCTCGTTCTCTGGGGGCTGTGGTTTGAAAGTTCAGGTGCGGGTGGACGCTCCCGGCGCGCGGAGCGGATAGCTGTCCGCGCACCGGGGAGCAATCACCAGCGGTAGTGAGCGAACGCGCGGTTCGACTCGGCCATCTTGTGGGTGTCCTCGCGGCGCTTGACCGCTGCACCCAGGCCGTTCGAGGCGTCCAGGATCTCGTTCATGAGGCGCTCCGTCATCGACTTCTCGCGACGCTGACGGCTGTAGCCGACCAGCCAACGCATCGAGAGCGTGGTGGCGCGGCCCGGCTTGACCTCGACCGGCACCTGGTAGGTGGCGCCACCGACACGGCGGGACTTCACCTCAAGGCTCGGCTTGATGTTGTCGAGGGCACGCTTCAACGTGACCACGGGGTCGGTGCCGGTCTTCTCACGGCAGCCTTCGAGAGCGCCGTAGACGATGCGCTCGGCGATGGACTTCTTGCCGTCGAGCAGGATCTTGTTGACCAGCTGGGTGACGATCGGCGAGCCGTAGACCGGGTCGACGACGAGCGGGCGCTTCGGAGCAGGGCCCTTACGAGGCATTACTTCTTCTCCTTCTTCGCGCCGTAACGGGAACGGGCCTGGTTACGACCCTTGACGCCCTGGGTGTCCAATGCGCCGCGAACGATCTTGTAGCGAACGCCGGGGAGGTCCTTCACACGGCCGCCACGCACGAGCACGATTGAGTGCTCCTGCAGGTTGTGACCCACACCCGGGATGTACGCGGTGACCTCGATGCCGGAGGTCAGCTTCACACGAGCGACCTTGCGCAGCGCCGAGTTCGGCTTCTTGGGGGTGGTGGTGTAGACGCGAGTGCACACACCGCGTCGCTGGGGGCTGCCCTTGAGCGCCGGCGTCGAGACCTTGGTGGTCTTGTCCTGCCGACCCTTGCGGACGAGCTGGTTGATAGTAGGCAACCTGTTCTCCGTACTGGTTGGTTTATTGTCTGCGCGACGCACGCCGGAACGCGGTCGAACTCCTTGGATTCCGACTCGGCCAAGCGACCCACGGGGTCGGGTGTGTCGAATCGGTGCCCTCCCCCGCACTTCCGCGGCGAACCGATCCTTTCGGACCCGACCGACCGGCGACTGCCCGGCGAGAGCGTGTGACGGGCCTGATGAACCCCGGCCCACCGTTTCCGGCGAACCCGAGGGCAGGGCATAGCCCACGCACGATCGTCAAGACTACCGGCCCTGCCGGGTGTCGACCAAATCAAATCCCTGCACGTTCCGCATCAACCGCAGCAGCCCAGGTCAGGGCTGTGTCGGGTCTGCCAGCCAGGCCGCTTGGTACGGATCGAGCCAGACACCTTCGCCCGTCACGTGCGCCTGCCCGAGGTGGTCGACCACGCGCTGGGGGTCGAGCCCGCAGTCGTGCAGAGCGGCAACCGGAACAACCCTGCGCTGCGCGGTGACGTTGTACGCCTGGAGCACCGTTCCGTACGGGTGCTCCCGCTTCAGCAGCAGGACGCCCGGGTCGTGAGTCATCGCCGGCACCGCCCGGGTGGAAGCGTGCAAGGCTGGCAGCGAGCGCCGTTTTTCGATGAGTCGTCGTAACCCTTGGTAGACCGGGTGGGTGGTGTCGGCCGGCCAGGGCATCCGCGGTCGGTGCACCCACCGGTTGTCGGCCTCGTGGCCTGCCTCCTGCGCCCAGTCGGTGTCGTTGAGCAGCCCGAGCTCGTCGCCCATCCAGATCACCGGGATGCCACCGAAGCCGAGAATGATGCTGTGCGCCAACAGGATCCGACTCACCGCGAACGGGTCGCCGACCTCGAGGCCTGCAAGCGACGCCAGGGAACCGGAGATGCGGGCATCCCCGGTGTCGGGGTTCTCCTGGAACTTCAGACCGCGCGCCCATGAGCCGGGGAACTCCCCTGCGTACCACTGCGACAAGAACTTCCGGTGCTCAAAGCCGCTAAGCCCCAGCGCATTCGCGTCGGCGTCGTCGATGGCCCAGCCGATGTCGTCGTGGCACCGGGCATAGGTGATCCAGCCGGTGGTCGACGGCGTGGCCGGCAGTTGACTGAGTGCGTGCGCCGTCAGGCGGGCGTCCCCGGTGGCCAGCGCCGACCAGATCTGCACCATCAACCCGTTGTGGTACGCCAGATCACTGACCTTGCCGGAGCGGCGTCCGGTGCCGAGATAGGCCACGAGGTCTTGCGGGCCGACGATCGCCTCGGCCTTGAACACTGTTGCCGGACAAGCGATCCGGACGAGCGTGCGCAGCGCCTGGGTGAGCAGGTGCACCTCCGGCTGGTTCTGGCAGTTGGTGCCCATGCGCTTCCAGGTGAAGGCGATGGCGTCCAGCCGCAGCACCTCCACGCCGGCGTTGGCGAGGTACATGATGGTGTCGGCGTACTCGGCGAGCACATCGGGGTTCGACCAGTCGACGTCCCACTGGTAGTCGTTGAAGGTGGTCCACACCCACCGGCCGAGTGCCTCGTCGAAGGTGAAGTTGCCCGGCGCGAAGTCGGGGAAGACCTCCGGCAGCGTCTGCTCATACTGATCGGGCACGGCACGGTCGGGGAAGGTGAGGAAGTAGTCGAGGTACTTCTGCTCGCCCGCCTTGGCCCGCATGGCCCAGTCGTGTTCGGCCGCAACGTGATTCAGCACGAGGTCGAGGCACAGGCTGATGCCGTTGTCGCGCAGCGTGGCGGTGAGTGCGCGCAGGTCGTCCATCGTGCCCAGGTCGGGGCGCACGGTGCGGTAGTCCATCACCGCGTAGCCGCCGTCGCTGGGCTCCGGGCGCGGGGTGAGCAACGGCATGAGGTGCAGGTAGGTGACACCGAGGTCGCGCAGGTGGCCCAGGCGCTGCCCGACACCGCGCAGATCGCCGGCGAAACGGTCGGCGTACGCCGCATAACCCAGCGCATCCGGACGCTGGAACCAATCGGGCTCCAACGACCGCTTCTGGTCGAGGCGATGCAGGTCGTCGCTGCGCTCGGCGTAGGCGCGCGCGGCGAGTTCGACCAGGCGCTCGACAACGGCATCCGGGTCGTCGAACAATCCGCTGACGGCTTCCTGCAGGTCGGGCAACCAGCGTTCGAGACGAGCGACGAAGAGCTCCTGACGGCACGCGGGGAGGTCGGTGATCGCCTGCTCGAAAGTCATGGCTGCACCCTATGACGCGGCCGCACATCTCTGGGACGGGTTCGCGCAGTGAGCGACGCTGCGCGAAACGATCGAAATCGGCGCGAGTTCGGGTGCCTTCGTCATGCGCACGAAGGCACCGAACTCACGCCGATGCTTGGTGGTGCTGACCCTCAGCGACCGCGGACGAGGATGCCCACCGAGAGCGACGGCGAAGCGATGCCGGACGGGTAGGCAGTGGCGTAACCAGCCCCGGCGGAGTTGATTGCTGTCAGGTTGACGACAACGGCCTGGACGCCGGTAGCGGGGGCGCCGCCCCGGCCCGCAACCTGCAGGGTGATGGTGCCGCCGGCCTGCAACTTCGCCGCCGGCACACCGCCGTTACCGCTACGGGTGTCGAGAATGCGCGACGGCGTGACGGTCGTGTACTTGCCGGCGGGGTCGGCGGCGGTCGTGGACGCCGACGACGCGGAACCGACGAAAGCCGAGGTTGCAACTGCAAGCGCCACCACGGCACTGATCTTCTTGAGACCCATAGCGATTCGCTCTCTAGGACGTGGCCGCCGGATGCCTCTGTGCGCCTACCGATCGTTGCCACCTATGCGGCGCTGGGCGTAGAGCCGCGAGGCCCGTGCACGATCAGTACTGGAACAGCCGTGATCAATCGGTGACCTTCGGCTCCTTCGAGCCCCCGGGTCGGACGTCCGGCGTTGCTACAGTTGGCGCGCTCCGCACCCCACCAGAAGTGTTGTCTTGACCTCGACGCCTGCCCCGCCGCACCGGACGCTTTCCCAGCGCGTGCGCGGGCTCATCCCCCAACTGATGCGGTTCGGCGCGGTCGGCATGGTCGGCCTGATCGTCGACGTCGGCGGGTTCAACCTGCTTCGGTTCGCCGGGCCGAACGGTGAGGGGCCAATGTACGACTACGTGCTGCTGGCCAAAGTCGCGTCATCGTTCGCCGCCACGGTCGTGGCCTGGCTCGGCAACCGCTACTGGACTTTCCGCGACTCGCGCCGCGAGACCAAGCGCCACGAATTCCTGTGGTTCGCGATCGTGGCCGTCATCGGCATGGGCATCGCCCTCGGCTGCCTCTGGATCTCCCACTACGCCCTGGGGTTCCGGTCGGTGCTGGCCGACAACATCGCCGCCAACGGCGTCGGTCTCGCGCTCGCCACGGGCTTCCGCTTCTACGCCTACCGGCAGCACGTCTTCAACAACCGCAAGACGCCACTCACCACCGGCGACGCGCTGATTGAGCCGCGGGACTGACGAAGGAAGTCCAGCATGTCGAAATCCGCCGCAGCCAACCGATCAGCCCTGCCGCGCTGAGCCGTCCCGCATGTCGAAATCCGCCGAACTCAACAGACTGCCCGCCGATCAAGCCGGACGAAGACTCTTCACTGAACCGGCCGCTCCACCTGACCGGCCCGGATCTTCTTGCGGTTGAGGCGCATCTTGGCCGCCAGGCCCATCATCTCGAATCCGAGGTCAAGGGTCTTGCGGAAGTCGCCGGTGACCGACGACTCCCCGACCCGCGGCAGGTAGTTGACCGGCACCTGCACGTACTTGTGGCCGCTCATCACCCCGATGAGCAGCATCTCCAGCCCGAAGGCCGAGCCGTCGAGCGTCACCCGTTCGAGCACGTACTCCTTGTGCTTGCGAGTCATGACCCGGAAGGTGCAGCCCACATCGGAGAGGTAGGAGGAGTTGTACGACACCTCGATGCCCTTGGCGACGGCCCAGTTGCCCCAGCGCAGGAACCAGCCCATGTTCGAGCCGTCCCAGATGAAGTTCTGCACGGTGCGCGAACCGACCACGAGTTCGCACTCGGGCAGAAAGGCGAGCAACTTGCGGAGGTCGGCGGGGTCGAACGTGCCGTCCGGTTCGCAGACGGCGACCAGGTCGGTGTCCGCCTCGCGCAGGCCCCGCGTGATGGCCGCGCCGTAACCCTGCCTGGTCTCGATCACTTCGCGGGCGCCAGTCGTGGCGACCTCCTCCGACGTGCCCTCTGCGGCGTTGTTGTTGACAACGATGATCTCATCGACCTCAGGAATCGCCTCGAACTGCCGGATGCATTCGGCGATGCTGTCCTTCTCGTTGTACGTCGGGAGGACGACGGCGAGAGTCTGGCCCTTGAACATTACGAAAGTCCTTGTCAGTCAGCGGGGTTCGCCACGACCAGCATCTGGCCCGCCAGCGGCTTGATCGGCGAGCGCAGATACCAGGGCACCAGGAAGGTGAGGCCCGATCCGGACGACTTCATGGTGAGCGGCATGAACTTCGCGTGCATCTCCTCGACCGCGTAGCCGCGCGACACGAGGTAGTCCGAGAGTGACTGGTCGGTGAAGATCGCGACATGGGTGTAGTCGTCGAAGTAACGGCCTGGGTTGAGCCGGAAGTTGGGCTGCATCAGCATCAGCCGGCCTCCGGGACGCAGCACGCGGCGCGCCTCGTCCAACAGCCTGTCGGACTGTTCGCGGTGCAGGTGCTCGACGAGGTTGGAGGCGAAGACGATGTCGAAGCTGTCGTCCTCGAACCGGGAGAGGTCGGTGCAATCGCCCACCTCGGCCTGCACGTGCGGGGCCGCAGCCTTCTGCACGGTGGCGTCGAGGTCCATGGCAACCACGCGGCGCGCAGCGATCTTGTTGGAGAAGTCGCACCAGCCGGCACCGAGCTCGAGGACGTCCGCATCGGGGTCGATCCAGCGGGCGAAGTGCTTCGCAAGGTGCACCCAGACCTTTTCGCGGTTGGCGTCCTGCGCCAACCGAGTCTCGAAGTAGCCCTTTTCGTAGACGCCGGCCTGCGTCTGCGATTCGTCTGCGCTGGTCACCAGCTGGTCCCTTGTCTCTTGCGCGGTCATGGGCCGATCAATGAGCGCGGAACGCACATGGCCCTGGCAAGCCGGAGCCTACCGGCGCCGCTTCCATCGAGCTTCCAAGACACTCGCGCGGCGAAATGTTCCTGCTCGCGCAACCACCGCCGAGCCGTCACCCCGTGCGAAGGTGCGCGGCCAAGCGGGATTCCCACTGCGCAATCGCAGGCACCCCCGACGCCTCGAGACCGTCGTGGCCCAGGACGCTGTTGGCCGGCCGCGGTGCAGGCACCGGGAACTCGACGGTCGTGATCGGGGTGACCCGCTCCGGATCGAGGCCGCTCAACCGAAAGATCTCCTGCGCGAACCCGTGCCAACTCGTCGAGCCGGAGCTTGTGCCGTGGTAGTAACCACCGGGCACTTCTGCCCGCACGAGGCGCAGGATGAGATCCGCAAGATCGCGCGTCCACGTGGGTTGGCCGAATTGGTCAGCGACCACTGTGAGGGTCTCCCGCTCCCCCGCGAGACGCAGCATCGTCGTGACGAAGTTGGGCCCACCGGCCCCGTAGAGCCATGCGGTCCGCACCACCAGCGCACGCGGATTCGCTTGGCGCACAGCCCACTCGCCAGCCGCTTTGGTGCGGCCGTAGGCCGACCTGGGCGCTTGCGGTGCATCCTCGGGCCACGGCTGCGCGCCTTCGCCCGACATCACGTAGTCGGTCGAGATGTGCACGCATCGTGCTTGTGACTCAGCGCACGCGAGCGCCACATTGCGTGCGCCGACCGCGTTGATCATGAAGGCCTCGGGTTCGTGTTCCTCGGCCTTGTCAACGGCGGTCCACGCCGCGCAGTTGACGACGACGTCCGCTGCGGCGATCGCCTTCCGCACCGCGTCCAGGTCGCGGATGTCGCACTCAGCGCTACCGAACGCGATGAACTGCTCGCCGGCGTCCGCGAGCACGGCCTGAAGGTCTTGACCGAGCATGCCGTGACCGCCGAGCAGCACCCACTTCATCGGGTGGTGCCTGGGCTCGTCACCTGCTGCGTCTGGGCGTATTTCTCCTCGACGGCCTGCTTCATCGGGCGCCACCACGACTCGTTGTCGCGGTACCACTCGACGGTCGCAGCAAGACCCTCATCGAAGCTGCGGTACTCCGGCTCCCAACCCAACTCTGTACGCAGCATCGTCGAGTCGATCGCGTAGCGCAGGTCGTGGCCGGCGCGGTCGGTCACGTGGTCATAAGCGTCCGCGTCGCGACCGAACGTGGTGAGCAGCTTGCGCACCACGTCCTTGTTGTTCACCTCGCCATCGGCGCCGATGAGATAGGTCTGCCCGATGCGGCCCTTGTCGAGGATTGCCCAGACGGCGGAGTTGTGATCGTCGACATGGATCCAGTCGCGGACGTTCAAACCCTCGCCGTACAGCTTCGGCCGCACCCCGTCGATGAGGTTGGTGATCTGGCGCGGGATGAACTTCTCGACGTGTTGGCGGGGGCCGTAGTTGTTCGAGCAGTTGGAGATCGTGGCCTGCACCCCGAACGAGCGCACCCACGCCCGCACGAGCATGTCGCTCGCGCCCTTGGTGGATGAGTAAGGACTCGACGGGTTGTACGGCGTCGACTCGGTGAAGCGGTTCGGGTCGTCCAGTTCGAGATCGCCGTAGACCTCGTCGGTCGAGATGTGGTGATAGCGGACGCCGTGCTGACGCACCGCCTCCAGCAGCGTGTAGGTGCCGATGACGTTGGTGTCGAGGAACGGTCGCGGGTCGGCGAGGGAATTGTCGTTGTGCGACTCGGCCGCGAAATGAACCACCGCGTCGGCCTGCGCCACCAGCCGGTCGACAAGCTCGGTATCGGCGATATCGCCCTCGACGAACTCGATCTCGTCGAGCACTCCGTCCAGCGATGCCTTGGTGCCGGCGTAGGTCAACTTGTCGAGCACCGTCACCTGCACGTCCGGACGGGTGCGCCGGGTCAGATGAACGAAGTTGCTCCCGATGAAACCGGCCCCGCCGGTCACGAGTACGCGCACGAATTTTCACCCAATCGTTCATCGACAAGCCCCGAAGTTCCGTCCGGAGCTTACCGTCGCCACACGGCTACGCCCGGTGGCAGGCGTCTAGGGTGGCACCCGTGAAAGGCATCATTCTCGCCGGCGGATCCGGCACCCGGCTGCATCCGATCACGCGTGGGATCAGCAAGCAGCTCATGCCGATCTACGACAAGCCGATGGTCTACTACCCGCTGTCGACGCTGCTCATGGCAGGCGTGCGCGAGGTGCTCATCATCACCACCCCTCACGACGCCGACCAGTTCCATCGCTTGCTGGGTGACGGATCGCAGTGGGGCATCGAGATCAGCTACGCAGTGCAGCCTTCACCGGACGGCCTCGCCCAGGCGTTCATCATCGGCGCCGATTTCATCGGTGATGACTCCGTGGCGCTCGTGCTCGGTGACAACATCTTCCACGGCGCTGGCCTCGGCACCCGCTTGCGTGACAACACCGACCTCACCGGCGGCCGCATCTTCGCCTACCACGTGCCCAACCCGACGTCGTACGGCGTCGTCGAGTTCGATGATCAGATGCACGCCATCTCCATCGAGGAGAAGCCAGCTGAACCCAAATCGAACTACGCGGTGCCCGGTCTCTACTTCTACGACAACGACGTCGTCGAGATCGCCAATCAGCTCAAGCCCAGCGCCCGCGGCGAAATCGAGATCACCGGCGTCAACGACGCGTACCTCAAGAGGGGCGACCTGCAGGTCACCGTGCTTCCGCGGGGCACCGCGTGGTTCGACACCGGGACGTTCGAGGGTCTGATGTCCGCGGCGCAGTTCGTGCACGTCGTCGAACAACAGCAAGGCCTCAAGATCGGCTGCGTCGAAGAGATCGCCTGGCGCAACGGTTGGCTCGATGACGACGGGCTGCGCCGGCACGCGGACGACCTCACCAAGAGCGGTTACGGCACCTACCTGCACCGCATCCTCGCAGAAGGAAGACGACGCGCATGAACATCGAACCGCTGACGATCGAAGGCGCGTGGGTGATCACCCCGCGCCAGTTCCCCGACGACCGCGGCGTCTTCATGGAAGGCTTCCGCGCCGACAAGCTCGCCGAGCACATCGGTCACCAGATGCAGGTCGTGCAGACCAACATCTCTGTCTCCAGCGCCGGCACCGTCCGCGGCATCCACTACGCCGACGTGCCCCCGTCGCAAGCGAAGTACATCACCGCAGCCAGCGGCTCACTGATCGACTACATCGTCGACATCAGAGTCGGATCCCCGACCTTCGGCCAGTGGGACAGCGTCGCGCTCGACGGCGAGTCACGCAAGGCCGTCTACTTGTCCGAGGGCCTCGGCCACGCCTTCTGCGCGCTCGAGGACGACACCACGGCCGTCTACCTCTGCTCCTCGGCCTACAACCCCGAGCGCGAACACGGCGTGCATCCGCTCGATCCGGCCATCGGCCTGGTGCTGCCCGACGGAGTGACGCCGACCCTGTCGCCCAAGGACGAAGCAGCCCCCAGCCTTGCCGAGGCTCAATCAGCGGGCGCGCTGCCGCGGTACGACGACTGCATCGCCTTTCGTCAGTCGCTGAGCGGCTGATCGTCCATGCGGCGTTGGATCAACCGATGAGACCCGCGCCTACCGTCACGCCGCTGGCTTCGTCGATCAGGATGAACGACCCGGTCGTGCGGTTGTCGGCGTAGCTGTCGACCACCAGCGGTTGCGCCAACCGGAAGCTGACCCGCCCGATCTCGTTCAGCTGCAACGATTCCGGCGAACCAACCGATTCGAGCGTGTTGACGTCCAGCTGATGCTCGAGCGCACCCACCACCGCGCGACCACTGCGCGTGCCGTGCTTGATCGCCAACTTCCGTCCGGGGGTGAGCGGCTGAGTCGCCATCCAACACACTGTCGCATCGAGTGCCTTGGTCGTCGCCGGCTGATCAGCGACCGCAGCGATCACGTCGCCGCGGGAGACGTCGATGTCATCGGCTAACCGGACGGTCACCGACAGACGCTCCGGGGCCTCGTCCAGAGAGCGGTCGAACAGATCGATGGCCTCGATCGTCGAGCGCTGACCGCTGGGCAGCACGACCACCTCGTCACCCACCCGGAAGGTGCCGCCCGTGACTCGGCCGGCGTACCCGCGGTAGTCGTGGTGCTCGTCCGACTTGGGACGAATGACGTATTGCACGGGCAGCCTTGCGGCATCACGGGACTGGTGCCGGGCGTCCACCGCTTCGAGGTACTGCAACAAGGTCGGCCCTTCGTACCACGGCAGGTTCGGGGACGACTCGACCACGTTGTCGCCCTGGAGCGCTGACACCGGGATCACCCGAATACCCGGCACGTCCAGACGCGCCGCGAAGGCGGTGAACTCCTCATCGATACGGTCGAAAACCGCCTGGTCGAAATCGACGAGATCCATCTTGTTGACGGCCAGCACGATGTGCGGCACCCGCAGCAACGACAGCAGCACTGCGTGACGACGCGACTGCTCGGTCAGCCCCTGCCGGGCGTCCACCAACACCAGCCCGAGGTCGGCCGTCGAGGCGCCGGTGACCATGTTGCGGGTGTACTCGACGTGTCCTGGGGTGTCGGCGATGATGAACTTGCGCCGCGGCGTCGCGAAGTATCGGTACGCCACGTCGATCGTGATGCCCTGCTCTCGCTCCGAACGCAGCCCGTCGGTCAGGAGCGCGAGGTCGGTGTAGTCGTATCCCTTCGTGCGAGAGGTGTTTTCGACGGCCGCCAGTTGATCCTCGAAGATCGCTTTCGAGTCGAGCAGGAGCCGACCGATCAACGTCGACTTGCCGTCGTCCACCGATCCCGCGGTGGCGAAACGCAGCAGATCCATCAGAAGTAGCCTTCCTTCTTGCGGTCTTCCATCGCAGCTTCGGAGAACCGGTCGTCGCCGCGAGTAGCGCCGCGCTCCGTGACCCGTGCGATGGCCACTTCGTCAACGATCTCCTGCAGCGTGGACGCCTCGCTCTCCACACAACCGGTGAGGGTCAGGTCGCCCACCGTGCGGAATCGGACTGTGCGCTCGGTCGCTTCCTCGCCGGCACGACACGGGTTGAACTCCGACTCGCTCAGCAACATGCCGTCGCGCTCGAAGACGCGGCGACGGTGGCTGAAATAGATCGAGGGGATCTCGATCTGCTCGCGCAGCAGGTAGTGCCAGATGTCGAGCTCGGTCCAGTTCGAGAGCGGGAAGATGCGCATGTGCTCGCCGGGGTGAATGCGTCCGTTGTAGAGCGACCAGAGCTCCGGACGCTGGTTCTTCGGGTCCCACTGACCAAAATCATCACGATGCGAGTAGATGCGCTCCTTGGCCCGCGCCTTCTCCTCGTCGCGCCGCCCACCTCCGAACGCAGCGGTGAAGCCGTGCTCCTCGATCGCGTTCAGCAACGTGCCGGTCTGCAAACGGTTGCGGCTGGTGCGCCCGTCGTCGACGACCACGCCGTCGGCGATCGCCTGCTCCACCGACGCCACGATCAGCCGCGCGCCCAATCGCTCCACCCAGCGGTCGCGCGTGGCGAGCACCTCCGGGAAGTCATAACCGGTGTCGACCTGCATCAGCGGAAACGGGATCTTGGCGGGGTGGAAGGCCTTCTGCGCCAAGCGCAGCATGACGATGGAGTCTTTCCCACCGGAGAAGAGCAGCACCGGCCGCTCGAACTCGGCGGCCACCTCGCGGATGATGTGGATCGACTCCGCTTCGAGCAGGTCGAGCTCGTTCAATCGCCCAGCACCCAGGGCGGTGCGCGGCGCCTGTGCGTCGACGGTCACGTCGTCTCACTCCTCGACTCGGGATGGCAGTGCCAAAACTCCGCGTTATGTTATCGGTAACCCAGGCAACTGCTTGGGGCGTCCACATCGCAGACCCGGAAGGCCATCCGTTGACCGATTCCACCGACATGCGTGTGGACCCAACTGCGCTCGACGAGCTGCTCCTCCTGCGCGACGGCCTGCTGACTCACGACGAGGTGAGCCCACCCGAAGCGCCCCTGGGTACGACCTTCGTCGACCTCGAAGGTGTGCCCGTCGCGACAGTGACACAGGACGGCTACGCATGGCACGTCGACGACTCGCGCGCGTTCGCCCGCCTGTACGGCACGCCACAGGCCGGCGGAGACAGCCGCCACGCGCTGTGGGTCGACCAGCCGTCCACCCGGATCATCGAACTGGCACGCGATGGGTCCGTTCTTTTCGTACCCACCTCGCCGAGCCATTTGCTCGGCCACCGGGCCGCGTCTGCTGTGCACTCCGCACTGGCCGCTGCGCGGGCGCGTCCCGACCTGACCGTCATCGCGGTGCCGGTCGACCTCGGCTCCCACCCGCAGCGGCAGCGCATGATCGACGAGGCCTTCGGTGTCTCACGGTCGGAGCGCGTGAGCGACCTCGAAAAGGCCACTGCGACAGGCACTTTCATCCTGCTGACCGGACTCTCCGGATCTGGCAAGTCGACCATCGCGCGGGCCCTGCGCGAAGACCTCGTCGCCCGTGGCGAAACCGTCACCCTCCTGGACGGCGACCAGGTGCGCCGGGAACTCTCCTCTGGCCTCGGCTTCTCCCCCGCTGATCGCGACACGAATGTGCGCCGCATCGGTTGGGTGGGCGCCGAGATCGCTGCCCACGGAGGTGTCGTCGTCGCCTGCCCGATCGCGCCGTACGACGCCACCCGCCGACAGGTGCGTCGCATGGTGGAGCAGGCGGGGGCTCGGATGATCCTGGTGCACGTCGCCACGCCCGTCCAGGAATGCGAGCGCCGTGACCGCAAGGGGCTCTACGCAAAGGCCCGTGCGGGCGAGATCCCCGACTTCACCGGGATCAGTGCACCGTACGAGGTGCCGACCGATGCCGAACTGGTCATCGACACCACACACGTCTCGGCCGAGAACGCCGTGACCCGCATCATCGACCTGCTCAAGGGCGCCCGTCGGTGAGCGAGCTGTTCGACCTGCTCGGCCAGCAGTTGCCGGGCCTGCTCGCGGTGTCATTCCTGGTGGGTATCGTCGTCGGCCTCACCGGCATGGGCGGCGGTGCACTCATGACGCCGGCCCTCATCTTCTTCGGCATCCCACCGACCACCGCCGTCGCGAACGACCTGGTGGCAGCGGCGGTCAACAAGTCGGTCGGCGCAGCGGTGCACAAGCGGTCGGGCTCCCCTGACCTACGCCTGGTCAGACTACTGGTCATCGGTTCTGTGCCCCCTGCGCTGGCCGGTGGCTGGATCGTCAGCCTGCTCGGCACGGACGAAGCACAACAGAAGAACCTCAAGCTGATCATCGGCATCACCCTGCTCATCGCGGCGCTCACCTACGCCGGCCGCATGTACCTCGACCTCACCGGAGCCATCGGACGACGACAAGGCGCCTCCATCGAGATCCGCACGGTGCCGACGATTCTCGTCGGTGCCATCGGTGGTCTGATGGTCGGCATCACCAGCGTGGGCAGCGGCTCGATCATCATGGTGGCGCTCGTGATGCTCCACCCGGCGCTGTCGGCCCGCCGACTGGTCGGCACCGACCTCGTCCAGGCCGTCCCGCTCGTCTTCGCCGCGGCGCTCAGCCACGTGCTGATCCAGGGAGTCGATTGGGGCGTACTCGTGCCGTTGATCGTCGGCGGCACCCCCGGCACCTTCCTCGGAGCCCGCCTCTCGCGTGTGGTCGCACCGTCAGTGATCCGCGGCGGCATCGTCATCGTGCTGACCCTCACCGGGCTCACCATGCTCAAGACGCCGCCGGCCGTGGTCGGGGCGATCGGTTGTGCCGCAGTGATTCTCTGCCCCGTCGTCTGGACGCTGGTGCGCCGCCGCCACGAACACCATGTGCAGCGCATACTCGAGACCGACGAGTCCTACACGATCTGAGCCTTCAGCTCTCCAGCGTGAGCGCCCGCACCACCGGTGGCATGAGTTCGTTGAGTTGCGCGGCCATGCGGTCGAACACCTCGGGTGCTCGGCGGTACGGGTCGACCACGTCGGCTTCGTCCTCACCGCGCGGGTGGATCGTGGTGCGCCGCTTGCTGACGTCGTCGATGAGACGTCCGACGAAGGAGTCATCCGCCGGGCCGAAGAAGCCACCACTGGCCGGCGGCACAACGTCCATGTCGCGAACCAGGTCGCTGAGGTCAGCCAGGGCGAAGGTGTACTTCAAACCCTTCGGCTCCATCGTCACCACTTCGGCACGGTGATGCCTGGTGGCCGTGATGACCAGATCTGCCTCGGCGATCATCTCCGGGGTGAGCTGACGTGACCGGAAGCCGCCGTCGTCAATCCCCAACTGCTGCAAGCGTTGCAGGCTCTGCGGCTCGATCGGGTAGTCGACCAACGCGCGCGTGCCGGCACTCGCCACCGTGTATCCGCGTCCGGCCAACTGGGTGGCGAGCACCCGCTCCATGTAGGGAGAGCGACAGATATTGCCGGTGCAAACAGTGAGGATTCGTGCGTCGGTCACGGGCTGAGCCTACCGACGTTCCGCGGCGTGCGGCTCCCGCCCCGAGGCGCCAGCCGTCGGGACTCGACAGGCAGGACGGCCCACCCTCAGCCGGCGCATCAGGGGCGGGATGAGCAGGCGTTCGGCGACCCGTAGATTCGAGTGGCCAATCGTTTGGGAAAGAGGTCGGGATGTCAGGCGGGCACAGCCATTCGCACGGCGCATTGAGTGCAAGCGGTCGTCACCGCTGGCGCCTTGCGGTGTCGTTCGGGCTGATTGCAGCCTTCTTCGTCGTCGAACTCGTGGCCGCTCTCATCTCCGGCTCGCTTGCCCTGCTTTCGGACGCCGGTCACATGGCCGCCGACGTCGTCACGCTCGGCGCCGCGTTGATCGCGACCCGACTGGCCGCGCGGCCCGACACCACCGGCCGACGCACCTTCGGCCATTACCGGGCTGAGGTCTTCGCCTCCGGGCTGGCGGTGCTCATGATGCTCGGCGTCGCCGTCTACACCGCTGTCGAAGCGCTCTCGCGCATCGGTGAGCCGACCTCGGTCGGTTCGAAGGCGATGATCGGCGTCGGTGCGCTCGGCCTGCTGGTCAACCTCATCGCGCTCCTGCTGCTGCGCGATGGCGCAGCAGAGAGCCTCAACGTGCGCGGCGCCTACCTCGAAGTCGTGGCCGACACCGTGGGTTCGCTCGGCGTGCTCGTTGCCGGCGCGCTGATCGCCTTCACCGGCAACGCGTGGTGGGACACCGCCGTCGCACTGGCCATTTCGGTCTTCGTCGCCGTCCGTGCGGTGATGCTCGGCCGCGAGGTGCTCAGCGTGCTGGGCCAACACGCCCCGGCCGGCGTCGAACCCACCGAGATGCTCGCTGCGCTGGGTGAGGTCGACGGCGTCACGGACGTGCACGACCTGCACGTCTGGACGCTCACCTCCGGCATGGACGTCGCTACCGCGCACTTGGTGCGCTCGCCCGAAGGCAGCGCCGATGAGGTGCTCGCTGCAGCCGCTCTCGTCCTGCGTGAACGCTTCGACATCGCGCACGCGACGCTGCAGGTGGAGACAAGGGACGGCGCCTGCACGAGCACCGACTGGTGACGGCAGCGCACAGTGTGCCGAGGGCGTGTCCTTTTGCCTGCGGTATACCTCGCGCAAAGGGACACTCCCCGCGCAAACGGCATCGCGGGAAATGAATGGAAGAACGCGAAAGGCCCCGCTCACTCACGTGAGCGGGGCCTCTCTTTCCGTAACTCAGTTGTCCGTGAAGCCCAGGGCCTCGTCGTCCAGACGGATCGCCTCGCCACTGCCCGGGCCGAAGACCGGGTAGTCGTAGGGCTGGTAGTCCGGCAGGGCGTAGAGCGCGGCCTTGGCCTCTTCGGTCGGCTCGACCGTGAGGTTGCGGTAACGGGTCAGACCCGTACCGGCCGGGATCAACTTACCGAGGATGACGTTCTCCTTCAGACCCAACAGCGGGTCACGGCGACCGTGCATCGCGGCCTCGGTGAGGACGCGAGTGGTCTCCTGGAAGGAGGCTGCCGACAACCACGAGTCGGTGGCCAGCGACGCCTTGGTGATACCCATGAGCTCGGGACGACCCGACGCCGGACGTCCGCCTTCGGCGACCGCCTTGCGCGAGGAGTCCTCGAAGCGGCCACGCTCGGCCAGCTCACCCGGGAGCAGGTCGGTGTCACCGGCTTCGATGATCGTCACGCGACGCAGCATCTGGCGCACGATGACCTCGATGTGCTTGTCGTGGATCGACACACCCTGCTGGCGGTACACACCCTGCACCTCGTCCACCAGGTGCTTCTGCACCTCGCGGGCACCCTGGATGCGCAGCACCTGCTTGGGGTCGATGGCACCCTGCACGAGCAGCGAACCGACCTCGACGTGCTGACCGTCCTCGACCAGCAGGCGCGCACGCTTGCTGACCGGGTAGTTCTGCTCCTCCGAGCCGTCGTCCGGGGTGAGGACGATGGTGCGGGACTTGTCGTCGTCCTTGACCTCGACACGTCCACTGGCCTCGGCGATCGGGGCGACACCCTTGGGGGTGCGCGCCTCGAACAGCTCGACCACACGGGGCAGACCCTGGGTGATGTCGTCGGCCGCAGCCGCACCACCGGTGTGGAAGGTACGCATGGTCAGCTGCGTGCCGGGCTCACCGATCGACTGGGCCGCGATGATGCCGACGGCCTCACCGATGTCGACCAGCTTGCCGGTGGCCAGCGAGCGGCCGTAGCACATGGCGCAGGTGCCGACGCGCGACTCACAGGTGAGCACCGAGCGGACCTTGACCTCCTCGATACCGGCTGCGAGCAGCTTGTCGAGGTTGACATCGCCCAGGTCGGAGCCGGCGGCGGCGAGCACATCGCCGTCCTTCTCCACGTCGACCGCGAGGTTGCGAGCGTAGACCGAGGACTCGACGTTCTCGTGCTCGATCAGGTCGCCGTCCAGACCACGCTGACCGATCGGCAGCACCAGACCACGGTCGGTACCACAGTCGGCCTCGCGGATGATGACGTCCTGCGAGACGTCCACCAGGCGTCGGGTCAGGTAACCCGAGTCGGCGGTACGCAGCGCGGTGTCGGCCAGACCCTTACGGGTTCCGTGCGTGGAGATGAAGAACTCCAGCACCGACAAGCCCTCACGGAAGTTGGACTTGATCGGACGCGGGATGATCTCACCCTTGGGGTTGGCCATGAGGCCACGCGCACCGGCGATCTGACGGATCTGGAACCAGTTACCACCGGCGCCGGAGGACACCATGCGGTAGATCGGGTTCTTCGGGTCGAAGTTGGCCTGCATCTCAGCAGCAACCTCGTTCGTGCCCTGCGTCCAGATCTCGATGAGCTCCTGACGGCGCTCGTCGTCGGTGATCAGACCACGCTCGAACTGGCCCTGCACCTTGGCGGCCTTGGTGTCGTACCCGGAGAGGATCTCCTCCTTGCGGTCGGGCGTCTGCACGTCGCCGATGGCAACGGTGCAACCCGAACGCGTCGCGTGGTAGAAACCGGCCTCCTTGAGCGCGTCCAGCGATGCAGCGACCTGCACCTTGGCGTAACGCTCGGCGAGGTCGTTGACGACCGCACCCAAGGCCTTCTTGTCGATGGCCCTGTTCAGGAAGGGGTAGTCCTCCGGCAGCGTCTGGTTGAACAGCACGCGACCCAAGGTGGTGGCCAGCTGGTAGCCGGACGCCCGACCCATCTCGTCGGCCTCGACGCCCTCGGGCAGGTCGAAACCTTCCGGCGGCACCTGGTCGAACAAACGGATGCTCACCAGCGAACCGAGCTTGATCTCACCGCGGTCGAAGGCCATGTGGGCCTCGGCCGGCGAGGAGAACGTACGCAGCGCACCGTTGTCAGCGCCCTCAGCCGCCACCTCGCCGTCCTGGGACGTGAGGTGGAAGATGCCGGTGATCATGTCCTGGCTCGGCATGGTGACCGGACGACCGTCGGCCGGCTTCAGCACGTTGTTGCTCGACAGCATGAGGATGCGGGCCTCGGCCTGCGCCTCCGACGACAGCGGCACGTGCACAGCCATCTGGTCACCGTCGAAGTCAGCGTTGAACGCGGTGCAGACCAGCGGGTGGATCTGGACGGCCTTGCCCTCGACCAACTGCGGCTCGAAGGCCTGGATGCCCAGACGGTGCAGCGTGGGTGCGCGGTTCAGCAGCACCGGGTGCTCGGTGATGACCTCTTCGAGGACGTCCCACACCTGCGGACGCTGACGCTCCACCATGCGCTTGGCCGACTTGATGTTCTGCGCGTGGTCGAGGTCGACCAGACGCTTCATCACGAACGGCTTGAACAGCTCCAGGGCCATCTGCTTGGGCAGACCGCACTGGTGCAGCTTCAGCTGCGGACCGACCACGATGACCGAACGGCCGGAGTAGTCGACGCGCTTACCGAGCAGGTTCTGACGGAAACGTCCCTGCTTGCCCTTGAGCATGTCGGACAACGACTTCAACGGACGGTTGCCCGGCCCGGTGACCGGACGTCCACGACGACCGTTGTCGAAGAGGCTGTCGACAGCCTCCTGCAGCATCCGCTTCTCGTTGTTGACGATGATCTCGGGCGCACCGAGGTCGAGCAGTCGCTTGAGGCGGTTGTTGCGGTTGATGACGCGGCGGTACAGGTCGTTCAGGTCGGAGGTCGCAAAGCGGCCACCGTCCAACTGCACCATCGGACGCAGGTCCGGCGGGATGACCGGGACGGCGTCGAGCACCATCGAGGCCGGGCTGTTGGTGGTCTGCTGGAAGGCAGTCACCACGCGCAGGCGCTTGAGGGCGCGGGTCTTGCGCTGACCCTTGCCGGTGGCGATGGTCTCGCGCAGCGACTCTGCCTCGGCCTCGAGGTCGAAGCTCTCCAGGCGCTTCTGCAGTGCAGCGGCGCCCATGCCGCCCTCGAAGTACAGACCGAAACGGTCACGCATCTCGCGGTAGAGCACCTCATCGCCCTCGAGGTCCTGGACCTTGAGGTTCTTGAAGCGGTCCCAGACCTGCTCGAGGCGCTCGATCTGCGCGTCCGCACGCTTGCGGATCTGCGTCATTTCACGCTCGGCGGCCTCACGGGTCTTGCGACGGACGTCGGCCTTGGCACCCTCGGACTCCAGCGTGGCGAGGTCGCCCTCGAGCTTGGCGGCGCGGGTGTTGACGTCGTTGTCGCGACGGTTCTCGACCTCCTTCTTCTCGACCTCGATCTGTGCCTCCAAGGACGGGAGGTCCTTGTGGCGCTGGTCGGTGTCGACGGAGGTGATCATGTACGCGGCGAAGTAGATGACCTTCTCGAGGTCCTTCGGCGCGAGGTCGAGCAGGTAACCCAAGCGCGAAGGGACGCCCTTGAAGTACCAGATGTGGGTGACCGGAGCGGCGAGCTCGATGTGGCCCATGCGCTCACGACGCACGGCCGAGCGGGTCACCTCGACGCCACAGCGCTCACAGATGATGCCCTTGAAGCGCACACGCTTGTACTTGCCGCAGTAGCACTCCCAGTCGCGAGTCGGGCCGAAGATCTTCTCGCAGAAGAGTCCGTCCTTCTCGGGCTTGAGGGTGCGGTAGTTGATGGTCTCGGGCTTCTTGACCTCGCCGTGGCTCCACTGGCGGATGTCTTCGGCGGTTGCCTGGCCGATGCGAAGCTCATCGAAGAAGTTGACGTCCAGCACTCTGTGCTTCCTTCTTTCGTTCTGTCTGATTCAGAAAGTTCGTGATGATCGCGCGGGGGTTGCGGACGGACGAAAGGGCCCGTCCGCAACCTCGCGAATCAGACTTCGTCGACCGAGCTCGGCTCGCGACGGGACAGGTCGATGCCCAACTCCTCGGCGGCCCGGAAGACCTCCTGGTCGGAGTCGCGCAGGTCGATCGCCTGGCCGTCGCTGCTGAGCACCTCGACGTTGAGACACAGCGACTGCATCTCCTTGATGAGCACCTTGAAGGACTCGGGGATGCCCGGCTCGGGGATGTTCTCGCCCTTGACGATGGCCTCGTACACCTTCACGCGGCCGGTCACGTCGTCAGACTTGATCGTGAGCAGCTCCTGGAGGGCGTACGCCGCTCCATAAGCCTCGAGTGCCCAGACCTCCATCTCACCGAAACGCTGACCACCGAACTGCGCCTTACCACCGAGCGGCTGCTGGGTGATCATCGAGTACGGACCGGTCGAACGCGCGTGGATCTTGTCGTCGACCAGGTGGTGCAGCTTCAGGATGTACATGTAACCGACCGAGATCGGCTCCGGGAAGGGCTCACCGGAACGACCGTCGAACAGTCGCGCCTTGCCGCTGTTGCTGACCAACTGCTGACCGTCGCGGGTCTTGTTGGTCGACTCCAGCAGGCCGGTGATCGCACCCTCGGATGCACCGTCGAACACCGGCGAAGCGACACGCGAACCAGCGGGCGCCTCGTGGGCGTCCTTCGGGATCTGCGCGGCCCACTCCGGGTCGCCCTCGATGTTCCACCCGCGGCTGGCAGCCCAGCCGAGGTGCAGCTCGAGGATCTGGCCGAGGTTCATACGACGCGGCACACCGTGGGGGTTGAGCACGACGTCGACCGGCGTGCCGTCCTCCAGGAAGGGCATGTCCTCGACCGGCAGGATCTTGGCGATGACACCCTTGTTGCCGTGACGGCCGGCGAGCTTGTCACCATCGGTGATCTTGCGCTTGTTGGCCACGTAGACACGCACGAGCTGGTTGACGCCCGGGGGAAGCTCGTCGCCTTCCTCGCGGTCGAAGACCTTCACGCCGATGACCGTGCCGGTCTCGCCGTGGGGCACCTTCATCGAGGTGTCGCGCACCTCGCGCGCCTTCTCACCGAAGATGGCGCGCAGCAGGCGCTCCTCCGGGGTCAGCTCGGTCTCACCCTTGGGCGTGACCTTGCCGACCAGCAGGTCGCCGTCGCGCACCTCGGCACCGATGCGGATGATGCCGCGCTCGTCGAGGTCGGCCAGCACATCTTCGGAGACGTTCGGGATGTCCCGCGTGATCTCCTCCGGGCCCAGCTTGGTGTCGCGGGCGTCGATCTCGTGCTCCTCGATGTGGATCGAGGAGAGAACGTCGTCCTGCACCAGACGCTGGCTGAGGATGATGGCGTCCTCGAAGTTGTAGCCCTCCCACGGCATGAACGCCACGAGGAGGTTCTTACCCAGGGCCATCTCGCCACCGTCGGTCGACGGACCGTCGGCCAGCACGCCACCGACCTCGACACGGTCACCCGTGCCGACGACGACGCGCTGGTTGTAGCAGGTGCCGGCGTTGGAGCGGTCGAACTTGGCGATGCGGTAGGTGGTGTACGTCGCGTCGTCGTTGGCGACGGTGACCAGGTCAGCCGACACCTCCTGCACGACACCGGCCTTCTCGGCGCGGACGACGTCACCGGAGTCGAGCGCAGCGCGCAACTCCATACCGGTGCCGACCAGCGGCGCCTCGGCGCGCACCAGCGGCACGGCCTGACGCTGCATCGCTGCACCCATGAGGGCACGCGAGGCGTCGTCGTGCTCCAGGAACGGGATGAGCGCGGTGGAGGCCGACACCATCTGACGAGCCGAGACGTCCATGTAGTCGACGTCCTCGGCCGGGACGTCGGAGGCCTCTCCGCCCTTGGCGCGCACCAGGACGCGCTCCTCGGCGAAGTGGTTGTCCTCCGTCAGCGGCGCGTTGGCCTGCGCGATGACGAACTCGTCCTCCTCGTCAGCCGAGAGGTAGTGCACCTCGTCGGTGACCAGGCCGTTCTCGACCCGGCGATACGGGGTCTCGACGAAGCCGAACGGGTTGATGCGTCCGAAGCTGGCCAGCGAACCGATCAGACCGATGTTCGGGCCTTCCGGCGTCTCGATCGGGCACATACGGCCGTAGTGGGACGGGTGGACGTCACGCACTTCCATGCCGGCGCGGTCGCGGGACAGACCACCAGGACCCAGCGCCGACAGACGACGCTTGTGCGTCAGACCGGCGAGCGGGTTGTTCTGGTCCATGAACTGCGACAGCTGGCTGGTGCCGAAGAACTCCTTGATGGAGGCAACGACGGGCCGGATGTTGATCAGCGTCTGCGGCGTGATGGCCTCGACGTCCTGCGTGGTCATGCGCTCACGCACGACACGCTCCATGCGCGACAGACCCGTACGCACCTGGTTCTGGATCAACTCACCCACGTTGCGCAGGCGACGGTTGCCGAAGTGGTCGATGTCGTCGACCTCGACGCGCAGGTCGATGTCCTTGCCGTCGCGGCGGCCCGGCAGCGTGTTGCGGCCGTCGTGCAGCGCGACGATGTACTTGACCGTGGCGATGACGTCGTCCAGCGACAGGGTCGAGTCGGACAGCGGAGCCTCCAGGCCCAGCTTCTTGTTGACCTTGTGACGACCGACCTTGGCCATGTCGTAACGCTTGCCGTTGAAGTACAAGCCGTTCAGGAGGTTCTGTGCAGCCTCCCGGGTCGGCGGTTCGCCCGGACGCAGCTTGCGGTAGATGTCGATCAGCGCTTCGTCCTGGGTGGTGGTGTTGTCCTTCTCCAGGGTCTGGCGCATGGAGTCGAACTCGCCGAACTCCTCCAGGATCTGCGCCTCGGTCATGCCGAGGGCCTTCAGCAGCACCGTCACCGACTGCTTGCGCTTGCGGTCGACGCGCACGCCGACCATGTCGCGCTTGTCGATCTCGAACTCCAGCCACGCACCGCGGCTGGGGATGATCTTGGCGGTGTAGATGTCCTTGTCGGACGTCTTGTCGATCGAGCGCTCGAAGTAGACGCCCGGACTACGCACCAGCTGGGAGACGACGACACGCTCGGTGCCGTTGATGATGAAGGTGCCGCGGTCGGTCATGAGCGGGAAGTCGCCCATGAACACCGTCTGGCTCTTGATCTCACCGGTGTTGTGGTTCATGAACTCGGCCGTGACGAACAACGGCGCCGAGTAGGTCATGTCACGCTCTTTGCACTCCTCGATGGAGTACTTGACCTCTTCGAAGCGGTGGTCGCGGAACGACAGGCTCATCGTCTCGGCGAAGTCTTCGATCGGGGAGATCTCCTCGAAGATCTCCTCCAGACCGGAACGCTCATTGAGGTCGTCGCGCCCGGCAGCCTTGGCTTCGGCAACGCGAACCTGCCAGCGCTCGTTGCCGAGCAGCCAGTCGAAGCTCTCCGTTTGCGGAGCAAGCAAGTCGGGCATTTCCAAGGGTTCGCGAATCTTCGCGAAGGAAAGACGGCCAGATGCCGTCTTCGCCGAGGACAGGGATTGGGTCGCAGTACGCGAGGCAGCCAAGGAGGGTCCTTCCACAGGCCGGTACGGGCGGTTGGCCGGCTGCCTTCGAGTCAACCGATCCCGCCTGCCGGTGGGCAGGACAACCGCGGCTTCGCAAATCGAGGGCTTCCACTACGCGAGCGGGAGCACACCATCTGGTCGCCGGGCTGAAAAAGGGTGGCCAAAAGAGGGCAGCGCAAACATCAAGAATAACGACCCGATGACGATCTGTCCAGTCCGGGCACAATCTCCCCTACCCCTGGGCGCAGATCAACTGCGAAGAGGGTGCACCCAAGAGGGCCTGCGGGTCAAGAGTTGCGCACTGCGTGTCGCATGACATGGTGCGTCAGGTGCGGGGTGTCGGCGGGGACGAGGCGAGTCAGCCAGCGAGATGACCCCAGTCACCCGCGAGTTCCGCCCAGCTGCCCGAGGCGACGATACGACCGTCGACCAGCACCACCACCCGGTCGGCCTGCGCCAGCGCAGCCCGCTTGGAGGTGGCCCCGACGACCGTGGCGGAACGGCTGCGCAAGGCCTGCCACAGTTCGATCTCGGTCGCCGCGTCGAGTGCACTGGAGACGTCATCGGCCAACAGGAGTTCGGCATCGGCGGCGAGTGCCCGGGCCAGGGCCAGGCGCTGCACCTGCCCACCGGAGAGCCGTACGCCGCGGTGCCCGACCATCGCACCCGGTCCGCCCGCGGTCTCGACGTCCGGGGTGAGCCGGGCATCGGCGACCGGTTGGTCGAATGCGCGGCCGAAACCGAGCTGGACGTTGTCGGAGAAGGTGCCGGACAGCACCCGGGGCACCTGCGCAACGTACGCGACCTGGCCGGGCCGCATGAACAACTCCGCGTCGTCGATCTCGCGGCCGTTCCAGGTGAGCGAACCGTCGTAGTCGATGAGACCGGCGAGCGCCCGCAACAGACTCGACTTACCAGAACCGACCTGCCCCAGCAGCAGGATGAGTTCGCCTCGGTGGACGTCGAGATCGACATGTTCGACGCCGACGGTGCCGTCCTCGTGGATCGCAGTGAGCCCCCGAACCTTCATCTGCTGCAAGGGAGTTCGCGGAGCGTCCGGCGCGGGCGGCGCCTCACCGGTGAGCAGATCGACTCCCTCCGGCAGCTGCATGAGGTCACGCCCACCGGCCATCCGGCTGGTGGCGGTCTGCCATGAACGCGTACCAGGCGCCTCGGTGACAACAGCTCCGGCGACCCGGCCGAACCAGTCGAAACCATTGACCGCGTTGACCACGAGCAATGCTGTTGCCAGACCCCAGACGTCCCAGAGCACTGCGGCCCAGGCGATGACGGCGCCGGTCTGCACCATCACCATCGGCACGCCGTCGAGGAACGACTGCACCCGGTGCTCCCGCACGGCCGCCTCGACGCGTCCGGCGTCGACCTCTCGCAGATGGCGGTGGAGTTCGGGGGTGCGGCCGGCGAGCTTGACCGTGCGTGCTGATTCCAGCGTCGAAACCAACGCTCGGCCGAACCGGGCTCGAGCAGCTGATGCTTGCGTGGCCGAGCGGCCCGCGATGGGACGACCGATCGCGGAGGCGAGCGCGGCAGCCAGCATCACCGCAGCCAGCACCAGCCCAGCCAGCGGCGTACCCGCTGCGATCGCGGTGACGATCGCGATCGCGAGGCCGTTGACGAAGTCGACCCAACGGTCGGCGTAACGGGCGTAGCGATCGGCGTCCATGGCGCGCGCGACCACCTCACCGGCGGGGTCTTTGTGCAGGCGGTGTTGATCGGTCTGCCCGACGAGCACCGACATGCGCACCCGCAGCAGCACCTCCACCCACCACCGTGGGTAGCGAGCGATCGCCTCGGCAAGCAGCACCGGACCGGCCATGACGCTGATGACCACGGCCACCAGCCACGGCCACGACACGAAGCCATCCTTCAGGCGTTCGACGGTGTGACCCCAGGTGAAGCCGGTGAGCGCACCGACCGATCCGGTGAGCGAGAAGACCAGGAAGAGACCGACCGACAACATGCCCCAGCTCGGGCGCACCCACAGCGCGCTCCACATGCCCTTGGCCAGACTCGGACCCGAGCCCGGGTCGGGACGTACCGGCGGGTCAGTGCGCCGTCGTTGCGAACCGACCGCCGCGGTGACATCCCGCTCCGGTTGGTCGGCGGCGTCCTGGCTGCTGCCCACGTCGGCGGCGCTGAGCAGTTCACGGAATCGCCCGTCCTGCTGGGCAAGCGTGTCGCGCGGGCCGAACTGCACCACCTGCCCCTTGTCGAGCACGGCGACGAGATCGGCGCGTTCGATCGTGGAAAGACGATGCGCGACAAGGATTCCGGTGCGACCACGCAGCAATCGGTCCGAGGCCGCAACAACGCGTGCCTCGGTGAGTGGGTCCATCCGGGCGGTCGCTTCATCGAGCACGACCACGTGGACGTCGCGGATCAGCAGCCGGGCAAAGGCGACCAACTGCTCCTCCCCCGCCGACATCAATGAGCCGCCGGGACCGAGCAGGGTGTCGAGGCCGTCGTCCAGGCCGGCGACCCAGTCGGTCAGGCCGAGTTCGTCGACGACTTCCTGCACTCGGCTGCGGGGCAGGTCGGCGAAGAGCGTGATGTTGTCGTGCAGGGTGCCGGCGATGATCTCGGTGCGTTGGGTGACCACGCCCACCTGACGTCGCAGCGCGTGCAGGTCGAGGTCGAGCACGTCAACACCGCCGATGAGCACTGACCCACGCTCCGGGTCGACCGCGCGAGAGACGAGGGAGGCGAGCGTCGACTTGCCCGAACCCGTGCGTCCGACCAGGGCGATGGTCTTGCCGGCTGGGATGTGCAGGTCGACGTCCTGCAGCGCGAAGGCACCTTCGGCGTAGGAGAAGTGCAGGTTGCGGAAATCGAGATCGGGCGTCTGGTCACCCAGGGTGAGTCCGCCGACCGGCTCCGGCTCGACCGCCAGCATCTGTCGCAGGCGGATCACCGCGCCCATGCCGGCCTGTAGGTCGGGCAACTGCTGGGCAACGTGACCGATGACGCCGACGAAGGTGCTCGTGATCAGGAACAGCGTGACGATCTGGGCGACCGAGAGCGAGCCTCCGCCGGCCAGCACGACACCCGCGACCGCGATGACGGCGAGCAAGCCGTGCAGCAACAGCACCGCGCGCAATGTGATGCGACGCTCGAGCACGATGACGTTGTAGAAGAGCTCGTGGACCTTCGCCGACAACTGGGCGATACGCCGGATCGCGAACGACTGGCCGAGGCTGGTGCGCAGGTCGTCCCGGCCCGCGATGCCCTCCTCCAGGGCTGCCGCATGGTCGGTCCACGCCATTTCTTCCAGCACTTTGCGTTCGGCGATCTGCCCCATCAACGGACGCATCACCGCAAACGTCATCGCTGCGAAGATCGGGAACAGCACCCACGCCGGCCACCAGGTGAACCCGGCGACCAGCCACATCGGCACCACCGACATGACGGCACGCAGCACCATCCACATCTGCATCCGGGCCAGCGACCCGACCTCGTGCGTGTCGTCGTCCACCCGGTCGAGCACCTCGCCGACCGCCTGCTCGGTGAGCGCGGCGAGCGGCTGGTGCAGCGCGGCGTCCAAGAGGTCGTCGCGCAGCGTGCCTTCGGCGCGGTCGACCACCGTGGCCCAGAGAATGCGTCCGAGGGTGTCGAGCACGGCTCCCCCGACCACACATGCGGCCAGCAACCACACCAACGCAGAGGTCGGACTCTCAGCAAGCTTGCCGGCGATCACCGTGCCGGCCGTCGCACCCAGCGCGGCGAACGCCAACGCGATCAACGCGGCCACCGACAACGGGTGCCGCAACCGACGCCAATCGACCTGTCGTCGTGGCGAATCGGAGGACTCGATGGTGGGGGTGCGCTGCTCGCGCGTCAGGGTGCTCATGCCGTCGTTCAGAGTACGGCCCGCCGCTGACACCCCGCACCTTCATTTCCGGCTCCTCGCGCGCCTCGCCTCGCCGCCCGCCCGCAAGCACACGCCGCGGATGAACCTCCCACGCTCCCCGGCGGACAAGTCGCGGTCGGACGCCTGCCACAACGGCCAGCCGCACCGTCGCACGACCGACCCGCCGCAGGACGAGCCCGGAAACGCAACGCGCCCCGCCCGGAAACCCGGGTGGGGCGTGTTGACTGGAGTGCTGCTTACGCAGCGGGGCTCACTTGAGCTCGACGGTGGCGCCGGCGCCTTCGAGCTGCTCCTTGGCCTTCTCGGCCGCAGCCTTGTCGACCTTCTCCAAGACGGGCTTCGGAGCGCCGTCGACGAGGTCCTTGGCTTCCTTCAGACCGAGGGAGGTCAGCGCGCGGACCTCCTTGATGACGCCGATCTTCTTGTCGCCGGCCGAAACCAGGACGACGTCGAACTCGTCCTGCTCCTCAGCAGCGGCAGCGTCGCCGCCACCGGCCGGGGCGCCCGCGGCTGCAACGGCAACCGGAGCAGCAGCGGTGACGCCGAAGGTCTCCTCGAACTGCGACACGAACTCCGAGAGCTCGATGAGGGTCATTTCCTTGAAGGCCTCAAGGAGCTCGTCAGTGCTGAGCTTCGCCATGATGGCTTCCTTTCGTTAAATGCCGTGAGTGGCTGTTTTGTGAACTGAACCGAGCGGGTTGCTCAGCTCTCGTCGCCACCCTCGGCGACGTCGGTGGTGCTGTCCGCGTCCGCAGCAGCCGGAGCCTCGGCGGCCGGGGCAGCAGGGCCCTCGGTCTCGACCTTGGCGCGGAGTGCGTCGACCGCGCGAGCGGCCTGCGACAACGGAGCAGCGAAGAGGTAGACAGCCTTGCTGAGCGACGCGTTCATCGCGCCTGCCAGCTTGGCCAGCAGCACCTCGCGGGACTCCAAGCTAGCGAGCTTGGTGATCTCCTCGGCCGAGAGCGGCTTGCCGTCGAGCACGCCACCCTTGATCACGAGGAGCGGGTTTGCCTTGGAGAAGTCGCGCAGCTTCTTGGCCGCTTCGACCGGGTCACCGGTGACGAAAGCGATGGCGGAAGGGCCGACCAGCTGACCGTCGAATGCCGTGACTCCGGCTTCGGCGGCAGCACGCTCGGTAAGCGTGTTCTTCACCACGGCGTAGGTCGCGTGCTCGCGGAGTTCGTTACGCAGGTTGGTCAACTGCGCCACGGTCAGACCGCGGTACTCCGTCAGCACGGCCGCACCCGACTCACGGAACTTGTCCGTGAGCTCGGCAATGGCGGCGTTCTTGTCGGACTTCGCCATGCGGACCTCCTTCGATCGTGTTGCCGATCAGTCCGGTCTCGACGAAAAGAGCCCCGGCGCAGATGCGCTCGGGGCTCACAGGATCAGACGCACACTCACGGGCGCACATCATGATCTGGAACTGCCTTGCTCACCTGCGCTGGTCGCCCGTTTCGGCGGGACCTTCGGGCGCTCTCCCTTGCGGGCGCGCGCCAACCGGCGGTCATTGGTGCCTCAAGGCTACGGCCAGGCATGCCTATCGACCAAATCGGTGGTGCGACTGTCGCCGTGGCGTGCTCCTGGTCGACAACCCCCGGCAAGGAGGTGAGCAAGCAAGGCTCCACACGCCACAGTGCGCCGCAACCCCTTCATCGTGCGCAGCGCCTTCGTCGACATGTCTTGCCGCACAAGGCTACGCGGCGCAGTGTCGGCACCCGACGACCGGCCACCCGGCCCAAGCGCGAAACCTCAGGCAGCTGATGACGACGACGCCGAGGAGGACGAGCTGCTCGAACCCATCTGGCGACGCACCTCAGCGAACGACTTGGCGCCCTCGGGGGCCTTGGGATCGACACTGGCACCGTAGTCGCGGTAGGTCGTCTGATCGCGGGTGCCGCGCTTGGATGCGGCGACGGGGTCTTCGAAGCGGATCAGCCGCCCCTGATCGTCCAGGTAGACATCCATCGTGAGCTGCGTCGAACCGTTCTTCGCCTTCGAACGTTCGAGGGAGGTGCGGTTCGAGGGCAGCGAGAGCACATCGCAGCCGTGCGACTTCATCGAGTTGACCTGCTTGTCGATCAACGCCGAGAAGCTGGCGGTCACCGCGTAATGCGTCACGGATGCACCGGCGATCAAGGACTTCCCCTTCACCACGGCGGTTCCGGCGCTCACCATGTCGGCGACCACGCGCGGATCGTTCTGGGCCAGCTGGGCGGTGTAGTTGACCAGGTAGCGGGTCTCCAATTCGTCCGGGCTTGCCGACTTCTTCACCCACGCGTTCGCCTGCTTGAAGTAGCCATAGGGCTCACCGCCCACGACGATCAGGTCGCGCTTTCCGGAGCCGCTGTCGGTGTACGTGCCGGTCATCGGGTCGGCGATCTGAAGCTCACCGCTGTCGGAGGAACTGGACGTGGGCGTAGCGGTGGAGCCCTCGACCGGCACCCGGGCGATGGTGAACTTCACGCTCTTGGCGGCGGTCAGCGCCTTGTGCATCGAGGCCGACAAAGTGCCACCAGGCACCGAGGTGCCCACCTGCGGCTGCGAGGTGCTGCTCGCGCTGGACGAGCTCGAGGCGCCGCCGGACGAGCCCGACGTCGAGGAATTGCTCGCACCGGACGAGGTGGAGCCCGGCTGTGAGCCGGACGTGCCGCTCACAGTCGTACCGCCGCATCCGGCCAGCAGGCCGACCGTTGCCAGAGCCGCTGAAACGCGTACCAGATTCATGGTTGTCCTCCCCAGAACAGTCGCAAGTACCAGCCTCTGAGCCTAATGATCGGGACGCGCAGCACCGCTCATCGCGCCTGCGCAATTGCGTGATGCCACCGACATCCGCCTCCGCCGGACATGACGAAACGGCCGCCCACCCGAGGGTGGACGGCCGCTCTCGCGATCAGATCGATCAGGCCTCTTCGGAGACCGCGTCCTCGGAGGTGAGGTTGCGGGTCTTGGTGAAGTCCAGCGGGATGCCGGGGCCCATCGTGGTCGAGAGGGTCGCCTTGGTGATGTAGCGGCCCTTGCTCGCGGCCGGCTTCAGACGAAGGATCTCCTCCAGCGCAGCGGCGTAGTTCTCCACCAGCGACTTCTCGTCGAAGGACGCCTTGCCGATGATGAAGTGCAGGTTGCTGTGCTTGTCGACGCGGAACTCGATCTTTCCGCCCTTGATGTCGGAGACAGCCTTGGCGGTGTCCATCGTGACGGTGCCGGTCTTCGGGTTCGGCATCAGGCCACGGGGGCCGAGCACCTTGCCCAGACGTCCGACCTTGCCCATGAGGTCGGGGGTGGCGACCACGGCGTCGAAGTCGGTCCAGCCACCGGCCACCTTGGCGATGAGGTCGTCCGAACCGACGAAGTCGGCGCCGGCGGCCTCAGCAGCAGCGGCCTTGTCACCGTTGGCGAAAACCAGGACGCGGGCGGTCTTACCGGTGCCGTGCGGCAGGTTGACGGTGCCGCGCACCATCTGGTCGGCCTTGCGCGGGTCGACACCGAGGCGGAAGGCCACCTCGACGGTCTGGTCGTACTTGGTGTTGCCGGAGGTGTCCTTGGCCAGGCGAACTGCCTGCAGGGGTGCGTACTGCTTGTCGCGGTCGATCTTCTCCGCAGAGCTGCGGTAGGACTTGCTGCGCTTCATGAGTGCTCCTCGTGAATTCGGTTGGGAGTTGTGGTGATTCGGACCAGCGCTGGCCCTACCACGGTGGACGCGGGATGCGTCCGTGATCTCCTTCCGCCGACTCGATCACTGATCGAGCCGGCGTCAGGAGAACGAGTTGTTACGGGGTCTCGATGCCCATCGAACGAGCGGTGCCGGCGATGATGCGCTCGGCCATCTCGATGTCGTGTGCGTTGAGGTCCTGCATCTTCTGCTCGGCGATGGCGCGCACCTGGTCCTTGGTCAGCTTGGCGACCTTGGTCTTGTGCGGCTCACCCGAACCCTTGGCGACGCCAGCAGCCTTCTTGATCAGCTCGGCAGCCGGGGGCGTCTTGGTGATGAAGGTGAACGAGCGGTCTTCGTAGACCGTGATTTCGACGGGGATGACGTTGCCACGCTGGGATTCGGTCGCGGCGTTGTACGCCTTGACGAACTCCATGATGTTGACGCCGTGCTGACCCAGGGCCGGACCGACGGGCGGAGCCGGCGTTGCGGCGCCGGCCTGGATCTGCAGCTTGATGAAGCCGGAGACCTTCTTCTTGGGAGGCATGGTGCTTCCTGTTCTATTTCGGTGGGCCTACGCCGTGGGCGATGACCCGGTTGCATTTCCTCACCCGAGGACCGGGCAAGGGATGTGGGCAGGACTCAGATCTTGGAGACCTGGTTGAAGCCCAGCTCGACCGGCGTTTCGCGGCCGAAGATGGAGACCAGAACCTTGAGCTTCTGGGTGACTGTGTTGATCTCGGAGATCGTGGCCGGAAGGGTCTCGAACGGGCCTTCCATGACGGTGACCGATTCGCCGACGGTGAAGTCGACCTCGGCCGGAGCGGCGCCCTTCTGTGCACCACCAGCGGCCTTCTTGCCACCGGCTGCTGCGCTCTCCGGCTCCTCGAAGGTCGGGTTGAGCATCGTGACGACCTCGTCGATCGTCAGCGGCGAGGGCGAGTGGGCATTGCCGACGAAGCCGGTGACCCCGGGGGTGTGACGCACTGCGCCCCAGCTCTCGTCGGTGAGATCCATGCGCACCAACACGTATCCGGGCATGCGGACGCGGGTGCCGACCTTCTTCTGGCCGTTCTTGATCTCGGTGAAGTCTTCCATCGGCACCTCGATCTGGAAGATGAAATCTTCCATCGAGAGGTTCTGGATGCGGTTCTCGAGGTTGGCCTTGACCTTCTTCTCGTAACCGGCGTAGGAGTGGATGACGTACCAGTCGCCGAACTGGGCGCGCAGGTCAGCGATGAACGCCTCGCGCGGGTCGACCTCGGGTGCGTCGGCCGCAGCCTCGGAGTCTTCGGCGGTCTCGGCGTCCGTGTCGGTCGCGGCAGCGCCTTCGCCGTCGACGTCGTCCTCCGGAGCGGGCGTGCCCTCGTCCTCGGCGTCGGCCATCTGGAGCTGGTTGGCCGTCGTCATCTGGAAGTCGTCCGCGGCAGCGTCGACGTTCTGGGCAGCGTCGGACTGCTCGACGGAGTCGGACGGCTGCTGCGGCTCGTCCATCGCGTCGACGTCGGTGCTGTGCTGCTCAGTCATGGACCTGCTTCCTTGTTGGGACTTCTCGTTGTCTACGTGGGCGCGAGGCCGATCAGCTGTCGCCGAAGACCCAGCTGACCCCGCGGCTGAACACCCAGTCCACGCCGACGACGAACAACATGATGAACACCAGGAACACGAGCACGACCACGGTGTACTGGGTCAGCTCTTCCCGGGTGGGACGAACCACCTTGCGGATCTCGTCGATCACCTGCCGGATGAACAGCAGGATGCGACCGAAGAATCCCTTGGAGGGCTGCTCCGTGTCGCGAGCGCTCGCGGTGCTCGTGTCGGCCACGGTTGCCTCTTCTCCTGATCGATCACGTACGACGCAGGGCACGAGGGACTCGAACCCCCAACCCCCGGTTTTGGAGACCGGTGCTCTACCAATTGAGCTAGTGCCCTGTGGCCCGAAGTGTTGGGCTTCGGGCCTTTCGCGGCTGGCTTCGGACACGACTGAGCGTGGCTGTCGACCAACCGAAGGACGAGTCTACGTCAGGACCCGCCGACGAAGCCAACTCGGCCCGCGCACTAGCGTTCACCCATGACCGGCACAGCCCATGCACGATCGGTGCTGACACTGCCCAAGGCACATCTGCACCTGCACTTCACCGGCTCCATGCGCATCGAAACAGTGCGCGAGCTCGCCCACAAGCATGGCCTCCGCTTGCCGAACGCACTCACCCACGACTACCCCCCGAAGCTCTCCGGCTCGGACGAGCGTGGCTGGTTCCGCTTCCAGCGGTTGTACGACTCCGCCCGCGCCGTTGTGCGCGACGAGTCGGACATGCGACGGGTGGTGCGCGAGGCCGCGGAGGACGACGCTGCCGAAGGTTCGCGCTGGCTGGAGATCCAGGTCGATCCGACGTCCTACGCGGGCTTCGTCGGCGGCATCACCCCGATGCTCGAGATCGTGCTCGACGAGGCCGAGCAGGCGTCGGCGGACGAAGGCATCGGCGTGGGCGTGCTAGTCGCGGCGTCCCGCATCAAGCACCCCTTCGATGCGCGCGCGCTGGCCCGCCTGGCCGCCAAGCACAGCGGCAAGGTGCTCGGGTTCGGCCTGTCGAATGACGAACGTCGCGGCGTGACTGCGGAATTCGCGCCCGCGTTCCGCATTGCCCACGAGGCCGGGCTGGCGTCTGTGCCCCACGCCGGCGAACTCCTGGGCGCGCAAGCGGTCAGCGAGACCATCGATTCCCTCGCCCCGCAACGGCTCGGTCACGGTGTGCGCGCCGCCGAATCGGAGGTCGTACTGCAGCGCGTGCTCGACACCGACATCGCCCTGGAGGTCTGCCCCGGCTCCAACGTCGCGCTCGGGGTCTATCCCTCGGCGCAGGACGTGCCGCTGCGCAAGCTCTTCGACGCGGGCGCCACGATCGCGCTCGGCGCCGACGACCCGTTGCTGTTCGGCAACCGCTTGGCCGCGCAGTACGACACCGCCCGCGAGGTGCACGGGTTCACCGATGACGAGCTCGCCGAACTGGCGCGGCAGTCGGTGCGGGCGTCCTTGGCGCCGGACGAGGCCAAGCGCGCCATGCTCGCCGACGTCGACGCGTGGCTGGAACAGCCTGCGGACGCGATCGCGACGAACTGAGGACGCCGGAGCGCTCAGAGCTCGTGGCCGACGAACACCGGTTCGTTGACCAGTTCCACATCGAAGACATCGCGTACGCCGTCGCGCACCGTGCGCGCAAGCCCCGCGATCTGGGCGGCGCTGGCACCGCCGCGGTTGGTCACCGCGAGCGTGTGCTTGGTCGACAGCGCCGCCGGGCCGGGCATGCCGTATCCCTTGCCGAAGCCGCCCTTGTCGATGAGCCATGCGGCACTGGTCTTGACCATTCCGTCGGACGCCGGAAAGCGCGGCGGAGTCGGGCCATCAGCGCCCAGCCGCTCGGTGGCGCGCTTCTCCAGGGCCTCGAACTTGCTCGGCGACAGGATCGGGTTGGTGAAGAAGGAGCCGCATGACCAGGTGTCGTGGTCATCGGCATCCAGCACCATGCCGCGCTTGCGGCGTTGCGCGAGCACGGCTTCGCGAGCGTCAGCCAGCGGAACGCGTCCGCCCTGCTCGACACCGAGCTGCGTAGCGAGATCGGCGTACGCCACCGGTTGCGAAAGGTCGGCCAGCCGGAGCTGGAAGAGCACGTCGAGCACGACGAACCGATCGGTCGGTTTGAAGATCGAGTGGCGGTAGGTGAACGCGCAGTCGGCCGAGGCGAAGGTGCGTACTTCCTGGCGGTGCCGGTCGTAGGTGCGCACCTGCGCGATGGTCTGTGCCACCTCCTGGCCGTAGGCGCCGACGTTCTGCACCGGTGTTGCACCCGAGAGCCCCGGGATGCCGGAAAGGGCTTCGATGCCCGACCAGCCCTCGGCGCAGGCGCGCGCGACGAAGTCGTCCCAGTTCTCCCCCGCCGCAACGCGCACCATCACCCCGCCGCAGGCGTCCCCGCTCTCAACGGTGATGCCTTCGTTGGCGATGTGCAGCACCGTGCCGGCGAAACCGTCGTCACTGATCACCAGGTTGGAGCCGCCGGAGACAACCAGTAGCGGCTCGTCGGCGTCGTCCACCTCGCGCACGGCATCGACGATGTCGTCGATCGACTCCGCGGTGACCAGGCGGCGCGCCGGACCGCCGACGCGCATGGTGGTGAGTCCCGCGAGCGGGACGTCGTGCTCTTCGCGCATCAGCGTTCGCTGATGTCGACGGTGGCCAGCGCGCGGCTGAGCACCTTCGTCTCGCCCTGGGTGGCGGTGAGCTCGACCGCGACGCGATCGCCCTCGATCTTCTTGATCACACCACTGACCGACAGCGGCGTAGCGCCGTCGTACTCGACCACCACGGGAGCGCTGAAGCGAACGCCGTACTCGACAACGCGGCCGGCATCGCCCACCCACTCGGAGACAAGCGACGAGGCGGCGCCCATCGTCCACATGCCGTGGCCGATCACGCTGGGCAGACCGACGGACATGGCGAACTTCTCGTCCCAGTGAATGGGGTTGAAATCGCCCGAGGCGCCCGCGTAACGGACGAAGGTGGCGCGATCGACCGGGATCTCGCGGCTGCCGATCGAATCGCCGACGTTCAGCTCACTGGCCTTCACAGTCATCACTGCTCACCCCGAATCACCACGACACAGTTGACATCGCACACCGGTTCACCCGCGACGGTGGTGATGGCCGTCTTCATCGTGACCATCGAGTGGCCCCCGGCCGCACGCACTCGATCGATCGTCGTCGCCGCGGTGATCTCGTCGCCGGCGACCAGCGGGCGGTGATGGGTGAAGCTCTCCTCGCCGTGCACCAGCCGGCTGAAGTCGATGCCTGCTTCGGGGTCGACGATCGCGGCAGCCTCGGCCTGCTGCGCCGGGATGACCGCGAAGGTCGGTGGCGCAACGACATCGGCGTAGCCGAGCGACCGGGCGTGCTCGACATCGCTGTGCACCGGGTCAGTGGCGCCCACGGCTTTCGCGAACTCGGCAACCTTCACACGGGAGACGACATAGGTCGGGATCGCCGGGTACGTCCGGCCTTCGACTTCGGGGTTGACCGCCATGGGGACGACCCTATCCGCCGCGGCCGACAGCCGCCGCCGACGCCGCCGTTGTCACTTCGCCGCCGCCCGGAGCGGCCGCACCACCGGCGGTGACCTGCGTCGCCTCGGCCCAGGTGTTGATCAGGACGAACGTGCCGAGCCGGTAGCACCCACGCGCCCATCGCGTAGGGCCACATCGACCGGTCGGACTCGGCCGCCATCGCCGGTCACGAACCCCAGGAGCCCGGCCAGCACACCGCTGCCAGCAGACAGGTGGCCGGAGAGCCTGCCGGTCCCACGCCGGTCGTCGTCCAGGGTGCGACCGCTCAGCACTGCACCGACGCAGACCAGCAGGGCACAGAGGGCGAACTGCCACGCCATCGCGTCGACGTGCGCCGCGGTGGCAGGTGTGAAGCACTCACCGTCGATCGCGCATTCGACGGCTCGGCCGAAGATCGTGTCGTGCGGCATCCAGCGGTTGGCGCGCTCGGCCAGCCCCACCATGACCAGGGCAGGCAGCCACAACAGCAACCGCGGCCAAGAGCGCCGGACGGTATTCACGACGCCCTTCCGGAGTCGGCGTCCATCACGTGCAGACAGGGGGGGGCCACACGCACGTGCCGTCCGCGAACGACAAAGCCCCGCGGCAGGAATTACCTGCCACGGGGCTTGTGCTGCGTAGGAGCCGCAGAGAGATTCAGCGGGTCTCGCGGTGTGCGGTGTGCTTGCCGCAGCGCGAGCAGAACTTCGCCAGCTCGACCCGGTCGGGGTTGTTGCGGCGGTTCTTCTTGGTGATGTAGTTGCGCTCCTTGCATTCCACGCATGCCAAGGTGATCTTGGGACGGACGTCTGCGCTCTTGCTAGCCACGGGGCAACCTGCTCTCGAAAGATGAATGTTCGTACTGCTGTGGGATTTTGGTAGCGGGAGCGGGGCTCGATCCCGCGACCTCACGATTATGAGTCGTGCGCTCTAACCAGCTGAGCTACCCCGCCTTGAGGAACACACCGGGCCGAACATTCATTCCAGCCGCAAACGTGCACCAGAGCCCCCAAACGGAATCGAACCGTTGACCTTCTCCTTACCATGGAGACGCTCTGCCGACTGAGCTATAGGGGCCTGCCTCCACCGGCGGTTTCAAACCGCTCGGTAGCGCAGCGAAGAGGCTACCGGAGACCTGCGCAAATCATGAAATCGGACCCGCGAGCACCGTTCCGACGGCGTGCACGGCGCCCTTGCGGTCATCGCGCAGCACGAGATTCCAGCCGCCGTCGTCGTCGTTGGCGATGAACCGAACACGCCCCGGGATGAGCACCGGCTTCTTGAATTCGACCTCGATCGTGTACGCCTCGGGCAGGCGGTTCTCGACCGCTGCGAGCATGCGCGCCTTGCTCCACATGCCGTGCACGATCGTCGTCGGGAAGCCCAACGCCTTGGCCGCGAGCGGATGCATGTGGATGGGGTTCACGTCACCGGAGACGGCCGCGTACCGGCGCCCGAGGTCTGCGGTGAGCGCCCAGGTGACACCCGCTCCGTCGGCAGGCTCGACCTCTGCCACCTTCGCCGGCACCTCACCCGGCACCTGCTGGCCACGGAAGAGATAGGTCGACGTCTCTTCGAACACGACCTCCTCGCCCACCCGGATGGTGGCAACGAAATCTGCTTGCGCACCCCGGAAGTGCGGACGCAGGTTGCGCACACCCACCTCGATGTCGAGCACCTCCAGGGCACCGACCGGGCGGTGCTGGGTGATGGTGTTCGTGAGGTGCACGCTGCCCATCAGCGGGAACGGGAACTCCTTGTCGGCCATGAGCGTGACCTGCAACGGGAACACCAGGACGTGCAGGTAGGTCGACGGCACGAGGTGGGTGACCGGGAAGCCACACACCTGGTCGTAGGCCGCGAGCGCGCCTTGGTCGATGCGGACGCCGCGCTGCACGACGCGCAGATCCGGAAGGGCGCGTCCCTTGCGGACGAAGCCCGTCGCCGCCGCCTTGGCCAGCATCGGCCCGAGGGTCGGTGTGGTGGACAGTTCGATCGTGCGGGTCATTGACGCACTTTCCCTTCGACGTGCGAGCGCCCCGCCCGGGGCCGGCGCGGCGTTGCGCGACGACCCCGGTAGGAACGACTCGTTGTGCTGATGATCATGCTCCCAGTTGCGACTGTCCGCAGACGCGCAGCACCTGGCCGGTGACCCCGGCCGACGCAGGCTCGGCGAAGAAGGCGATGGCTTCGCCCACGTCGACCGGCTGTCCGCCCTGAAGCAGCGAGTTGAGCCGGCGTCCGACCTCGCGGGTGCCCATCGGGATCTTGGCGGTCATCTCGGTCTCGATGAACCCCGGCGCCACCGCGTTGACGGTGATGTTGCGGTCGGCCAGTTCCTGCGACAACGCGCGCACCATGCCGATCACACCAGCCTTGGACGCGGCGTAGTTCGACTGCCCGCGGTTGCCGCCGATGCCGCTGATGGAGGCCACCGACACGATGCGTCCGCCGTCCTTCAGCCCGCCCTTCGTGGAGGAGTCGAGCAGCACCTTGTTGATGCGGAACTGCGACTGCAGGTTGACGTCGAGCACACTGCCCCAACGGGATTCGTCGGTGTTGACGAACAGTTTGTCGCGGGTGATGCCGGCGTTGTGCACGATGATGTCGAGCTTGTCACCCTGCTGCGCGACGGCCTTGGCGATGCGCTCACCGGCGTCGGGCGCGGTGATGTCGAGTTGCAGTGCCACGGCATTGATCGAGTTGGCCACCTTGGCGAGGGCGTCACCCGCTGCCGGGATGTCGACGGCGATCACCTTGGCACCCGCGCGGGCAAAGACCTTGGCGATTTCGGCGCCGATACCGCGAGCTGCGCCGGTGATGACAGCCACCTCACCCTGCATCGGCACGTGGACGTCGGCCACAGCCGACATCTGGCCAGCACCGATCGTGAGCGGCTGACCCGAGACGTATGCCGAACGGCTCGACAGGAAGAACCGCAGCGGGCCGGCAAGAGCCTCATCGGATGCCTGGTCGGAGATCCGCAACAGGTTGGCGGTGCCACCCGCCCGCATCTCCTTACCGAGGCTCCGGGTGATGCCTTCCAGCGCCTGCTGGGTGGCAGCCGCTTCGACATCGCTCTCCTCCGACGGCACCGCACCGAGCACGACGATGCGACCGTTCTTCCCGAGCGACTTCATCGCTGGGCCGACCACCGCGCGCAACTGCTGCAGGTCGTCGAGCACGCGGGCGGCGGTGGCGTCGAACACGATTGCGGCGAGCTTCTCGTCGTACGTCGAATCAGCTTGCGCGTCAACGATCTTGGCGCCTTCTGCGGCAAGGACGGCGCGTACGGCATCGAGCGCCGGAGCGTCGCCGACGCCGGCGATCGCAGCAGCCCCGGTGAGCAACTCCTGCCCCTTCTCGTAGCGACGCAGAATGGTCGGCTGGGGCAGCCCGACGGTGCCGGCGACCTTCTTGCCGAACCCGCCGTTGACGAACTTGGTGAAACCGTCAGTCATCAGGCACCTTCCAGGATCGCGACGACGCCCTGGCCGCCGGCTGCACAGATCGAGATGAGACCGCGGCTGCCCGGGCCCTTCTCGTGGAGCATCTTCGCCAGCGAGGCGACGATGCGGGCACCGGTCGCGGCGAAGGGGTGACCGGCTGCCAAGGAGGAGCCGTTGACGTTGAGCTTGCTGCGGTCGATGGTGCCGAGCGGGGCGTCGAGGCCGAGTTTGTTCTTGCAGAACTCCTCGTCCTCCATCGCTGCAAGGTGAGCCAGCACGGTGGAGGCGAAGGCCTCATGGATCTCGTAGAAGTCGAAATCCTGCAGCGTGAGGTTGTTGCGCTTCAGCAGGCGCGCGATCGCGTACGGCGGGGCCATCAGCAGGCCTTCGGCACCGTGCACGTAGTCGACGGCTGCGGTCTCACCGTCGACGAAACGGGCCAACGGGGTGAGCTTGTGCTCGTCCGCCCACTCCTTGGAACTGAGCAACACGGCCGAGGCGCCGTCACTGAGCGGGGTGGAGTTGCCAGCGGTCATCGTCGCGCCCTCGCCCTTGCCGAAGACCGGCTTGAGGGTCGACAGCTTCTCGATGGAGGAATCCGGACGCAGGTTCTGGTCGCGGGTGAGACCGAGATACGGGGTCACCAGGTCGTCGAAGAAGCCGCGGTCGTACGCAGCGGCGAGGTTCTGGTGGCTCTTGACGGTGAGCTCGTCCTGCGCCTCACGAGTGATGCCCCACTCCT
This sequence comes from Yimella sp. cx-51, assembly GCF_017654605.1. Classification (GTDB taxonomy): domain Bacteria; phylum Actinomycetota; class Actinomycetes; order Actinomycetales; family Dermatophilaceae; genus Yimella. Next base: position 2,534,980 of record NZ_CP072113.1, read on the forward strand.
TGGCGGTGATGGCCATGTGGTCGCCCATCGACAGGCCGGTGCGCGGCTCGCCGTTCTTGGGCTGCTCAGGCGTCAACTGGTTGGGGCGGATCTTCAACAGCGCCTGGATGCGCTGCTGGGGCGTCTTGGCGTAGTTGGCCTTCATGAGCGTCTTGCGCAGATCGTCGTTGACCGCCAGCGGGGCGTCGGACGTGGTGTCGGTGCCGCCGGCGATGCCGGAATCGATCTGACCGAGCGAGATCTTGTTGGCCACCTGGATGACCGCCTGGAGCCCGGTGCCGCACGCCTGTTGGACGTCGTAGGCCGGGGTGGTCGGGTCGAGGTGTGAGCCGAGCACGCTCTCACGGGCGAGGTTGAAGTCGCGCGAGTGCTTGATGACGGCGCCGGCCGCCACTTCACCCAGGCGCTCGCCACCCAGGCCGAAACGCGCGACCAGTCCGTCGAGCACTGCGGTGAGCATGTCCTGGTTGGACGCCTTGAGGTACTTGCCGCCCGAGCGGGCGAACGGAATTCGGTTGCCGCCGATGACGTAGACGTCATGCA